>NZ_JODM01000003.1 GCF_000717995.1 Streptomyces violaceorubidus
CGTGCCCCCGCCCCTACGTGCGGCCACCACCGCCGCTCCGCCCCCGGCGACCCCGCAGGACCACCGGACCACCCCGACCGCCACCCCGCCCGCGCCACCACCACACCGCACCGACACCCCGGCGAGCCTCAAGGACGGCGGCGGCAACCGACAGGTGAGCCCCGCGACCGCGTCCCCGAGACCCGCTCGCCCGCACGACCCCACCCCGCCGCACCACGGGGCCCCCGTGCCCCCGCCCCTACGTGCGGCCACCACCGCCGCTCCGCCCCCGGCGACCCCGCAGGACCACCGGACCACCCCGACCGCCACCCCGCCCGCGCCACCACACCCCGGCGCGCCCCAAGGACGGAGGCACCCCACGGTGAACCCCGTGACCGCGCCCTGGGTGCGTACCCGGCTGCGGGCCGCGCCCGGCGCCGCCGTCGCGCTGGCGGTGCTGGTGGCGCTGACCGCGTGTCTGGCCGCCGCGTTCCCCCGGGCGCTGGACCGGTACACGGACGCCGGTCTGCGCCAGGCCGTCGAGCACGCCCCGGTCGACGAGAGCAGCATCCTGGTCACCGCCGGGCCCGACCTCGACGGAGGGGTGGCCCACACGGAGGAGAGCGTCCGGCCCGGACACCTCACCGAGCTCTACGAGTCCGCCCTCGACACGGTCGGGCGGCCGCTCGTCGTCGACGCGAAGCGGTCCTCCTACGGCGTCCGCACCACCGAGACCCTGCCCTCGCCGGAGACGTGGCTGCCCCGCCCCGACGGCCTCCCCGCCCAGATGCTCCTCGCCGCCCCGAACGCTCTCGCCGACCACACCCGGCTGCGCTCCGGCCGGCTGCCCGAGGTCCCCGGCAAGGAGGCGACCGTCTCGACCACCGAGGTGCAGGCCGCGGTGACCGAGGAGACGGCCCGCACACTGCACATCGAGGTGGGCTCGGTCATCCACCTGCCCGGCCGCCAGGACCTCACCGTCCACGTCACCGGCATCGTCGCGCCCGAGGACCCCGACAGCCCCTACTGGTCCGTCGACTCCCTGCTGCGCACTCCGTCCCTGCGGCGCACACCGGGACCGATGGGAGCCTCCAACCCCACCTACTGGGTCGGCGGCCTGCTGCTCGCCCCCGAGGCGGCACCCGCGCTGCTGAGCGTGGCCCCCACGGTCCGCTACTGGCACCTGACCCCCGACCCCGACGCCCTGCACAGCCGCGACCTCGGCCCCCTCGCCTCCGCCGTGGCCTCCCTGGAGTCCGGTCCCGGCCTGGAGGAGCTGCACGCGCGGATCAGCCCGCTCACCGACGTCACGACCGGTCTCGACGCGGCCTTCACCACGTACGGGGAACTCCGCGGCGACATCGGTCCGCTGATCGTCGTCGCCGCCTCGGGCGCGGGCACGGTCGCCGCCGTCGTCCTGCTGATGGCGGGCGGCCTGGCCACCGACCGGCGCCGCGCCGAACTGGCCCTGCTGCGCGCCCGCGGCGCCTCCGTACGGGGCCTGGCGGGCCGGCTGCTGGCCGAGACGGCGGTCGTGGCCGTGCCCGCGGGCGCCCTCGGATACGGCGTGGCCCTGCTCGCCCTGCCCGGCGCCCGGCCGCTGCCCGCGCTGTGGGCCGCCGTCGCGGTCACCGCCGTGGCCTGCCTGGCGCTGCCGCTGCGGGCCGCCGCCGCGCACCGTGCCGTACGGGTCCACGACGGCCGGCGGGACGCGGCCTTCGCGCGTGCCTCCCGGCGCCGTACCGTCGCCGAACTGACCGTGGTGGTGCTGGCGCTCGGCGCGGTCGAGACACTGCGCCGGCGCGGGGCGACGAACGGCGCCGGTGACCTGGTGGCGCTGGCCCCGGTCCTGGTCGGGGTGATCGCCGCGCTGGTCCTGGTGCGCCTGTATCCGCTGCCGCTGCGCGGGCTGGCCCGCCCCGCCCGGCGGCTGCGGGGCGCCGTCGGGCCGCTCGCGCTGGCCCGGGCCGGCCGGAGCTCCGCCTCCGCGGTGCTGCCCCTGCTCGCGCTGCTGACCGCGTTCACCGTGGCGGCGTTCGGCGGCTCGGTCCTCAGCGGTGTCGCCGACGCCCGCGACCGGGCGGCGCTGGTCTCCGTCGGCGCCGACGGCCGGGTGGAGGCGGAGACCGCCCTGCCCGCCGGGCTGCCGGGCCGTCTCGGGAAGGCGCCCGGGGTGCGGGAGGTCACCGAGGTCGGCCTCGACTACCGGGCCAGAACGAACGACGGCCGCCAGTCGCTGCCGCTCGCCGCGGTGGACCCGGTCGAGTACGCGGCACTGGCCGGGCGGACGGATCTCGGCGCGTTCCCCGCGGGCGAGCTGAGACGGCCGGGCGGCGCCGAGGGCGGCTCCGAGGACGCCGTGCTGCCGGCGCTGGCCTCGCCCACGGTCGCCGAACGGTTCGGCAACGACGCCTTCCAGCTGCGCCTGGCCGACGGCAGCGTCGCCACGCTGCGGATCGTGCTGGTCCGCGACCGCACCCCGGCCGTGTACGGCGACGAATTTCTCGTCGTGGACCGCGCCGGACTGGCGCCCGGGGCGGTCCGGCCGAACGTACTGCTGCTGACCGGCGGCGACCTGGACGCGGGCGCGCTGCACCGGGCGGCGGACGACGCCGGCGCCGTCCAGCTGCGGTCCGAGAAGCGGGGCACGTACGTCGACTCCCCGCTGCAGTCGGGCGCCGAGCACATCTACACGGCCGCGGTGGCCGCGGGCGCCGGCTACGCCGCCCTGGCCCTGCTGCTGTCCCTCGCGAGCACCGCGCCCGAACGCGCCGCCCTGCTCGCCCGGCTGCGCACCATGGGCCTCACCCGCGCCCAGGGCCGCCGCCTGCTCGTCCTGGAGTCCCTGCCGCAGGCCCTGCCCGCGGCCCTGGGCGGCGTCCTGACCGGCTGGGCGGCGGTCCGGCTGCTCTCCCCCGGCATCGATCTGACGACCATCGCGGTGTCGGCGACGACGTCCCCGGCGGGGCGCGCGGAGCTGAGCGCCGACCCGTGGTCGCTGGCCGTCCCCGCGGTGGCGGTGCTGGTCCTGGCGGTGGGGGTGGCGGCGCTCCAGGCGTGGTGGTCGGGCCGGCGCACGGCGGTGGCGGAGCTGCGGGCGGGCGACGCGCGGTGAGGCCCCACCGGATGCACGGCCGACCGGTGACACCGGAGACACGGCCGACGGGAGACATGGCCGACCGGAGTCCTGGAGGGACGGGGACGGGGACGGGGACGGCGGACCAAGACACGGAGGAGACGCCATGACGACCGACCCGACCCTCGCCGACCTGGCCGACCGCGCCACGGCGTCCCGGGACCGGCCCGCGTACGGCCACGACGCCCTGATCACCTGCGACCGCCTGGTGCGGATCTTCAGCGCGGACGGGGTGGAGGTGCAGGCGTTGCAGGGGCTCGACCTGCTGGTCCGGGAGGGGGAGCTGATGGCGCTGGTCGGTGCCTCGGGCAGCGGCAAGTCCACGCTGATGAACATCCTGGCCGGTCTGGACACGCCGACCGCCGGGGCGGCCCGGGTCGCGGGGCGCGACCTGCTCACGATGACGGCGAAGGACCGCCTGGCCTACCGCCGCACAGTGGTCGGCTTCGTGTGGCAGCAGACCTCCCGCAACCTCATGCCGTACCTGACGGCCGCGCAGAACGTGGCGCTGCCCATGCAGCTGGCCGGCAGCGGCGGACGCCGGGCGGCGCGCACCGAGCGCGCGCTGGAGCTCCTGGACCTGATGGGCGTCGCGGACTGCCGCGACCGGCGCCCGCGGCAGATGTCGGGCGGGCAGCAGCAGCGGGTCGCCATCGCCGTGGCCCTCGCGGGCAACCCGTCCGTGCTGCTCGCGGACGAGCCGACGGGCGAGCTGGACTCCCACACCGCGGAACAGATCTTCGGCGCGTTCCGCACGGCCAACGAGCACCTGGGCACCACGATCGTCATCGTCACCCACGACCAGGCGGTGGCCGGTGAGGTCCGCCGCACCGTCGCCATCCGCGACGGCCGCACCTCCACGGAGGTGCTGCGCCGCAGCGAGGTGGACGCCGAGACCGGCCACGAGACGGTGGTGGCCCGCGAGTACGCCATGCTCGACCGCGCCGGGCGGCTCCAGCTGCCCGCCGACTACACCGCGGCCCTCGGCATGCGCGACCGCGTCGCCCTGGAACTGGAGTCGGACCACATCGCCGTACGTCCGGACGACAGCGAGCCCACTCGTTGAGCGAGGGCCCGGACCGCCCGGACGACCTCAGCGCACGCTGAGGCCCAGGGCCCCGGTCCCCGCCCGCCGCAGCGCGACGGACCCGAAGGGCGTGCGCAGCCGCAGCCACGCTCCGGAGGACAGAAGTTTCGGAGCGTCCTCGCCCGAACCGGAACCGGAGCCGGAGCCGGAACCCGAGCCGGAGCCGGGGGCCGAGGCCGGTGTTCCGCGGGGCCGCAGGAACCCGAGCGACTGGGCCGCGTGCACGGCCCGCACCGGCAACCCCGTGTCCCCGACGGTGCGGGACCAGATCTCGCGCCCCACCCGGTCCAGCTCGGCCCGTGTCCGCTCCTCGGGGGCCAACTCCCCCGTCCGCGCGCGAAACTCGGCCACCGCGGCGGCGACCAGTGCGCGCAGGGCGTCCGGGGCGGGCAGTCCCGCCTCGGTCCGCCAGCCACCGCGCGGGGGCAGCACCCCTGCCCAGGGCGGCCCGGTCACGGCCTCCGGCACGCCGGAGGTCGCCGCGTGCTCGTCCACGGTCTCCAGCAGTTCACCGGCGGAGACGGTCGCGTCGAGGGTGGCGTCGAGCCCGTTCTCGTACGGTTTGGCCAGCCGTACCGCGCGCACGGCCAGCACCTCGAAGGAGGGTGGCCGCCCGAAGACGGCCAGGGCCGTGCCGGCCGCCTGGAGGCGCACCGCGGCCGAACGGTCGTAGTGGAGCAGACGGGAGAGGAAGGCCGCGAGATCCGCGGCCTCCCCGTCGTCGGCCAGGTGGAGCACCGTCATGCGGCGACGGCCTCCTCCTCGGCGTCCGTGTACTCCTGGAGGAACTCCCGTTCCTCGGCGGTGAGCCGCCGGGGCCGCTGCGCCTCGAAGTCGAACGGCACGATCACCGTGGAGGCGCGGACGTAGATCTCGTCCCCGTCCTTCACCTCGTAGGTGAGGGTGAAGGAGGCGGCCCTGATCTGCGTGACCCACAGCTCGATGTCGACCGGGTGGTGCCGGTGGACGAGCTGCCGCTTGTAGTCGATCTCATGGCGGGCCACCACGGACCCCTGCTTGAAGTCCTTCTCCGGGCGGAACAGGAAGTCGATACGGGCCTCCTCCAGGTAGCGGAGGAAGACCACGTTGTTGACGTGGCCGTAGGCGTCCATGTCCGCCCAGCGCAGTGGGCAGCGGTAGATGTGCCGCAAGATCAGCCCCGGGTCAGCTTCTTGTGGGTGGCGCGGTGCGGACGGGCGGCGTCCGGCCCGAGCCGCTCGACCTTGTTCTTCTCGTAGGACTCGAAGTTGCCCTCGAACCAGAACCACTTGGACTCGCCCTCGTAGGCGAGGATGTGGGTGGCGACCCGGTCCAGGAACCACCGGTCGTGGGAGACGACCACGGCGCACCCGGGGAACTCGAGCAGCGCGTTCTCGAGGCTGCCGAGGGTCTCGACGTCGAGGTCGTTGGTCGGCTCGTCGAGCAGGAGCAGATTGCCGCCCTGCTTGAGGGTGAGCGCGAGGTTCAGCCGGTTGCGCTCACCGCCGGAGAGGACCCCGGCCGCCTTCTGCTGGTCCGGCCCCTTGAACCCGAAGGCGGACACGTAGGCGCGGGAGGGCATCTCGACCTGGCCGACGTTGATGTAGTCCAGCTCGTCGGAGACGACGGCCCACAGCGTCTTCTTCGGGTCGATGTTCTCGCGGCTCTGGTCGACGTAGGAGATCTTGACGGTCTCGCCGACCCTGATGTCGCCGGAGTCCGGCTCCTCGAGCCCCTGGATCATCTTGAACAGCGTGGTCTTGCCCGCGCCGTTGGGCCCGATGATCCCGACGATCCCGTTGCGGGGCAGCGTGAAGGACAGGTCGTCGATCAGCACCTTGTCGCCGAAGGCCTTGCTGAGGTTGTTCACCTCGACCACGACGTTGCCCAGCCGCGGGCCCGGCGGGATCTGGATCTCCTCGAAGTCCAGCTTCCGCATCTTGTCGGCCTCGGCGGCCATCTCCTCGTACCGCGCGAGACGGGCCTTGGACTTGGCCTGCCGCCCCTTGGCGTTGGAGCGCACCCACTCCAACTCGTCCTTGAGCCGCTTCTGCCGCTTGGCGTCCTTCTGCCCCTCGACCTTGAGGCGGGTGGCCTTGGTCTCCAGGTACTTGGAGTAGTTGCCCTCGTAGCCGTGCAGGCGGCCGCGGTCGACCTCGCAGATCCACCCGGCGACGTTGTCCAGGAAGTACCGGTCGTGGGTGACGGCCACGACGGTGCCCTCGTACTTGGCGAGGTGCTGCTCCAGCCAGTTCACCGACTCGGCGTCGAGGTGGTTGGTGGGCTCGTCGAGCAGCAGCAGGTCGGGGGCTTCCAGGAGCAGCTTGCACAGCGCCACACGCCGCTTCTCACCACCGGACAGATTGGACACGGGCCAGTCACCGGGCGGGCAGCCCAGCGCGTCCATGGCCTGCTCCAGCTGGGCGTCCAGGTCCCAGGCGTTGGCGTGGTCCAGCTCCTCCTGGAGCTTGCCCATCTCCTCCAGGAGCGCGTCGGAGTAGTCGGTCGCCATCTGCTCGGCGATCTCGTTGAACCGGTCGAGCTTGCCCTTGACCTCGGCGACACCCTCCTGGACGTTCTCCAGGACGGTCTTGTCCTCGTTGAGCGGGGGCTCCTGGAGCAGGATGCCGACGGTGAAGCCGGGAGACAGGAAGGCGTCCCCGTTCGAGGGCTGCTCGAGTCCCGCCATGATCTTCAGAACGGTCGACTTACCGGCACCGTTCGGTCCGACCACACCGATCTTCGCGCCGGGCAGGAAGCTCAGCGTGACGTCATCAAGGATCACCTTGTCGCCGTGCGCCTTGCGCGCCTTGCGCATGGTGTAAATGTACTCAGCCAAGAGAAACCGTCCGGCAGCTTGATCAGGCAGTGGGCAGATACACCCCATCTTGCCGCACCGCCACCCCAGGGCGGAAACCCGTGTGGCGCGACCTCTGTGACCTGGGATTTCGTGCGCCGCGTTAGCGTGCCGTCGTGACCAGCGCGACGGAGCGTCCCCTCCTGTTCCTCGACGTGGGCTGTGATCTCGTCCGGGCGACGACGTAGGGAGGGGAAGAGGCGAACGAGGCCGTCGCCCCGCGCATCGGCCTCCCGGGGCTGCCCGTGCTGGACCTGCCGGACACCGGCGGGCGGGAAGGCCCGCGCGGACTGCACTGGAAGACCCGTCCCCTGGTCGAGTGGGCCGACGGCCGCCCCTTCCTCTGGGTCGACGACGAGATCAGCGCCGTGGACCGCCAGTGGGTGGCGGCCGCTCACCCCGGCCCGTACCTGCTCCACCGTGTCGATCCGGCCGAGGGTCTCACCGACGGCGACTTCACCGCGCTCGCCGTCACTGTTCGTTCCTTCGGCGGACGAAGAGGAGGACCGCGCCGCCGATGACCACGAGGCCGATGGCCGCGCCGCCGATCAGGGGGGTCGCGTCGGAGCTGCCGGTCTCGGCGAGGTTGGGGCTGGAGGAGGGGGCGACGACCGGGGTGGGCATGGGGGCCGCTTCGCCGAGGGTGTGGGTGGTGTCGGACAGGGTGGCGCTCTGGGTGCGGCAGTCCAGGACGCCGCTGAAGCGCTGCTCGAAACCGGCCGGGCCGCGGATCGTGAAGTCGTAGGCGCGGTCCTCCGGCAGCGGGACCGGCACCATGCGGGTCTCGCCCGGCGCGATGGTGTACTCGGCGTCCAGCAGTTGGAAGGTGAAGGGCTCGTCGCCCTTGTTGAGCGCGGTGATGTCGAGGGTGCCCTCGGCGCAGTTCTTCTCGGCGGACAGGGCGGGTATCGCGCCCTCGGCGGCCCAGGTGGCGGTCGCCGTCGCCGCGACCGTCGACTCGCTGGAACCGGCCAGGATCTGCGTCTGGCTGCGGCTCTCGGAGGCGAAGGCGCGGCCGACCGGCACGGTCGTCGACGCCTGGACGGACAGCTGGGCGGTGCCGGCCTCGGCGTCCTCGGGCACGTCGAAGAAGAGCTGGGTGCCGTCGGTGACCTCGGTGACGGGCTCGCCCTTCTTGTCGACGATCCGTACGGCGTCCTCGCCGGTGGCGTCCACCGGGGGCGTCACCGTCGCGCCGCCCGCGTTGGTGTGGACCGTCACCGGGCCGAGCCGCTCACCGGGGCGGCCCGAGACGGCCGGCGGGTCGAGGGCGAGGGACGCCGCGGGCTCGGCCAGGTCGCGGGCGTTCTTCTCCAGGTAGTCGGCGAGCCGCTCGGCCTGCGGGTCGACGGCCTCGACGTCCGTGTCGTCCGAGTACCGCCAGATGGCGACCTGGGTGCCGGCCGCGGCGTCCTCTTCGGTGAGCCCGCCCCCGACGCCCGCCTTCTTCGCGAGCGCGGCCAGGTCGTTGACCTGCGGGTAGGAGTTCCCCAGGATCCAGCGGACGCGGCCGGCGTCCTTGTTGGTGCCCAGCGACGTCCCGCTCCAGGGGGTCTCCTGGTACTTCGCGTCCTTCTGCGTCGGGTTCTGGATGTCGACGCAGTACGTCTGCAGCATGCCGCCGCCCTCGACGGACATCTCGAACAGTCCGGCCGGCACCTGCTGGTCGCCGTCCTCCGTGTGGATGACCGCGGTGCCGTGCGTCTTCAGGCCGCCTATGGTCGCCGTCGCCCCGCCCTGTCCTCGCGCGCCGTCCGGTGCGCCGTCCTGGGCCGCGGCCGGTGCCGCGCCGGTCACCACACCGGCGACCGCGAGCGCGGACGCCAGCGCCCCGGCGGCGAGACGCGTCGCCCTTCGACCGGGCAGAGACGGCGCAGCGAGCGAAGAAAACACGAATTCCCCTTCGAGCAGGACCCGTTGGCGTGGGGGGTACGGTCCCACCAGCAGAATCAGCAGCCATACATGGCTTGTTCGGCATCCTAAGGACGTGACGGAGCGGGCTTGCCGGTGATCGTCGTCCCCGCGGTGATCCGAATCGGAATCGTTATCGCCGAGACCGCCCTTGAGCAGGACTTATCGACAAATCCACCCGGGCTCACTCGGACCCGTGCGTGGACGAGCCGCCGTACTCGGGACGGTTCGGGCGGGCTGACACCGGCACGGGCCGCCCGCGATGTCAGCCCACCGGGACGGGCTCCGGTCGCTGTTCGGGCACCGGACCGGCCGGCCGCCCCGCCGGCTCCCCCGTCGGTCCCCCGGGCGCCACCTCCCAGTTGGGTTCCGGCTGGGGCGGCGAGGTCGATGCCTCGGTCCTGCCGGTGCGCCGGAACGCCGCAGTGCCGCGGGCGAGGTCGTGGCCGATCGCCACCGCGTCGATGTCGGCCGAGGTCCGGCTCTGCCCGTCGCGCACATCGGTGCGCACCTTCAGCCTGCCCTGCACCACGACGGGGTCGCCGACCGTCAGCGACCCCGAGGCGTTGGTGGCGAGCTGCCGGTTGGCCCACACCGTGAAGAAGTTGGTGTGTCCGTCCGTCCACGCGCTCTTCTCGCGGTCCCAGTAGCGCGCGGTGACCGCGAGCCGGAAGCGCAGCGAGGCGCCGTTCGCCAGGTCCCGGAAGACCGGCTGGGTGGCCACGTTCCCCACCGCGCAGATCATCGTCTCGTTCATCGCGAGTCCTCCCTCCCGCACGGGCCCCTCCCGTACGGCGGCCGGGGCGACCGCGTCCCTCGCGATCGCCGTGGAGGCCAGATTGCCCGCCGTCGGCCCGGTCCGCCGGGGGCTGTGGACCGGCCGTGGCCTGTGGAGAACTCCGTCACCCGCACGGGTGGCAGCCGTGGACGGGGGCGGCTACCTCGTCACGGCCCCGACCCCCGTCCCCACCCCCGTGACCCGCGCGTACTGTTCCCGCACCTCGCGGTACCGCAGCAGTTCCGCCGCCAGCGGATCCAGCACCCTGGCCCGGCCGCACCCCGCGGCCGCCTCCCGCAGCAGGCGTTCCGCCTCGTGGCCGTAGCGTCTGGCGGGTCCGCGGGCCGCCAGGCGGCAACTCCACTCGATGAGGGGGCCGCCGACGATGCCGGCCAGCATCAGCAGCACGGGCACCCCCAGGTTCGGCGGCACGACGCCGATGATCTGGCCCAGCAGCCACAGGCCGCCCACCACCTGGAGCAGCGTCATGGTCGCCTGGGCGAGGACGGCCACCGGCCACCAGCCGGGCCGCGGCGGACGCCCCGGGGGCAGCCCCGCGCGCCCCGCCAGCTCGTCGAGGGCCTCGGGGAGCCCCTGGGCACCGCGGACGGCCGCCTCGCGCATCGCCAGCGCCCACGGCGCCGGCAGCCCGGCCGACGCCCGCTCCGAGACCGTACGCACCGCCTGTTCGACGCGCTGACGGGCCGTGGCCTCCTCGTCCGCCTGGGCGCGGGTGGACAGCCGCCCCGTGACGGGATCGCGCCGGTCGTGGTACCAGCGCCACAGGCGCAGCCAGGGAGTGCCGCACGCGCGGTTGGCGTTGCGCAGCCAGGCGCGTTCGGCCGCCTCGCCCGCAGCGGTGGCGCCCACCGCGTCGGCCAGCCGGTCCGCGAACTCCTCCCGCGCCTCCTCGCTGAGCCCGGTGCGCCGCCCCGTGACGTACACGGGACGCAGGTGCCGGGCGGCGGCGTCCACGTCGGCCGCGATGCGCCGGGCCGGGGCCTGCCGCTCGGCGACGAACTGGCCGAGCGTCTCGCGCAGTTCGCCGACGCCCTCTCCGGTGAGCGCGGACAGGGCGAGCACGGTCGCGCCCGGTTCGCCGTACTCGCCCAGCGCGATGCCGTCCTCGTCGAGCAGGCGCCGCAGGTCGTCGAGGACCTGCTCGGCGGCCTCCCCGGGCAGCCGGTCGATCTGGTTGAGGACGACGAAGGTGACCTCGGCGTGGCCCGCCATCGGCCGCAGGTAGCGCTCGTGGATCAGGGCGTCGGCGTACTTCTCCGGGTCGACGACCCAGATGACGGCGTCGACCAGCGCCAGGATGCGGTCCACCTGCTCGCGGTGCTGCACGGCCGCCGAGTCGTGGTCGGGCAGGTCGATCAGGACCAGCCCGCGCAGCGGCGACTCGGAGTCCGGGTGCTGGAGCGGACGGCGGCGCAGCCGGCCGGGGATGCCGAGCCGGTCGAGGAGGCTGGCGGCGCCGTCGCTCCAACTGCACGCGATGGGCGCGGCGGTGGTCGGCCGGCGGACGCCGGTCTCGGAGATCGTCACCCCGGCGAGGGTGTTGAACAGCTGCGACTTGCCGCTGCCGGTCGCGCCGGCGAGGGCGACGACGGTGTGCTGTCCGGAGAGCCTGCGCCGCGCGGCGGCCTCGTCCAGGACCCGGCCCGCCTCGGCCAGGGTCCCGCTGTCGAGCCGGGTCCGGGACAGGCCCACCAACTCGCGCAGCGCGTCCAGGCGCGACCTGAGGTTCCCGTCGTAGGCGAGCGGCATCAGGGCGGCCGAGGAGGCGGGGGGCCTGCTCGGGCGGACGGCGAACTGCTCGGCCCCGCCGTTCTCGTCCACCCGCCGTGCGATCAGCCCGTCGCCCCAGGCGGCCTCCCCGTCCCCGGAACCACCCGTGGCTCCCGTACCGCCCGTACCGCCGCCACCACCCGTACCGCCGCCACCGCCGGGCCCACCCGTACGACCGGTCGAGCCCTCGGTACGGTCCGCGCGGGGGCGTGCCCCGGTGGTGTCGTCCCCCGCGCGCGCGGGGGAGCCGCCCGAGCGCTCGCTCCCGCGTTCCCGCGGACGCCTCCCGCGCCCCGTGTCCTCGGCCTCGCCCACCTCCCCCGCCGCGTCCTCGCGCGGGGCGCGCTCACGGTCGGCTGCCCGCTCCGCGCGGTGCTCCGCCCGGTCCTCCCGGTCCGCGCGCTCCGCCTCCTTCGTCGCGGCGCCGGTGCGCTCGACGGGCTCGGTGCGCTCGGCGGGCTCGGTGTGCTCGGTGGGGTCCTGGTCAGTGACGGCGGTCACCGGTCACCTCTCCTTCTGCAGTACGGACAGCGCGGCGATGAGCTCTGCCTGCGGCTCGGGGTGCACTTCGAGCCCGTCGAGCGGCGCCAGCCTGCGCTCCCGCTCGAGGTGCATGACCCGGTCGACGTGTTCCTCGAGCAGCCGCCCGCCCCGGTCGCGCAGCCGCAGCGCCCCGTGGGCGCCGATCCGCTCGGCGAGCCGCTCCCCGGCGGCGCGCGCACGCCGCCCGCCCAGCAGCACCGTGGCGACGAGGCCGGCCACCACCCCCGGGTCGGGTGCCAGGTTCCGGTCCAGCTCGCGCACCTCGTCCTCGGCGTACTCCTCCAGTTCGCGCCGCCAGCGCCGTACGGCCATTCCGATGCGGTGCTCGGCGCTCTCCGGCTCGGGGGCGCGGTCCGCGAGTTCCGGGGCTGCCGCCGCCGCTTCGTGCCGCCAGGCCTCGTCGACGCGCTCCTCGGCGGCCGTGACGGCACACAGCAGCAGCGCGCTCAGGCTCTCCACCAGCGAGTCGAGGAGCTCTTCCGGCGAGCAGTCGAGAGGGAAGGCCCGCCAGCGCTTCAGCGCGTCCCCGGCGAGCACGGCGCCCGCCTGCAACCGCCCCCGTACGCGCGCGTGCTCCCCGTCGTAGGCGCTGTCGACGGCGGCGGTGAGCCGCAGCGCGGCGGCGTACTGGGCGGCGGTGGCGCCCGCCAGCTCGGGCATCCGGGACTTGAGCGAGTCGAGGATGCCGTGCGCCGTACGGGCCATGGCGTGGTGCCGGGCGTCGAGTTCCTGCGCCCGGTGGACGAGCCAGGAGCGCAGCGGCGCCACGGCGCTGGCCGGCAGCAGGCCACCGCCCCAGGCCGACTCGGGCAGTTCGGGGACCGTGAAGCGCGGGACGTCGCCGAGCCCCGCCTTCGTGAGCAGCGCCCCGTACTGCCGCGACACCTCGGACACCACCTGGTGGGGCACCCGGTCGAGCACGGTGACCAGGGTGGCGTCGTACTCCTTGGCGGTGCGCAGCAGGTGCCAGGGCACCGCGTCGGCGTACCGCGCGGCCGTGGTGACCATCACCCAGATGTCGGCGGCGCAGATCAGCTCGGCCGCCAGGACGCGGTTGTCGGCGACGAGGGAGTCGATGTCGGGCGCGTCCAGGAGGGCGATGCCGGGCGGCAGGCTGTCGGCGGTCTCGACCCGCAGCACGCGCGCGGGGTTCTCCCCGGGCAGCAGCAGGTCGTCGTCCGGGTCGCGGTGGGGCACCCACACGCGCGTGAGGTCAGGCAGCACCCGCATGCCGCTGAACCAGTGGTGGTCCTCCGGGTGGCACACCAGCACCGGCGTGCGGGTCGTGGGCCGCAGCACACCCGCCTCGCTGACCCGGCGTCCCACCAGGGAGTTCACCAGGGTCGACTTCCCGGCGCCGGTGGACCCGCCCACCACGGCCAGCAAGGGGGCTTCCGGCTCTTTCAGGCGGGGCACCAGGTAGTCGTCGAGCTGCGCAAGCAGTTCGTCGCGGTTGGCACGCGCGCGTGGGGCCCCCGCGAGAGGCAGCGGGAAGCGTGCGGCCGCGACACGGTCGCGCAGGGCGGAGAGTGCGTCGAGCAGCTGAGGCCGTACGTCCAAGGTCACCACATGTGAAGAATGCCCAATTTTGAGGGAATTCTGAAGCATATGAGCATGATGAGCATGTCTGCGCCCCGCCTGGACACTCCGGACGGAAGGGACTACTGGGGCGCGAGGACGGTCCAGGCATAACGAGTGGACAACACCCGATGCGCCGGACGCCAAAAGCGATGCACGATTCGCACCTGCCTGCGATTATCGGGATCGCTTCACCGAACCTCCACATCGAGCCACGGAGGGGAAGCATCCGGGACATGGAGCCGGGAGCCCTATCCTTGTCCCGGCAAGGTCACGGACCGGCCCACACCCGGGCACCACAACCGAGGCCACCACACCAGGCCCCCGTAGCTCAGTGGATAGAGCAGGCGCCTTCTAAGCGCTTGGCCGCAGGTTCGAGTCCTGCCGGGGGCGCACGTTTATGCAGGTCAGGGGCCATTTCGAGCCCTCCGCAAGATCACTTGCGGAGGGCTTTTTCGTTGCCCGGGAGAACGTTTTGCCCCGCTTTACCCCCTAGTTTTGAGCCGCCCGTCCCACATACATCCCCCGCTTCAGGGGACATTCCACGGTCAGCCTCCAGTCGCGAGAGAGTAATACCCGGTCAGAGCCATTCTGATGGCCCATCGGGGACACACAGAGCGAGCGTCAAAGCGGCGCCTGCCCTGTTCGTGACTGCTGACTCAAGCCGCTCCGCCTCGGCGCAACCACCCGACGTGGCACCGCCACCGGACCACGCAGATCGCGGAGCCAGCGGCTGCGTATCGGCCGCTGCCCCGAAGAACCGCTTCGCCCCAGGGCCCCGACGGAGACGAGTCTCACCCCTCGTCGCCTCCCCCTTCGGGTTCCGTAGCCAGCCCCGCAGCGTCCGTGAGGTCCGGGGCCGAATCGTTGTCCGTCGCGCTCGCCAGCTCTGCTCCGCAGTTGACCCCACCGTCGCCCCTATTGAAGCCTCATCACTCTGTACGAGCATCGGGAGGACATACGTCTGGGCCAGTCCGGCCAGGTGAAGCGGGAGCGGCAGGGGCAGCGCCGCCGCATAGTCCGGTGCCTGGCGCAGTTGGTGTACGGCGAGGGCCAGAGCCTCGGCCTCGTCCGGCTTTCCCAGCGCAAGGGTGCCTGGCTCGTCATCCCTGTGACAGCCGAGCACCGCGATCTCGAGCGAGGTCGGGTTCTAGGCACTGGTGCCCGACTGCGAGGTGCGGTTGCCCACGGCGTTGACCCTGGCGACCAGGCGGTCGAGAGCGGGTGACACGGCGTGGGTACCGGGGCGTTCCATAGTGCTGCAGAAGACCCGGCCTCCCGATGAGGTCCTGCCCTGCGACGGGATGGTCTGGGCCCGGGAGCCGGCAGGCTGGCCATGCGGCTTACCGGGGTCCGCCAGGCCGCACCACTGCGCGGCCTCCCGCCCGCCACATCCTCGGACGCGCACAGGGCGGAGTTCATCGTCGAGCCAGCACGCAGGGGCGTGCCCCTCCGGATCAGGTCCCGCTCGATCCGGCCGTCCGGCAGTCACCGTCAATACAGCCTGCTGTTCTATGCGCGAGTGATGTCGCACAACGCAACACCTGCCGCAAGGCACGCCCCCACCATGCACACAACGGCATCGGACTCGGCCGCATTCCGTCCCGTCCCCTCGTACACGGGCTACCCCCGCGAGCGGCGAGATCCTAGACCGACGGCCCGCCAGTCGCCGGAACTGCCCCATCGCCCCGCACACAGCTGTTGACAACCCAGCACGAGATCGATACAACTTTTTTTCTCGACTAAAGACGGAGAGAAAAAATTCTCCGAGGGAAGGGGGGGGCATGTCCGAGCACAGCATCACCGTTGACGCAGAAGTCTTCGCGCGCCTGCAGCGCGAGGCCAAGCCTCTGGTCGACACACCAAACAGCGTGCTACGACGCCTGCTTGCCCTGGACGAGGTGACGGTCCAGCCAGGCGCCCTCGCCAAGTTGATCGCTTCAGGACTGCTACAGCCGGGGCAGCGACTGACCTGGCGCCGCCGCAACCTAGGCCAGGAGCACCGCGCACACATCACCGCCGAAGGAAGTCTTCGGCTGGATGACGGCCGGATCTGCACCTCACCGTCCGGCGCGTGCGAGGCGGCGACCGGGGCAAAGGCCAACGGTTGGGATGCCTGGCGCACGGACGATGGCACTTCCTTGAGCACTCTTCGCGGCAGGGCCTGACCACTTCGACGGGGGGATCGACCACGTGGACTTCACTCAGCGCATGTTGGCGCAGCTCACCCTGCGCCAACAGCTCACCGACATGCCAGGCGAGAGCTTCGAGCAGCTGATCCACAAGCTGCTGAGCCTGCGGCACCCCGACTTCGTGCCCGTACGCACACACGGAAACCTCGGCGACATGGGCGCCGACGGGCTCCTCCTTTGGGACCGGGTGCTCTGGGCGTGCTATTCACCGCAGACCGACGACATCGCCCGGGTCAAGCGCAAGTTCGCCTCGGACCTGGAGAAGGCGCTCGTGAAACGGCCGGATGCCTTCGACACGTTCCGCTTCGCGGTCAACGATCTCAAGGGTGTGCACCCAGAGTTGAGCGTGATGATGTCCGAGGCTCAGGAGAAGCTGCGCCCGCGCCGAGTGGAGCACTACGGCTGGCACCGCCTATGGAACGACGTCATGCGACTGGACAGGATCGCCACGGAAGATCTCCTCGGCTGTGAGCTGCCGGTCCAGGACAAGACGTACGGCATCGGACTCACCGATCTCGAGGTGTTGCTTGCCCGGCTCGGTGAGCAGCGGCGCACGACGCAGCCGCTCGCGGCCCTCCCTGAAGTCAACAAGTACAAGATCGAGTGGAACGGTCTTTCCGGTGACGTCCGCGGCGCGCTGATCCAGGGGATCGGGCACAGCCATATCGTCGAGGGGTACTACGCCGGGCTCGGCGCACCGGACGAGGCGGACCGGGTCGCCCAGGGGCTCCGGGTGTACTACGAGCAGGTCCGGGCCAATACCGACGACCAGGACAAGCTATGGGCCGCACTGCAGGAGTACATTCTCGGAAACGCCGCACCGAGCCTGAACTCAATGTATTGCGCATGGATTGTCATCGCCCACTTCTTCCAGCGGTGCGACGTCTTCGACGTGCCACCCGACGGCTGGATCCCGGGCACAGCGGACCGGAGCGCCGCGTGATCACTCCGACGAAAGGGATCTCCCCGGACCGCTCCCTGCTCGCCATAGGTGCGCAGATCCTGCGGGTCCTCGACACGCCGGTGACCGTTACCCAGACCTGGTCGAGATTCCGCGCCGAACGTGTCCGGCTTGGCCACCATTCTCCGGTCTCTTTCCAGTGGTTCGTCCTCGGGCTCGATGTGCTGTATGCGCTCGGTGTGATCGAGTTCCGCGACGATCTGCTGACGAGAAGGCGAGCCGACTCACCGACCAGAAGGAGGGACGATGCTGCGTCGTCTGAGCGCTGACGATCCTCGGTTCCGCCCCGTTGAGTTCCGGCGCGGCCTCAATCTTCTGGTCGCCGAAACCCACCCCGGAGCAAGGAAGACGGACAGTCGCAACGGCACCGGTAAGTCCAGCCTGGTAGAGCTGCTGCACTTCACCCTGGGGGCTCAGGCCGGTAAAGGCAGCCTGCCCGGCCACACCCTGCTTCGGCGCACTCTCTTCACTCTGACCTTGGACTGGCCCGGGCGCGAGGAGCCGGTAAAGGTGAGCAGACGCGGTGCCCAGCAAGGAGTCGTCCTGACCGACGCTCCAGACGGCACCGAGGGCGAGGCCGGAGAGCTCTTCGCGTTCAACCACGCCCGTGAGATGCCTGTGACGGAGTGGAGAACACGGATCGAGACGAACCTCTTCCGGCTGCCCGCCGACCATCCCGGCATCTCGGGGCGGGCCCTGCTGTCGCTTCTCGTACGCCGCGTCGGATCACACGCCTTCAACGACCCGGTGCGGACCCATCCGCAGCAGCCGACGGCCGAGGCGGCGGCCAACCTCGCCTATCTCCTCGGCCTGGACTGGCGACTCGCCGCCGGCTACCGCGACATCGCCGCACGAGAAGCGACCCGACGGCAGCTGCGGTCGGCGATGAACGATCCGTCCTGGCACCAGGTCGTCGGCACGACGGCGGACCTGCGCGGACGGATCATTGTCGCGGAGGGCGACGTGAACCGGCTCCGCGAGCAGATCGCTTCCTTCCACGTTGTGCCCGCGTACGCAGAACTTCAGGCGCGAGCTGACGGGTTGGACAAGAGAGTCCGCTCGCTCCCGGAGCAGGACGTGATCGACCGTCGAAACCTGGCGGAACTACAGCGGGCAGTGGAGGAGGCAAACGAACAAGACACGGCATACGTGGACGCCATGTACCGGGAACTGGGCGTTGTTCTGCCCGACCGGGTACACCGCTCCTTCGAGGACGTACGTGGCTTCCACGCGTCCATCGTCCGCAACCGCCGCCGCTACCTCGCCGACGAGATCGAGGAGACGCAGGCCAGACTCACAGCTCGCGAACACGAGCGCAACCGTCTCGGTGAGGAGCTCACCGAGACACTAAGCGCATTGCGCGACGGAGGCGCCCTCGATGGCCTCACGGCGCTCCAGCAGTTGCTCGCTCAGAAGCAGGCGGCACTCGAAGCGCTGCGCAAGCAGCATGAGACGGCGCAGTTCATGGAGGCCAGCCAGCGGGAGATCACGGCGCAGCGCGTCGAACTCCAGGAGGAACTGGAGCTCGACCTGGAGGAGCGCGGCGAGCAAACCCGCGAGGCCACGTGGCTCTTCGCCCGCTTCGCTCGCCGCCTCTACGGGCAGGACCGGCAGGCATACCTCACCATCAGAGCCGGCACCAGCAGCTTGGAAATCTCTGCACATGTCGACAGCCAAGGCAGCGTCGGCATTAATAAGATGGTGATCTTCTGCCTTGATCTCACGGCCGCAGTGATCGCCCTCCGCCACGACCGTGGGCCCGGATTCCTGGTCCACGACAGCCATCTCTTCGACGGGGTGGACGACCGCCAGGTGACTGAGGCGTTGACGCTGGCGTCCGAGGTCGCCGAGGAAGAAGGTCTCCAGTACATCGTGACGTTCAACTCGGACAAGCTGGAACGCACCCGCCTGGGCGGCTTCGACCCCTCTCCCTACCTCATCGAGCCCCGCCTAACCGACGCCTACGACGAAGGCGGACTGTTCGGGTTCCGCTTCTGACTCGGCAGAGGGGAGGCTGCACGCCACAGCTAGAAGCTCACAGCAGCGACGGAGCTGCAGGCCAAGGCAAGGAATCACATCAGCGCCAGGTTGACTCCGTGACACAATTATCATGTCATTGAGTCATGCTGTACGTAACGCCCTCCCTGAACGCCGACGACCGCCGAGCCCTCGACGAGATCGAGAGCATGCGCCGCTCCCTGCGGCACATGCTCCGGGCCACCCCGCGCTGGACCCGCCAGCTGCGCCGCAACCTCACCGCCCGCGCCATCGCCGGATCGAACACCATCGAGGGGTACGCGGCGACGGTCGATGACGTGGAAGCCCTCATGTCCGGCGAGGAACCCCTGGAGACCGGAGAGAAAACCCGTGCCGAGCTGGAGGGCTACCAGCGCGGCATGACCTATATCCAGGCCCTCGCCGACGCCGGAGACGACTTCCGTTACGACGCCGGCCTGCTCAACGGCCTGCACTTCATGCTGCAGGGCCACCACCTCGACAAACGCCCCGGCCGCTGGCGCGACGGGCCCGTCTATGTCACCAGCCCCGACGACCCTCTCGTCCCGGCCTACACCGCCCCGGGCCAGACGGACGTCCCCGCTCTGATGGCGGAGTTCATCGACTGGCTCAACGAGGGCGACCTCGATGCCCCCGTCCACGTCCGCGCCTCCATGGCCCACCTCAACCTCGTCAAGATCCATCCATGGAAAGACGGCAACGGACGTATGTCCCGCGCTCTGTCCACGCTCGTGTTCTCCCGCGAGGCTCTGATGCCCCCCGAGTTCTCCTCCATCGAGGAATGGCTCGGCCGGGGACAGAACACCTACGCCTACTACCAGATTCTGGAAGAGGTGGGCGGACCGCACTGGAGTCCCGAGCGGGATACTCGCCCCTGGATCCGGTTCTGTCTGACCGCCCACCACCGCCAGGCCCAGCAGGCCCAGCGCCGCTTCGATGTCATGTCGCGGGCCTGGACCCGTCTGGTCGAATGTGTCGAGGCCGCCGGCATGGACGAGCGGGTCGTCTACGCCCTGCTGCCCGCGTTCTCGGACGCGAAGGTCCGCCGCACCGTCTACCAGCAGGACGCCGACCTCAGCGACCAGCAAGCCATCCGCGACATACGGGAGCTCGTGGCCCGCGGCTGGCTCGTCCCCCATGGAAAGGCACGCGCCCGCTACTACGCCCCCGGACCCCTCATGGACCCAGTCCGGGACGAGGTCCGCCAGTCCATGGAGCCGTACACGGACCCCTACCGACGGGAGCGGTGACCCTCACCTGCGGTCACGCGACCAGGGTGGCCGAGGCGTCCGGCATCTCGTCGAGTCGCTGCCGCAGATCCTGCTCTTGACCACTGATGCACTGCGCGTACGTGGCGAACAGCATGGCAACGCTGGTGCCGGCCCACTCGGCCACCTGAGCAGGCGGAATGCCGTTGTTCAGCCACATCGTCAGCCTGGTGTGCCGAAGGTCGTACACGCGTTGTCCTGTCGGTGACGCGTACACGTGGGGTGGCAGGGTTGCCCTGCGGGCGTGGTCCCACATTCGGCGGTAGACGGAACCGGCGAGAACTCCGCCGTGTTCCCCGGGAACGAGCCGATCGTCGGGGAGCAGGCCCGCCTCCTGGATACGCGACCGCAAGAGGGTGGACAAGGTCGGAGGGCACGGCACTATGCGCGTTTCGCCCTCTCCTCTGGTTTTCAGACGTCGCTGATCGTGCCGGGTTCCACTGTCGGTCCACGTGCGCCCGATCTCGGGCTCGGCAGTGTGGACCACGATGTCGGCCCACCGCCCTATCACCGAGGCAGGCAGGACAAGGTCCGAGACACGCAACGCGACCGCTTCTTCCGGACGTAGCCCTGTGAAGTACAACGTGGCGAAGAATGCTTGCAGTCTTTTCCCGCTGCGCGGGCGGTCGCGTATCCAGTCGAGCAGCTGCGCAGCCTGCCGCTCGTTCAGCAGATGGCGTCGGTCGATCGCACTGCCAGACCGCTGGGTGAGGCTCCGCGACTCGAGAACAGGGTCGGACGGCAGAATGCCGCGAACGATCGCATACCTCATTAGCAGATGCAGGACCCGTCGATGCCGCTTCACGGACGAAGCGGCCGCCCGTCTCCCGTCCAGCAGCGTTCCCAGTACCAGTAGCACGTCCTGGACGATGAGCGGATCGGTCCAGGCGTCCATGGTCGGAGTGTGCCGTCGCACCCAGCCGAGTACCGCGGCCACGTCATCCGGGGCCTCGTCGCGGCGGTTGGTGTTGAAAGCCCAGTCGCTCAGGGCCGTACGGACCCGGCGGGAGGGGACGCCCGGTGGATCCCGGTCCAGCAGCACAGTGGTGACGATCATCAGCGTGCGCGCCGTGTTCTTCCGGTGATTCGCCGACACACGTGGCCACTGAGCGTCCGCGAACTGGACGGCGAAGTCGTACCAGCCGACCGAGGAAGCTTTCGGCTCATGTCGGTCCGGCAGGCCGGTCGAAATGTTGAACGGCTCTCCGGCGTGCGTCGCGGTCACCAGCTCCGCTCGGAAACCGTCGGCCAGCGCGAATGTCTGGAACGTCTTGCGATGGCGCCTTCCAGCGACGGCCCAGCGGACCCCGTAGGACTCGCGCAGCTTCCCGGAGCCCCGCTCGATCTGCCAGACCCTGACGTCAAAGGTGGTATCCATGGTCGGCACCTCGATCGGTTCTCGCCCGTGGCGCCCCTCGTCAAGGAAACGGGTCCTTGAATCGCTACGGACTCTCCCTCCATGGTCCCACCAGCAGTCGGCGAGCAAGATCGTCCCACATGCGTCCCCCAAAACGGCTGACGATGCATCACTGGGTCACAAAATGCCAGGTCAGGGCGGTAGAGATAACGTTGGAGTAAGTGCCTTCTAAGCGCTTGGCCGCAGGTTCGAGTCCTGCCGGGGGCGCCGGACTCCCTCCCTCCGGGAGGGCATCTTCTCGGTGCGGACACGACCGGTCCCTTCGGCGCGGGCATCACCGGTCCCTCCGCGCGGGCCGCACGGGGTGCCGCCCGCCTCGGTAGACTCGGCGGCCGCCACTGCCCGTTCGGCGAGAGGGACCACCACCGTGCGCCTGCGCTGCGCCGTGCTCGACGACTACCAGCGGGTGGCGACCGAGGTGGCCGACTGGTCGCCGGTCTCCGACTCCGTGGACGTCATGTCCCACGACACCCACTTCCCGGACGAGGACGCCCTCGCCGCGGCGCTCGCGGACGCCGACATCGTGGTCACCCTGCGAGAACGCGTGCCGTTCCCGGGCTCGTTGCTCGCCCGGCTGCCCCGGCTGAAGCTGATCGTCGCCTCCGGCATGCGCAACAGCGTGATCGACTACGCCGCCGCCGAGGCCCACGGCGTCACGGTCTGCGGTACGGCCTCCTCCTCGACCCCGCCCGTCGAGCTGACCTGGGCGCTGCTGCTGGGGCTCGCCCGCGGCATCGTCCAGGAGGGCAACGGACTGCGCGAGGGCGGCCCCTGGCAGCAGACGGTGGGCGCCGACCTGCACGGCCGCCGGCTCGGACTGCTGGGCCTGGGCCGGATCGGCGGGCGGGTGGCCCGGGTCGGCCTGGCCTTCGGCATGCGGGTGAGCGCCTGGAGCCAGAACCTCACCCGGGAGCGCGCCGAGGAGGTCGGCGTCGAACTGGCCCCCTCAAAGGAAGAGCTCCTGCGCACCGCCGACTTCGTCTCCGTCCACCTCGCGCTGGGCGAGCGCACCCGGGGCCTGCTGGGCCCCGCCGAACTCGCCCTGCTCAAGCCGACGGCCTACGTGGTCAACACCTCGCGCGCGGCCGTCGTCGACCAGGAGGCACTGCTCGCCGCGCTGCACGAGGGCCGTATCGCCGGTGCGGGCGTGGACGTCTTCGACACCGAGCCGCTGCCCGCCGCGCACCCGATGCGCACCGCCCCGCGGTTGCTCGCCACGCCCCACCTGGGCTATGTCTCGCGCGCCAACTACGCCACGTACTACGGCCAGGCCGTCGAGGCGATCGCCGCCTACCTCGCGGGGTCCCCCGTACGGCGGCTGCCCGTGCCGGCGCCGCCAGGTCCGGGCCCGGCGTAAGGACGCTCAGGCGGTGCCGGTCCGGGGGGCGTCCGCCGGGCGCGCGTAGATTCCCTCGCTCCGGCGCAGGTGGCCGAAGTCCACCAGGTGGCGCCGGAGCGTCACATGGTCGACCTCGCCGTCCTCGCACCAGGCGCGCAGCTTCTCGTCGACGGTGCGCTCCGGGTACTCCACCCCGGGGGCGAAGGTCTGCTCGGCAATGTGCCGCAGCACCACCTTCTTGCGCGTCCAGCGTGCGGGGAGACGGACCAGCCGGCCGTCCCTGACGAAGGTCCGCACGATCATGTCGGCCCGGCCGTCGCCGCCCGCCGCGGCGGGGTCCCCGGGCGCCCGCGAGGCCGGACGGCCGGCGCGGGCCAGCTCCCTGAAACGGTCGTGGACGACGACGAGTCCGCCGTCGTCCCCGGAGGCCACCACGCCCTGCTCCCGCAGCCTGCGCAGCGCGCCGGCCGTCTCCTTCGCGGAGAGGCCGGCCGCCCGAGCCACCCGCGCGGCGTCGCCCGCGCCCAGCGCCACGGCCGCGAAGGCCCGCACCCGGCTCTCCTCGGCGAAGAGGGCGGGCAGCGCGGCAAGCGCGGCCGACGGCGACGCGGCCTCGGCGGACGAGGCGCACGAGGCGGAGGAGGCGGACGAGGCGGAGGAGGCGGACGCCTCAACCCGCTGGGGCGACAGGGGCGACAGGGGCGACAGGGACGGCTGGGACGGCTGGGACGACTCGGACAACTCGGACGACTGGGACGACTGGGACGACTCGGAATCGTCGACGGACGCGTCGACTCGGTCATTCGGCATGCCGGGAGGCTAGTGGACGCAGCGGCGCGCACGGGAGCGGTTTTCCGCGGGCCGCCGTCCCCCGCGGCCCGCGCGCTCAAAAAGGGTGATCCGTACATTCCCCCCGTGACCCGCTGCGACCAGGTGCGTTGAACCGGCAGTGCGGCGGCGCGTCCTGCCGCCGTGCTCCCCGAGTCAGAAGGAGAACGTGATGTCTCGCATCGCGAAGGCCGCGGGTGTCGCCCTCGGCGCCGGTGCCGTGGTGCTCAGCGGCACCGGCATGGCCATGGCGGACGCGGGCGCGGCGGGCGCGGCCGTCGGCTCGCCCGGTGTCCTGTCCGGCAACGTCGTCCAGATCCCGGTGCACGTCCCGGTCAACGTCTGCGGCAACACCATCGACGTGATCGGCCTGCTGAACCCGGCCTTCGGCAACTCCTGCGAAAACGGCGACGACGACGAAAAGGGCGGCGGCTACGGCGGCTGAGCCCCCAGTCAGCGAGGAGCCCCGGCCTTCCCGGCCGGGGCTCCTCGGCGTTTCCGGAGACGGACCCGCGGACGGGCCGGGTCCGCTCAGGCGTACCGGTAGATCCGCCCGACGTCCTCCAGCTCGTCCGGCGTCACGTCCCACGGCGGCAGCTTCTCGTGCCGTGCGACGATCCGCCCGCGCTGCGCGCTGCCCCGCCCGGGCGGCTGGGCGGGCAGGTAGCGGGCGCCGCGGTGGCGGGCCTGCCAGCGGGACCACTGGAGGTCGACGAAGGCGTGGTGCAGCCAGAACACCGGGTCGTTGACGGAGGCGCCGCCGACCATGGCGCCGCCCACCCAGCGGTGCACGCGGTTGTGGTTGCGCCAGGAGACGCTGCCGCGGCCGGTCCCCCACCCCTCCAGCTTGTTGCGGAAGCCCTTGCGGACCGTGGAGTCGTAGGGCGAGGTGTCGTACTTGGGATCGTCCAGCGCCCATTCCAGGTCGCTCCTGGAGGGCAGGCCGAGGGGGTCGCCCGCCCGTCCGAGGTCCCGGGTAAGGTAGTTCGTGTCGGTGACGTTCACCTTGATGGTCCAGTTGCCCCCGGAATGGGCGAAGGGACCGGTGGTGACCCGGTGGTCGGAACGCCGCCCGGTGCCGCCCAGGAGGTCCGCGGTCCAGGGCGCCGAGGTCGCGGTGCGGTCCTTGGTCCAGTCCCAGTACGGCACGGTGACCGACGAGTCGACCCGGCGCAACGCCTCCTCCAGGTCCAGCAGGAACCGGCGGTGCCAGGGCAGGAAGGACGGCGCCATGTGCGCCGTACGCAGTCCGTCCTCGCCGTCCGAGACGTAGTACTCGATGTGGGTGCGCACGAACTCGTCGTACTCGCCGCGGCGCTTGATCTCCAGCAACGCGTTGACGAACCGTCGCTTCTCGGTCCGGGTCAGGGTGCTGACGTCCTTACGCGTGTACGCCATGCCGCCCCCCGGTGTGCCGGTCGTGGTCCGTGGACGGGGTGTCGCTCAGGTGCTCGCCGGGGCCGAGTTCGTCGACGGCGCCGCGGGCCGCGGCGAGCGGGGTGGGGTACGAGCGGTAGTGGTCGACCATGCTCAGCCAGCTGCCGTCGGCCCGGCGCATCAGGTGCAGCGGACGGCCGTCCACCGTGACCTGCCAGGTGCCGGCGCCCACGGCCCGGCCCGCGGCAAAGCGGATGCCCCGGATGCGCCGACCGCGGTAGGTCTCGTCGAAGGCCGCGCTCTCGGCGCCCTCGGCGAGGTGCGGCCCGGGGTGGCCGGGCCGCGGGCCGGTGGTGGCGGCCTCGGCGGCCCAGGAGGGGCGCGAGGCGGCGATCAGGGGCGCCAGGCCGACGGCGAGGGCCGGGGCGAGCAGCCCCCGCACCACCTGCCGCCGGGTGCCGGACGCCGGCCCGCCTCTCGCCGCGTCCTTTCGCCCGCGCCCCGCGCCGCTGCCTGGCGCGCCGTTCGCTGTGGCGCCCGCGTTGCCGACCATGGCTCACTCCTCGTCCGATGCGGTTGGTCCGCACCGCTAACCGAACGGCGGGCCCGTCGGTCACCGCGCGCAGGGCCAGTCGGAGCACGGCCCTCCCGCCGGGCGGGGCCGCCAGGCGGTTACAGACCCGGTCCGACGCCCAGGTCGGCCACCGGGACCGTCTGGACCACCGGGGCGAGCACGCCGGCCTCGGGGAGCTTGGGTGCCGGCAGGCCGAGGGCCGCGGGGTCGGGCGCGGTGAGCGGAGCGTCCAGGGACAGTCCCGGCGCCAGGGTGCGCAGCTCGGCGGCGGGGGCGTCGAGGGCGGCGTGGTCGAAGTCGTCACCGAGGACGTGCGGCAGCGGCTGGCGCAGGTCGACGCCGGGCAGCCCGGCGCGCACCGGCAACTGCGGCAGCGTCCGCTCCGGCAGCAGCCGGCCCTCGACGTACCGGGGGCCCTCCGGCGCGCCCGCCGTCGGCACCGGCAGCTCGCCGGCCACCTCGGGCAGTTCCATGCCCAGGGCCGTCTCGGCGCCGCCCAGCGGCACCGGCACGGGGACAGCGCGGGCCGCGGCGGCGGGGGTCGCGGCGACACCCACGGCGGCGGCCACACCGGTGACGACGGCGGCCAGGGTTCGTCTGGTGGTCGGCTTCATGACAGGCACGGTCCCTTTCGAGCAGGCGGGAGGTACGGCTTCGGGAAGGGGGAGGTACGACCCCGCACGGCGGGGGTACGGCGGGGAGCCGGGGTGGGTCAGCCGCCCAGCGGGAGGCCGCCCAGCAGGCCGTTCGCCGAGTTCAGCTTCGTGGTCGCGCCCTTCACGGTGTGCAGCACGGAGTCCTTGTTCTCGGTGTCCAGCGCGTTGGACCGCCCTTCCGACTGGTGCTTGATCGGCATCACGTCGATGGGCTCCGCGGTCAGCGCGTTCACGGCGCCGTTGAGGCTGGTGGGCGTGAGCGCGGCGGCGTCGGCGGCGTCGTAGGCGAACGCGGGCACGGCGGAGCCGGCGGCGACCAGGGACCCGGCGACGACGGCGGCGGCCTTGAGGGACTTCATCGTGTTCCTTTCTTCGGCGACCCGTGTCACCGGAGGTATTGCTGACGCCCTCCCTAACGACCTGTGCCGGAGCCGGAAACTCCGCCGTCCGGAAGACATATGAGATCTCCGGACGCGGAAAGGGCCGTCCCGCCTCCGCGGGGGAGGCGCGACGGCCCGGGACGCCCGAAGGGCTCGGCGTCAGGAGGGGTCCGCGGGTGCCGCGGCCTCGGGTGCGGCGGCCTCCGGCGTGGTGGACTCCGGCGCGGTCGGTACGCCGGGCAGCCCGGCCAGGTCCGCGGCGGGCAGCCCGTTGCCGACCAGCGTGGCGGCGACGACGTTGACGATGCCGGTCATCACGTCCTTGACGGCCGGGCTCACCTCCTCGGCGGTACCGGAGGTGGTGGCCTTGACCAGGGCGTCGACCTGCTTCAGCAGGGCGGCGTTCGCGGTCGCGGACAGGTCGGACGCCGCGGCCGTGCCGTCCTCGTCCTGCGCCGTGACGGGCGCCGGGAGCGTGACCGGGGTGTCGCTGCCGGTCTGCGGAGCGTTCACGGCCGGCGGCTGGGCCGCGGTGCCCGCGTCGGGGGTGGTCGCCGCGGCGTCGGCGTCCGTGTCCGCCGCCTCCGCCTTGGCGAGGGCGTCCTTGGCTGCGTCGGAGAGCTTGTCCGCGTCCATGGCGGAGAGCTGGCCGTTGTCGGCCTTGAGGACGGCGCCGAGCAGGTCGGTGACGGGCGTGAGCACTCCGCCCAGGCCGGCCAGGCTGCTGACCTGGCTCTGCAGTTCCTCCGCGTCGGGGAGGGGTGCGTGGGACGCCGCGTGGGTGCGTTCCCGGACCGAGTCGCCGTCGGCCGCCATCACCGCCGGCCCGGAGAGGCCGATCAGCAGGCCGGCGCAGAGAGCGGAGGTGGCGATTCGCCGTGCGGGCAGACGCATGGGGGTTCCTTTCGGTGGTGCGTGGGACGTTGTGCCCACCGTGGAATCGCCCTCGCCGCTCTGCAACGCAGGCGCCGACCCCGCGCGCCCGCCCGTCCTCCTCGCGGGCCGCGTCCTACCTGGTGAGACGCCCTGTCAAGGTCCGTGCGCCGTGTCGCAGCCCCGGCCCCCATTCGGGGCAGCACACCGCCGTCCGCGCGGCAACGCGAACCGGCCGCCCGCTCGCGGAGGAACCGCGGTACGGACGGCCGGTGCGGCGAGTGGTGAGCCGACGTCAGTCGTTCTCGCACTCGTTGCCGAACGCCGGGTTCAGCAGGCCGATGATGTCGATGGTGTTACCGCAGACGTTGACCGGGATGTGGACCGGGACCTGCACCACGTTGCCGGACAGGACGCCCGGGGAGTGGGCGGCGGCGGCCTGCGCGCCGCTGTCGGCGGCGGCGACACCGGCGGTGCCCGCCACCGCGGCGGCGGCGACGGAGGTCAGGGCCAGGCCCTTCGCGATACGCGACATGGAGAAGTGCTCCTTGGGGTTGTACACACACCCGGGCGGCTGCCCGGCTCTGTGTCAACGCGTGGCGCGGGCGCGAGTTGTGCCGCCAAAGGGGTGATCTCGCGAGAGACAGGTGTTCACAAATCCAACACACTTATCCGGTTTCGCCGTATTAGTACGGATAGCGGCTAGAGTCCCACACCATTCGACGCGCCCGTTTACCGCGTCGCGGCCGGCGCCCCGCGGCCGGGCGCGTTCCCGCCCGTGTCCCGAGCAATCTCCGTGAGCGAGGAAACGCGCATGCATCTGCCACCGACCGGCTTACGGCCCCGGGTTCTGCACCTCACCCAACCGGTGGACGGCGGGGTCGCCCGGGTGGTGACGGATCTGACGCGGGCCCAGCTCGCCGCCGGACTGCGCGTCGCGGTCGCCTGCCCCGGCGGGGACCTCGCCGACCGGCTGCGTTCGCTGGGCGCCGACGTGCGGCACTGGCCGGCGACCCGCTCGCCGGGCCCGGCGCTGGGACCGGAGGTACGGCGGCTGCTCCGCGTGGTGGAGGACGTACGGCCCGACCTGGTGCACGCGCACAGCGCCAAGGCCGGCCTGGCCGGACGGCTCGCCGTACGGGGCCGGGTCCCGACCGTGTTCCAGCCGCACGCCTGGTCCTTCGAGGCGGTCGGCGGGGCCGCCGCGCGCCTCGCGCTGGGCTGGGAGCGGTGGTCGCAGCGGTGGACGGCACGGACGGTGTGCGTGAGCGAGGCGGAGCGGCTGCGGGGGGTGCGGGCCGGACTGCGCGGGCCCTGGGCGGTGATCCCGAACGGCGTCGACCTCGCCCGCTTCCCCGCCGACGCGACCGAGGACGCCTGCGAGGACACGGCCGACCCGCGACCGCGGCACGGTGTCGATCCGCGACCGCGGCACGGTGTCGATCCGCGTGCCCCGCTGGTGGTCTGCGTGGGACGGCTGTGCCGGCAGAAGGGGCAGGACGTCCTGCTGGACGCGTGGGAGTCGGTCCTCGCCCGGGTGCCCGGCGCCCGGCTGGCCCTGGTGGGCGAGGGTCCGGACCGCGCCCGGCTGGCCGCGCGGGCCCCGGCCTCGGTGCTGTTCCCGGGGGCCGTCGCCGACGCCGCCGCCTGGTACCGGGCCGCCGACGTGGTCGTCCTGCCGTCGCGCTGGGAGGGCATGGCGCTGGCCCCGCTGGAGGCGATGGCCTGCGGACGGCCCGTGGTGGTGACCGACGTGGACGGCGCCCGCGAGGGCCTGCCGCCCGCGCTCGCACCGCACTGCCTGGTGCCGCCGGAGGATCCCGCGGCGCTGGCCGGCGCCACCACCGCGCTGCTGCTGGACGCGCCGCTGCGCGCCTCGCTCGGTCGCCGGGGGCGGACACACGTCCGGTCCGCGCACGACGTACGGCACACGAGCGCGGCCGTCGCGGCCCTGTACCGCGACCTCCTGGACGGCGGCCCCTCGGACGGCGTACGGCCCCCGGCCGCGGCGCACACCGGCGACGGCCCCGGCGACCGCGTCGGCGTCATCGGCGACCGGCCCGCGGCCGTGGGGCGGTCGGCCGTCGTGCCCATCGAGCGCAGGGAGTCCACCCAGCCGTGACCGCCGAAAGCACCGTCCCCTCCCCCGCCGGCCAGTCGCGCGGCCTCGGCTCCTCCCCCGTCTCGGTGCTGCCGCGGCGCGAGGGCACCGCGGGCCCGCGGCTGCCCGCCCGGCGCCCCGCCCCGCGGCCGGACTCGCCGCTGCCGCTGCTCGTCGTGGACGGCACGGCGGCCCTGCCGGGCTCGCTGGTCCTCACCGGCACGCCGCACCAACCGCTGCTCATGGCCCTGCTGGTGGCCGCCTCGCTGCTGCTCGGCCCCCGGCCGCGCCCGGCCCGGCGGACCTCCGGCGCGCTGGACGACCTGCCCGCCCTGTGCGGCCGGGTCGCGGTGGTGTGGCTGGCGCTCGCGGCGCTCGTCGCGGCGTACGCCCCGGCGCACGCGCTGTCCCCGCGCACCCTGGTCGCCGGTTTCCTGCTGCACGCGGTGACGGGCTGCGCCGGCCGGGCCGCCGTGCACCGCAGACGCCGTACGGCGTTGCTGAACCACCCCCGCGCCGCCCTCGTCGTCGGACCCGCCCAGGCCGCGCAGCGCGTGGCCTCGGCGCTGCTGCGCCACCCGCGCTGCGGGGTGCGCCCCGTCGGCATCGTCACCGACGACCCGGGCGGCGCCGCGGGCCTGCCGGTGCTGTCCACGGACGAGGAGGTACGGCGGGCCGTCGTGCAGAACGGCGTACGGGACGTCCTGGCCGTGGATCCCTCCGTACGGCTGCGGCAGGCGGCGCTGCTGCGGGGGCCGGCCGAGTCGGGCTGCACGGTGTGGGAGCTGGACGCCGAGGCCCCCGCCTGCGACGACGCTCCCGCCCGCCCGGGCGGGGAGCGGATCGCCGGGTTCTCCTGCCGGCGCCTGGAACCGGCGCGGCGGCGGCCGGGCGGCGCGGGCAAGCGGGTCCTGGACGTGACGGTGTCCGGGGCGCTGTTGCTGCTGCTGAGCCCGCTGCTGCTGGCCTGTGCGGCGGTGCTGCGGGTGGTGGGCGGTCCCGGCGTGCTGTTCCGGCAGGAGCGCGTCGGGGAGGGCGGCAGACCGTTCACCCTGCTGAAGTTCCGCACCCACCGCCCGGCCGACGAGCACGAGGCGGCGACCCGGTGGAGCGTGGCGGACGAACACCGGATGCCGTGGTTCTGCCGCTTTCTGCGGCGCACCTCGCTGGACGAGCTGCTCCAGCTGTGGAACGTCTTCCGGGGCGACATGAGCCTGGTCGGCCCGCGTCCCGAACGCCCCTACTTCGTGGCCCGGTTCAGCCAGGCCCACCCCGGCTACGCGGCCCGCCACCGGATGCCGGCCGGGATCACGGGCCTGGCCCAGATCAACGGGCTGCGCGGTGACACCTCCATCGAGGACCGGGCCCGCTTCGACAACGCCTACATCGACGACTGGTCGCTGTGGCAGGACGTCTGCATCCTGCTGCGCACGGCCGCCGCGCTCGTCCGCCCCACGGGGAGCTGACCGACGTGGCCCACGCCCTGCTCCTGCGGCCGACGGCGCGCGTACGGCGGCTGCCGCCCGTGCTCGCCGTGGTCGCCGTCGTCGCGCTGCTCGCGCTGCCCCTCGCCCCGGACGACGGGGGCGGCGCGCACCCGGCCGACGCGGTCTCCGCGCTGGCGGTGCTGTACTGCGCGCTGCGGCTGGTGCGGGACCGGCGGCGCCCGCTGTCCCGCACGGCGGCGGTGGTGCTCGGTCTGCCGGTGCTCGCACTGGCCGTCGCCGCCGTGGGCGCCGTGTCGCCGGGGGCGGGGCTGGCCGGCCTCGGCCGTTACCTCCAGGTCTTCGTCCTGGTCCCGGCCGCCGTGCTGCTGCTCGTCCGCGACCGGGCCGACGTACGGCTGCTCAGCTGGTCGTTGGTGGGTTTGGCCCTGTGGCAGGGGGCGGTCGGGGTGCACCAGTACGTGACCGGCACCGGCGCCTCCTACCAGGGCGAGCGGATCCGGGCCGTGGGCACCTTCGGGCCGCAGGACGTGATGGGGATGGCGACCGTGGTCTCCCTGGGGCTGGTCTGCGCGGTGGGACTGGCCCTGGGACGGACGCCGGTGCGGCACCGGCTGCTCGCCGCCGGGTGCGCGCTCGCCCTGCTGCTGCCGCTGGCCCTGTCGTTCAGCCGCGGGGCGTGGATCGCGACGGCGGTGACGTGCGCGGTGCAGTTGCTGCTCGCGGGGGTGCGCGGGGCGGTGACGGTGGGTGCGGCCGTGGTCGCGGCGGCGGTGGTGCTGGTGGGCGGCTTCGGGATCGGTACGGCGATGCTCCAGGAGCGGGTCGGCAGCATCACGCGGGTCGCCGACGCCCCCGACCAGTCGGTGACCGACCGCTACACGATGTGGGCGGCGGCGTCCGGGATGTGGCGGGAGCGTCCGCTGACCGGCGTGGGACTGAAGGGCTTTTCCGAACACCGTGACGCGCACGCCTCGTTGGCGCTGTCCTCGGGCAGCGAGACCGACGGCGCGGGCGCCGGGTACCGCAGGCAGCCGCTGCTGTCCCCGCACAACATGTACCTGCTGGTACTGGCCGAGCAGGGTCTGATCGGGCTGCTGGCGCTGGCCGGGAGCTGGCTGGCGCTGCTCGTGCTGGGCCTGCGCCGGCTGCGTGCCCTACGGCGGGAAGGGAGCGCGGTGCCGGACTGCGCGTTCGTCGCCTGCGGGCTGCTGGTGTGGCAGCTGACCGACTTCGCGTACGCCGACATCGGCGGGCCGTCGACGGTGCTGACGGCGGTGTGCCTCGGGCTGGCGGCCTGGTGGGCGCTGGGGTCCGGCGCGCGGGAGGTGCCGAAGCGGTGACGACGACCTCGCCGCACACGGCGGGCGAAGCGGGCGCCTCCCCCGGTGCGGGCCCGGCCGGCGCCCTCGGCACGGCCCCCCGGGCCGAGACCCCGCACGCGGGGACCGCGCCCGTCGCCGAGGGAGGCTCCTCGGGACGGTTCCTCGCCCGCGCCGCCCTCGTCACGGCGGTGCTCTCGGTCGCCGGGTCGGTGCTCGGGCTGGCCCGGGACCAGGCGCTGGCCCGGCTGTTCGGGGCCGGGAGCGAGACGGACGCCTTCCTGGTGGCGTGGACGGTGCCCGAGTTCGCGGCGACGCTGCTGATCGAGGACGGGCTGGCCTTCGCGCTGGTCCCGATGTTCAGCCTCGCCCTGGCCCGCCGCGCGCAGGGCGCCCCCGGCGACCCGGTCCGCGCGCTGGTCGCCTCGACGCTCCCCCGGCTGGCCCTTGCCTTCGCCGGGGCGGGGGCGCTGGTCGCCGTCGCCGCGCCGGTGCTGGTCCGGTCGCTGGCACCGGGGCTGGCCGACCCCGCCCTCGCCGTGGACTGCACCCGGCTCACCGCCACCTGCGTCGTCAGTTTCGGGCTCGCCGGGTACTGCAGTGCCGCGCTGCGGGCGCACCGCCGGTACCCGGCACCGGCGGCGATCTACGTCGCCTACAACACCGGCATCATCACGGCGATGTTCGTACTCGGCGGGCGCTGGGGGGTGCGCTCGGCGGCGGTCGGGGTCGCGGTGGGCGGCGCGCTCATGGTGGCGGCGCAACTCCCTTCGCTGGTGTCGCAGGTGCGCCGAGGGGGCGGCGGCGAGGGTACGCCGGGCATCACGGCCGGGGCCGGAGAGCGCCTTGCGGACACCGCGGACGGCGCGCGTACGTCGAGCTCCGCGGACGGCGCCCACCCACCGGGCAGCACGAACGGCACACACCCGCTCGCCCTCGCCCTGTTCGGCACCGTCCTGCTGTTCGCGCTGTGCCGGCAGTCCCAGGTCCTCATCGAGCGGTTCCTGGCCTCCGGGCTGCCCTCCGGGGCCATCTCGCACCTGAACTACGCGCAGAAGGTCGCCCAGATCCCGATGACGCTGTCGCTGATGGTGTGCACGGTCACCTTCCCGGTGGTGGCCCGCGCGCTGGCCGACGGCGACACGGAGCGGGCCCGCGACCGGGTCGAGCGGGACGTGGCGCTGGCGGCCTGCCTGGTGCTCCTGGGCGCGGCCACCGTGATCGCCTGCGCGCCGCAGATCGTCCACCTGCTCTTCCAGCGCGGCGCGTTCACGGCGGCCGACACGGCGGCGACCGCGGACGTGATGCGCGTGTACGCGCTCGGGCTGCTCGGCCAGACCGTGGTGGGCGCGCTGGCCCGCTCGTACTTCTCGGCGGGCCGTGCCTCCTGGTACCCGTTCGGCGCGATGGCCCTCGGCGTCCTCGCCACCGGCGTCGTGGGCGCCCGCGCGGTCGGCCCGTGGGGCGTGACCGGCATCGCCGCCGCCAACGCCGCCGGCATCACCGTGACCGCCGCCCTGCTGCTCGCCGGGATGGGCCCGCGCAGCGTGCCGGTGCGGGTCCGGCGGGTCCTGGGCGACCTGGTCCGGCCGCTGCTGGCGGCGGCCGGGGCGACCGGCGCGGGCGCGCTGGCCGCGGCCCGGGTCACCGGCGCCGGGGGCCTGCCGTCCGATGTCGCGCGGGCCGCTCTCCCGCTGGCCGTCGGCGCCGCGACCGTCGGCGGCGTCTTCGTCGTCCTCGGCCTCGCCCTGGGCGTGCGGGGGCTTGGTCCCGCCCTGGGGTCGGTCCGCCCCGTCCGTTTCCTCCACCCCGTCACACGAAGGCTCCCTCATGGCCGTTCCCGCTTCCGGTTCCCCCTCCGCGACCCGTTCCGCCGCCCGTTCCGCGACCCGTTCCGCCGCCCGTTCCGCGACTCGTTCCGCGACCCGTTCCGCGACCGCGACCGTTGACGCCCGCCCCGCCCCCGTCCCCTGGGTCGCCATGTACCACTCCGTCGGTGACTGCTCGGACGACCCGTACCGCGTCACCGTCACGCCCGAGCGGCTGGACGCACAGCTGGGCTGGCTGCGGCGGCGCGGGCTGCGCGGCGTGCCGGTCGGCGAGCTGCTGGCCGCCCGCGCCCGGGGCGACGGCCGGGACCTGGTGGGGCTGACCTTCGACGACGGGTACGCCGACTTCGTCGAGCACGCGCTGCCGTGCCTGCGGCGCTGGGGCTGCGGCGCGACCCTCTTCGTGCTGCCGGGGCGGCTCGGCGGCGACAACGCCTGGGACCCGCTGGGCCCGCGCAAGCCGCTGCTGACCGCCGACGGCATCCGCCGCGCCGCCGCCGAGGGTGTCGAGATCGGCTCGCACGGTCTCACCCACGTCGACCTGACCACGGCGGACGACGCCGCGCTGAGCGCCGAGACCGCCGAGAGCAGAGCGCTGCTCTCCGAGCTGATCGGCGCCCCGGTCGGCGGGTTCTGCTACCCCTACGGCACGGTCGACGCCCGCGCCGCCGACGCCGTGCGCGCCGCCGGTTACACCTACGCCTGCGCCATCGACCCCGGCCCGCTGACCGGCCCGTACGCCCTGCCGCGGGTGCATGTGGGCCAGAACGACACCTCCGTACGGCTGCTGCTGAAGACCCGGCTGCACCGCCTGCGCCGCCGGGCCCCGGCGGGAGTGTGAGGTGACCGACGTGAAGGCCCTGCACATCATCACCGGTCTCGGCGTCGGCGGCGCCGAGCAGCAGCTGCGGCTGCTCCTGCGCCACCTGCCCGTCGACTGCGACGTCGTGACGCTCACCAACCCCGGCCCGGTCGCCGACGGGCTGCTGGCCGACGGCGTGCACGTCGTCCACCTCGGCATGACCGGCAACCGCGACCTGGCCGCGCTGCCCCGCCTGGCCCGCCTGATCCGCACCGGCGGCTACGACCTCGTGCACACCCACCTCTACCGCGCCTGCCTCTACGGCCGCCTCGCCGCCCGCCTCGCCGGGGTGCGCGCGGTCGTCGCCACCGAACACTCCCTGGGCGACTCCCAGATGGAGGGCCGCCCGCTCACCCCGGGCGTCCGCGCCCTGTACCTGGCCGGGGAGCGCCTCGGCAGCGCCACGGTGGCCGTCTCCCCCACCGTCGCCGACCGGCTGCGCCGCTGGGGCGTGCCCGCGCCCCGCATCGAGGTCGTCCCCAACGGCATCGACCTGGCCCGCTTCCGTTTCGACCCGGTCCGGCGGTTGCGCACCCGGCGCCGCCTCGGCCTGCCCGAGGGCGCCTACGTCGTGGGCGGCGTCGGCCGGCTGACATCGGCCAAACGCTTCGACGTGCTGGTCCGCGCCCTGGCCCTGCTCCCGGCGGACTGCTGGCTGCTGCTGGTCGGCGGCGGCCCCCAGGAGCACCTGCTGCGCCGCACCGCCCACGAGGCCGGGGTCGCCGACCGCGTCCTGCTCACCGGCGAACGCCCCTACCTCCCCGACGGCTCCCCCGGCCCCGACCTGCCCGCCCTCGCCGCCGCGATGGACGTCCTCGCGTCGCCCTCGCCGGAGGAGGCCTTCGGCCTGGCCGCGGTGGAGGGGCTCGCGTCCGGGCTGCCGGTGCTGTACGCCTCCTGCCCGGCGATCGAGGACCTGCCCCGCGCGTCGGCGCCCACGGCACGGCGGGTCGTCGGCGGCGCCGGGGAGTTCGCGCGCGCCCTCGCCGAGACCCGCGCGTCCCGGGGCCCGGTCCCCGGCACCCGCACCGCACCCGAGGCGGCCCGCCACTACTGCGTCACCCGCAGCGCCGCCCGGCTGATGGACGTCTACGCGACCACCCTCACGCGCCCGCTGCCCCCGTCACCGCCCCCGGCATCCCAGGGAGTCACCTCCGCATGACCGAGCCCCTCACCCAGACCCCGGCCGCGTCCGCCGCGGAGCCCGAGCCCGAACCCTCCGCCCGGCCGCGCCGTGTCCCGGCCGCCCTGCGCCGCGCCGTACTCCGCCTGCGCGCCCTGCCGCCCTGGTCGCCGCTCGCGGCCGGCGTCCTGGCCGGCGGCCTGCTCGGCGCCGGGTACGGCCTGCTCTCCACCCCGCAGTACACGGCGACCGGTTACGTCGTCGCCGTCCCCGCCGACGCGTCCGACCCGGCGTCCGCGCTGGGCTTCGCGCAGGCCTACGGCCGGGTCGCCACGCAGCTCGCGGTGCTCGGGGACGCGCAGATGTGGGCCCACGTGCCGGTGGCGACCCTGGAGCGGAGCGTGCGCACCGCGACCTCGCCGGACGCCCCGATGGTCTCCGTGACGGCCACCTCCTCGGACCCGGAGGAGGCCGCCGACATGGCCAACGCCGTCACCCGCGCCCTGACCCGGCACGCGGCGGCGTCCGCCGACGACACCCACGTGGAGCTGCGGCAGTTCGCGCGGGCGACCGAACCCACCGAGGCGTCCTCGGCCTCGGCCGCCGTGACGGGCCTGGTGGGCGCGAGCGCGGGCGGACTGCTGGGCGGGCTGGCCCTGCTGGTGGGGCCGCGCCGTGGCGCACGGGGGCCCGGCCGCGCGGCGGCGGTGCCCGGACCGGCGTCGGCCGCCGACGGCCGCGGACAGCTGTGACGTACCCGGGGCCGCCGTGCCCGCCCGCACTCCCGCCCGGCCACACGGTCGAACTGGTCACCGACGAGGCCGCCTTCGCCGAGCTGGCCCCGCAGTGGCGACGCCTGTACGACCGGTGCGCCACCGCGACCCCCTTCCAGAGCCACGCCTGGCTGCTGTCCTGGTGGCGTTCCTACGGTGCGGCCGGACGGCTGCGCCTGGTGCTGGCCCGCGCGGGCGGCGACCTGGTCGCCGCGGCGCCGCTGACCCTCGTACGACGGCCGGTTCCGGCGCTGGTGCCGCTGGGCGGGGCGATCTCGGACTACGGGGACGTCCTGCTGGACGACGAGCGGGGCCGGGACGCGGCGGGCGCGCTGGCCGCGGGCCTGGCCGCGGCGGCCCGCACCGCGCTGGTCGACCTGCGCGAGGTGCGGCCGGGCGCCGCCGCCGAACGGGTCTACGCGTGCTGGCGCGGGCCCCGGCACCGGCTCGCGGACTCGCTCTGCCTGGAACTGCCCGCCCTGCCCATGGACGACCTGGTCGCCCGGCTGCCCTCGGCCAAGGCCAGGCAGCGGATCCGCGCCCAGCTGCGCCGACTGGACGCGCTCGGCGTCAAGGCCCGCCCCGTCCTGCCCGACGAGACGGACGCGGCGCTGCGCCGGCTCCTCGACCTGCACCGCCTGCAGTGGCGGGGGCGGAAGGTGACCGGCGAGCACCTGCGGCCCCGTTTCCGCGAGCACCTGATGCGGGCGGTGGGACCGATGGTGCTAAGCGGGGACGCGCTGGTCACCGAGTTCCGGATGGGCGACGAGGTGGTGGCCGTGGACGTGACGCTGCTGTCGCACCGGCTGGCCGGGGGCTATCTGTACGGCGCGCATCCCGCGCTGCGGGAACGGAAGGCGGACGTGGCGGTGATGCTGCTGGCCGCGTGCGCCGAGTACGCCCGTGCCCCGGGACGCTCCACGCTGAGCCTGCTGCGCGGCGACGAGCCGTACAAGCACCACTGGCGCCCGGAGCCGGTGCCGAACCAGCGGCTGCTGCTGGCCCGCCGCCGCACAGCCCCGCTGCTGGCGGCGGCCCTCGCCGACGCCGCCGCACGACGGCGGGGCAAGGAGCTGCTGCGGTGGCGGGCGGAGCGGAGGGAGCGGGCCGGTGGCGGCACCTGACCGGGCCCGCCGCCACCGAGGCACCCTCCGCACTCCGCTACTTGTTCCGCGCGTACCAGTCGAGGCGCATGCACAGCTTCCCGCCGAGCCAGTACTCGACCCAGTCGCCCAGCTCCAGCGGCGAGCAGCCGGCCGGGGGCTCGGGGACCGTGGACGGAGCCGGGGGCAGGGGCGGCGCGGTGGGCGTGGCGGGCGTGCCGGGTTCCGCGGGCGTCGGGACCGTCGGCTCGGGCTCGTCGGTGCGGCCGAAGAGCACGGACCGGTAGACGGCCGTGGACCGGGGGTTGTCGTCGCACTGCCACACGCCGTGCGGGCAGTAGTCGGTGACCGTGTTGTACACGGGCTTGTGCTCGTCCATCCAGGCGAGCATGCGCCGCATGTACGCGGCGTTGTCCCCGTTGCGGAACAGCCCCCACTCCGGGTAGGAGACGGGCTTGCCGTGCGCCTTCGCGAAGTCCACGTGCGCCTGGAGCCCGTACGGCTCCTTCACCTGCTCGTCGAAGGACATCCCGCGCGGCTGGTCGTAGGCGTCCATGCCGATGATGTCGACGGTGGCGTCGCCGGGATAGCACTGCGTCCAGGGCACGGCGTCCCGGCCGCGGCTCGGCGCGAAGTCGAACCGGAACTTCTGGCCGGGCACCGCGCGCATGGTGGTGACGATCCGGTTCCAGTACGTCTTCCAGGCCTCGGGGTCCGGGCCGCAGCGGTGGGTGTAGGTGGTGCCGTTCATCTCCCAGCCCAGCACCAGGACCGTGTCCGGGACCTTGAGCGCGACCAGGTGTTCGGCGAGGGCGCGGAAGTGGTGGTCGAAGCGCCCGGCGGCGCCCTGGCGCAGCAGCTCGCGCACCTCGTCGTCGTCGACGTGCTCCTCGTTGCGCTCCATCATGGGCACGTTGAGGACGAGCATCCGGTCGGCCTCGCGGGTGCGCCAGTCGGCCCACACGTCGAGGAAGCCGGGGGCGCCCTCGATGTTGCTCCAGCGGTCGCCGGGCAGGTAGGTGTGGCCGACGCGCAGCTCGGCGCCGCCCAGCCAGTGGCTCAGCGCGGCCATCCGGGCCACACCGCGGGGGCCGTAGTCGAGGTACGCGCCGAAGGCGGGGACGGGTTCGGGCGCGGCCGGTTCGCCGGCGGCGACGCCGGGGCCCGCGGCGAGGAACGCCGCCGCCGCGATCGCCGCCGCCGCGGCGCGTGCCGGACGCCGCCTGGACCGGGCCCGTGACTGCCGTGCGGCCATGCCGCCTCCCTTGGTCTTTCGTTGGGTCTACCGACTGGTCTTCCCACTGGCCGTCCGGCTGGTCTCTCGACGCCGTGAACGACTCCCGTTACTGACACCCAGTCATATGAAATGCCATCACGCCACCGCCGTTACGGCTTTCGAGTGCGTTGATCGCCCGCACCGGTGAACCGAATCGGAAGGAAGTCCTCCCGTGTCGCTGTTCGACACCCGTGTCCCCGCCGTCGTGCTGCGGATCGACCGGAATCCCTTTCACCACGGAACGCTGGGTGCCGTGCGTTCGCTCGGCCGCGCGGGGGTGGACGTGCACGTGGTCGCCGACTGCGCGCAGAGCCCGGTCGGCGCCTCCCGTTACCTGAGCGGGCTGCACACCCCGCCGCCGCCCGGCGCGTCGCCCGCCGAGATCGCGGCGGTCCTGCACCGTGTCGCCGCGCGGATCGCCCGGCCCGCGGTGCTGATCCCGATGGACGACGCGTGCGCCGTGGCGGTGGGCCGGGCGCGGGCGGAACTGGCGCCCGCGTTCCTGCTGCCCGACCAGCCGGGCGAGTTGCCCGCGCGCGTGGCCGACAAGGCGGAACTGGCCGGTGTGTGCGCGTCCCTGGACGTCCCGCACCCCGAGACCCTGGTCCCGGACGGCGCGGCGGAGGCGGCGCGGGCGGCGTGGCGGCTGGGCCTGCCGGTGGTGGCGAAGTGGAGCAGGCCCTGGCTGGTGCCTTCGGGCGGCGGGCTGCGCAGCACGGTGCTGGTGCGCTCGGCCCAGGAAGCCGGGGAGCTGTTCCTGCGGGCCGAGGAGGCGGGCAGCCGGCTGCTGCTCCAGGCGTTCCTGCCGCCGGGTGCCGATCGGGACTGGTTCTTCCACGGGTACGCAGACCGCTCGGGCGCGGTCCGGGCGGGCGGTCCCGGCCGCAAGACGCGGGCCAGGCCGCGCGGCGCCGGTCTGACGGCGGTGGGCCGCTGGACGCCGAACCCGCAGGTGCGGGCGCTCGCCGAGCGGACCACCGCGGAGCTGGGCTACCGGGGCGTCTTCGACCTGGACTTCCGGCGCTGCGGCACGACGGGCCGCTATCACCTGCTGGACTTCAACCCGCGCCCCGGCGCCCAGTTCCGGCTCTTCACCGACACCGCCGGCCTGGACGTCGTACGCGCCCTGCACCTGGACCTGACCCACCGCCCGCTGCCCCAGGGGGCGCCGCGGTGGGGGCGGAGGTTCGTGGTGGAGAACTACGCGCCGCTGAGCGCCCTGCGTCCGGAGCGCGAGGCGCAGGGGGGCCGTGAGCTGGCCTGGCACGCCCGGGACGACCGGGCGCCGGGCCGGGCGCTGTGGGCCCTGTGGGGCCGCCACGTGGGCGCCCGGCTGCGGGACCGCGCCCACCGGGGCCGCGACGCCCGCCCTGACACCGCGCCCCCGGCCCGCGCCCGCGTCGTGCGCCAGGCGTCCGCCCCGGCCACGAACCGCACGGGCGTCCCCGACCGCCCGGACGAGGACCGAGCCGGCAGCCACTGAACCGACGGCGCCCCCGGCGGCCCGTGAGGGGGCCGCCGGGGGCGCCGGGGTGAGCGGGAGGGATCAGCGGCCGGTGAGGGCCCTGCCCCGGCGGTACAGGATGGCTCCGCCGGTGATCAGCACGGCACCGGCGGCCGCGGCGCCCAGCGTGCCCTCGCTGCCGGTCTCGGCCAGGACGGGCGGCTGCTCGGTCGGGGGAGCCGGCGGGGGGTGCTCCTCCTCGGACGGCGGCGGGGGCTCCTCCTCGTGCGAGGGCGGCGGGGGCTCCTCGTGGGTGGGGGGCGGGGGCTCCTCCTCGCCGTAGCCGGGCGGCGTGGTCGGGGGCGGCGGCTCCTCCTCGCCGTAGCCCGGGGGTTCCTCGGCGGCGTTCTCGCAGCCGTTGCCGAAGACCGGGTTCAGCGCGGCGATCACGTCGACGGTGTTGCCGCAGGCGTTCACCGGCACGTCGACCGGGACCTGCGCGTTGTTGCCGGAACCGACGCCGGGCGAGCCCTCGGTCGCGCCGTCCGCGTGGGCACCGGACGACGAGGACGAGGAGGAGGACGACGAGGAGGACGTGTCCTCGCCGTACCCGCCGCCGTCGCCCTTGTCGTTGCCGTCGCCGTCGCCCTTGCCGCTGTCCTTGCCGTTGCCGTCGGTCTGCTCGTCCGAGGTGTTCTCGCACTCGTTGCCGAAGGCCGGGTTCAGGGCGGCGATCACGTCGACGGTGTTGCCGCAGGCGTTCACCGGCACGTCGAGGGGGACCTGGAGGGCGTTGCCGGACACGGCGCCGGGCGAGTTCGTGGCGGCCCCGTCCGCATGCGAGTCGGCAAGGGCGGGGCTGCCGCACAGGGTGAGGATGCCCGTCGCGGCGGCAGCCGCGACCATCCCCCTGCTCAGGGTCTGTCGCACTCTGGTTGTCTTCCTGCTTGGAGAGATGAGAGATGAGAGATGGCCGGAGAACGCTCCGGTGGGGGCGGCTGCAGAAAGGGGAAAAGCCGGCCCCGAACCAAACGAGTTGGCCAAGGCCGGCCGTGACGCAGCCGGTCGGTGCGGAACGACGTCAGTCGTTCTCGCACTTGTTGCCGAACGCCGGGTTCAGCAGACCAACGACGTTGATGCTGTTGCCGCACACGTTGACGGGAACGTGCACGGGAACCTGGATGACGTTGCCGGACAGGACGCCCGGGGAGCCTACGGCGGCACCCTCGGCGCCGGCGTCGGCGAAGGCCGGGGCGGCCATGCCGAGGGCCATGATCGCGCCCGCGACGACAGCAGCGCTCTTCTTCATGAACTTTCCCTTCTCTGCGGTCATGCCTGAATGACGGCCGAAACCGCGCGAGCACAGCATTGACGGCTCGCACCATGACCTGCAGCCTGCAAACGAGGAATTGACGGCCGGAGAAACTACCGAACGTGGGACACCCCGGAATTCACTCGGATGCCTCACGAACCGGTCCGGCCGTTCCCCCAGGAGAGCGACGACGTCATTCCGCTCCCCGGCGAAATCCCGTCCCGTTCACGGCCGGACGGCCCGCGCGGAAGTCAGCGGGCCGCCCGTACCGGGTGGGGCTGGGCTCAGCGGCCCTCGCCGTTCGCCGACAGCACCGACAGGTCCTCGAGGACGTGCGACAGGGCGCCGTCCCGCTTGGCCTGCGTGGAGTTGTCCGCGCACTGCTGGTTCAGGTCGTCCGCCAGGACGTTGACGTCCTGGATCGGGACGAGGTTGATGACGGCGACGTTGACGTCCTCGACACCGAGGCACGGCTTGTTCAGCGTGCCCTCGACCAGCGACAGCTGGGGGCTCATGTCGCCCTTGGTGGCGGAGTTGCCGAACGCCGACTCGGCGCCGTTGCCGTTGGCCACGGCCGGCCCGTTGTCGTCCCCGATGGCCAGAGCCTGGGGGGCGGCAGCAGCGGACATGCCGATCACAGAAGCGGCAGCCGCCGCGGCGACCATTGCCTTCTTGAGCACTTCGCGTTCCTTTCGTCGTAGCGACGCACTGTCCTACGGCCTCATCAACCCGGTGCGCGGTGATTGGTTGCGGGCGTTCACCCGGTTGGCCCGCACGGCGTCACGAAAACGCCGCGAAAAGCGCCGGAATCCCGGGGGGAAACGCGAACCCGTACACATTTCCCGTTGTCCGCCGACGGAGTGAACGGGAGAAACCCGACCGGACTCACGGAGTTGACCAGAGCGCTCCGGTGGACGGGGTTTCCTCAGAAAGGACTGGCCAGTGATCAAGAAGGTAGTTGCCTACGCGGCGATCGCCGCCTCCGTCATGGGCGCCTCCGCTGCCGCGGCACCGCAGGCGATGGCGATCGGCGACGACAGCGGGCCCGTCTCGGCCAACGGGAACGGCGCCTCGCAGTACTTCGGCAACTCGATGACCACGGGCAACATGAGCCCGCAGATGGCGCTCATCCAGGGCTCGTTCAACAAGCCGTGCATCGCGGTCAGCGACATCCCGGTCAGCGTCATCGGCCTGGTGCCGATCCAGGACCTCAACGTCCTGGGCGACGACATGAACCAGCAGTGCGCGGAGAACTCCACGCAGGCCAAGCGCGACGGTGCGCTGGCCCACCTGCTGGAGGACGTCTCGATCCTGTCCTCCAACGGTGAGGGCGGCGGGCACTGACACCGCGCCGGGGGCGGGTCGCCGAGCAGATCGGCGGCCCGCCCCTTTCGCGTGCCCTGGGCGCGGTGGGGGCCGATCAGCGCCGCGGTGTCGCGTACAGCGCTTCGATCTCGTCCGCGTACGCCGCGACGGCCGCGTGCCGCTTCACCTTCAGGGACGGGGTCAGCAGCCCGTTCTCCTCGGTGAACTCGCCCTCGACCAGCCGGAAGGCGCGGATCGACTCGGCCCGGGAGACGGCCGCGTTGGCGTGGTCCACGGCCTTCTGGACCTCGGCGCGCATCCGTTCGTCCCGCACCACCTCGGACATCGGTGTGCCGGCGGGCAGCCCGCGCACCGCCAGCCAGTGGGCGACGGCGTCCGGGTCGAGGGTGACCAGGGCGGCGACGAAGGGGCGGTTGTCGCCGACGACCAGGCACTGGGCGACGGGTGGGCGGCTGCGCAGGCGGTCCTCCAGGACGGCCGGGGAGACGTTCTTGCCGCCGGAGGTGACCAGGAGGTCCTTCTTGCGGCCGGTGATGGTGAGGTAGCCGTCGGCGTCGAGGGAGCCGAGGTCGCCGGTGGCGAACCAGCCGTCGGTGAGGGCGGCGGCGGTGGCCTGCGGGTTGCCGCGGTAGGAGCCGAAGACGATGCCGCCCCTGACCAGTACCTCGCCGTCGTCCGCGATGCGCACGGCGGTGCCGGGGACCGGCGGGCCGACCGTGCCGGGGCGGGGGCCGAGGGGAGGGACGATGGTGGCGGCGGCGGTGGTCTCGGTCAGGCCGTAGCCCTCGTAGACCATGATGCCGGCGGCGTAGAAGAACAGGTTGAGGTCGCTCTCCAGCGGGGAGCCGCCGCTGATGGCGTAGCGCGTCCGGCCGCCCAGCTCCTTGCGGACCCGGCGGTAGACCAGCAGGTCGTACAGGGCCCAGCCCGCCCAGAGGCCCGGGGTGGGGCCCCTGCCGCGGCCCAGGAAGCGTTCCATGTGTGCGGCGCCGAAGCGGACGGCGAGGCGGTGGGCGCGTTCGAAGGAGGCGCCGCGGCCGATCTTCTCGGCGGTCGCCCGGCCGGTGTCGTGGATCTTCTCGAAGAGGTAGGGGACACCGACCAGGAAGGTCGGCCGGAAGGACTTGAGGGCGGGGCGCAGTTCGTCGGGCCTGATGCTCGGGAAGTGGCCGATCTCGATGCGGGCCAGCAGGCAGGAGATCTGGATGGTGCGGCCCAGGATGTGGGCGAGCGGCAGGAAGAGGAGGGTCGAGGCCTTCTGGCCGGTGACCTCCTTGAAGATCGGGTGCAGCAGCTCGACCGTGTTGGCGGCCTCGGCGTGCAGGTTGGCGTGGGTGAGGACGCAGCCCTTGGGGCGGCCGGTGGTGCCGGAGGTGTAGCAGACGGTGGCGACCGAGTCCGGGGTGAGGGCGGTGCGGCACTTGGTGACCTCGTCGTCGCCCACGCCCCGGCCGAGGGCGGTGAGGTCGGCGAGGGCACCGGCGTCCAGTTCCCAGACCTGGGGGCGCTCGGGGTGCCCGGCCGTGCCGGTCAGGACGGTGGCGGTGTTGGCGGCGGTCTCGGTGACGGCGTACCGGGCGCCGGAGTCGCGGACGATCCACTCGACCTGGTCGGCCGAGGAGGTGGCGTACACGGGGACGGTCTGTCCGCCGGCCGCCCAGATCGCGAAGTCCAGGACCGTCCACTCGTAGCGGGTGCGGGACATGACGGCGACCCGGCCGCCGGGCTCCAGGCCGGCGGCGATCAGGCCCTTGGCCACGTCGGTGACCTCGCGGGCGAACTCCGCGGCGGTGACCGGCCGCCAGGCCCCGTCCACCTCGCGGCGCAGGACCACCGCGTCGGGTGCCTCGGCCGCGTTGGCGAACGGGATGTCGGCGGTGCTGCCCTCGGTGGGGCGGGGCGCGAGGGCGGCGGTGCGGGCCTCGCGGACGGTGCCGTGCGCGTCCCGGACGGTCTCGGTCCTCGTGCGGGACGTCAGGTCACCGCGTCCCCTCGCCCGTTTCAGGTCCCTGCGTACGCCCATGACGGCTCCCGGTCGCGGTCGGACTGATGCGCTGTCGCGTGTGCTCGGCCACTAACTTACTTCAGAGTAAACTTACTCACGCGTAAGGAAACGTCAATGGGCCCCGCCGCCCGACGGCCTCCGGCCGTCGGGCGGCGGCCGGGCTCAGGCCAGCCGGTCCGCCTCCTCGATCGCCTCGGCCAGCTCGCGCAGGTCCTCGTCCTCCGTGCCGTCCGCCAGGCCGTCGGCCCGCTCGGACAGTTCGGACAGGCCGGGCGCTCCGGGCAGCAAACCTCCGTCGCCGCCCGAGGAGCGGAGCGCGTCGGCGAAGTAGGCCGCGGTCGCCGTGACCCGCAGCCCGCGGCCCGACTCCCAGACGGAGTCGTCGAGGGCGTCGCTCTCCACGTCCTCGGACTCCTCGTGCGGGGTGCGGCTGTCGGGGTCGAGCCAGCGGACGGTGGCCGTGGCGAGGTGGCCGTCGGCGCCGGGCCTGGTGCGGACCGCGTAGAGGGCGGTGACCGTGTGGCCGGGGCCGACCTCGCCGCCGTCGACGCGGTCGTCGCGGAAGTCCTCGTCGGCGACCTGGCGGTCGTCGTAGCCGACGAGGCGGAACTCGGCGACCGTCTCCGGGTCGAAGGCGACCTGGGCCCTGGCGTCGCGCGCGGTCAGCTCGATGTGGCGCGGGAGTTGCTCGCTGAAGACCTCGCGGGCGTCCTCGGGGGTGGAGACGTACGTGGTGTGGCCGTCGCCCTTGTCGGCGAGGCGTTCCATCAGGGCGTCGCCGTAGTCGCTGCCGACTCCGACGCCGAAGAGGGTGATGCCGTGCTCGCGGCGCTCGGTGGCGATGCGTTCGAGGATGGTGTCCGCGTCGGTGTCGCCGGTGTTGGCGAGGGCGTCGGAGACGAGGACGACGCGGTTGGTGACGCCCTCGCGGCGGCCTTCCACGGCGGTTTCGTAGCCGGTCTCCACGCCCGCGCCGAGGTTGGTGGAGTCGGTCGGCTCCAGGGCGTCGATCGCGTCGTGGACGCGGTCGCGGTGGTCGCCGAGCCGGGTCATGGGCAGGACCGTCTCGGCCTCGTCGCTGAAGGTGACGAGCGCCACCGAGTCGTCGTCGCGGAGCCGGTCGGTCATGGTGCCGAGGGCCTCCTGGGCGAGGTCGAGGCGGCCGGGTTCGCCCATGGAGCCGGAGATGTCGATGACGAACGTCAGGGCGGCCGGGGGTCGTTCGGCCTGCCGCCCGGCGGGGCGGGTGGCCAGGCCGACGCGGACCAGCGACCAGTCCTCGTCCTCGGTGCGGGCGCCGTCCACGGTCACCGAGAAGCCGTCGCCGTCGGGACGGTCGTGATCCTGGCGGAAGCTGTTGACGAACTCCTCGGGGCGGACCGTGGCCGGGTCGGGCAGCCGGCCCTCGGCCAGGGTGCGGCGGGCGTAGCCGTAGGAGGCGGTGTCGACGTCGAGGGCGAAGGTGGAGAGGTGGTCGGGGTCGGGTGCGATCTCGCGCGAGTCGCCGTTCTTCTCGTCCTCGCCGCCGTCGTAGCCGTGCTCGCCCCGGCCGCGCGGGCGGTCGGGTGCGGGCACCGGGGCCGAGCCGCCCCGGGAGTCGGTCGCGGTGTCCTTCGCCGCGTCCGCCGCGTCGTCCCCTCCCCCGCAGCCGGTGAGCAGCAGGCCGCCCGCCAGGGTCAGCGCGAGCAGCGCGGAAGTGCCGCGCCGTCCCCGCCCGTCCTCGGTCCGGTACCGGTTCATCGTCCGTCCCCCTGTGGCTTGTTGGCGCCGGTGTACGTGACGGTGACGGGGCGGCGGGGCGAAACGTGCGGCACGGGGTGTTACGACTGGGTCTCGAAGCGGGCACGGGGCGGGCGGCCGAGACCGGCGGGTGGTCCTCCGTCGGCCTAGGAGACGACGTCCTTGCGGGCGAAACCTCGGAAGGCCAGGGCGAACAGCACCAGCGCGTAGGTGACCGAGACCGCCGTGCCCTGGATCATGCCCGACCACTCCGGGTCCGGCTGGACGGCGTCCGCCCAGGCGAACTGCCAGTGCGCGGGCAGGAAGTCGCGCCAGTGGCCGAGCGCCGTCACGGCGTCCAGGACGTTGCCGACGATGGTGAGGCCGACGGCGCCGCCGACCGCGCCGAGCGGTGCGTCGGTCCGGGTCGACAGCCAGAACGCGAGCGCGGCGGTGACCAGTTGGGACACGAAGATGTACGCCACGACCACCACCAGGCGCTGGGCGGCCGTGCCCGGGGAGAGCGCACCGCCCGTGGGGATGGCCAGCGGCCCCCAGCCGTAGGCGACCGTGCCCACGGCCAGCGCCACCAGGGGCAGCAGCACCATCGCGGCCAGGCTCAGCCCGAGCCCGACGGCCAGCTTGGAGGCGAGCAGCCGGGCGCGCGGCACCGGCGCGGCGAGCAGGTAGCGCAGTGAGGACCAGCTCGCCTCGGAGGCCACGGTGTCCCCGCAGAAGAGGGCGACCGGGACGACCAGCAGGAAGCCCGCCGACACGAAGAGGTTGACGGCGGCGAAGTTGGCGCCGGAGGCGGTGGCGGTGTCCATCAGGGTGATGCGGTCACCGGGGCCGTCCGGCTCGCCGCCGATCGCGAAGGCGACGACCAGGACGAACGGCAGGACGGCGAGGATGGCGCCCATGACCAGGGTCCGGCGCCGCTTGAACTGGCGCACCAGCTCCACCCGCAGCGGCAGGGTGCGGCCCGCCCGGTAGCCGTACGCGGCGTCGGACGCCGGCACCGGCTCGGGTGCGGGCCCGGTCGTGGCCGGCTGGGTGGGCGTGCTCATGCGGTACCTCCGATCAGGGTGAGGAAGGCGTCCTCCAGGCGGCGGTGCGGGCCGACCGAGGCCACGGGGATCTCCAGCCGGACCAGCTCGGCGACCAGGCCGGGCGCCGTGCCGCCGGGGTCGAGGCGGACCAGGAGCCCGTCGTCGGTGTGCACGACCGAGGCCACGCCGGGCAGGGCGGCGACCTTGTCCACGAGCGGCTCGTCCACGGGCAGGCCGGTGCCGACCAGGAGGGTGTCGCCGGAGCCGATGATCTCGGCGACCGGGCCCGCCTGAACCAGCCGGCCCCGGTCCATGACCACGAGGTGGGTGCAGGACTGCTCGACCTCGGCCAGCAGGTGGCTGGAGACGATCACGGTGCGCCCGGCGGCCGCGTAGCGGATCATCACCTCGCGCATCTCGCGGATCTGGGGCGGGTCGAGGCCGTTGGTCGGCTCGTCCAAGATGAGCAGGTCGGGCAGGCCGAGCATCGCCTGGGCGAGGGCGAGGCGCTGGCGCATGCCCTGGGAGTAGGTGCGCACCGCGCGGGCCAGCGCGTCGCCGAGCCCGGCGATCTCCAGGGCCTCGTCGAGGTGGGCGTCCTCGGGCGGGCGGCCGGTCGCCCGCCAGTACAGCTCCAGGTTCTCCCGGCCGGACAGGTGCGGCAGGAAGCCCGCGCCCTCGACGAAGGCGCCGACCCGGGACAGCACCGGGGCGCCGGGCCGGATGGCGTGGCCGAAGACCCTGATCCCGCCGTCGTCCGGCTTGATCAGGCCCATCAGCATCCGCAGAGTGGTCGTCTTGCCCGCGCCGTTGGGCCCGAGCAGGCCGAGCACCTGCCCCTTCTCCACGCGGAACGACAACTCCCGCACCGCGTACCGCTCGGCGGACCCGGCGTAGCGCTTGCTCAGGCCGGTGATCTGCAGGGGTACGTCGGCGAGCGCCGGGTCGGGCGCGGGCGCGGCGGTGCGGCGCCGGCCGGTCCACAGCAGGGCCAGGGCGACGGCGGCACCGGCCGGGGGCAGCCACCACACCCAGGCGGGCAGCGGGGCGGCGGCGGTCGTCACGCCGGGGGCGGTGGGCACCTTCAGGTCGCCCTCGAGGGAGACGGTGTACGTCGCCGGGGCGGCCGGGGAGGCGTAGCCGAGGTCGGTGGAGGCGAGGACCAGGCGCAGGCGGTGGCCCTTCTCCACCTCGTGGTCGATCGCCGGGAGGGTGACCGTCACGTCCTTGCCGGCCCCGGCGCCCTCGACGCGCAGGGGGGTCACCAGCTGCGAGGGCAGCACGGGCGACGTGCCGCCGGGGCCGACGTCGTAGACCTTGGCGAACAGGACGGCGTCCTCGGCGGTGGAGCGGACGTGGACGGCGGCCGTCGGCGAGCCGGTGATCCGCAGGTCGTCGCCGACAGGGGCGGACTCGAAAGCGGCGTACTGGCCGGGGAAGTCCAGGGAGATCCCGACGCCGAGCGAGGAGAGCTGGGCGAGCCCGCCGGCGCCGCCGATGCCGGGGAGGGCGGAGACGGCCGGCGGGTTGGCCCCGGCGGGGTGGTCGACGCGCTGCTCACGGCCGCGCAGGGGCACGGACCGCTGTCCGTTCGCCAGGCCCGGGTAGCGGTCGGCGCTCGCGCCGCGCAACTGGGCCCGTCCGTCGGTGGAGTCGACGCCTCCGGTGCGGGTGACGCGGAAGGCCGGGCCGGTGTCGGCGCCCGCGTCGTCCTTGAGGTACCGGTCGAACCAGTCGTCGACGCGTGCCTGGACGCGGTCGGTCTCCATGTCGCCGCCGTCGTGCCCGCCCGCGATCCAGTCGACGTCGACGGGCGCGCCGTTCGCCCGGATCGCCTTCGCCGCGGCGTCGGCCTGGCCGAGCGGGAAGAGGGAGTCGGTCTGGCCCTGCGTCAGCAGCGTGGGCACCTTGATGCGCGCGCCCACCGCCTGGGGGCTGCGCTCCTGGAGGAGCTTCACGGCGGCGGCGTCGGGCGTGCCGGACTCGGCGACGCGCTGGTACATGCGGCACAGCTCGGCCTCGAACCGGTCGCAGCCACCGCCGGAGTTGACGAAGATGCCCGCCCACAGCTTCTTGAAGACGCCGTTCGGGAACAGCGCGTCCGCCAGGTTCCAGTACGTGATCGCCGGGGCGACGGCGTCCACCCGGGTGTCGTGCCCCGCCGCGAGCAGCGCGACCGCGCCGCCGTAGGAGCCGCCCGCCACTCCGACGCGGGGGTCGCCGTCCTTGTCCAGCTCGACCTGGGGCTGCCCGGCGAGCCAGTCGATCAGTCGGGACACGTCGGCGACCTCGCCGTCCGGCGCGTTCAGCCCGATCTTGCCGGTGGACTTCCCGAAGCCGCGCGCGGACCAGGTGAGGACCGCGTACCCGTCCCTCGCCAGGTCCTCGGCCTGCTCCCGTACGTCGTCCTTGCTGCCGCCGAAGCCGTGGGCGAGCAGGACGGCCGGGCGGCGGCCGCCGGGGCCGGCCGTGAAGTACGAGGTGTCCAGGCGCACGCCGTCGCCCACCGCCACGACCCGGTCGGCGCGCCGCACCGGGGCCGGGTCGTCACCGGCGACGGCCGTCCACGTCCCGGCGCCGGCGAGCACGACGACGGCGGCCGCGGCGGAGAGCATCCGCCGCGGCCCCCGCAGCAGCCCTCGCACGCGGGGCAGTCGAAGATCCATGGGTCAACGGTACGGGCCGCCGCCGGCGACGGGGGCCGCCCCTGGGCTGAACCGGCGGCCCTCCCACGGAGGTACGGGGCCGGCCGCGCGTACCACGGGCGCGGTAGGCCGGTCGGGGTCCGGCGGGCGGTCACGCCCCGTGGGCGGTCACGGTCCCGCGGGCTCCCGGACGTCCTGCGGGACGGTCACCAGCCAGCGGGTGGCGCGGCGCGGGCGCAGGTACAGGGCCCAGTACAGGGTGGCGACGGCCGCGATGGAGCCGGTCAGCAGCAGGTGGCCGGTCTCCTGGCGGGTCAGGATGTAGGCGAGGACCGCGATCAGCAGCAACGGCACCGCCGGCCACAGGGGCATGCGCCAGGCGTGCGCGTGCCGGTGGGCGCCGCGCCGGGACAGCAGGGCGGCGACCGCGACCAGCAGGTACATCGCGGTCACCGAGACGCCGGTGACGCCGTACAGGGTGTCGAGGTTGACGTAGCACAGCGCGGCCCCCGGCACGCCGACGGCGAGGGTGGCGACCCACGGCGAGCCGAACCGGCCGAGCCTGGCGAAGAGACCGTTGACCGGGGCGGGCCAGGCCTTGTCGCGGGCGGAGGCGAACAGCACGCGCGAGTTCTGGATGACCATGACGATGCCCGCGTTGATGATGGCGAGCGCCACGCAGAGGCTCACGAAGGTGCCGACGGCGGAGTTGGACCAGGCGGTGACCATGGCGCCGATGTCGCCGCCGGTCAGTTCCGCCAGGTCGGGGGCGCCGAGGGTGAGGGCGACGACCGGCACCAGGATGATCACCGTGGAGATGGCGAGGGTGGCCAGCACCGTGCGGGCGACGTTGCGGCGCGGGTTCTCCAGTTCCTCGGAGAGGTAGACGGCGGTGGAGAAGCCCTGCGTGACGAAGAGGGCGATGGCGAGCCCGGAGACGACCAGCATGGCCGTCACGGGGTCCGTGCCGCCGTGGGCGCCGCCCACCTCCATCGACACGAGGCTGCCGGGGCCGCGCTCGGCGTGGGCGAAGCCCAGCACCGCGACGACGGCCGCGGCGATGACCTCCAGGACCAGGAAGACGCCGGTGATCCAGGCGTTGGCGCGCAGGTCGAGCAGCCCGGCGAGGGTGGCGAGCACCATGACGCCGGCGCCCGCGAGGGAGGGGTCGAGGTGCAGGACCGGTTCGAGGTAGTCGGCCGTGCCCATGGCGATCACCGGGGGCACGATCATGACGACCAGCAGGGACAGCACGAAGACCAGCCAGCCCGCGAGGCGCCCGGCCATCGTCGACACCATGGCGTACTCGCCGCCCGCGCTGGGGACCAGGGTGCCGAGCTCCGAGTAGCAGAACGCCACGGCGACGCAGAGCACGGAGCCGATGGCGATGGTCAGCGCGGTGGCGGTGCCGAGCGAGCCGAAGAGGTCCGGGACCACCACGAACAGCGTCGAGGCGGGGGTCACGCACGACAGCGTCAGGAGGGTGCCGCCGACGACCCCGATGGAACGCTTGAGGGTCCTCGGCTTCGGCGGCGCCGGAACGTCGGGGGGCGCGGCGGCGGTCTCGACGGGGCGGAGCGTGTCGGTCATGGAGCGGTTCCGATCGACTCGTGCGGCGTGGTTCGCGAGGGAGCGCTATCGCCTCCGGCGGCTGGGTCGTACGTCGTTCTGGTTCGCTCCCGACGCCAGATGGAATCCCGACGAAAACCGCTGCGTCAATGGGTGTTTACCTACGGAAACCGTTGATCGACACCGTCCCTGCATCCGGAAACGGCAACATGCCCCTTGACGGGACGGGGCTTTGGGCCGTGCGGGAACCGTAGGGGGCGGGGCAAAAAAACCTGCCGCGCACGAGGGTGCCGTGGTCCGGGCGGGACCACGGCACCCTGGGGGGGCTGCCTCAGTGGTTGCGCGGGAAGCCCAGGTCGACGCCCGCCGGGGTGTCGGCCGGGTCCGGCCAGCGGGTGGTGACGACCTTGCCGCGGGTGTAGAAGTGCGTGCCGTCGTTGCCGTAGATGTGGTGGTCGCCGAAGAGGGAGTCCTTCCAGCCGCCGAAGGAGTGGTAGCCGACGGGGACCGGGATCGGGACGTTGACGCCGACCATGCCGGCCTCGATCTCCAGCTGGAAGCGGCGGGCCGCGCCGCCGTCCCGGGTGAAGATCGCGGTGCCGTTGCCGAACGGCGAGGCGTTGATGAGGGCCACGCCCTCCTCGTACGTCTCGGCGCGCAGCACGCACAGCACCGGGCCGAAGATCTCGTCCTGGTACGCCTTGGCGGTGGTCGGCACGCGGTCGAGCAGGGAGATGCCGATCCAGTGGCCGTCCTCGTGGCCGTCGACCGTGTAGCCGGTGCCGTCGAGGACGACCTCGCAGCCCTCGGCCGCCGCGCCCCGGACGTAGGTGGCGACCTTGTCGCGGTGGGCCTTGGTGATCAGCGGGCCCATCTCGGAGGACGGGTCGGTGCCGGGGCCGATCTTGATCTTCTCGGCGCGCTCGCGGATCTTCTCCACCAGTTCGTCGCCGACGGCGCCGACCGCGACGACCGCGGAGATCGCCATGCAGCGCTCGCCGGCCGAGCCGTAGGCGGCGCTCACGGCCGCGTCCGCCGCCGCGTCGAGGTCGGCGTCCGGCAGCACCAGCATGTGGTTCTTGGCGCCGCCGAGGGCCTGCACGCGCTTGCCGTTCGCGGTGGCGGTGGTGTGGATGTGGCGGGCGATCGGGGTGGAGCCGACGAAGGAGACCGCCTGGACGTCCGGGTGCTCCAGGAGGCGGTCCACGGCCACCTTGTCGCCGTGCACGACGTTGAAGACGCCGTCCGGCAGACCCGCCTCGGAGAGCAGCTCGGCGAGCTTCACGGCGGCCGAGGGGTCCTTCTCGCTCGGCTTGAGCACGAAGGTGTTGCCGCAGGCGACGGCGATCGGGAACATCCACAGCGGCACCATCGCCGGGAAGTTGAACGGCGTGATGCCCGCGACCACACCGAGCGGCTGCCGGATCGAGGACACGTCGACGCGGCTTGCGACCTGCGTCGACAGCTCGCCCTTGAGCTGGACGGTGATGCCGCAGGCCAGGTCGACGATCTCCAGGCCGCGCGCGACCTCGCCGAGGGCGTCGGAGTGCACCTTGCCGTGCTCGGCGGTGATCAGCTCGGCGATCTCGTCGCGGTGCGCGTCCAGCAGCGCCCGGAACCTGAAGAGGATGGAGGTCCGCTGGGCCAGGGAGGACTGACCCCAGGTCAGGTACGCCTCCTTGGCGGCGGCGACGGCGGCGTCCACCTCGTCGACGGAGGCGAAGGCGACCTCGGTGGTGACCGCGCCGGTCGCCGGGTTCGTCACCGGCCCGTACGTGCCCGAGGCGCCTTCGGCGGACTTGCCGCCGATCCAGTGGTTGACGATGTTCGTCATGACCGAGAACTCCTTCACAGATGGCGGCGACGGGTCGAGACGTGCCGTGGGCGCAGCTCGCGCTGCTCATGCTGGTCACGGGCCGGGACCGGTCCCGCTCGGGTCGCGGTCTGGGCCGTGACCCCATCCCAGCAGCCGGGCGCCGCGGGCGCGCCCGACACTGTGTCTGCGGTTCGGGTGTCCGCGTAGACACGTGGGGCAGTGTGGGCGGCCCGTGCGGGGGCGCGGTGCGGGGACCTCCGGCGCGGAGCCGGTGCGAGCGGGGAGTTGGCGCTCGTGCCTCGCTCCTGCCAGGGCGAGACCGCCTTCCCGCGCCGGAGGCGTTCGGTGGGGGAACCGGCGAGCGGGCCGCGGCCCGTCGGGTCGTGCGCCATCGCGTTCCCTTCTTGCCCGCGCCCTTGCGTCACCCCGGTTTCTAGCCCCGCGCGTGCGGCCTGTCAATGTTTTGTCCGGACATTCGGACGACTTGGATCCGGGTGGCGGCCCTAAGTCCTCCCGCAGGGTGCGCGGCGGAGCACGGCCGGCCGCCGCAGTCAACGCGCCGCGCCTGAACGACGGCCTACGACTGTGTGGCACTCGTGTCACGAAAACACCCTCCCGGTCACACATGTCACGGACGCACGGGGCTTCCGTCACACCCGGGAACGGCCCCCGACCGTCCCCCGCCCCGCGTCGTTCACCCGGAACAGGCTTGGTGATCGCCAGCGCGGCGCCCGGCTCCCCCCGGCGGCCGTCCCCGGCCGCCGCCGCGGCGCGCGCAGGGAGGTGCTTCGTGTGACCGACCGAAGGCTCTGGTCCTACAAGGACATCGCGGCCCACATCCACGTCCAGCCGGACACCGTGCGGTCGTACCGCAAGCACGGGCTGCTGCCCCCGCCGGACCACGTGGAGGGCGGGAAGCCGTACTGGTACGCGGACACGGTCCGGTCCTGGGTGGCGTCCCGGCCCAGCAACCGGAACAGGTAGCGCGGCCCCGCCGGAAAACCGTTCTGTGCCCCGCCTCCGGGTGGGGCACAGTGCCGTGCATGGACTTCTCCGTGAAACCCGTCCTCACCGGCGACAAGACCGTCCTGCGGCCGTTCACCGCGGCGGACGCCGACACGATGTGGGACATCGTCAACGACCCCGAGGTCGTGCGCTTCACCTTCGAGCCGACCGGTGAACTCACCCTCGACCGGCTGCGCTCCTGGTACGGCGTGCGCACCGCCGATCCCGACCGGCTCGACCTGGCCGTCACCGACCGGGCCACCGGCGAACTCGTGGGCGAGGTCGTGCTGTACGAGTGGGACCCGGCGGCCCGCAGCTGCACCTTCCGCACCCTGCTCGGGCCCCGGGGGCGGGACCGCGGGCTGGGCAGCGAGGCGACGCGGCTCATCGTCGGGCACGCCTTCGCACAGGTCGGCCTGCACCGCGTCCAGTTGGAGGTCTACGCCGACAACCCGCGGGCCCGGCGGGCGTACGAGAAGGCCGGTTTCGTGGTGGAGGGGGTGCGGCGGGAGGCCGCCCTGCGGGGCGGCACGCGGGTGGACGAGGTGCTGATGGCGGTGCTCGACCACGAGTGGCGCGCGCGGGGAGGTACGCAGGTGACGGCTGAACCTCGCCTTCATACCCCCTAGGGGTAAGGTGGGGGTGAAGTGGTCCGGGCCGGACCACGGGTACCCGCCCACGCGCATCCCCCGACGAGGAGTAACGACATGACCGCCCAGACCGACACCGCCCAGGACTCCGTCACCGCCGTCTACAAGGTGAGCGGGATGAGCTGCGGCCACTGCGAGGGCGCCGTCTCCGGCGAGATCTCCGAGATCCCGGGCGTCGGCTCCGTGCAGGCCGTCGCCGCCACCGGCGAGGTCACCGTCGTCTCCGAGGCCCCCCTCGACGACGCGGCCGTGCGCGCCGCCGTGGACGAGGCGGGCTTCGAGCTCGTCGGCCGGGTCTGAGCCCGCGCACCCACCCCCGTCCTGGAGTCCGGACCATGACCACCACCACCGCGGACACCCGCGCCGACACGACGGCCGCCGACCCCGGCCGGGCCGAGGTCGAGCTGCTCATCGGCGGGATGACCTGCGCCTCCTGCGCGGCCCGCGTCGAGAAGAAGCTCAACCGCATGGACGGTGTGACCGCCACGGTGAACTACGCGACGGAGAAGGCCCGGGTCAGCCACCCGGTGACCACCGAGGTCGCCGACCTGATCGCCACCGTCGTGCGGACCGGGTACACCGCCGAGGAGCCCGCGCCGCCGGTGCCGCCGACCGACGAGGCCGGCGCCGAGGAGCCCGGCGCCGGGGCCGGCGAGGACGACCCGGAGCTGTCGGCCCTGCGTCGGCGCCTGCTGGTCTCGGCCCTCCTCGCCGCCCCGGTCGTCCTCCTCGCGATGGTCCCGGCGCTCCAGTTCGACAACTGGCAGTGGCTCTCGCTCACCCTGGCCGCGCCCGTGGTGGTGTGGGGCGGGCTGCCCTTCCACCGCGCCGCCTGGACGGGCGTGCGGCACGGTGCGGCCACCATGGACACGCTGGTCTCGCTCGGCACGCTGGCGGCGTTCGGCTGGTCCCTGTGGGCGCTGTTCTTCGGCGACGCGGGCCTGCCGGGCATGCGGCACGGCTTCGACCTCACCGTCTCCCGCGCGGACGGTGCCTCCACGATCTACCTGGAGGCCGCCGCCGGGGTCACCGCCTTCCTCCTCCTCGGCCGCTGGCTGGAGGCCCGCTCCAAGCGCCGCGCCGGAGCCGCGCTGCGGGCGCTGATGGAGCTGGGCGCGAAGGACGTCGCGGTCCTGCGGGAGGGGCGCGAGGTGCGGATACCGGTGGCCCGGCTCGCGGTGGGCGACCGGTTCGTCGTACGCCCCGGCGAGAAGATCGCCACCGACGGCACGGTGACCGAGGGCGCCTCGGCCGTCGACGCCTCCCTGCTGACCGGCGAGTCCGTGCCGGTGGACGTCACCGTCGGCGACGGGGTCACCGGTGCCACGGTGAACGCCGGGGGCCGGCTGGTCGTCGAGGCGACCCGGGTCGGCGCGGACACGCAGCTGGCGCGGATGGCGAAGCTGGTGGAGGACGCGCAGAGCGGCAAGGCGCGGGTGCAGCGGCTCGCCGACCGGATCTCCGGCGTCTTCGTGCCGGTCGTCCTGCTGATCGCGGCCGCCACCTTCGGCGGGTGGCTCGGCGCGACCGGCGACACGGTCGCCGCGTTCACCGCGGCCGTAGCCGTACTGATCATCGCCTGCCCCTGCGCCCTGGGGCTCGCCACCCCGACCGCGCTGCTGGTCGGCACCGGGCGCGGCGCCCAGCTCGGCATCCTCATCAAGGGCCCCGAGGCGCTGGAGTCCACGCGGCGCGTCGACACGGTCGTCCTGGACAAGACCGGCACCGTCACCACCGGCCGCATGACCCTGCACGAGGTGTACGCCGCCGAGGGCACCGACGAGGCGGAGCTGCTGCGGCTGGCGGGCGCGGTCGAGCACGCCTCCGAGCACCCCGTGGCCCGCGCGGTCGCGGCCGGCGCCGAGGAGCGGCTGGGCGCGCTGCCGGGCGTCGAGGACTTCGAGAACGTCCCCGGGCGCGGCGTACGCGCCCGCGTGGAGGGCCGCGAGGTGGCCGTGGGGCGCCTCCACGACGTCCTGCCGCCCGAGGTGACCCGGGCCAGGGACGAGGCCGAGCAGCGGGGCCGTACGGCCGTCGTCGTCGGCTGGGACGGCGAGGCGCGCGGGGTCCTCGCCGTGGCGGACGCGGTCCGGGAGACCAGCGCCGAGGCGGTGGCCGGGCTGCGCCGGCTGGGCCTGACCCCCGTCCTGCTGACCGGAGACAACCGCCGGGTGGCCGAGTCGGTCGCGGCGGCCGTCGGCATCGACGAGGTGATCGCCGAGGTGCTGCCCGAGGACAAGGTCGCGGTGGTGCGGCGGCTGCGCGCCGAGGGCCGTACGGTCGCCGTGGTGGGCGACGGCGTCAACGACGCGGCGGCGCTCGCCACCGCCGATCTGGGCCTGGCGATGGGCACGGGGACGGACGCGGCGATCGAGGCGGGCGATCTGACGCTGGTCCGCGGCGACCTGCGGGTGGCGGTGGACGCGATCCGGCTGTCCCGGCGCACCCTGGCCACGATCAAGGGCAACCTCGTGTGGGCCTTCGGCTACAACGTGGCCGCGCTGCCGCTGGCCGCCGCCGGGCTGCTGAACCCGATGATCGCGGGGGCGGCGATGGCCTTCTCCTCGGTCTTCGTGGTCACCAACAGCCTCCGGCTGCGCGCCTTTCGCTAGCCCCGCTCGGGCCCGCCCACTGCTTCGCATTTCACGCAGGTAGAAGGGCTGTGCCTCTGGAGTCCGGCACCGGCCTCACATAAGCTCTTCACAAGGCTCGCGCATCTTCCTTACGCTTGGGTCCCGCGTCCTGCACGGGGCTCTTGCGTACTTAACGGACATTTGCAAGAGACGCAGATCACAGTGATGCGAACGTAACCATCTAAGGGGTTCGAAGGTCTAAGTTGGCGATGTCAGGCAGCGTCTTGGGGGGCGCGACCTGACATCTGGGGATGTCTTGGGGGACTTTCCCAGAGCTGCGTTGCCGGGACACGTACACCGGGAAGCTTTGAGCGGCCCTCCCGGGCGTGCGCTGTCCCGGCAGGCCGCACGGCAAGCACCATCAGCACGACACAGCGAATTCAGGCGCTGTCCTCACAGACGCCCGGCCGGATCCCGTGGGGGGAATCCGCACCGGGACATGGGAAGGCGCCCTGGATCGTCGGCCCGTGGGGGGACCGGCGCCAGGGCGCCTTCTGCTGTTCGCCTCCGCTCTCCCGGCCGCCGCGGCCCGCCGCGCCGACACGGAAAAGTCCCGTACCGCTCAAGGGGGTACGGGACTCACCAGGTGCGCCGCGGGGGTGCCGTGCGGCTCAGCGCTCCTCGACGGGGATGAAGTCGCGCTCGACGACGCCCGTGTAGATCTGGCGCGGGCGGCCGATGCGGGAACCCGGCTCCTTGATCATCTCGTGCCACTGGGCGATCCAGCCCGGCAGCCGGCCGAGGGCGAACAGGACCGTGAACATCTCGGTCGGGAAGCCCATGGCCCGGTAGATCAGGCCGGTGTAGAAGTCGACGTTCGGGTAGAGGCTGCGCGAGACGAAGTAGTCGTCGGAGAGCGCGTGCTCCTCCAGCTTCAGGGCGATGTCCAGCAGCTCGTCGGACTTGCCGAGGGCGGAGAGCACGTCGTGCGCGGCGGCCTTGATGATCTTGGCGCGCGGGTCGAAGTTCTTGTAGACCCGGTGGCCGAAGCCCATCAGGCGGACGCCGTCCTCCTTGTTCTTCACCTTGCGGATGAAGGAGTCGACGTCGCCGCCCGCGTCGCGGATGCCTTCCAGCATCTCCAGCACCGACTGGTTGGCGCCGCCGTGCAGCGGGCCCCACAGGGCGTTGATGCCGGCGGAGATCGAGGCGAACATGTTCGCCTGCGAGGAGCCGACCAGGCGGACCGTGGAGGTCGAGCAGTTCTGCTCGTGGTCCGCGTGCAGGATCAGCAGCTTGTCGAGCGCCGCGACGACCGTCGGGTCCAGCTCGTACTCCTGGGCCGGCACGGAGAACGTCATGCGCAGGAAGTTCTCGACGTAGCCGAGGTCGTTGCGCGGGTAGACGAACGGGTGGCCGATCGACTTCTTGTACGCGTAGGCCGCGATCGTCGGGAGCTTGGCGAGCAGCCGGATCGTGGAGAGGTTGCGCTGCCGCTCGTCGAACGGGTTGTGGCTGTCCTGGTAGAAGGTGGACAGCGCCGAGACCACCGACGACAGCATGGCCATCGGGTGGGCGTCGCGCGGGAAGCCCTTGTAGAAGTTCTTGACGTCCTCGTGCAGCAGGGTGTGCTGCGTGATCTCGTCCTTGAACGCGGACAGCTCGTCGACGGTCGGCAGCTCGCCGTTGATCAGCAGGTAGGCCACCTCCACGAAGGAGGAGCGCTCGGCCAGCTGCTCGATCGGGTAGCCGCGGTACCGGAGGATGCCGGCTTCGCCGTCCAGATAGGTGATGGCGGATTTGTAGGCGGCGGTGTTGCCGTACCCGCTGTCCAGCGTCACCAGACCGGTCTGGGCGCGGAGCTTCCCGATGTCGAAGCCCTTGTCACCGACGGTGCTGTCGATCACCGGGTAGGTGTACTCGCCGTCGCCGTACCGCAGTACTACCGAGTTGTTGGTCTGCTCGCTCACGTCTTCCCTCACCGACATAGTGCCTCATCTTCGAGGTGCCCGGGCTGTCTCTACCATCCCCCACTTGGCTCAGGAGAGTGCACTCGGGGTCGACCATTGGGCCCATTGGCGGCACTCAGTGCCGTCAACTTCCTCATCCTGCCCCCTCCGGGGCGCATCCGGAAGTGCTGTGTGACCTTTCCGACTCGTTTGATCGATCATTTTTTTCACACCGGCCGTGAGGTTTACGGGAAGGTTTCAGGTCCGGGGGCCCGCCAGCCGGAAGTCGAGCGCCGTGCACCGCCGTCCGGCCGACACCGTCCGCACCGCCTGCCCGATCGCCTTGCGCGAACCGACGAGGACGACCAGCCTCTTCGCCCGGGTGACCGCCGTGTACAGCAGGTTCCGCTGGAGCATCATCCAGGCGCCGGTCGTCACCGGGATCACGACGGCCGGGTACTCGCTGCCCTGGGACCGGTGGATGGTGACCGCGTAGGCGTGGGCCAGCTCGTCCAGTTCGTCGAAGTCGTACGGCACTTCCTCGTCCTCGTCCGTCAGCACCGTCAGGCGCTGGTCGACCGGGTCGAGCGAGGTGACGACGCCCACGGTGCCGTTGAAGACGCCGTTCTCGCCCTTCTCGTAATTGTTCCGGATCTGGGTGACCTTGTCGCCGACCCGGAAGACCCGGCCGCCGAACCGCTTCTCGGGCACGTCCGGGCGGCCCGGGGTGACGGCCTGCTGGAGCAGCCCGTTGAGCGTCCCGGCGCCGGCGGGCCCCCGGTGCATGGGGGCCAGGACCTGCACGTCCCGGCGCGGGTCGAGCCCGAACTTCGCGGGGATGCGCCGCGCGGCGACGTCCACGGTGAGCCGCCCCGCCTCCTCGGTGTCGTCCTCGACGAAGAGGAAGAAGTCCTTCATGCCGTCGGTGACGGGATGCTGCCCGGCGTTGATCCGGTGCGCGTTGGTGACCACGCCGGACTGCTGTGCCTGCCGGAAGACGCGGGTGAGACGGACGGCGGGGACAGGGCTGTTGGGCGCCAGCAGATCCCGGAGCACTTCCCCCGCGCCCACGCTCGGCAGTTGGTCGACGTCCCCGACGAGGAGCAGATGGGCGCCCGGGGCGACGGCCTTGGCGAGCTTGTTGGCGAGGAGCAGGTCCAGCATCGACGCCTCGTCCACCACCACCAGGTCGGCGTCCAGCGGCCGCTCCCTGTCGTAGGCCGCGTCGCCGCCGGGCTTCAGCTCCAGCAGCCGGTGCACGGTGGACGCCTCGGCGCCGGTCAGCTCGGCCAGCCGCTTGGCGGCCCGCCCGGTGGGGGCGGCGAGCACCACCTTCGCCTTCCTGGCCCGCGCCAGCTCCACGATCGACCGCACGGTGAAGGACTTGCCGCAGCCGGGCCCGCCGGTGAGGACGGCGACCTTCTCGCTCAGCGCGAGCTTGACGGCCGCCTCCTGCTCGGGCGCGAGATCGGCGCCGGTGCGCCGCTTCAGCCACCCGAGCGCCTTGTCCCAGGCCACGTCCTGGAAGCCGGGCATCCGGTCCTCGTCCGTGTGGAGGAGACGGCGCAGCTGCCCGGCCAGGGCCAGCTCGGCACGGTGGAAGGGGACGAGGTAGACGGCGGTGACGGGATCGCCGCCCTCGGGGCCGGGGACCTTCTCCCGCACCACGCCGGGGTCGCCGTCCGGATCCTCCGGCTCGGCGGCCAGCTCGCCCAGGCACTCGATGACGAGCCCGGTGTCCACCTGGAGCAGCTTCACCGCGTCGGCGATCAGCCTCTCCTCGGGGAGGTAGCAGTGCCCCTGGTCGGTGGCCTGCGAGAGCGCGTACTGGAGCCCCGCCTTCACCCGCTCCGGGCTGTCGTGCGGGATCCCGACGGACTGGGCGATCCTGTCGGCGGTCAGGAAGCCGATGCCCCAGACGTCGGCGGCGAGCCGGTAGGGCTGGTTCTTCACGACGGAGATCGAGGCGTCGCCGTACTTCTTGTAGATGCGGACGGCGATGGAGGTGGACACCTCGACGGTCTGGAGGAAGAGCATGACCTCCTTGATCGCCTTCTGCTCCTCCCAGGCGTCGGCGATCTTCTTGGTCCGCTTGGGTCCGAGGCCGGGCACCTCGATGAGCCGCTTGGGCTCCTCCTCGATGATGGTGAGGGTGTCGAGCCCGAAGTGCTGGGTGATCCGGTCGGCGAAGACCGGTCCGATCCCCTTGACCAGCCCGGACCCGAGGTAGCGCCGGATGCCCTGGACGGTGGCGGGGAGCAGCGTCGTGTAGTTCTCCACGTGGAACTGCTTGCCGTACTGGGCGTGCGACCCCCAGCGCCCCTCCATCCGCAGCGACTCCCCCACCTGCGCACCGAGCAGCGCGCCGACGACGGTCAGCAGGTCGCCGGCGCCTCTGCCGGTGTCGACACGGGCGACGGTGTAGCCGTTCTCCTCATTGGCGTACGTGATCCGCTCCAGGACGCCTTCGAGGGTGGCGAGCCGCCTTTCACCGGGGGCCGCGGAGGACTGGTTGGGCATGATCCGACGGTACCGGTGGGGACTGACAGAGCGGCCGGAGAGACCCCATCTCAGTACTCTGAGCTCATGGACTACGCCAAGATGCGCGCCATCGCCGCGGAACTCGGGGCCTACTCGGGGCCTACTCGGAGCAGCTCGAGGGTTCGTGGAGCGTCGAGATCGGGCCCTCCGGTCCGATTCTGGCGATGATGTGCCCGTCGAAGCGGCACGAGGGCACGGTCCGCCGCATCTGCAAGCAGTTGGACGCGCAACTGCCCGGCACCCACCCCGGCTACATCTGCGCGAACGGCCCCGATATCACCCCGCCATCGGCCGCATGCGCCGCCCGGACGCCGTCGTGATCCCCGAAGCCACCCTCGACGAAGAGGGCCTGGCCGTGGACGCCACGCAGGTGCTGGCTGCCGTCGAGATCGTCTCGCCGTCCAACCCGAGCAACGCCTACGACGAGAAGTTGGCCGACTATCCGGCCATGGGGCATCCCGCACTACATGATCGTCGGCCCGCGCACCGGGACGATCGAGGTGCACTCCGATCCGTGCAAGGGCCGCTACAGCAGCAAGGAGCCGTACATCTTCGGCGACGCGGTGCCGTTCGGGCCGTGGACGGTGGAGACGTCGGAGTTCCGCCGCTACGGCAGGACCAATGAGCGCAAGGTGTCCATGGTCTGGCGCAGGGAAACATGGGGCTCACTTACGGCTACGACATCTACCTGCGTCCCTGGAACGTGGCGGGGGCGCTGGCCGCCGTGGCCGAGTTGGCGGCACCGTCCCGTGACGTGCCACCCCTCCACGTCACGCTGCCCGACGGCGAGCGGATCGCCCTCCCCTTCACGTCCGGCTTCGACAGCGAGCCGGTCGACTGCTCCGGCAGCGAGACACTCGACCTGGACACGTCCCTCATGTTCCCCGTGGACGACGCGGTGCGGGCGTACGGGGAGTCGTACGGACTGCCACCCGAGGAGGACGGACGCGTCCGGATCGGGTACGTCTACCTGACGGTCCGGTTCCGGTCCTTCCTGGACCCCGGGTACACGGCGTTGGAGTTCTGGGCGCCGACGTCGGGCATCAGCCGCCTGTTCGAGCGGTCGGCGAGCATCAGGAAGACCTTCACCGACCTCGCCGCCGCCGTCGGCGCCGAATGCTGCCAGTTCGACGTGGGCGACGGCAGCCCCGGGGAGCTGTGCTGGGTCAGGGGGGAGGCGGGTTTCCCTCCGGCCCCGCCATCACCGTGAGGAAGCGGGTGAAGGCGGCGCGGAGGAAGGTGAGGGTGGCTCGGGCGGGGGCCTTGCTGTCACGGACGGCGACGTGGGTGGGGGAGGTGGCTATCTCCACGCAGTTGTTGCCGCCGCCGGAGTAGGAGGACTTACGCCAGTTGTGCAAGGTGCTCACCACTCCGTTTCCGTTCTCTTGATCCCGCCGACGAACGTCGCGAAGACCTCAGCCGGGACAGTAAGCGTTCCGTACGAGGGCGCCTTGGAGTCGCGGACGGCGACGTGAGTGGTCGAGTTCGCGACCTCCACACACTCGTTGCCGTCGCCCTCGCCTGAGTAAGAGGACTTCCTCCAGTTGCCATGAGTGCTCATGGGTACCTCACAGCTCCTTCGTCAGCTGATGGATGAATTCACGAGACCTGTCGGGCTCAAGAGACACTTCCTCCACCATACGGAAGCGCGTTCTATAGGCGTTGAGTTGCGCCTCGAAATCAATGAAGACCGAACCGTGCGGCGCATCCCGCACGACGGTGTCCAGCTTGGGCAACGGGCCACTCACGTACGTCATGGTGCTGGAGGCTCTGGCGAAGTTGTCCAGGTCGAAGGGGATGACGCGGACGGTGATGTGGTCCGCCTCCGAGAGCGCTGCGAGCCGCGCCAGTTGCGCCCTTGACTTGGCACGGTCACCGACCCTGATCCGGAGTGCGGCCTCATGGATCACCGCTTCGTACGGAATGGCGAACGCCTGACGTGCCTTACGGTGCTGGATCCGCACCTCCAACTCCTCAGCGGCCAGTGTCGGCAACCTGGCCGAGAAGACCGCGCGCGAGTAATCCTCTGTCTGAAGCAGTCCCGGCACGTACAGGATCGCCACGTGCCGGAGGAACCGGGCGTGGTGCTCCAGCTCGGACAGGTCGAGGAACGACGTGGGGAGCAAGCCTCGGTACTCCTCCCACCAGCCGCGTGTCCGGTCGGTCGCCATCTCCACCAAGGCGCGGACGAACTCTTCGTTGTCACAGGCGTAATGAGACGCCAAGCGTCGAAGCCTCTGCTCGCTCACCCCCGACAACCCGGACTCGATCTGGCTGATCTGCACGTTGCTCACACCCAGCATGGCCGCAGCCTGCCGAGCGGTGAGGCCGGCCGCCTCGCGCAGTCTGCGCAGTTCCACCGCCAGGCGCAGTTGTCGCGCCGTTGGTTCGCGCCTCGTGGGCAATGGCCGCTCCTCACCTCAACGCGTCTGCCGACACGACTCGTTCGGGTTGAAGATTACGCGACCGACTCGCTCCGCCGAAACTTTCAGGTCTACCGTCGGTGACGCGACGCACACCCTGTGAAACCGGTCACCGGAAGCGCACCGCCCCGTCCTGCCATGACGGCTGCGGCAATGACACCGGACCCACCCGTCATCCCACCGCCCTCCGCGAGGAGTCCGCATGCCTGAAAACGAAGCCTGGGAGTACTCCCTCCACATCCCCAACGACCTGCGCGCCGTCACCATCAGTCGCCGCACCCTCCGTCTGGTCCTCACCATGCACGGGCTGATCCGCCTCGTCGACGTCGCCGAGCTGCTCGCCACGGAGCTGGTCTCCAACGCCGTACGGCACACCAAGGGCCCCGCCGCCCTCCGCATCCGCTGGTCGCCGCCGGGCACCCTGCGGATCGGGGCGTGGGACGCGGACCCCGAACCGCCCGAGCCGCCCGCGAGGTTCGAGGGGGCAACGGAGCTGGAGGAGGGGCGGGGGCTGGCGCTCGTGCGGGCCTGCGCCGACGTGGGGGGCTGGCATCCGCTGGCCAGACACGGCAACCGGGGCAAGTTCATTTGGTGCGAGCTGGCGGCGGCCTGAAGGGCGTGCAGTTCAGCGGCTCAGGGCCGTCTCCTCGCGCATGTGCGACAGCTTCTCCGGGTTGCGTACGGCGTACAGGCCGGTGATGCGGCCCTCGTCGAAGCGGACCGCCACCACGGTGTCCAACTCGCCGTCCAGCTGGACGATCAGCGCCGGGTAGCCGTTGACCTGGGTCGGTGCCATCGACATCGGCACGGACAGCTTGCCCAGGCCGCCCAGCATCAGGCGGGCCACCTTGTCGGCGCCGACGACGGGTCGCAGCACGGCCTGCTTGATGCCGCCGCCGTCGCCGAGCAGCACGACGTCCGGGGAGAGGACGTCCAGCAGCCCTTGCAGGTCGCCGGTCTCCACGGCCCGCCGGAACGCGGCGAGCGCCTTACGGGACTCGGTCGCCGAGACCTCCCCGCGCGGGCGGCGGGCCGCGACGTGCGCGCGGGCCCGGTGCGCGATCTGGCGGACGGCGGCGGGGCTCTTCTCCACCGCCTCGGCGATCTCGTCGTAGCCGAGGTCGAACACCTCGCGCAGGACGAACACCGCCCGCTCGACCGGCGCCAGGGTCTCCAGGACCAGCATCATCGCCATCGACACGCTGTCCGCCAGTTCGACGTCCTCGGCCACGTCGGGCGTGGTGAGCAGCGGCTCGGGCAGCCAGGAGCCTACGTAGGACTCCTTGCGGCGGCCGAGCGTACGCAGCCGGTTCAGGGCCTGGCGGGTGGTGATGCGGACCAGGTAGGCGCGGTGGTCGCGCACCGTGCCGAGGTCGACCCCCGCCCACTTCAGCCAGGTCTCCTGGAGCACGTCCTCGGCGTCGGCGGCCGAGCCGAGCATCTCGTAGGCGACCGTGAAGAGCAGGTTGCGGTGCGCGACGAAGTCCTCGGTGGCCGCGTCCACGGCCGTGCTCTCGCCGGTCGCGTCGTCCTGTTCGCGGCCGCTGTTCTCGCTGGTCACCAGCTTCTCCCGTTCGTTCGGTCCGGCGGGTCTCACGCACGGGACACCGGTCGCCGGGGTTCTGTGACACCCCTCGGCGGTGTCCTGGGTCACGTCCGCGTCCTGTCACAGGGTGCGGGGCGGCGGCGTCTTGTGTTCGTCACCGAGGCACCGAGAGCGAGCGAGGACGAGATCATGGACACCCGATTCAACCTGTTCGAGAACGAGTTCGGCGGCAGGTTCGCGAAGCGGTTCGCGGGCGCCGGGATGCTGGTCCACCAGTCGGCGCTGCCGCCGTCCACGCAGGAGCTGGTGTCGCTGCGGGCCAGCCAGATCAACGGCTGCGGCCACTGCATCGACATGCACGTCAAGGAGGCCGCGGCGGCCGGGGAGAGCGCGGTGCGGCTGCACCTGGTCGCCGCCTGGCGCGAGTCCACGGTCTTCACCGAGGCCGAGCAGGCGGCGCTGGCCCTCGCCGAGGAGGGCACCCGGCTCGCCGACGCGCACGAGGGCGTGTCCGACCAGACGTGGGAGCTGGTGCGCAAGCACTACGACGACGACCAGGTCGCCGCGCTGGTCTGCCTGGTCGCCCTGATCAACGCGGCCAACCGTCTCGCCGTGATCACGCACCAGAAGGGCGGCTCGTACGAGGCGGGGATGTTCGCAGCCGCCGTGGGCTGAGCGGCGCGAGGGGTACGACTCAGGACCGCGGGAGGGCGCCGACGACGAGTTCCACGTCGGCGCCCTCCCGCACGACCAGGTCCCCAACCCGCCACGCCCGCGCGTCGGTCCGGGTCCCGGCGGCCGTGGTGTGGGCGGGGACGGCCAGCACCAGGGGCGGCCCCTCCCCCGGCTCCGTGAGCAGCCGCGCCGCCACCATCACCCCGTCGGAGAACCGCAGGTCCACGTCGAGCGGCCGGGGCACGGCCACGAACGCGTCCGGGTCCGGGAGTCTTTTGACGCGGCAGCGCGCGCCCGGGAAGAGGTGCGTGTACCCGCACAGCGCCGGAAAGGTGTCGCTTCCGGTCGGTCCGCCGGAGGGGTGGGCCATGCGCGTGCTCCCGGGTCGGCGGCGGGGCGGGGACGCCGCCGTGCGCCCTGGGACCGCCTGCCGCCGTCCTCCCGTTCCTACCGCCTCACCTGCCCGGACGGTACTCGGACGGCCCGTTCGTGGCGGTGGGCCGGTGTCGGACGGCGGTCCACCCCCGCACACGGGCCAGGTCACGATGTGGTCTCGGCCGGACCACAGCCCTTGATTCCCGCCCGTGTAATCGTTTCCAATCCTTCGTGTAATCGATTCCACGAGGAGGTGGAACGACGATGGCGAGCATCAAGGACGTCGCCGCCGAGGCGGGCGTGTCCGTCGCGACGGTCTCGCGGGCGCTCAACGGCCACCCGTCGGTCAGCGCCACCGCACGCACCCGCGTGCTGGCCGCCGTCGAGACCCTGGGCTACCGCCCGAACGCCGTCGCCCGGTCGCTGCGCACGGACCAGACCCGCACCCTCGGCCTGGTCATCAGCGACGTCATGAACCCGTACTTCACCGAGCTGGCCCGTTCCGTCGAGGAGGAGGCCCGCGCGCTCGGCTACAGCGTCATCATCGGCAACGCCGACGAGCGGCCCGACCTCCAGGACCACCACGTCACCACACTGCTGGACCGGCGGATCGACGGGCTGCTCGTCTCCCCCACCGACGGCGGCTCCCCGCGGATGCTGGACGCCGCGCGGGCCGGGACGCCGATGGTCTTCGTCGACCGCTGGATCCCCGGGGTGGACGTGCCCGTGGTGCGGTCGGACGGGCGGGGCGCGGTGCGGGACCTGGTCGCGCATCTGCACGGGCTCGGGCACCGGCGGCTCGCGATCATCGCCGGGCCCGCCGCCACGACCACCGGCCGCGAGCGCGTCGACGCCTTCCGCGAGGCGCTCGCCGCGTACGGGCTCCCCCTCCCGGACGCCTACATCGGCCAGGGCGACTTCCAGGCCGGCAGCGGGCGCCGGGTCACCGAGGGCTTCCTCGACCTGCCCGAGCCGCCCGAGGTCGTCTTCGCCGCCGACAACCTGATGGCGCTCGGCGCGCTCGACGCCTTACGCGCGCGTGGACTGCGCGTCCCCGAGGACATCGCGCTCGCCGCGTTCGACGACATCCCGTGGTTCGTGCACACCGATCCGCCGGTCACCGCGATCGCCCAGCCCACCCGCGACCTCGGGCGGGCGGCCGTACGCGCCCTCGTCGAGCGGATCGCCGGGCGGACCGGTGAGTCCGTGACCCTTCCGGCGCGCCTGGTCGTACGCCGCTCCTGCGGTGAGCCGCCCTCCGCACCACACCCCCCGTCCCCGTCCCCCGTACGAAGGAGTACGCCGTGAGCAGCCGCAGTCCGGACGAGTTGCTGCGCATCGAGGGCATCCGCAAGACCTTCCCCGGCGTGGTCGCCCTCGACAGCGTCGACTTCGACCTGCGCCGGGGCGAGGTGCACGTGCTCCTCGGTGAGAACGGCGCGGGCAAGAGCACGCTGATCAAGATGCTCTCCGGCGCCTACACGCCCGACGCCGGGCGGATCCTGGCCGGCGACGAGGAGGTGCGCATCCACGGTGCGCAGGACTCCGAGCGCCTCGGGATCGCCACCATCTACCAGGAGTTCAACCTCGTCCCCGACCTGACGGTCGCCGAGAACATCTTCCTGGGGCGCCAGCCCCGCCGGCTCGGCATGATCGACCGGAAGCGGATGGACGCCGACGCCGAGGTGCTGCTGAAGCGCGTGGGGGTCAACGTGTCCCCCCGTACGCGGGTGCGTGAACTCGGCATCGCCCGGCTCCAGATGGTCGAGATCGCCAAGGCGCTCAGCCTGGACGCGCGGGTGCTCATCATGGACGAGCCGACCGCCGTGCTCACCTCCGACGAGGTCGAGAAGCTGTTCGCCATCGTGCGGCGGCTGCGCGAGGACGGTGTCGGCATCGTCTTCATCACCCATCACCTGGAGGAGATCGCCGCGCTCGGCGACCGGGTCACCGTCATCCGGGACGGCAGGAGCGTGGGCCAGGTGCCCGCCTCCACGCCGGAGGACGAACTGGTCCGGCTCATGGTCGGGCGTTCGATCGACCAGCAGTACCCGCGCGAGCGCACCGACGCCGGTGAGGCGCTGCTCAAGGTGGAGGGGCTCACCCGGGACGGTGTCTTCCACGACGTCGGCTTCGAGGTGCGGGCCGGTGAGGTCGTCGGCATCGCGGGGCTGGTCGGGGCCGGGCGGACTGAGGTGGTGCGGGCGGTGTTCGGCGCCGACCCGTACGACGCCGGAACCGTGCACGTCGCGGGGGCGCCGCTGCGCCCGCACGACGTGAACGCCGCCATGGCCGCCGGGATCGGGCTCGTCCCCGAGGACCGCAAGGGGCAGGGGCTGGTGCTCGACGCGTCCGTCGAGGAGAACCTCGGGCTCGTCACGCTGCGGTCCACCGCCCGCGCCGGACTGGTCGACCTCAAGGGCCAGCACGCCGCGGCGGAGCGGATCGCCGGTCAGCTCGGGGTGCGGATGGCCGGGCTCGGCCAGCACGTGCGCACGCTGTCCGGCGGCAACCAGCAGAAGGTCGTCATCGGCAAGTGGCTGCTGGCGAACACCAAGGTGCTGATCCTCGACGAGCCGACGCGCGGCATCGACGTCGGCGCCAAGGTCGAGATCTACCAGCTCATCAACGAACTGACGGCCGCCGGTGCCGCCGTGCTCATGATCTCCAGCGATCTGCCGGAGGTGCTCGGCATGAGCGACCGCGTGGTCGTCATGGCCCAGGGGCGCGTCGCGGGTGAACTCAGCGCCGAACAGGCCACCCAGGACTCCGTGATGGCGCTCGCCGTCAGCACGCACACCAACGGAACGGACGGAACGGAGGCCTCCCGTGGCCACTGACACGCTCAAGAGCAAGCCGGGCGCGCAGGGCGCCACGAGCGGGCTGCGCCGCCTGCTGCTCGACAACGGCGCGCTGACCGCGCTGATCGTCCTCGTCATCGCCATGTCGGCGCTGTCCGGGGACTTCCTGACCGCCGACAACCTCCTCAACGTCGGCGTCCAGGCCGCCGTCACCGCGATCCTCGCGTTCGGCGTCACCTTCGTCATCGTCTCGGCGGGCATCGACCTGTCGGTCGGCTCGGTCGCCGCGCTGTCGGCCACCGTGCTGGCCTGGAGCGCCACCGAGGCCGGGATCCCGGTGGCGCTCGCGGTACTGCTGTCCGTCCTGACGGGCATCGCGTGCGGTCTGGTGAACGGCTTCCTCATCTCCTACGGGAAGCTGCCGCCGTTCATCGCGACGCTCGCCATGCTGTCGGTGGGCCGCGGTCTGTCGCTGGTCATCTCCCAGGGCTCGCCGATCGCCTTCCCGGACTCGGTCTCGCACCTCGGTGACACCCTCGGCGGCTGGCTGCCGGTGCCGGTGCTCGTGATGATCGTGATGGGTCTGATCACGGCGTTCGTCCTCGGGCGGACCTACATCGGCCGCTCCATGTACGCCATCGGCGGCAACGAGGAGGCCGCGCGGCTGTCCGGTCTGCGCGTGAAGCGGCAGAAGATCGCCATCTACGCCTTCTCCGGCCTGTTCGCCGCCGCCGCGGGCATCGTGCTCGCCTCCCGGCTCTCCTCCGCGCAGCCGCAGGCCGCGCAGGGCTACGAGCTGGACGCCATCGCCGCCGTGGTGATCGGCGGCGCCTCGCTGGCGGGCGGTACCGGCAAGGCCTCGGGGACGCTGATCGGCGCGCTGATCCTCGCGGTGCTGCGCAACGGCCTCAACCTGCTGTCCGTCTCCGCGTTCTGGCAGCAGGTCGTCATCGGTGTCGTCATCGCGCTCGCGGTGCTCTTCGACACGCTGCGCCGCAAGGCGGGCGCGGTGACCCCGGCGGCCGGGGCGTCCGGCGGCGGCAACCGGGGCAAGCAGGCGCTCACCTATGTGATCGCGGCCGTGGTCGCGGTGGCCGTCGTCGGCGCCACCTCGCTGCTGCACAACGGTTCCTCGGACGGCAGGAGCCAGAAGATAGGGCTGTCGCTGTCCACGCTCAACAACCCGTTCTTCGTGCAGATCAGGAACGGCGCGCAGGCGGAGGCGAAGAAGCTGGGCGTGGACCTGACGGTCACGGACGCCCAGAACGACGCCTCGCAGCAGGCCAACCAGTTGCAGAACTTCGTCAGCGGGCGCCTGTCCGCGGTCGTCGTCAACCCGGTGGACTCCGACGCGGCCGGTCCCTCGGTGCGCTCCGCGAACAAGGACGACATCCCCGTCATCGCCGTGGACCGCGGTGTCAACAAGGCGCAGACGTCCGCGCTGGTCGCCTCCGACAACATCGAGGGCGGCAAGCTGGGCGCCCGGGCGCTCGCCGAGAAGCTCGGCGGCAAGGGCACCATCGTCATCCTCCAGGGCCAGGCCGGCACCTCCGCCAGCCGGGAGCGCGGGGCGGGCTTCGCGGCCGGGCTGAAGGAGTACCCGGGCATCAAGGTCGTCGCCAAGCAGCCCGCGGACTTCGACCGCACCAAGGGCCTGGACGTGATGACGAACCTGCTCCAGGCGCACCCGGACGTCGACGGCGTCTTCGCGGAGAACGACGAGATGGCGCTGGGCGCGATCAAGGCGCTCGGTTCCAAGGCCGGCAAGTCGGTCCAGGTCGTCGGCTTCGACGGCACCCCGGACGGGCTGAAGGCGGTCCAGGACGGCACGCTGTACGCGTCCGTGGCGCAGCAGCCGAAGGAACTGGGCAGGATCGCCGTACAGAACGCGCTGCGGGCTGCCGAGGACAAGAAGGTGGAGCAGACGGTGAAGGTGCCCGTGAAGGTCGTCACCCAGGAGAACGTGGCCGGCTTCGAGGGCTGAGACCGGCCGTCCGGACCCGGCGGAAACCAGCGGGAATCACTCGAATCGGAGAACGACTGATGTACGACTACGACCTGCTGGTCGTCGGGTCGGCCAACGCCGACCTGGTGATCGGTGTCGAGCGGCGGCCCGGGGCGGGCGAGACGGTGCTCGGCTCCGACCTCGCCGTCCACCCGGGCGGCAAGGGCGGCAACCAGGCCGTCGCCGCCGCCCGGCTCGGTGCCCGTACGGCGCTGCTGGCCCGGGTCGGGGACGACGACTACGGCCGGCTGCTGCTGGATTCGCAGCGGGCGGCCGGCGTCGACACGGTCGGCGTGCTGGTGGGCGGCGCCCCGACCGGCGTCGCGCTGATCACCGTCGACCCGTCCGGGGACAACAGCATCGTGGTCTCGCCGGGCGCCAACGGCCGGCTGGCACCGGGCGACGTCCGCGCCGCCGCGAGCCTCTTCCACGCCTCCCGGGTGGTCTCCACGCAGTTGGAGATCCCGCTGGAGACGGTCGTGGAGGTGGTCCGCTCGCTCGCGCCGGACAGCCGTTTCGTGCTGAACCCGTCGCCGCCGCGTCCCCTCCCGCAGGAGGTGCTGGCCGCCTGCGACCCGCTGATCGTCAACGAGCACGAGGCGAAGGTGCTCCTCGGGGACGCGCCGGTCGGCGAGCGCCCCGAGGACTGGGCCCGCGTCCTGCTGGCCAAGGGCCCGCGCTCGGTGGTCGTGACCCTGGGCGCCGAGGGCGCGCTGGTCGCCTCGGCCGCCGAGGGCGTGGTCCGGGTGCCGTCCGTGAGGGTGGAGGCCGTGGACACGACGGGCGCGGGCGACGCGTTCACCGCGGCGCTGGCGTGGCGGCTGGGCACCGGCGAGTCGCTGGCCGGGGCGGCGGCGTACGCGGCCCGGGTGGGCGCGGCGGCGGTCACGAAGGCCGGGGCGCAGGAGTCGTACCCGACGGCGGCCGAGGCCGAGGCGCTGGAGGCCGGTGCGCTGTGAAGAAGGCCGGGATACTCAACCGCCACCTCTCCGGCGCCCTGGCCGAACTCGGCCACGGGGACGGCGTCCTGGTGTGCGACGCGGGCATGCCCGTGCCGGACGGGCCGCGCGTCGTCGACCTGGCCTTCCGGGCCGGGGTGCCGTCCTTCTCCGAGGTGCTGGACGGCCTGCTGGCCGAGTTGGTCGTCGAGGGCGCCACGGCGGCGACGGAGGTCCGGGAGGCGAACCCGGAGTGCGCCACGCTGCTCGACGGGCTCTTCCCCGCCCTCGGGCTCGTCCCGCACGAACGGCTCAAGGAGTTGTCGGCGGGCGCGCGGCTGATCGTGCGCACCGGGGAGGCGCGGCCGTACGCCAACGTGCTGCTGCGGTGCGGGGTCTTCTTCTGAGGGCCCCGGCCGGCAGGTCCGGGAGACGGTGGTGAGACGTTTGAGAGGGCCCGGTCGACGACCGGGCCCTCTCGGGTCCCCACCCCTTCGGAGCTCCGTGGATTTTCCCCCCCGGGTACCCCCACGGGTGTTCCGATGCCAGGTACGACCCGCCGGGGGGCGGAAGGGTTGCACGGGTCGCCGGGATTATTTTCCGGGCCGCGGGTCCGCGCAGTCTCCCACGTGCTCGGCGAACCGGGCCGCCGTCTCGGCGAGCACCTCCCGCCCGTCCCGCGCCCACAGCCCCTCGTTGAACAGCTCGACCTCGATGGCGCCGGTGTACCCGGCCGCCTCGACGTACCCCTTCCACTCCCGCATGTCGATCGCGCCGTCCCCGATCTGGCCGCGGCCGTTGAGGACGCCCGCGGGCAGCGGCGTCGTCCAGTCGGCGAGCTGGAAGGTGTGGATGCGGCCGCCCGCGCCGGCCCGGGCGATCTGCTCGGGCGCCCGGTCGTCCCACCAGAGGTGGTACGTGTCGACGGTGACGCCGACCTGGTGGGCCGGGAAGCGTTCGGCGAGGTCCAGGGCCTGGGCCAGCGTCGACACCACGCAGCGGTCCGCCGCGTACATCGGGTGCAGGGGCTCGATCGCCAGGCGGACGCCGTGCCGCTCGGCGTACGGGCCCAGCTCGGCCAGCGCGTCGGCGATCCGTTCCCGGGCGCCGTGCAGGTCCTTGGACCCGGCGGGCAGGCCGCCGGAGACCAGGACCAGGGTGTCCGTGCCGAGGGTCGCCGCCTCCTCGATCGCCCTGCGGTTGTCGTCCAGCGCACTGGAACGCTCCTGCGGATCGATCGCCGTGAGGAAACCGCCCCGGCACAGGGTCGTGACCGTCAGGCCGGCGTCGCGGACCAGTGTGGCGGTCGCCCCGACACCGTACGACTGGACCGGCTCCCGCCACAGGCCCACGTTCGTGACGCCCGACTCGGCGCAGGCGTCCGCCAGTTCCGGCAGGGGCAGCTGCTTGACCGTCATCTGGTTGATGGAGAAGCGGGAAAGGTCTCCGGTCGCCGTCACTGGTTCACCCCGTACAGGCTCAGCAGGTTCCTCATGCGCTCCTCCGCCAGCTTCGGGTCCGGGAACAGGCCCAGACCGTCCGCCAGTTCGTATGCGCGCGCCAAGTGCGGGAGGGAGCGGGCCGACTGGAGGCCGCCGACCATCGTGAAGTGGCTCTGGTGGCCCGCCAGCCACGCCAGGTACACCACTCCCGTCTTGTAGAAGCGGGTGGGGGCCCGGAAGAGGTGACGGGACAACTCGACCGTGGGGTCGAGGAGTTCCCGGAAGCCGTCGGCGTTCCCGGTGTCCAGGACACGGACCGCTTCCGCCGCCAGCGGGCCCAGCGGGTCGAAGATGCCGAGCAGGGCGTGGCTGAAGCCCTTCTCGTCGCCCGCGATCAGCTCGGGGTAGTTGAAGTCGTCGCCGGTGTAGCAGCGGACGCCCTGCGGAAGGCGGCGGCGGATGTCGATCTCGCGCCGGGCCTCCAGGAGGGAGACCTTGATGCCGTCGACCTTGTCGGGGTGCGCCGTGATGACCTCCAGGAAGGTGTCCGTTGCCGCGTCCAGGTCGGACGAACCCCAGTAGCCCTCCAGCGCCGGGTCGAACATCGGGCCCAGCCAGTGCAGGACGACCGGCTCGGACGCCTGCCGGAGCAGGTGGCCGTAGACCTCCAGGTAGTCCTCGGGGCCACGGGCCGCGGCGGCCAGCGCCCGCGAGGCCATCAGGATGGCCTTCGCGCCGGACCCCTCCACGAGGGCGAGCTGCTCCTCGTACGCCGCCCGGACCTCGGCCAGGGTCGCCGGGCCGGTGAGCTGGTCGGTGCCGACGCCGCAGGCGATGAGTCCGCCGACCGCCTTCGCCTCGGCGGCGCTGCGGCGGATCAGCTCGGCCGCGCCCGCCCAGTCCAGGCCCATGCCGCGCTGGGCGGTGTCCATCGCCTCGGCGACACCGAGGCCGTGGGACCACAGGTGGCGGCGGAAGGCGAGGGTGGCGTCCCAGTCGACGGCGGCGGGAGAGTCGGGGGTGGTGTCGGCGTACGGGTCGGCGACGACGTGCGCGGCCGAGAAGACCGTACGGGAGGTGAAAGCGCTTCCCGTGCCGGAGCGGACGGCGGGCAGGGGCTCGGTGCGCGGTTCGTGGGCGCGCAGGGTGCCGTGCGCGTCGGGAAGGTGCAGGGTCACAGCCCGACCTCCGGTACGTCGAGGCGGCGGCCCTCGGCCGAGGACTTCAGGCCCAGCTCGGCGAGCTGGACGCCGCGGGCGCCGGCCAGCAGGTCCCAGTGGTAGGGGGCGTCGGCGTAGACGTGCTTGAGGAACAGCTCCCACTGGGCCTTGAAGCCGTTGTCGAACTCGCCGTTGTCCGGGACCTCCTGCCACTGGTCGCGGAAGACCTCGGTGGCGGGGATGTCCGGGTTCCAGACGGGCTTCGGGGTGGCCGAGCGGTGCTGGACCCGGCAGCTCCGCAGTCCCGCGACCGCGGAGCCCTCGGTGCCGTCGACCTGGAACTCGACCAGTTCGTCGCGGTGGACGCGGACCGCCCAGGAGGAGTTGATCTGCGCGATCGCGCCGCCGTCGAGCTCGAAGACGCCGTAGGCCGCGTCGTCGGCGGTGGCGTCGTAGGGCTTGCCCTTCTCGTCCCAGCGCTCGGGGATGTGGGTGGCGGTGAGGGCCTGGACGGTCCTCACGCGGCCGAACAGCTCGTGCAGGACGTACTCCCAGTGCGGGAACATGTCGACGACGATGCCGCCGCCGTCCTCGCTGCGGTAGTTCCAGGACGGGCGCTGCGCCTCCTGCCAGTCGCCCTCGAAGACCCAGTAGCCGAACTCGCCGCGCACCGACAGGATCCGGCCGAAGAAGCCGCCGTCGATGAGGCGCTTCAGCTTGAGCAGGCCCGGCAGGAAGAGCTTGTCCTGGACGACGCCGTGCTTGATGCCGGCCGCGTTCGCCAGGCGGGCGAGCTCCAGGGCGCCGTCGAGGCCGGTGGCCGTCGGCTTCTCGGTGTAGACGTGCTTGCCCGCGGCGATCGCCTTCTTGATCGCCTCTTCGCGGGCCGAGGTCACCTGGGCGTCGAAGTAGATGTCGATGGTGTCGTCGGCGAGGACCGCGTCCAGGTCCGTGGAGACGTGGTCGAGTCCGTGGCGCTGCGCCAGCGTCCTGAGCGCGTGCTCGCGGCGGCCGACCAGCACCGGTTCCGGCCACAGCACGGTGCCGTCGCCGAGGTCGAGGCCGCCCTGTTCGCGCAGGGCCAGGATCGAGCGGACGAGGTGCTGGCGGTAGCCCATGCGCCCGGTCACACCGTTCATGGCGATACGCACCGTCTTGCGTGTCACGTCATTCCCTTCGTACGACCGTGCGGCACATCCTCCGAGCCGCACAGCAAGCGCTTTCTATGTAGAACGAAGCTAGCCTGTGAACGGTGGTCTGGACAAGACCGCGACCGGGGCGAGTTGTTCGAGGGGACGAACACCGGCGGGCGGTGGCCGTAAGGTCACCCGGGACGGCGTTCGCACACGCGCGAGGCGGAGGACGAGGACATGACGGTGACACTGGCGGACGTGGCGGCCCGCGCCCAGGTCTCCCCCGCGACGGTGTCGCGCGTACTGAACGGCAACTACCCGGTGGCCGCCTCCACCCGGGAGCGGGTGCTCAAGGCCGTCGACGAGCTGGACTACGTGCTCAACGGCCCCGCGAGCGCGCTGGCGGCGGCCACGTCCGACCTGGTCGGCATCCTCGTCAACGACATCGCCGACCCCTTCTTCGGCATCATGGCCGGCGCCGTCCAGTCCGAGATCGGCGGGCCGGGCGGCCGGGCGGGCGGCGAGAGACTCGCCGTGGTCTGCAACACCGGCGGCACCCCGGAGCGCGAGCTGACCTACCTCACGCTGCTGCAACGCCAGCGCGCGGCGGCGGTCGTGCTGACCGGCGGCGCGATGGAGGACGAGGCCCACCAGACGGCGGTGGCGGCGAAGCTGCGCAGGCTCACCGAGGCGGGGACGCGGGTGGTGCTGTGCGGGCGGCCGCCGGCGCCGGACACCGGGGCGATCGCGCTCACCTTCGACAACCGCGGCGGCGGGCGGGAGCTGACCGAGCATCTGATCGGGCTCGGGCACCGGCGGCTCGGCTATATCGCGGGCCCCCGGGAGCGGACCACGACCCGACACCGGCTGGAGGGCCACCGCGCCGCGCTCGCCGCGCACGGCATCGAGGAGGACCCCCGCTGGACGGTCCACGGCCGCTACGACCGGCAGGCCGGGTACGAGGCCACGCTGGAGCTGATGCGCAGGGATCCGACGCTGACCGCGGTCGTCGCCGCGAACGACACCGTCGCGCTGGGCGCGTGCGCGGCGCTGCGCGACTCGGGGCTGCGGATTCCGGACGACGTGTCCGTGGCCGGCTTCGACGACCTGCCGTTCAGCATCGACGCGGTGCCCGCGCTGACGACCGTGCGGCTGCCGCTGGCGGAGGCGGGGGCGCGGGCGGGGCGGGTCGCGATGGGGCGGGAGGAGGCGCCGGTGGGCGGGATCGCGACGGTGCGGGGGGAGTTGATGGTGCGGGGGTCCTCCGGAGGGCCGCGGTCTTGAACGGACCGTTGGTGTCGCGGTGGCCCGCGTCGCAGTGGGCGCTGCTGGGGGCTGCCGCCCCCAGACCCCGGCTTCGGCCTGGACGGCCTCGTCCTCAAACGCCGGACGGGCTGGATGTGCCGACCCGCGTCGACAGGTGACCGGAGGGGCTGGATGCACCGCCCCCGTCGGCAGGTGACCGGAGGGGCCGGATGCACCGCCCCCATCGGCAGGCGACCGGACACGCCGGATGCACCGCCCGCGACCACAAGCGACCAGACAGGCCGGATGCATCGCCCCGTCGACAGGTGACCGGACAGGCCGGATGCACCGCCCCCCTCGGCAAGCGACCGGACACGCCGGATGCACCGCCCGCGTCCACAGGCGGCGGGGGGACGGGGCGGGGGACGGGGGACGGGCCGGATTCACCGCCCGCGTCGGCGGGTGAAGGCGGTGATCGCGGGTACGCTCCGTGGGCATGAAGCTGGCGTTCTCCACTCTCGGTGTTCCCGGACTGCCCCTGGCCGACGTGCTGGGGCTCGCGACCGCGCACGGCTACCACGGTGTCGAGTTGCGCGCCCACCCGGAGGAACCGGTCCACCCGGGCCTGGGTCCGGACGAACGGGCCGCGGTGGCCGCCGAGTTCAAGGCGGCCGGCGTCGAGCCGCTGGGGGTCGCGGGGTACGCGCGGGTCGCCGCGCCCGGTGCCGACGAGGCCGTGATCGCCGAGGTGCGCGGCCTGCTCGACCTCGCCCGTGATCTGGGCGCCCCCTACGTCCGGGTCTTCCCCGGCGGCGGCACCGAGCAGAGCGCCGAGGAGGCCGACGCGGTGGCCGCGCGGCGGCTGGGCACGGCCGCCGAGTACGCCGCCGAGCTGGGCGTGCGCATCCTGCTGGAGACCCACGACTCGCACCGTACGGGCGCCGACGCGATGCGCGTCCTCGGGCTGGTGGGGCACCGGCAGGTGGGCGCCCTGTGGGACGTGATGCACACCTGGCTGGGCGGGGAGCAGCCCTCCGACACGTATGCGGCGCTCTCCCCGCACCTGGGCTACGTCCAGGTCAAGGACATCGCCTCCGCCGAGGACACCACCCCGCTGCCGCTGGGCACCGGGGTGCTGCCGCTCACCGAGGTGGTGGACGTGCTGTCCCGGCACGGCTGGGAGGGCTGGCTGTGCTGGGAGTACGAGAAGCGGTGGTACGAGTCGGCGGCGCCGCTGCCCGGGCTGCTGGGGCAGGGCCGCAAGCACCTGGCCCGGCTGCTCACGGACGCGGCGTGAGGGCGGGCGGCACCGCAGCGGACCGCACCCGGTGCTCCAGCCGCTCCCGGCACCCGGGCCACTCCGCCGCCGTGATCGAGTAGATCGCGGAGTCGCGCAGCCGGCCCTCCTCGCCCGGCACGTAGGAGCGGGACCAGTTGCGCAGGACGCCCTCGAGGCGGGCGCCGGTCTTCTCGATCGCGGCGCGGGAGCGCCCGTTGCGGGCGTCGGTCTTGAGGTCGACGCGGCAGACGCCCCAGACCTCGAAGGCGTGGCGGAACAGCAGCAGCTTGGCCTCGGCGTTGACGCCCGTGCCCTGGGTGGACCGGGCCAGCCAGGTGAAGCCGACCTCGACGGCGTCGAGCGCGTCGTCGCCGAGCCAGGAGCGGGGTTCCCAGTAGGCGGTGGCGCCGACCGCGCGGCCGGTGGCGAGGGAGACCTGCGCGTAGGGCGCGAGCCGTCCGGTGGCCGCCGTGGCCAGGTGGGCGTCGATGTAGGAGCCGACCTCGCCGGGCGCCGGCACGGAGGTGAAGCCGTAGGTGTCGCGGTCCTCCTCCGCCGCCACCGCCAGGTCGGCCGCGTGCTGATGGCCCAGCGGCTCCAGTCGTACCAGCGTGCCTTCGAGGACCGGGGCGTTCAGAGTGAATGTCACCGGACGGATTCTTCAGCCGGCACGGGGGGCCGTCCAGCGAATTGCGGGGAGGTGCGGACGGTCACCCCCGGCACGCGCCGGCGGGCGGGGCCGAACGTGGTCAGTGCCACGCCGCCCACCAGCAGGGCCGCCGCGCACCAGCGCAGGGGTGTCACCGACTCGCCGAGGAAGAGGGCCGCCGACGACATGCCGAAGACCGGGACCAGGAGGGAGAACGGCGCGACCGTCGAGGCGGGGTGACGGCGCAGCAGCCAGCCCCAGGCGCCGAAGCCGAAGACGGTCGAGACCCAGGCGACGAAGAGGATCGTGCCCGTCCCCTGCCAGTCCAGGGCGCGCAGGGCCGCGAGGTCCTCGGCGGGGCCCTCGGTGAGCAGGGAGAGGGCCAGCAGGGGCAGCACGGGGACGGTGGAGACCCACACCATGAAGTTCAGCGCGTCGGGCGGGGACGCCTTGCGGGTCAGGACGTTGGACACGCCCCACGCCGCCGCCGCGCCGACGACCATCAGGAACGCGCCGAGGGGTCCCGAGGTGCCCTCGTCGAGCGCCGCCACGCCGATGCCGACCAGCGCGACCAGCATGCCGAGGGCCTGGACGCGGGAGGGGCGTTCCCGTAGGACCGCGGCGGCGATCACCGCGGTGAACACCGCCTGGATCTGAAGGACGAGGGAGGACAGGCCGGCCGGCATGCCCGCGTCCATGCCCACGAAGACCAGCCCGAACTTGGCCACGCCGAGGACCAGTCCCACGGCCACGATCCACTTCCAGGCCACCTTGGGGCGGCCCACCAGGAAGACGGCGGGCAGCGCGGCCGCCAGGAAGCGCAGGGCGGAGAACAGGAGCGGCGGGAAGTGGTCGAGGCCGATCTCGATGACCGTGAAGTTCACGCCCCAGACGGCGGCCACGAGCACGGCGAGGAGGAGGTGGGAAGGTCGCATGCGTCGAGGGTCGGCCGGAAGGACCGTGCAGCACCAGCGATGATTGCTGCATGGTTGGATGAAGCATCACTGAATTGTTGCCGCCGCCCGCCCTCTCATACCGTCGCCCGCCCCTCCTACCCCCGGGAGCCGTCATGCTCGACCTCCAGCGTCTGCGCGCCCTGCACGCCGTGTCCGTGCACGGGACGGTCGGGGCGGCGGCCGCCGCGCTCGGTTTCACCCCCTCCGCCGTGTCGCAGCAGATCGCCAAGCTGGAGCGGGAGACCAGGACGGTGCTGCTGGAGCGGGAGGGGCGCGGGGTGCGGCTCACCGACGAGGCATGGCATCTGGTCGGCGTGGCGGGTGAGTTGCTGGCCCTGGTGGAGCGGGCGGAGACCCGGCTGGAGGAGCGGCGCGGGGTGCCGTCGGGGCGGCTGACCATCGCCGCGTTCGCGTCGGCGGCGCGCGGGCTGCTGCCGTTGGTGCTGGCCGACCTGGCGGTACGCCACCCGGCGTTGGACGCGCGGCTCACGGAGGTCGACCCGCACCTGTCCGTGGACCTGGTGGCCAAGGGGGCGGTCGATCTGGTGGTGGCGCACGACTGGGACATCGCCCCGCTGCCGGCGCCGGCCGGGGTGGAGCAGGCGCCGATCGGGGAGGACCTGTGCGACCTGCTGGTGCCCGAGGGGCACCGGTTCGCGGGGCGGGCGGCGGTGCGGCGGGACGAGCTGGGCGGGGAGCGGTGGATCTGCCAGCCGCCCGGGCGGGTCTGCCACGACTGGCTGCTGCGGACGCTGCGGGGTGCCGGGCACGAGCCGGACATCGTCCACCAGGCGGACGAGAACCCGACGCTCGTCGCGCTGGTCGCCGCCGGTCTCGGCGTCGCCCTCATCCCCCGCCTGGGACGGGGCCCGCTGCCGCCCGGCGTGGTGGAGGTCCCCCTCGACCCGATGCCGGTACGGCGCCTGTACGCCCTGTGGCGCACGGGCGCGGCCCGCCGCCCGGCCATCGCGGAAACGGTCCGCACCCTGCGCACCCACTGGCCGGCCGCCGCGTCCCACACCACCGCGCCGCTCCGGCCCGCCGCCGGAGCCTGACCGGCCCCCGGCCCCGCGCCGGGGGTGGCGTCGCCCCGTGGTGCCGGGCTTGCCGGGGCCGTTTCGGGGAGCCTCGGCGGGCCGGGTGTCGCCGTCGGTGCGGCTCCGCCGGGGGGCGCAGCTCGCGTCGGGCGACTCCTGTGCGGTCCCTTGACTGGCAGAAACTTCCCGGATATTGGTGACTCCTTGGCAGTTTCCTTCACCAGCCCTCCGGAAGGAGCGCACGTGCACCACAGCAGCACGGCCGGCACGGGAAGCACCGCACAGCCCTCCAGACGTACCGTCCTGGCCGCCACGGCGGTCGTCACCGCGGCCCTCGCGGCCGGGGGCGGCACGGCGTACGCCGACGCACGCAGGCCCGACGACGACAAGCTCCGTGGCCTGATCTCCCGCATGACGCTGGAGGAGAAGGTCGGCCAGCTCTTCGTCATGCGGGTCTACGGCCACTCCGCCACCGACCCCGACCAGGCCGACATCGACGCCAACCTCAAGGAGATCGGCGTCCGCACCGCGGCCGAGCTGGTCGCCAGGTACCGGGTCGGCGGCATCATCTACTTCGCCTGGGCGCACAACACCCGCGACCCGCACCAGATCGCCGACCTGTCCAACGGCATCCAGAAGGCCTCCCTGGAGCAGCCGCGCGGTCTGCCCGTGCTCATCTCCACCGACCAGGAGCACGGCATAGTGGCCCGCGTGGGCGCGCCCGCCACCCTCTTCCCCGGCGCGATGGCCGTCGGGGCCGGCGGGTCGCGGTCCGACGCCCGCACCCTCGGCCGGCTCGCGGGCGCCGAGCTGCACGCCCTGGGCATCCGCCAGGACTACTCCCCCGTGGCCGACGTCAACGTCAACCCGGCCAACCCCGTGATCGGCGTACGGTCCTTCGGCGCCGAGCCGGCGGCCGTGGCGGGGCTGGTGGCCGCCGAGGTGACGGGGTACCAGCAGTCCGGCGTCGCCGCGTGCGCCAAGCACTTCCCGGGGCACGGGGACACCGCCACCGACAGCCACACCGGCTTCCCGGTCATCACGCACAGCCGCGAGCAGTGGGAGGAGCTGGACGCGCCGCCCTTCCGCGCCGCGATCGGGGCCGGCATCGACGCGATCATGACCGCGCACCTGATGGTCCCCGCGCTCGATGACTCCGGCGACCCGGCCACCCTCTCCCGCCCCATCCTCACCGGCATCCTGCGCGAGGAGCTGGGCTACGACGGGGTCGTGGTCACCGACTCCCTCGGCATGGAGGGCGTGCGGACGAAGTACGGCGACGAGCGGGTGCCGGTGCTGGCGCTGAAGGCGGGGGTCGACCAGCTGCTCAACCCGCCCGACCTGCCGCTCGCCTGGAACGCCGTCCTGACCGCCGTACGGGAGGGCGAGCTGACCGAGGCGCGGCTCGACGAATCGATCCTGCGCGTGCTGCGGCTGAAGGCCAAACTGGGGCTGTTCCAGGAGGCGTACACCAGCCGCCGGGACGTCGACCGGATCGTCGGCACCCGGGCGCACCTGGCCGCGGCCGACCGGATCGCCGAGCGGACCACCACGCTGCTGGTCAACGAGGGCGGCCTGCTGCCGCTCTCGCGCCGGGAGCACCGCAGGCTGCTGGTGGTGGGCGCCGACCCCGCCTCGCCGTCGGGCACGACCGGGCCGCCCACCGGCGTGCTCGCGGGCGCGCTGACGGAGCTGGGCTTCTCGGCCACCGCCCTGTCCACCGGCACCGCGCCCTCCGCCGCCGCGATCGACGGCGCCGTGGCGGCGGCCGGGGACGCCGACGCGGTGGTCGTCGCCACGTACAACGTGACCGCGGGCAGCGGCCAACGCACCCTGGTCACGCGGCTGCTGGAGACCGGGAAGCCGGTCGTCGCGGTCGCCGTCCGCAATCCCTACGACGTCGCCCAGCTGCCCGGCGTCCCCGCCTTCCTCGCCGCCTACTCCTGGACCGACGTGGAGGTGCGGGCGGCGGCCCGGGTGATCGCCGGGCGGGTGCGGCCGCGCGGGAAGCTGCCGGTGCCGGTGGTGCGGGCGGACGCGCCGGACACGGTGCTCCTGCCGGTCGGGCACGGGCTGACCTATCGGTCCTAGCCGGGGGTCGCGGGCCGGTCGCCGCCGGTCGTAGCGCGGTCCACGACACGCGCCGGGGGCGCTTCGGGCGCCCGTGCCCGAAGCCTCCCGCGCGTCTGGCGTGCGCCCGCTTTGGCGGGCCACGCTGGACCGGGGGATCCGGGGGGACGGCGATGCCTGAGCGAGGGACCGCGGGGGTGCACGCCCTGCTGTGCGCCGTGCTGCTTTCCGTGCTGTGTGCCGGGGTCCAGACGGGCTGCCACGGTCCGTCGGGCGAGGGCGGGGTGACGGATTCCGCGGCGGCCGGGGCGCGGCCGTCCGAGGCCGGATCGGTGTTCCTGGCGGTCGGCGAGTGCAGCTCGTTCGGCGCCGTCGACCCGACCGAGGTGCCCTGCGACAGCGCGCGGGCGGCGGCGAGGGTGGTGGCCCGGGAGGACGGCCGCGCGAGCGACGGCCCGCCGTGCCCCGCGACCACCGACTTCGTCCTGCACATCAGCGAGCGGCGGCCGTCCGCCGACGAGGACGGCGACGGGACCGTGCCCCGCGGTTACGCCTGCATGCGCGGGCTCCGGCCGCCGCACCCCGGGGACCCCGGCGGCGGGGGCGGCCCGCGCACGATCGTCGGCGACTGTGTCCGCGAGACCGGCGGCGGCAGGGTCCGCGAGACCGTGTGCGACGACGGGAGCGGCAGCGGGCGCGAACCGCGGTTCAAGGTGGTCGACGCGGTCGCCGACCGGGCGGACTGCCCCGCCTCGACCGGTCTGTACGTCCGGATCGGCGGCGAGCGCCCGGTGGGCTGTGCCCGGCCGCTGTGAACGGCCGGGCACGGTCACCGCGGCGCGGCGGACGCCGCTACGGGCGCAGCGCCGGCTCGCGTTCGACGTCCCGCTTGTCCAGCTTGGCGTCGAACGCCGCCAGCGGCCTGGCCGCCGACGGGCTCTCCCGCACCTCGGCGGAGGCGACGCCCGCCCACTCCAGGATGCGGGCCGTGGCCCGGGCCTTCTGGTCGGGCACCAGACCGGCCACGTTGGCACCGTGGTTCATGCCGGGCGCGGTCATGACGTAGGAGTCGCGCGCGCCGTGGCCGAGCCGGAAGGGCTCGGCACCCCACGGGTCGTTCTCGCCGTACACGAACAGCATGTGCCGGGCGTGGTGCTTCACCCAGGTGTCGACGTCCCGCATCGCCCGCGGCTCGAACTTCATCGGGATCGAGCGGGGCACGAAGTTGCGCGGCGGCTGGTAGCCGTAGCGGATGTACTTCTTCTCGATGTGCGGGAAGTTGATCGTCGGCGCGCCCAGCTGGGTGCCCGCCTGGTAGTAGTACGGCGTGTAGGTCTCAAGGCCCTGGTCGGTGTAGGCGGAGAAGCCGGAGATCGTGTCGACGGAGTCCCAGATCGCCTCGTCGGTGGCGTTCTCGGCGTCGGCCGGGATGTCCGCGCAGTCGGCGAGGGTGCTGTACTGCCAGAAGCCCCACACGTAGTCGAGGACGACGGCCTCGTAGGCGCGGTCGAGGCTGCCGATGGTGTCGAAGGTGTAGCCGTTCCCGGCCGCGTAGGCCGCGTACTTCTGCTCCAGCGGAGCCCGGCGCACCAGCGCCTCGCGCTGCACCCCGTTCAGCCTGTCGCGGCACTCCTCGGTGCCGACCCGGGCGAAGAAGCGGTCGTAGGCCGAGTCCTCGTTGTTCACCACGTCGTTGGGGGCGACGTAGGCGACGACGCCGTCCATGTCACGCGGGTAGAAGCGCTCGTAGTAGGTGGCGGTCATGCCGCCCTTGGAGCCGCCGGTGGAGATCCAGTTCTGCGGGTAGAGCGGCTTCAGGGCCTCGAAGATGCGGTGCTGGTCGCTGGCGGCCTGCCAGATGTCCAGCTTGGACCAGTCGGCCGGGGCGGGCCGGGACGGCGTGAAGTAGCGGTACTCCATGGAGACCTGGTTGCCGTCCACGATCTGGGTCGGCTCGCGCCGGCCGGGGTTCGTGGAGACGTTGTAGCCGCCGGTGTAGAAGACCGTCGGCCGGTTCACGTCCTTGTGCAGCACGGTGATCCGCTGCTGGAACGTGCCCCTGGACGGGTGCCGGTGGTCCACCGGCTGGGTGTAGTTGAGGACGAAGAAGCGGTAGCCGGTGTACGGCTTCTCCTCGATCAGGCTCATGCCCGGTACGGACAGCAGCCGGTCCTTGATGTCGACGGCCTTCGGCTCGGCGGCGGTGGCCGCCCCCGCCGTGCTGACGGTGCCTATGAGCACCACCAGCGCCAGCAGCCATCTGAGCGCCTTGCGCATGCACCCTCCCTGTGAAACCGGTGTCCGCCGGAAGCTATCGGAGCAACTCCCGCGAGCACCAGGGTCAGCAGAGGATCCACCCGGAGCTGACCGAGGACCCGGACACCCTGCCGGTCACCCACACGCAGCGTTTCCCGGCGTGCACGGTCACCGGTCCGGCGAGGTGGGCGAAGCGGCCCGAGTCCACCACCGCCCGGCCGCCGCGGGCCCGTACGCCCACGGACATCTGCCGCTTCGTACCGGCCTTCCTGGGGACGGTGACGGCGCAGACGTAGCCGCCGCGCTTGTGGACGAGGACGGATCCGGTGCTGAAGTGGAGGGTGCGGACCTTGCGGCCGGCGCACCCCGTGGCCGCCTGCGCCTCCTGCGGCATCGCGACGGCGAGCAGCGCGGTGGCGCTCAGCACGGCCGTGCCGAGCGCCAGCCGACGGCGCGTTGCGGAACCGGCCCGGCCCACTGGCGGTCCCCTTCCCTGGGGCGATCACTGACGACGTACGGATGTACGGACGCAGGACACGTGTCGCACGGTTGCGCGAACGCGTCAGTGCAGCGCGCCGACCGGCTCCTCGGGCTCGGACGCGCCGGTGAAGGTCCGCCACAGCCGCGCGTACCGCCCGTCGAGGGCCAGCAGTTCGTCGTGCGTGCCGTCCTCGGCGACCCGCCCGCCGTCCATGACGACGACCCGGTCCGCGCGGGCGGCCGTGGTCAGCCGGTGCGCGACGACGAGCGTGGTACGGCGTCCCGCGACGCGGTCGGTGGCCTGGTTGACCTGCGCCTCGGTGGCCAGGTCCAGGGCCGCCGTGGCCTCGTCGAGCAGCAGCACGTCCGGGTCGACCAGCTCGGCGCGGGCCAGCGCGATCAACTGGCGCTGCCCGGCGGAGAGGTTGCGGCCCCGCTCGGCGACCTCGTGCAGGTAGCCGCCGCTGAGCGTGGCGATCATCTCGTGCGCGCCGACCGCCCGCGCCGCCGCCTCCACCTCGGCGTCGGTGGCGTCCGGACGGCCGTAGGCGATGGCGTCCCGGACGGTGCCGGGGAAGAGGTACGCCTCCTGCGGGACGACGCCCAGGCGGTGCCGGTAGGAGGTGAGGTCGAGGCCGCGCAGGTCCTGCCCGTCGACGGTGACCCGGCCGCCGGTCGGGTCGTAGAACCGGGCCACCAGCTTCACCAGCGTCGACTTGCCGGCGCCGGTCTCGCCGACGAAGGCGACGGTCTGCCCGGCCGGGATGCGCAGGTCGATGCCGGTGAGTGCGGCCTCCGCGTCGTCGCCGCCGCCGTAGCTGAAGCGCACGTCCTCGAAGGCGATCTCGCCGCGCAGTTCGGTGACCTCGGCCGGCTTGTCGGCGGCCCGGGTCGAGGTCGGCTCCCGCAGCAGTTCCTGGATGCGGCCCAGCGACACGGACGCCTGCTGGTAGCCGTCGAAGACCTGGGAGAGCTGCTGGACCGGGGCGAAGAACAGGTCGATGTAGAGCAGGTACGCCACCAGCGCTCCGGTCGTCAGCGTGGCGTCGTCGATCCGCCCGCCGCCCACGACCAGCACGGCCGCGGCGGCGGCCGACGACAGCAGCTGCACGAACGGGAAGTAGACCGAGATCAGCCACTGGCCGCGGATGCGGGCCTGCCGGTAGCTGTCGCTGCGCTCGGCGAACCGCCGTCCGCCGTCCCGCTCGCGCCGGAAGGCCTGCACGATCCGCAGCCCGGCCACGGACTCCTGGAGGTCGGCGTTGACCGTGGACACCCGCTCGCGGGCGAGTTCGTAGGCCTTCACGCTGGCCCGACGGAAGAAGTAGGTGGCGACGACCAGCGGCGGCAGGGTGATGAAGACGATCAGCGCGAGCTGCACGTCGATCACCAGCAGGGCGACCATGATGCCGAAGAAGGTGACGACCGAGACGAAGGCGGTGACGAGTCCCGTCTGCAGGAACGTCGACAGCGCGTCCACGTCCGTCGTCATCCGGGTCATGATCCGGCCGGTCAGCTCGCGCTCGTAGTAGTCGAGGCCGAGCCGCTGGAGCTGGGCGAAGATCTTCAGGCGGAGCGCGTACAGGATCCGCTCGCCGGTCCGGCCGGTCATCCGGATCTCGCCGGTCTGCGCCGCCCACTGGGCCAGGACGGCGAGCAGTCCGAGCAGCGAGGACGCCCAGACCGCGCCGAGGGCGACCCGGGTGACGCCGTCGTCGATGCCGTTGCGGATCAGCACCGGCAGCAGCAGGCCCATGCCCGCGTCCACGGCCACCAGGGCGAGGCTGATCAGCAGCGGCGCGCGGAAGCCGCGCAGCAGACGCCGCAGGCCGTACGACGACTCGGGCCGCACGGCCCGTGCCTCGTCGATGTCCGGGGTGCCGTCGGCCGGGGGCAGCGCGTCGACCTGGGCGAGCAGCTCGGGGGTGGCCGGGGTGCCGGCCAGCGCGGTGTCCTTGGGCGTGCGGTCGCCGGTCCACAGCCGGGGCGTGACCCCGCGCTCGGCGTCGAACTCGGCGTCCAGCTCGTCCCGTACGGAGGTGTCCTCGGCCTTCAGGGCGGGACGGACGTGGCCCGGCGACACCCCGCCCAGCTCGTCGGGGTCGGTGAGCAGCCGCCGGTAGAGGGCGGAGCGCTCCTGGAGCTCCTCGTGGGTGCCGACGTCGGCGAGGCGGCCCCGGTCGAGGACGGCGATGCGGTCGGCGAGGCCCAGGGTGGAGCGGCGGTGGGCGATCAGGAGGGTGGTGCGGCCCCGCATGACCTGCTTCAGCGCCTCGTGGATCTCGTGCTCCACCCGGGCGTCCACGGCGGACGTGGCGTCGTCGAGGACGAGCAGCCGGGGGTCGGTGAGGATCGCCCGGGCGAGCGCGACGCGCTGGCGCTGGCCGCCGGAGAGGGTCAGTCCGTGCTCGCCGACGGCCGTGTCGTAGCCCTCGGGCAGCTCGGTGATGAACCCGTGGGCCTGCGCGGCCCGCGCGGCGGTCTCGATCTCCTCGTCGGTGGCGTCCGGGCGGCCGTAGGCGATGTTGGCGCGGACGGTGTCGGAGAAGAGGAAGGAGTCCTCGGGCACCAGGCCGACGGCGGCCCTGAGCGAGTCGAGGGTCAGTTCGCGCACGTCGTGGCCGCCGACCAGGACGGCGCCGCGCGTCACGTCGTAGAAGCGCGGCAGGAGCAGCGAGACGGTGGACTTGCCGGAGCCGGAGGAGCCGACGACGGCGAGGGTCTCCCCGGCGCGGATCTCGAAGGAGAGGCCGTCCAGGACGGGCCGCGGCTCCCCCTCGCCGGTGTCGTAGCCGAAGGCGACGTCGTCGAACTCGACGGTGGCGGGCGCGTTCGCCGGCAGGGTCCTGGTGCCGTCCTCGATGGCCGGCTCGGTGTCGATCAGCTCCAGGACGCGCTCGGTGCCGGCGCGGGCCTGCTGGGCGACGGTGAGCACCACGGCGAGCATGCGGACCGGGCCGACCAGCTGGGCGAGGTAGGTGGAGAAGGCGACGAAGGTGCCGAGGGTGATGTGCCCGCCCACGGCCAGCCAGCCGCCGAGGGCGAGCATGGCGACCTGTCCGAGCGCGGGTACGGACTGGAGGGCCGGGGTGTAGGTGGCGTTCAGCTTGATCGTGCGCAGCCGCCCGGCGAAGAGCCTGCGTCCGACCTCCCGGAGTTTCCCGGTCTCCTGCTCCTCCTGCCCGAAGCCCTTCACCACGCGCACACCGCTCACCGAGCCGTCGACCACCCCGGCGACGGCGGCGGCCTGCGCCTGGGCGTACCAGGTGGCGGGGTGCAGCCGGGTGCGGCTGCGCCGGGCGATGAACCACAGGGCGGGGGCGACGGCCAGCGCGACCAGGGTGAGCGGCAGCGACAGCCACGCCATGATCACCAGGGATATCAGGAAGAGCAGGACGTTCCCGATGGTCATCGGGAGCATGAAGAGCAGGCCCTGGATCAGCTGGAGGTCGCTGGTCGCCCGCCCGACCACCTGCCCCGTGGACAGCTCGTCCTGCCGCCGGCCGTCGAGCCGGGTGATCGTCCCGTACATGTCGGTGCGCAGGTCGTGCTGGACGTCGAGGGCGAGCCGGCCGCCGTAGTAGCGGCGGATGTAGGTCAGGACGTAGACGACGAGCGCGGCACCGACGAGCAGTCCGGCCCAGACGGCCATGTCCCGGGACTTGTCGCCGATCACGTCGTCGATGATGACCTTGGTGATCAGCGGCACGAACGCCATGACGGCCATGCCGCCCAGCGAGGCCCCGAGGGCGAGGACGACGTCCTTGGGATACCGCCAGGCGTAGCCCGCCAGTCGTCGCACCCAGCCCCGCTGCGCTTCCACGCCGTGCCCTCCGGTCGGTCGTCCTGCTCACCTGATCTACCGGAAGGCACCAACGCCCGCGAGCGGGGATTTCATCCCGCCGCAACAATCGGCCGGGTGGTCAGACGCGCACGCGGAGCCTGAGGAAGCGGGTGGTCTGTACGGCGTTCTGGTTGTCGTCGCTGACGACGAGGACGTCCGTACGCCCGCCGGAGCGGCCGGTCACGGCCATCCCCTCGAAGTTGTCGAGGAGGGGGTTGGGCTGGGGCTGCCGGGCCGTGGCGCCGAGGTCGGGGCAGTCGGCGAGGTCGGCGAGGAGCCGCTTGTGGAGTGCGGTGCCGCGGCCGGGCCGGTCGGCCAGGTGGAGGCGGACGGTGTTGCCGACGCCGGCGGTGAAGCCGCGCTCCAGGACCAGGAGCCGCCCCTCGGGGGTCGCGGTGACCTCGGAGACGCCGAGGCCGGGGTCGGTCCGGTAGGTGTAGCGGGCCCCGGGCCGGAAGTCGCCGTGCCGCGTCCGCTGCCAGGTCTGGAAGCGGACCAGGTCGGCGGGGTCGCCGTCGAGCGGGTACTCCATGGAGGCGAGCAGGGTGTGCCCGCCGGGAAGGAGCGTGAGCCCCTCGAAGCTGCCGTTGGCCCGGGCCCCGCCCGCGGGTGCGGTGCGCAGGTCGTCCGGCACGGGCAGGCGGCCGAGCAGCTCGCCGGTCGGGGAGTAGCGGCGGACGGACGGCTCGGTCTCGGAGGAGACGAGGAACGTGCCGTCCCGGTCGGCGACCAGGCCCTCGGAGTCGAGCGCGGCGCCCTTCTCGTCGGCGAGCGTGACCACACCGCGCGGCTCCAGGGTCCGCGCGTCCAGCCGGAACAGCTCCGACCGGTCGGAGAGGGCGGAGAGGCCGGCCAGGGTGCCGCGCCGGGCGGGCGGCGCGAGGGCGGAGAGGTTGCCGACGTAGGTGCCGTCGTACGTCGTCTTGTCGAGGGCGTCGAAGAAGCCGGAGAGGGAGACGGAGGGCGAGCAGGCGTTCGCCGGGGGCCGCTGCCGCGCGGGCTGCTGCGCGGCGGTGGCCGGTACGGCGGCGGTCAGGCAGCCGGCCGCGGTGAGGCTCGCGGTGAGGGCGGCGAGGGCGGTACGGAAGGTTCTCGGGCGCATGCCGGTCACCCTAGGGCGGGGGGATGGACGGGAGTTGACCGCTTTTCGAAAGCTGGGATGCGGGGGCGTCCGGCTGGCAAGTAATGCCTCATGCCAGAGCAGAGGGAAAGCGGTCAGAGGCTGGCCGGGCGGCTGTACGCGACGCTGCGGGTGCTCAAGTTCATCGCGGATCCCGGCGGCAGTCCCAAGCCGACCGTGCGGGACGAGTTCAAGGACAAGGACAGTCCGCGCAGGCGCATCCAGGCCCTGAAGCTCGACCTCTTCGAGGACCTGGTGACCGCCGTCCAGAAGGGCCGGCACGCGGCGGCGATGGCCGAGGTGTTCGGTGCGATGCCGGCCATGGTGCCGTTGAAGGAGGGCGATCTGGGACACAACCTCGGGGTGCGCGAACTGGCCGAGTTCAACGCGGGGTACCGCGCCCAGCTGACGGTCCTCAAGGAGGCGCTGCCCCGGCTGCTCGGCTGACCACAGCGCCGCGCGGGCGGGCGGCGGGGCCCGGACGGCAGGGCCCGGGCGGCGGCTCCTCCCTCGGACGTGGGCGACCCGCGGCACGACCACCGTCACGCAATCGACACGCTCCGTACACCCCGCCTCCCACATGTCCATGTCACGCTCGTGGGACCACAACTCCACACGCGTAGATCGGACACCCCACATGCTCGCGATACGCACCCGGCGCCGGAAGGCAGTCGTCCTCGCCACGGCCGCCGTGCTCGCCGGACTCTCGTCCCCCTCCCTGACGGCGAGTCCGGCCACGGCGACCACGACGGCGCACACGGACTACGACTCGACGTACTACAAGGCCGCGATCGGCAAGACGGGCGCGAGCCTCAAGGCGTCCCTCCACACGATCGTCAGCGACCAGACGAAGCTCTCGTACTCGGCGGTCTGGGACGCGCTGAAGGCCACCGACGAGGACCCGGCCGACAGCGGCAACGTGATCCTGCTCTACTCGGGCCTCTCCCGCAGCAAGTCGCTCAACGGCGGTGACACCGGCGACTGGAACCGCGAGCACGTGTGGGCCAAGTCCCACGGCGACTTCGGCACCGCCACCGGCCCCGGTACCGACCTGCACCACCTGCGGCCCGAGGACGTCCGGGTCAACGGCGTGCGGGGCAACAAGGACTTCGACGACGGCGGCAGCGCCGTCAGCGGGGGCGGCGGCAGCCTCACCGACTCCGACTCCTTCGAGCCCCGCGACGCGGTCAAGGGCGACGTGGCCCGCATGATCTTCTACATGGCGGTCCGCTACGAGGGCGGCGACGGCTTCGCCGACCTGGAGGTCAACGGCCAGGTCGGCAACGGCAGCGCCCCGTACATCGGCAAGCTCTCCGTGCTGAAGACCTGGAACGACGAGGACCCGCCGGACGCCTTCGAGGAGCACCGCAACCAGGTCGTCTACGACGACTACCAGCACAACCGCAACCCGTTCATCGACCACCCGGAGTGGGTGGAGTCGATCTGGTAGGCGGTCGGTCCACGAGGCCGTCCGGAGCGGGCGGGGCCGTGCGGACCTCGGTGTACCAGGCGCGGGCCGCGACGGTCTCGGGGTGGTCCTCGCCCAGGACCCGGGCCCGCCCCTCGGCCACCTCGCGCGCGCTCCCGGCGGCCTGCTCGCGCTTGCCCTGCGCGTACTGGGCCCGGCTGAGCTGGATGAGCACCCCGAGGACCAGGGGGTGCTCGTTGCCGTATCCCGCCCGTTGTCCGGCCAGCACCCGTTCGAAGAGCTCCTCGGCCTCGGCGCCCCGGCCGGCGCGCAGCAGCCCTCGCGCCAACGCGTCGCGCGCCCACACGGTCACCAGGTGGTCGGGGCCGAGACGGCGTTCGCAGTCCTGCGCCAGCTCCTCGGCCGCCGTGGTGTATCCGTCGAACTCGTCCTGGGCGAGGCGGAGTTCCAGCATCTCGCAGCGGGTCTTGAAGGTGGCGACGTGGTCCTCGCCCAGCACGTGGCGCCGGCCGTCCAGGACGGCCTCCAGCAGCGTACGGGCCCGGGTCAGATCGCCCAGGCGGTGCAGCACCCGCTGCAGTTCGTAGGCCGCGTCCAGGGTGCGCGCGTCATGGGGGCCGAGCGTGCGCAGCGCCTCCTGGTGGACCGACCGCAGCAGGTCGGCGGCTTCGGCGTACCGGCCGAGCCTGAACAGGACGGGGCCCTGGCCCGACCGGGCCTCGACGGTGGCCGGGTGCGCGTCCCCCAGGTGTGCCGCGGCCGTCCTCGCGGCGGTGGCGGCCAGGTCCAGCGCGGCGGTCCAGTCCCCCGCCTCGTACACCAGCCGCGCGAGGCGGACCGCGATCCCCACGGATTCCGCCGTCACCAGGTCGTGGCGGCGGGACCGGTGCAGCAGGCCGGCCGCGTGCGGGGCGAGGAGCCGCACCAGGGAGCGGGCCCGCGGCGAGGCGGCACCCTCCTGCGGCAGTGCCGCCCGCAGCAGCCGGCCCGCCGCCGCCGACAGGAGTGCGCGCTCCGCGTCGGGCACGCCCGCGGCGACACTGTCCAGCAGGACGCCGTGGGCCTTCACACAGCGGTGCCCGTCCGTCTCCACCTGTTCGATCAGCGAGTGGTCGAGGAGCGCGCGCAGCGCCGGTTCGACCCGGGACGGGACCAGCGGCGGGCTGAGGTGCTGGAGGCCGGCCCCGTCCTGAGCCGCCGGCACCAGCAGGGACAGCGGCACGGGGCCCGCCGTCCAGCAGGACAGCAGCCGCAGCAGGGCCGTCGCCTCCGGCAGGCCGCCGTCCGCCAGGCCGTCCAGGGACAACTGCCAGGTGCGGCCGACGAGATGGCGGGACTGCCCGCCGCCGGTGGCCGACGCCCCCCGGTCGACCAGGGCCGTCGACTCCTCGGTCAGTTTCCGGTCGTACTCGTCCAGGGACCACGACTCCAGCACCTGGTGGGCCAGGTGCGCCCCGGCCAGGGTCAGCGCCAGGGGCAGGCAGCCCAGGCGCCGGGCGACCTTACGGGCGGACTCCCGCGTGCCCGCGTCCGGGGCCAGGTCGCTCAGGACCAAGGCCGCGTCCTCCAGCGGAAGCACGCCGAGCCGGTGGCTGCTCGCCCCCGGGGTGCGCCACAGCGCGGAGGTCGCGTGGCGGGTGGTGACCAGCACCGTCCCCGAGGGGCTCGTGCGCAGCCAGCCGCCCTCCTCCAGGACGGCGGGGTCGTCGGCGTTGTCGAGGACCAGCAGCCAGGGGTGCGCCGAGCGGTCCAGGTAGTGCCAGACCAGGTCGGCCGCGGCGCGCCGGCCGCCGGCGGCGGCGGCCAGTTCGCCGGCGCCGGCACCCCGGTCACCGGCGACGGCGAGCATGCCGGCGCGCAGCGAGACGCGTTCGGAGGCGTTGACCCACAGGCCGACCCGGCCGTGGTCCCGCACGGCCTCGGTGAACAGGGCCTGGGCGACGGCCGTCTTGCCGCAACCGCCCATGCCGAGCAGGACCTGGATGTCGCCGCCGGGTCCGGCCACGGCGGCCCGCAGACGCGCCATCAGGTCGGTGCGGTCCCGCAGGACCCCGGGCGCGCGGCCGACCAGGGGCATGCGGACGGAGTCGGGAGCGGCCTCGCGGGGCCCGGCCGGGCCCGTCCACGGGGGCCCGAACAGCGGGGCCGAGCCCGGGGCGTAGTGGTGGACGTGTTCCTCGATGTACTGGTCGCCACCGCTCTGGTGGACGCGGGCACTGCCCGAGGCACGGCCCTCCATCGGCGTCGGGGCGCTCACCGTTCGGTGATGTGCTGGTCGCGCCCGGCCTGGTAGATCCGGGCGCTGCCCGTCGCGTGGGCCCGCAGGTGGATGTGGCGCTCCTGCGGCTCCTCCGGAAGCACGGAGGCCAACTCGTCCAGGAGGGTGCGCAGTTCGTCGGCGACCTCCGGCCGGGCGAGGAGCAGGCGCCGTACGCGTCCCTGCCATTCGGCGGCCAGCCCGGCCTCGGCCTCGTCGTCGCCCGCCTGCCGCGCCAGGAGCAGCTCCTCGCGGCCCGCTTCCAGCTCCTCGCCGACGCTCTCGGCCCTGGCGGGCTGGACCCGTCGCCACAGGGCGACCAGGCCGTCCCGCGCCGATTCCCAGGCGTTCGTGACCATCAACGTGACGACGGTCGTACCCGCCGTCCCCGCCAGTGCGGCGATCTCCGGATCCATGGTCCCCCCTCGGGCCGGTTCCCGATCCTAGGGCCACGGGCCGTCGGCGGCACGGGGTTTCACGCCGTGTGCGTGGACGCGAACATCCGCAGGGCGACGGGCAGCACGACCACCGACGGGCCGGGTGCGGCCAGGGCCTTCGCGAGGTCCCGTTCCAGGGTCTCAGGGCTGCTCCTCAAGCCCGCTCGGGACGCCACCCGTTCATCGATCACTCGGAGTGGGTGAAGTCGGCCTGGTAGACCCTTCCTGTCCGGCTTGCCGGACAGTACCCATCCACAGCCGACGCCCAAGCTCGTCAAGATCCGCGCGCAGCTCCTCGTACTCGGGCAACGCGGTCCGCAGCAGCCGCCAGAAGTCCTCCCGGTGCCCGGACACCTTCACGTGGGCAAGTTCATGGGCGATGACGTAGTCGATCAGATGCATGGGCAACTGGAAGAGCGGCCACCCGAGACTCATCAGGCCCTTGGCACCCGCCCCTGCCTGTGGCGGCCGGTACGAACCCCATCGGTCCCCCAAGTCCCGCACGTCGAGTTCCGGCTCAGTCACCCCCATACGGGCCGCCCACGGCTGAAGCCGTTGCCCCGTCCACCTCCGGCCGGCCCGGCAGTACCAGTCGACCAGCGCCGCCCGACCCGCCTGCGGCTCCGCCGCCAGATCCGGGCCCATGACGAGGCGCCCCGCGATCAGCCGGACCCCTCCGTCCGCCCCGTCCGCCCCGGACACAGCCAGCCGATACGTCCGCCCCAGATAGCGGAAGACCTCTCCGTCGACGAGCTGCTTGACGGGGCTGAGCAGACGTGTGCGTTCCCGCTCCCTCCGTTTGGTCAGCAGCCAGTCCCGGTGCGCGCGGACGAACTGCTCCGCCTCGGCCGTCGAGCGCCCGACCGGGGTGTGCAGGGTGAGGGTCGCGTCGGTCTCGACGGTCAGGGCGAATCGTTTCCTGCGGGCGCTGGCACGTACCCGCAGGGACAGTCCGTCCACGGTGAGGAGGGCTTCGGGGGCGGAACACGTCGAGGGGTCGGCCGGAGCGGTCACCCGCCTATTCTCCCCTCGCCCTGCTCCGGAACTGCCGCAGGTTGTTCTGTGCGAAGGTCGCCAGGCGCTGGGCCGCGTTCTCCAACGACTGCCAGTCCCCCTTCACAGGCCGGACGTGACCACTGAGCAGGACGTCCTGTAGGTCTCCGGCCAGCGCGTTGATGTCCTGGTGCTGCCCCTGGTACGACGCCTTGGCCATGACGCTGGTGGCCACGTCGCACACCTTGCCCGTGAGCCGCCTGACATCTCCGCCATCGGCGAGCCTGATCCCGGGTGTGTCCTCCAGGATCTGTTCCACGAGCCGGTACGCCCGCTGTTCGAGCGGCGTGAGACCGGCGAGTTCCGGAGACTCCTCCTGCTCCTGAGCGGCATCTTCGAGCATCGGGCCGAACAGCTTGATCTGCTCCTCGAAGCGCCCCGGCATCGTGCGCAGGATCTCCTCCAGGCGCTTGGAGAGCCGCTCGTACTTCGCGGGGTCCTCCCGCTTCGTCCGCTCCTCCAGGTGGAAACGGAGCGCGTGGCCCATTTCCGCTGCGGCCTCCTGCGGCGGCAGCCTCCGCACGGCGTCGTCGAAGGTGAGGGCGGTGAGCGAGACCGGCGGGATGACCCGGTCGATCTCCGGACCCTCGAGGTGGTCGGCAATCATGGCCCGGACCTTGCGCCCGTATCGGCGCAGCGTGAACGTGCCGCCCTCGGCGTCCCGGTACAGTCGCCGCACCCGCTTCTGGAGCAGGCTCCAGCGCCGGGCGTCCGCCACGTAGTCCAGGGCCTCCTCGTGCGGAAGGACGCGTTCGAGGGTGGCGAGGAACGCGTGCAGCACCTCGTCGAAATCGAACCGCAAGTCCTCAGGTTGCAGGGCGAGGGCCGCGGGCCCCAGCTTGGCGAGCTGGTCGAGCTGTGCGTCGTCGATGCCGTTGCGCCGCAGGAAGTCGCGGACCTCCTGGGCGGCGGGGCCGAGCTTGTCCACCTCGTAGGACAGTTCGCGCATGGTGTCGGTGACGTCGGCGTTGCGGTACCCGGCGAGTGCGCTGGAGAGGTGCTCGAAGACACCGTAGTAGTCGACGACGTAACCGACCTCCTTGCCGGGCGAGGTGCGGTTGACTCGCGCGACGGCCTGGAGCAGCTCAGCGTCGCGGATCGGCCGGTCCAGGTAGAGCACCTGCTCGCGCGGGGCGTCGAACCCTGTGAGCAACATGGACTTCACGATCAGGAACGCGATGGGGCTGTCGGGGTGCACGGGGTCGGGCACCGAGGTGGGGAGCGGCGGCGGTTCGCTGTTCGCCGCCTCGGACCACGGGGCGTTCAGACCGAGGGTGGAGGTCGGGGCCTGCGGCGGGTTGAAGGGGGTCACCGCGACCCACTCCGGATCGGGCGCCAGCTCGGGGAACGCCTTCTGGAAGCGCTCGGTGTACGCCTCCTGGTGGCCGGCGTCGGTCCACTCCCGCCATTCCCCGCGCTTGTGGCCGGCACCCGGGGAGATGACGGGAACGAAGTCGATCCGCCGCAGCAGCGCCCGGAACCGGTAGGCCTGGTGGAGATACCTCTGTCTGGCGGACAACTTCTCCAGCGGTGTCCCCGCCACCGACTCCGGGTCGAACTCGGCCAACTGCGCCAGCAGTTCGTCACGGGCCTCGCGCAGGGCGTGATGGTACTGCACGGCCGCCTTCCGGCTGACGGCCGCGACCTGGGCCTTGAAGCCGCCGGGCAGCACGGTGGTCACCCAGTGTTCCAGCATGTCCGCGGCCTTCGCCTCGATCATGGGGACGGACTCGGCGACATCCCGCTCGCTGGGCCACTTCTCGAGGAGTGCGGCCCGCTCCTCCAGGGTGCGGTCCCGGACGAGGTCGTCGAACCCCCTGTCGAGGACCTCCCCGTCACGGATCTCGCCCTCCCCCGTCCGCCCCTCGTAGCGGATGCGGACGACGACGCCGTCGTGCTCGGCGTCCTCCATCCGGTACTCGTCGAGGAAGCCCCGCGGCGAGTCGCCCCGCCCGAAGATCCGCCGCGTGTCCTCCTCGCGCCCGGTGATGACCGGCGTACCCGTGAACCCGATCTTGGCAGCGTTCGGGATCGCCTTGCGCAGGGCGGCGTGCAGGACGCTGGTGTGGGAGCGGTGCGCCTCGTCGACGAGGACGAGGATGTCCGGTGAGGTGTTGCACTCGGGGAAGTCCGTTACGAGGCCGGGGCTTTCGTCCTCGCCCCCGCCCGTTCCCTCTCCCGTCAGATCCCGGTCGTCCCCGCTGCCTTCCGCCTCCCCGGCAAAGGTGAACCCGGTCCCGTACTTCTGGATCATGCCGAAGACGACGCGCCGCCCGCCGTCGCGCAGCAGCCCCTCCATCTGCGTCCGGGTCTCCGCCGTCTCGACGTCGGACTCGCTGAGCTTCAGCGACCGTGAGAGCTGGGTCTGCAACTGGGTGCGGTCGGTGACCACGACCACCATGAACTCACTGAGCCGGGGGTGCAGATGCACGCGTCGTACCAGGAACGTCATGGTCAGCGACTTGCCGGAGCCCTGCGTGTGCCAGATGACACCGCCGCGCTCGTCCTCGGTGTCACGCCCGGCGCGGGCCCACCCGGTCAGCAGCCTGCGTACGGCCTTCTCGGCGGCCCGGTACTGCTGGTGCCGAGCGACGGCCTTCACGGTCCGCACGGCACCACCGTCCGCATCCGACTCGACGGCCATCGGGATCACGTAGTGCCGTACGACGTTGAGCAGGGCGGTCGGCCGCAGCACCACACCGACGAGCTTCTGCTGCTCGCCGAGCGGCGGGGGCGCGGCCGGGTCGGGGCCGTCCGCGAGGAGACCGGCGGTACGCAGCTCCCGCCGCAGCGTGCTCTCCTCCTCCGGTTCGACGCTGCGCCACGGATGGAAGTGATCGGGCTCGGAGCTGACGGTACCCAGGTGGGCGGTTCCACCAGTCGCGGCGACGAGGAGCTGCACAGTCCGGAACAGTTCCGGCACACCGGCGGGGACAGGGGCCCCGGCGGCGTCGAGATCCAGTACAGGATTACCGGCGTAGTGCCGGAGGTCGAGCACGGCGCTGCGGACGGGCTCGGCGAGATCGGGGCTCTTGCACTCGACGGCCACGAGCGGGATGCCGTTCACGAAGAGGACGACGTCGAGTATCGACAGCTCGCCGGAACGGCTGCGCACGCGGAGCTGGTCGACGACGGTGAAGGTGTTGCGCACGACGAGGTCCGGATGCCACTCGACGTACTGCACGGTGGCGGACGGACCGCCGTGCGCGGCGGAGGGCGAGGGAAGTGTCCAGCCGTGGAGCAGCATGTCGGTGGCGGCCAGGTTCGCCTGCACGACGCCGCTGCCGAGGGAGAGAGAAGCAAGCTCGCAGACCGCCCGCCGGACGTCGTCCTCACCCATCCAGGGCTGGCCGTCACTGCCCCGGCGGTTGATCCGCCGCAGCGCCGGCCCGAGTTGGTCGACGAGCAGCGGCACGGCCGCGTCGAGCGTGTCCAGCTCCACGCCCGGGACGTGCGTCCACCCCATGGCCTCCAGTTGGGCCACTAACGGCCGCTCCACCTCGTCCCGCTCGACGTGCACCACCACAGCCCCGCGCCTCTCCGTACGTCCCGCTGTTCCCCAGAGATCCATTCTGCGCCGAGGGGGTGGGCTGAGAGAAAGGGATGCAGGGAGTACGTGGCAGATCGTGCGGACGTAGGGGGGCTTTACGCCGGTACGTCCGCACGATTGGCGGAGGCGGGTGGGTCAGGTGCCGGGGTCCTCCTCACGAGCTTCGTCGTCATCGTCCGGGACAGGGAGGCGGGCGCCCCGACTGCGAGCGATGCGGTGCACGTCGTGCAGGGATTCGGCCAATCGGGCCGCAAGGAAGCGGAGTTGAGGCTCAGTGGTCTTGATGTCGGCAAGGAGATCGGCGGCATGGTCGAGAAGGTCCCCGGCCATGCCGAGCTGGACGGCCTCGACGTTGTCGGCGACACGGGAGAGAAAACCGGTGCTGGAGGCGTCGGCCACGAGGTAGCAGGGGTTGCCGTCGGGGTTGGACCACGGGAGGAGGCGGAGGCGCGTGGCTGTGGAGGCGACGTCGTGGCTCTTGTAGATCATGCGGCGGCCACCTCGTTGCCCCGGGTCCGGCGTGAGCCGACCTCGACACCGTGGATGTGCCGTGGCCCCACATCGATGCCGTGCACAGCGAGCCAGAGGGTTCGACGACGGACGCGCTGCTGCCTGGCCTGTACGCGCTGTTCGTGGGCGAGGAGGTAGGGACGGACGAGCGGGGAGTCCTCGCCACGGATGAGGGCCTCGTGCGGGGAGGGGTGGCGGCGGGGGGCGGCGGCTCCCGGTGCGGGGGTGGGCCGCACCCTTCCCTCGGCACAGTGCCGGTTCTGGTGCCGGTGGCACCCGGAGGCGGGCAACAGGAGCCGCAGCAGCGGCTCAAGGAGGCAGGCAATAGGGTTCAACACGTCTTCAGATCCGTTGCGGTTGAGGGCCATGCCCCCGGGCCGTCGGTAGCGGTCGCGGGGGTCTTCCGTGCCCGAGGACAGGTCGACATGCATGGACATCGCTGTGTAGCGATCCACTCACAGAGTGAGACCGGCCGGGCTAGGCTCGCCAGGGGGTTGGAAGTGACAACGCATCTGTCACATGGGAGTTGACGATGAGCAACATCTATGGGGAGTGGTTGAAGGCGCAGCGCGAGGCGGCCAGGCTGACGCAACAGGAGCTGGCGACGGCCGCCGTCATGACGCGTTCGCACATCGCGCACATCGAGGCGGGCCGGCGCACCCCGTCCAAGGAGGACGCGAGACGCCTCGACAGGGCGCTGAACACGGGCGACGTGCTGAGCAGCTTCCTTCCGGACGACGACACCGCCGTCGCGGGGTACTTCGAGGCGGCCCTTCAGCTCGAACAGCAGGCGACGATGATCCGGGAGTTCGCCCTGTCGTTCATCCCCGGCATCCTCCAGACGGAGAGGTACGCACGTGCGGTTCTGAGCACGTCGTTCCCTCCCGTGGGTGAAGCGGAATGTGACAGGCTCGTTGTCACACACCTTGAGCGGGCGAAGATCCTGGAAGACCCGGTGACGCCCGTAGTCTGGGCGCTGCTTGACGAGGCTGTGCTGCGGCGGGTGGTGGGTGGACCTGAGGTCATGGCGGAACAACTCCGCCACATCGTGAAGCTGGCGGAATCAGGACGCGTACGCGTCCACGTGTTGCCCTTCGGGCTGGGGGTCCATCCCCTCATGCAGAGCATGCTCACCTTGCTCAAGTTCGAGGACCAGCCGCCGGTGGCGTACTCCGAAGGCATCCAGGTGGGCAAGATCCACGACTCCCCCGCCATGGTCGACCGCCTTGAAGGCACCTACGATCTCGCGCTAGGCGACGCAATGCCGCTCAAGGACTCACTGACCCTGTTGAGGGCGACAGCAAAGGACTACGAACACCGTGAATGAACCCATCATCCCCAACGCCTCATCCCTGGGCGGCTGGCGCAAGTCGACGTACAGCGGCAACGAAGGCGGCAGCTGCCTCGAGGTCTTGGACGGCTACCCGACCGGCGTCCCGGTCCGCGACTCCAAGAACACCCAAGGGCCCGCGCTGGTGTTCCCACCGGCCAGTTGGTCATCGTTCGTTACAGCAGTCAAGGACAGCCGCCTATCCGCCTGACCACTTAGCGCCACGACCCATCCGGCCCGCACGTCTCGGGCGGGCCGGACACCGGTTCCCTCAAGCCGCCACACCAGAGGCTGTGACTCGCCCCGACAGCAGATCGTCCACAAGCCCTTGCTTGAGCTGACGAAGTTTGTTCAGCTCTTCTTCCTCACGCCCAATCTGCTCGTCACAGACCTCTAGTGTGGCTACGATGCGCCGCTGTTCTGCCAGATCAACCGGGAGATCAATCTCCAACTCCCTCAGCCGGGATGGATTGACATTCACCTGTTGCACCGCAACCGTCGAAATCGACCGCACCCGCTGGCGAATGAGAGGGTGCATCAGCCATTCGACAAGGTACTCCGGTGTCACGCGTTGCAGATCCGGGACGATGCGCACCAGGTACGACGCGAAGGTTGCACCCCGCAACTCTTCACGCCACATGGCAGCCTTGCCGATGTGTTCCATACTGTTGGTCCTATTGAACAGGACGTCTCCGCGCCGGAGAAACAACCTCGAAGGAACCGGAACCGGGCAATAGCGAAGCTCACTCGCATCGATTCTGGCACTCTGAATATTGTTCATACGCAGCACTGGTACGCCACTAGAATCTCTGTCAAGGGCTTCAGAGATCCCGTACTCGAGCGATGGAACAACGTCTTTCAGCGGCACGCGATTCCAGCCTGCCGTTGGCTGAGCACTTGCTACAGACTTCATGGAATCGAGTAGGAGCCCCTGGCGCAAGCTGTGGAACGCGGCAATCGACGCCTCGATGCCACGCTCCAGCTCCGTGACACTGTTGAGTACATCAACGATCCGCCGCTGCGCAGCCAACGGAATCAAAGGAAACAAAAGCGCCCCGAACCTGCTCCCACCCAGATGCGAAATGCTTGTCTTCTCGGCGATACCTGCGAAAACCGCATTTGCACGCCACCAGACAAACACGGCTTGCGCGAACTCAGGAAGAACAGCCGGACCGGGCCGGAAGCGAATCAGCGTGTTCTGGAAGCAATACTTGCCGGGAGCGCCGTCATACAGCGCGCTCCGCCCGACCATCATCAGGTTCTCCTGCCCTTCGTTGAGCAGGATGTCGCCCGGCATGAGCCCATACGTCTCGCGTTCCACAGCCGAGAACGCCATGAGGTTCACGTCCGAGTAATCGATACGCCCCTCATACACATTCGCAACCCGAAGGTAGGGCCATTGCCCTGCACCCGTCCGGCTCGCCGGTGAGAGCTGCTTGCCCATGCGGACATCGCCGAGATCCTTGACAGGAACCCAGGAGACAGATGACTCACTCCGCATAGCCCAGCTCCTTCAGAAACCCATCGAGCGCGTCCGCCGCCTGCTCTCGCCCCGCCCGAATCGCCTGCAACGACACCGCGTACTTCTGCTCCCACGTCTCATAGGACGCCGCCAGCTCCCGCTGCCACCGCACCACATGCCCGTCCAGCTTCGCCGCCAGGTCGTCCCGCAGCAGGTCGAGCACCACTCGACGCTCTCCCTCCGCGTCCAACTCCTCCCGCACTCGGAACAGCCGCGGCGACTCCTCCCCCAGCGTGGGCGGGTCGCTCGGGTACGGATAGCGGTGGAAGTCCGTCTCAAGGCGCTTGATGTCCGCGTTCGCCTTCGTGCGCGCCTTCTTCACCCGCGCCAGCTCAGCTGTCAGCTCGGCCAGCTCTTCCACACTCAGAGCGACTTCCTCCGAGTCACCCTCACCGTCGGTCGACTCACCATCGGCCTCCGATTCCTCCCCGCCCCCCGACAGCCGTGCGCTCAGCTCCTTGATCCGTGCGTCCGCCTCTGCCTTGCGCGCGTCCGCCTCCACCAGCTCCTCCAAGAACCCGGGAGCGATCGCGGCGACCACCTTGTGGTCATACGCCTGGCGCCGCTCCGCCGCCGTCCTCGTCCGCAGCTTCTTCGTCCGCGCGTCCTGCTCGGGCGAGAGCATCGAGTCGACGTTCTCGACCCACCCATCGACGACACTCCCGAACCCGTTCTCCGACAACGCGAGCAGGTCGTACTTGGCGTCGTACCACCACCCCGCGACCGCTCCCGCCAGCGCGTACCGGTCCAGCAGTCCGACCCGTCCCAGCCGCTCCCCGAACGACTTCATCAGCTGGCCCCGCACCGCCATCAGCGCGGCCTTGCGCTCGGAGGACGTGGAAGCAGCGAGGGCTTCGGGCGTGGCCGCCACCGCCTCCAGCCGACAGACGGCCGATTCCTCCCACCACTTGCCGAACTCCGCCCGCAGCGCCTCCTCCCGGGGCCGGGCCAGCTCGCCCAGATCGGGACGACCGCCCGCCGCCTCGTCCCGGAAGTCGACGTACGCCGGGTCCGCCGGCTTCCGCTCCACGAACAGATCGGTCACGCCGATCCCGTACGAGTCGAGCAGCGGCTTCTTCGCCTCGATCTCGGCGCGCGGGACGCCGCCCACCAGGTGCGCCCGCACGTCCTGCGGCTCGGGCGGGGGCGTGTTGTCGACGTACCGGCGGATGTTGAGGTTGTCGTCGTTGGCGGCGAGTTCCTTGCGGGTCACGATCCGCGAGAAACCGGGCACCTCCTCGTACGCGTGGAACGTCGAGACGATCTTCTCGGCGTGCTCAGGCAGCAGCACGTTCTGTGCCCGCTCCGTGTGGAACTCGCGGTCGGCGTTGATGAACAGCACCTTGCCCTCACGCGCCCGGTCCTTCCGGCCCGGCGGGCGGAGTACCAGGATGCAGGCCGGGATGCCGGTCCCGTAGAAAAGGTTCGGGGCGAGGCCGATGACCGCCTCGATGGTGTCCTTCTCCAGCAGCTCCGTACGGATCGTCTTCTCACCGCCGCCACGGAACAGCACCCCGTGCGGCATGACCGTGATCACCATGCCGCCGCGGGGGCCCTCACGCTTGGCCTCCCACAGCATGTGCTGGAGGAACATCAGGTCGGCCTTGCCGCGCTCGCTCGTCGCCCCGTACTTGGCACGCTCGGCCGGGTACGCCAGGTCCGCAAGGGTGTAGTCCAATGAGAACGGGGGGTTGCTCAGTACTCCGTCGAAGCGGTCCTCGTCGGAGCGCGGAACGTGCACCGGCTGCGAGAGCGTGTCCCCGGTGCGCAGGTCGAAGCTGCGCACTCCGTGCAGGACCATGTTCATCGTCGACATGATCCAAGAACCGGAATTTGCATCCTGGCCGGCGAAGAACATCGATGACGAGTCGCCGCCGTGCTCCTCTACGTACTCGGCCGCGTGGATGAGCATGCCGCCCGAGCCGACGCACGGGTCGTAGATCCTCATGTCCTCGGTGGGGGCCAGGAGCTCGACCATCATGCGCACCACGGCGCGCGGGGTGTAGAACTCGCCGCCCTTGCGTCCGGCCGTGTCCGCGAACTCCTTGATCAGGTACTCGTACGCGGCACCGATCAGGTCGGGGAACTCGAAGTCCTCCGTGCGCAGCCGGATCCGCCCGAAGTGGGCGATGAGGAGCTTGAGGCGTTGGTCGGCCAGCTTCGCCGTACTGGACGCTGCGCCCGATCCACCGATGCGATTGAAGTCGAGGTGATCAAAGAGGCCTCTGAGCTTCGCGTTCTGCCCCTCAAGTTCCTGTAGTGCGGGACGCAGGAACATCTCGTTAATGTTGGAGGTTGCAGCGGAGATTCTGTGCCATCGAGCCTTCTCCGGCACGTACAGCACATCGCGCGTGCTGTAGGGGCCCGGCAGCTCCAGATAGCCGGGTACGTCCTCGTCTGCGAGCTTCAGCTCCTCGACGGCGTACCGCCTGATCCGTTCCCTGGCCGCCTCGAACTCGTCGTTGGCCCGCTTCAGGAAGAGCAGCCCGAAGATGTAGTCCTTGTACTCGGAGGCGTCCATCGTGCCGCGCAGAATGTCCGCGGCGGCCCACAGATGCCGTTCCAGCTGGGCGAGCGTGAGCTTGGCCACGTACGACTCCCTATGACCCGACCTGAGATGACGGAGAGACCCTATGACCCCCCCGGGGTCATACTGAAATCGCTCGTGATCATGACCGAGAGGGGTCAGTAGCTGTCGATGTGCAGCGCCTTCTCCACGAACTCGTGTACGTCCGTGTAAGGGTCCTTGTCGCATCTGTCCAGATGTGCCGCATGCTGGCCATTCATCCGCTCGGCGTTCTTTCGCGCCGTCTTGTAGCGGCCCAGGATCTGGTGCGGCAGGACAACCTTGGGAGTCGCGACGTCCTGAGAGCCCTTCTGGAACGGGAGCCGCTCGGCCGCTCCGTCGCACACCCCGGCGAACGAGCCGCTGACCGGCTTGTAGTGGGCGAGGCGCCACACCTCGAAGCACGGATGCGAGAAGGCGACGCCGATGCCTGCCTTCTCCGCCTGCTTCAGCGCGTCGCGGATGTACTTGTAGTTGTCGTGGTCGAACAGGCACCAGACCTGGGGCAGGTACTCCTCCCCCAGCTTGGCCCGTTTCGCCTTGCGGTCCTCTTCACGCTTCAGCCTCACCGCCTGCTCGACGAGGTCGAGCGGCTTGCGCCCGCTGTCCGCCCTGCGATTGGCGATGTGCATCTCCACCGGTACCTCGTCGGCGAGTGGAACGCCCTGGTCCTTGAGGATGTCGAGATAGGAGGGCTCGGTCACCTTGCCCTCGGTGAAGATGAAAACCTGGCGCTTGCGCTGCCCGCCTCGCCGGACCGGACGCTCCCACGAGTCCCTGCCCTTCTGCGCCCGCCCCATCAGTCGCGCCCCGCTCGGTCCGCTCGCTCGCCTGTCTCGTCGTAGGTGCCCGCCTCACGCACCACCAGTAGCCGCCGCGCAATCTGCCCCTCCAGGAGAGCCGGAACCCCGCCGAAGGCCCCCGCGAGATAGGACTGCGTGAGGTCCTCGTCCTCGCCCGGCTCGGCGTCGGTGAGCGGATACAGCTCGGTCGCCCCGTCCTTGTCCTTCTCCGTCAGCCACACCTGCGCCGGGTCAAGGAGCCGCTCGCCGCTCGGGGTCGTGAGCACCGTCGCGTCGTGAGAAGTGAAGACCAGTTGGGCGCCTTTGGGGTTCGCATACGGGTCGTGGAAGAGCCGGACCACCTCGGCCGCGAATCGGGAGTGCAGGCTGGCGTCGATCTCGTCGACGAGGAGGACCGCGCCTTCGTCGAGGGCTAGGAGCAGGGGGCCCAGGAGGGCGAACCAGGACCGGGTGCCGTAGGACTCCTCCTGCCAGTCGAAGGACACGTCCCCGGCAGCAGAGTGGTGTGTCAGCTTCACATCGTCCCGCCCCGGGCCGTCCTGGACGACCGTCGCTCCGGTGATGCCGAGGTCGGCGACTCTCAGCAGCTCCTGGATCCTGGTGGCCCTCGGACCGGACAGTTCCTTCGTGGTGTACCGCGCGCGCTCGTCCCGCTCGACCTCCGGGCTGATCATCCAGAAGTTGCGGCGAAACCAATGGAAGAGCGGGGAGAGCTGCGGATGGTTGTCCGTGCCGGCCGTGGAGAGCAGCAGTGCGTTCGGCCGCGTACGCCGTACGAGCTGGGCCCGGTCCTTGACACGTCCGCCGGGCCACTTGAAGACGTCTGTCCGGGAGGCGTCGCGGTCGAGCCATTCCTGACGGCGACCGCGCGGGTAGCTGTGCAGCCATTCGGACTCGACGCGGCTGGCGCCGAGCTCGAAGCCGTACGTCCAGCGGACCTCGTCGATGACGACGTCGACCTCGAAGAAGGAGGGTTCGCTCTCGCTTTTGGGGTCCAGGGAGAAGACCTGGCGGGGGATGCCGTCGTAGGAGGCCCAGTGCGCATAGGAGTTGAGGACCGCGTTGCGCATGTCCGTCATCGCGGTCAGCACGTTCGACTTGCCGGAGGCGTTGGCTCCGAAAATGCCGATCAGCGGGAAGACAGAGACGGATCCGCCGCCTGCGAGATCCACCGGGTTCGCCGATCCACCCTGTCCCTCGCCGGGCGCGACGAAGGACAGCTCCTGTTCGTCTCGCAGGGACCGTACGTTCGCGACGCGGAACCTCAGCAGCACGCTGCCCTCCTCTCCCGGGTCAGGGTAATGGCCGCATACGACATCGGCCCGGCCGGGACGCCCACGACCTCACGGAAGATATCCCGCGGAGGTCAGCACGAACAGTCGATCGGGCGATCAGCCCGAGCCCAGGTGCGTCGGGGCGAACATGCGCAGTACGGCCGGCAGCACGACCACCGACGGGCCGGGTGCGGCCAGGGCCTTCGCGAGGTCGGCCTCCAGCGCGTCCGGCGACGTCCGCACCCCCGGCACGCCGAACGACTCCGCCAGGGCGACGAAGTCGGGCCCCGGAAGGTCCGTCGCCGTGGGCCGGCCGTAGGCGTCGGTCATGTACTGGCGCAGGATGCCGTAGCCGCCGTCGTCGACGATCAGCCAGGTGACGTTCAGGTCGTACTGGCGGGCGGTGGCCAGCTCGGCGACCGAGTACAGCGCGCCGCCGTCGCCGGAGACGGCCAGCACCGGGTGGGTGGGGTCGGCGACCGCCGCGCCCAGGGCCGCCGGGAGGGCGTAGCCGAGGCCGCCGGCGCCCTGGGCGGAGTGCATGGTGCCCGGGGCCTTCGCGTCGAAGGCGGACCAGGCCCAGTAGGCCAGGACGGTCATGTCCCAGAAGGAGGGGGCGCGGGGCGGCAGCGCCTTACGTACGGCGGCGAGGACGTCCTGCTCCAGGGCGAGTTCCTGGGCGGCGACGCGCTCGCGGACCTTGTCCAGCACCTCGCGCACCCGCTCGGGGGCGGCCGGGTCGGTGCGCTCCCCCACCGTCTCCAGCAGGGCCTGGAGGGCGAGGCGGGCGTCGGCGTGGATGCCGAGGGCCGGGTGGTTGGACTCCAGCTTGCCGAGGTCGGCCTCGATCTGGATCACCCGGCCGCGGGGCCGGAACGTGTGGTAGTTCGAGGAGAGTTCGCCGAGGCCGGAGCCGATCACGAGGAGGACGTCGGCGTCCTCCAGGAAGTCCGTCGTGTGGCGGTCCTCCAGCCAGGACTGGAGGGAGAGGGGATGCGTCCAGGGGAAGGCGCCCTTGCCGCCGAAGGTGGTGACGACGGGGGCCTGGAGCCGCTCGGCCAGCTGCCGCAGCTTCTTCGACGCGTCCGCGCGGACCACTCCCCCGCCCGCGATGATCGCCGGGCGCTCGGCACGCGCCAGCAGGTCGGCCGCCACCGCCGTCAGTTCGGGGCGCGGGGGCAGCTCCTCGGGGAAGGTGTCGCCGCCCGTCACCACGGGGATCGAGGTCTCGGCCACGAGGACGTCCTGCGGGATCTCCACCCACACGGGGCCGTGCGGGACGGTCAGCGCCGACGTCCACGCCTCGGCGATCGCGGACGGGATCTGGGACTGGCTGCGGACGGTGTGCACGGACTTGACCACGCCCCGGAAGGAGGCGGCCTGGTCGGGGAGTTCGTGCAGGTAGCCGTGGCGCCCGCCGCCGAGGCCCGCCGCGGGGACCTGGCTGCTGATCGCCAGGACGGGCGCGGAGGCCGCCCGCGCCTCCTGGAGCGCGGCCAGGGAGGTGAGCGCGCCGGGGCCGGTCGACAGCAGCAGGGGTGCTGCCTCGCCGGTGATCCGGCCGTAGGCGTCGGCGGCGAACCCGGCGTTGTTCTCCACCCGCAGGCCGATGCAGCGCAGGTCGGAGCGGCCCAGGGCGTCGAACACGGCGAGTGCGTGCTGGCCGGGCAGGCCGAAGACGGTGGTCGCCCCGAGTGCGGCCAGGGACTCCACGACCAGGTCCCCGCCGGTGCGCCCGGGGGGCGGGTTCAGCGCGGCCTCCGTCTGGGCGGGGGTCGGACGGAGCACCAGGTCGTGGTCGTGGGTCACTGCGAACGGGCCTCGGCGATCTGGCGGGACATGATGGTGGTCAGTTCGTAGGCGGTGTGGGACGCGGCCACCGACGTGATCTCGGCGTGGTCGTAGGCCGGGGCGACCTCGACGACGTCGGCCGACACCAGGTTGCAGGAGGCCAGGCCGCGCAGGATCTCCAGCAGTTCGCGGGAAGTCATGCCGCCGGCCTCGGGGGTGCCGGTGCCGGGGGCGTGGGCGGGGTCGAGGCAGTCGATGTCGATGGAGATGTACAGCGGGCGGTCCCCGATGCGCTGTCTGAGCTGGTCGGCGATCTCGTCGGCGCCGCGGCGGTAGACGTCCGCCGACGTCACGATGCCGAAGCCCATCTTCTCGTCGTCGGTGAGGTCCTTCTTGCCGTACAGGGGGCCGCGGGTGCCGACGTGGGAGAGCGCGGAGGTGTCGAGGACGCCCTCCTCCACGGCCCGGCGGAAGGGGGTGCCGTGCGTGTACTCGGCGCCGAAGTAGGTGTCCCAGGTGTCCAGGTGGGCGTCGAAGTGCAGCAGGGCGACCGGGCCGTGCTTCCTGGCGACCGAGCGGAGCAGCGGGAGGGCGATGGTGTGGTCGCCGCCCAGGGTCATCAGGCGGGCGCCGGTGCCCAGGAGGTCGTCGGCGGCGGCCTCGATCGTCTCGACGGCCTCGTGGATGTTGAACGGGTTCACGGCGATGTCGCCGCCGTCCGCGACCTGGGCGAGGGCGAAGGGGGAGGCGTCCTGCGCCGGGTTGTAGGGGCGCAGCAGGCGGGAGGCCTCGCGGATGGCGTTGCCGCCGAAGCGGGCGCCGGGCCGGTAGGAGACGCCCGAGTCGAACGGCACGCCGACGACGGCGACGTCGGCGGCGCCGACCTCGTCCAGGCGCGGGAGCCGGGCGAAGGTGGCGGGCCCGGCGTAGCGCGGGATCCGGGAGGAGTCGACGGGACCGCGGGGCGTCTCGTTGCTGCTCATGCACTGCCTTCCTTCTTGCGCTGCGTCGCGCATGTACTGCTGCCGTACGACTGTACTGGTGGGCCGGACAGCCGGCCGTCGCAGACTAAATGCCCCACCTGAGCCTGCGAAATGTACATTCCGTCCATATCCGCTCCCGGGACTGGCGGAAACGGCTGTCCCGCCCGGACCGGCTGCTGCCCCGAGGCGGGCTGCCCCACAATGGAGCCATGCCGATACCCGGGACACCCAGCCGCGCCGAACTCGCCGAGCACCTCGTCAGGACGCGTATCGCGGGCGACGTCGCCACGCCCCGCGAGAACAACCTCTCCCACTACCGGAAACTGGCCAACGGCGACCGGGGCTTCTGGCTCGGTCTGGAGCTGGGCGACCGCTGGAGCGACGAGCAGGACGTGCTCGCGGTGATGGCGGAGCGGGTCGGCGTCAACGACGATCCCGAGCACCGCTACGGCCAGGACACCATCGACCCCGAGCTGACCGTTTCGGCGCTGGAGCGGATGGCGGGGCGGCTGCGCAAGGCGGCCGACGGCGGGCAGCGGGTGCTGTTCGCGACCGGTCACCCCGGCGGGCTGCTCGACGTGCACCGGGCCACGGCCGCCGCGCTGCGGGCCGCGGGCTGCGAGATCGTGGTGATCCCGGAGGGGCTGACGACGGAGGAGGGCTACGTCCAGCAGTTCGCGGACGTCTCGGTGCTCGAACACGGGGCCTCGCTGTGGCACACCCACTCGGGCGAGCCGATGAAGGCGATCCTGACCGGCCTGGAGCGCGAGGGCCGTCCGCTGCCCGACCTGGTGGTCGCCGACCACGGCTGGGCCGGTTACGCCGCCCAGCACGGCGTGGACTCGGTCGGCTACGCGGACTGCAACGACCCGGCCCTCTTCCTCGCCGAGTCCGAGGGCACCCTCCAGGTGGCGGTGCCGCTGGACGATCACGTGGTCAGCCCGCGCCACTACGACCCGATGACGGCGTATCTGCTGACGGAGGCCGGGCTGAAGTAGCCCGCGCGCCTCTACGGCCAGGGGTTCAGCCCCTCCGAGCGGCGCTGCGCGAAGCCCGGCGTCGGGTCCAGGTAGACCCGGCGCACGTTCGGGAACTCCTCGCGCAGCCGCTGCTCGGCCTGTTCGCAGGCCCACTCGATCTGCGCCGCCGTCGACACGTCCCGGAAGTCGACCTTGGCGGCGACCAGCGCCTCGCTCGGTCCCTGTACGAGGGTGGTCAGCTCCAGCACGGCCTCGATGTGCTCGACGGCCACCAGCTCCGCCCGGATCCGGTCCCGGACGGTGCGCGGCAGCGGGCGGCCGACGAGGAACTCGACGTTGGAGCGGCCCAGCACCCAGGCGACGTACAGCAGCAGGGCGCCGATGCACAGGGAGGCGACGCCGTCCCAGACGCCGGAGCCGGTGAGCTGTCCGCCGAGCAGCCCGCCCGCGGCCAGCAGCAGGCCGGCCAGCGCGGCGGAGTCCTCCATGACGACGGCCTTGACGGCGGTGTCGGGGGTGCGGCGCAGGTAGCGGCCGAAGGACACCCGGTGGTGGACGGCCTCGTCGCGGACCTGCCGCAGGCCGGTGCGCAGCGAGTAGCCCTCCAGGACGAAGGCCACGGCCAGGACGACGTACGACACCAGCGGGTCGCCGAGGTCCTCGCCGTGGGTGAGCGTGTGGATGCCGTCGTAGAGGGAGAAGACGGCGCCGCCGACGAAGGTGGCGACGGCGGCGAGCAGCGCCCAGAGGTAGCGCTCGGGGCCGTGGCCGAGGGGGTGGTCCTCGTCGGCGGGGCGGACGCTGCGTTTGAGGGAGGTCAGCAGCAGTACCTCGGTGACGGTGTCCGCGACCGAGTGCGCCGCCTCGGACAGCATGGCGCTGGAGCCGCTGATCACGCCGGCCACCGCCTTGGCGACGGCGATGCCCAGATTGGCGAAGGCGGCGACGAGCACCGTGAAGGTGCTGTCGCCGCCGCCGTTCCTCGCGTGCTCCGTGTCCGCCATGCCCCTCAGTGTTCCCGAGGGACGCGGACCACGCCCTCCTGGACGACCGATACGGCGAGCCGCCCGTCCTGGGTGTGGATGCGGGCCTGGCCGAGGCCCCGGCCGCCGGACGCGGACGGCGACTGCTGGTCGTACAGCAGCCATTCGTCGGCGCGGAAGGGCCGGTGGAACCACATGGCGTGGTCGAGCGAGGCGCCGACGACGTCGCCGACGGCCCAGCCGCCGCGGCCGTGCGCGAGCAGGACCGAGTCGAGCAGGGTCATGTCGGAGACGTAGGTGGCGAGGACGACGTGCAGCAGGGGGTCGTCCGCGAGTTTGCCGTTGGTGCGGAACCACACCTGGGAGTGCGGCTCGCGCGGGGTGCCGAAGTCGCCGAAGGGCGGGTCGTCGACGTAGCGCAGGTCGACGGCGGCGCGCGTCTCCAGGAAGCGCTCCACGATCTCGGGTGGCAGGTGCGGGTAGCCGCGCAGCCGCTCCTCGCCGGTCGGCAGGGTCGCCGGGTCCGGTGCGGGCGGCATCGGGGCCTGGTGGTCCAGGCCCTCCTCGCGGGTCTGGAATGACGCCGACAGGGTGAAGATCGGCTTGCCGTGCTGGACGGCGACGACGCGGCGGGTGGTGAAGGAGCGGCCGTCGCGCAGGCGGTCGACGTTGTAGACGATGGGGGCGCCGGGGTCCCCGGGGCGCAGGAAGTACGCGTGCAGGGAGTGCGCGTGCCGGTCGCCGGGGACCGTGCGTCCGGCGGCGACCATGGCCTGGGCCGCCACCTGCCCGCCGAAGACCCGGGGGACGACGGCGGACCGGGAGCGGCCGCGGTAGATGTCCTCCTCGATCCGCTCCAGGTCGAGCAGGTCGAGGAGGGACTGGAGTGCTTCGCTCATGTCCGGTGGCTCTGTGGTCCGGGGACCGGTCTACAGGCCCATGTCCTTCGCGATGATCGTCTTCATGATCTCGCTGGTGCCGCCGTAGATGCGGTTGACGCGGTTGTCCGCGTACAGGCGGGCGATCGGGTACTCGTTCATGTAGCCGTAGCCGCCGTGCAGCTGGAGGCAGCGGTCGATGACGCGGTGGGCGACCTCGGTGCAGAACAGCTTGGCGGACGCGGCCTCGGCGGGGGTCAGTTCACCGGCGTCCAGGGCCTCGGTGGCGCGGTCGGCGACGGCCTCGGCGGCGTCCACCTCGGCCTGGCAGGCGGCCAGCTCGAACTTGGTGTTCTGGAAGTGGGCGACCGGCTTGCCGAAGACGGTGCGGTCCTGCACGTAGCTCTTGGCGAACCGGACGGCCGCCTTGGCCTGGGCGTAGGCGCCGAAGGCGATGCCCCAGCGCTCGGAGGCCAGGTTGTGGCCGAGGTAGGAGAAGCCCTTGTTCTCCTCGCCGAGCAGGTCCTCGACGGGGACCTTGACGTCGACGAAGGCCAGCTCGGCGGTGTCGGAGGTGCGCAGACCCAGCTTGTCCAGCTTGCGGCCGACCGAGTAGCCCTCGGACTTGGTGTCCACGGCGAACAGGGAGATGCCGTGGCGGCGGTCCTCGGCGGTGGGCGCGGCGGTGCGGGCGCAGACGATGACCTTGTCGGCGTGCACGCCGCCGGTGATGAAGGTCTTGGCGCCGTTGAGGACGTAGTGGGTGCCGTCCTCGGAGAGCTTGGCGGTGGACTTCATGCCCGCGAGGTCGGAGCCGGTGCCCGGCTCGGTCATCGCGATGGCCCACATCTCCTCGCCGGTGACGAACTTCGGCAGGTAGCGCTTCTTCTGCTCGTCCGTGGCCAGCATCTTGATGTACGGCAGGGCGAGCAGCACATGGACGCCGGAGCCGCCGAACTGGACGCCCGCGCGGGCGGTCTCCTCGTAGAGGACGGCCTCGAACTTGTGGCTGTCCAGGCCGGCGCCGCCGAACTCCTCGGGCACGTTGATGCCGAAGATGCCCAGCTCGCCGAGCTTGTAGTAGAACTCGCGCGGCGCCTGGCCCGCGGCGAACCAGTCGTCGTAGACGGGGACGACCTCGGCCTCGATGAAGGCCCGGAGGGTCTCCCGGAACGCCTCGTGGTCCTCGTTGAACACCGTACGGCGCACCGCGCCACCTCCAGGGTACGAATATCTAAGCGCTTGCTCAGACTCAACGGTACCGGCGGGTAGCCAGAGGCGTCCAGACCGGGACGTGGGTAACCCTCGTCACTCCCCGCCCCCGAGGGCGCTCACCGGGCCTCCCCCACCGCCGCGAACGCCCCCCGGGCCATCCGGTGCAGCAGCGAGGCCGTCACCGCGCGGCCGGGCAGGGAGCCGGGGCGGCCGAGGTGGGGGGTGGAGTTCAGGAGGCCGAAGACCGAGTGGACGGCGGAGCGGGCGGCGGGCTCGGCGAGGGCCGGGTAGACCTCCCGGAGCACCCCGACCCACAGCTCGACGTACTGCCGCTGCAGCTGGCGCACCATCTTGCGGTCGGCGTCCCGCAGGCGGTCCAGCTCGCGGTCGTGCAGGGTGATGAGCGGGCGGTCGTCGAGCGCGAAGTCGATGTGCCCCTCGATCAGCGAGTCGAGGACCGCCCCGGAGTCCCTCACCCCGTCCGCCTCCGCCAGCCGCCGCTTCGCCCCGGTCAGCAGCGAGTCGCTGATCCCGACCAGCAGCTCGGCGAGCATCGCGTCCTTGCCGGGGAAGTGCCGGTACAGACCGGGGCCGCTGATGCCGACCGCGGCGCCTATCTCGTCGACGCCCACCCCGTGGAAGCCGCGCTCGGCGAAGAGCCGGGCGGCCTCCTTGAGGATCTGCTCGCGGCGGGTGGGGGCGTCGGTTCTGGTGGCCATGGGACCAATTCTAGACAGGGCGGTTAGCGGTCGTTAACCTGAAGGAACATGCGTTAACGCTCATTAACCGATCGACCGATCGAAATTTCGGGTGAGGGGACCGCAGGATGCACGAGGCACCGGAGCTGACGACGGCGGCCGACCCCGCCTCGGAGGCCTTTCGGGCCAACGAGGAGGCGCACGCCGTCCTCGTTCAGGAACTGCGCGCCAAGCTCGCGGCGGCCCGGCTGGGCGGCGGCGAGCGGGCGCGGGCCCGGCACACCGCGCGGGGCAAGCTGCTGCCGCGCGACCGCGTGGACACGCTGCTCGACCCGGGCTCGCCGTTCCTGGAGCTGGCGCCGCTCGCGGCCGACGGGCTCTACGAGGGCGCGGCCCCGGCCGCCGGCGTCGTCGCCGGCATCGGCCGGGTCAGCGGCCGGGAGTGCGTGATCGTCGCCAACGACGCCACCGTCAAGGGCGGCACGTACTACCCGATGACCGTGAAGAAGCACCTGCGGGCGCAGGAGGTGGCGCTGGAGAACCGGCTGCCGTGCCTGTACCTGGTGGACTCGGGGGGCGCCTTCCTGCCGATGCAGGACGAGGTCTTCCCCGACCGCGAGCACTTCGGGCGGATCTTCTACAACCAGGCCCGGATGTCGGGCGCCGGCATCCCGCAGATCGCCGCGGTCCTCGGCTCCTGCACGGCGGGCGGCGCGTACGTCCCGGCGATGAGCGACGAGGCCGTGATCGTCCGCGACCAGGGCACGATCTTCCTGGGCGGTCCGCCGCTGGTGAAGGCGGCCACCGGTGAGGTGGTCACGGCGGAGGAGCTGGGCGGCGGCGAGGTCCACTCGCGGGTGTCCGGCGTGACCGACCACCTCGCCGAGGACGACCCGCACGCCCTGCGCATCGTGCGGCAGATCGTCTCCACCCTGCCGCGGCGCGGCGCGCTCCCCTGGGACGTGGAGCCCGCCATCGAGCCGAAGGTCGACCCCCAGGGCCTGTACGGCGTGGTGCCGGTGGACTCCCGCACCCCCTACGACGTGCGCGAGGTCATCGCCCGGGTGGTGGACGGCTCCCGCTTCGCCGAGTTCAAGTCCGAGTACGGGCAGACCCTGGTCACCGGCTTCGCCCGCATCCACGGCCACCCGGTCGGCATCGTCGCCAACAACGGCATCCTCTTCTCCGAGTCGGCCCAGAAGGGCGCCCACTTCATCGAGCTGTGCGACCAGCGCGGCATCCCGCTGGTGTTCCTCCAGAACATCTCCGGGTTCATGGTGGGCCGGGACTACGAGGCCGGTGGCATCGCCAAGCACGGCGCCAAGATGGTGACGGCGGTGGCGTGCACCCGCGTACCGAAGCTGACGGTGGTCGTCGGCGGGTCCTACGGCGCGGGGAACTACTCGATGTGCGGGCGGGCCTACTCGCCGCGCTTCCTGTGGATGTGGCCCAACGCCAAGATCTCCGTCATGGGCGGCGAGCAGGCCGCCTCCGTGCTGGCCACCGTCAAGCGGGACCAGTTGGAGGCGCGCGGCGAGGAGTGGCCGGCCGAGGAGGAGGAGTCCTTCAAGGCGCCGGTCCGCGCCCAGTACGAGCGGCAGGGCAACGCCTACTACGCGACGGCACGCCTGTGGGACGACGGCGTGATCGAGCCCGCCGACACCCGGCAGGTACTGGGCCTGGCCCTGACCGCGTGTGCCAACGCGCCGCTGGGCGAGCCCCAGTTCGGCGTCTTCCGGATGTGAGGAGGGGACCCATGCAGAACACGAACACGAACACGAACACGAACACGAACACGGACAGGACGCCACGCATGTTCGACACCGTGCTCGTCGCCAACCGGGGCGAGATCGCCGTCCGCGTCATCCGGACCCTGCGCTCGATGGGCGTGCGCTCGGTGGCGGTCTTCTCCGACGCCGACGCGGACGCCCGGCACGTGCGGGAGGCCGACGAGGCGGTGCGGATCGGCCCGGCGCCTGCGACGGAGAGCTATCTGGTGGTCGAGCGGCTGCTGGAGGCCGCCGCCCGCACCGGCGCGCAGGCCGTCCACCCCGGGTACGGCTTCCTCGCCGAGAACGCGGGCTTCGCGCGGGCCTGCGAGGAGGCGGGGCTGGTCTTCATCGGGCCGTCCGCCGACGCCATCGCCCTGATGGGCGACAAGATCCGGGCCAAGGAGACGGTGAAGGCGGCCGGGGTCCCGGTCGTGCCCGGCTCCAGCGGCAGCGGGCTCACCGACGCGCAGCTCGCCGACGCCGCCCGGGAGATCGGCACGCCGGTGCTGCTCAAGCCCTCGGCGGGCGGGGGCGGCAAGGGCATGCGGCTGGTGCGGGACCCGGCGGTGCTGGCCGACGAGATCGCCGCCGCCCGCCGCGAGGCCCGTGCCTCCTTCGGCGACGACACGCTGCTGGTGGAGCGGTGGATCGACCGGCCCCGGCACATCGAGATCCAGGTCCTGGCCGACGGCCACGGGAACGTGGTGCACCTGGGCGAGCGCGAGTGCTCGCTCCAGCGCAGGCACCAGAAGGTGATCGAGGAGGCGCCGAGCGTCCTGCTGGACGAGGCGACCCGCGCCGCGATGGGCGAGGCGGCCGTACAGGCGGCCCGCTCCTGCGGCTACCGGGGCGCGGGCACGGTGGAGTTCATCGTCCCGGGGGGCGATCCCTCCCAGTACTACTTCATGGAGATGAACACCCGTCTCCAGGTCGAGCACCCGGTGACCGAGCTGGTGACCGGCCTGGACCTGGTGGAGTGGCAGCTGCGGGTGGCGGCCGGCGAGCGGCTCGGCCTCACGCAGGACGACGTACGGCTGACCGGGCACGCGATCGAGGCCCGGCTGTGCGCGGAGACCGTGTCCGTCAAGGAGGGCGCGCGCGGCTTCCTGCCCTCCGGCGGCACGGTGCTGCGGCTGCGCGAGCCCGAGGGCGAGGGCGTGCGCACCGACTCCGGGCTCAGCGAGGGCACCGAGGTCGGCAGCCTGTACGACCCGATGCTGTCCAAGGTGATCGCGTACGGCCCCGACCGGGCCACCGCGCTGCGCAGGCTCCGGGCGGCCCTGGCCGGGACGGTCACCCTGGGCGTGCAGACCAACGCCGGGTTCCTGCGGCGGCTGCTGGCGCACCCGGCGGTGGTGGCGGGCGAGCTGGACACGGGCCTGGTGGAGCGCGAGGTCGACGACCTGGTCGCCACCGCCGTACCCGAGGCGGTGTACGAGGCGGCGGCGGCCGTACGGCTCGAGGCGCTGCGTCCGCGCGGTGCGGGCTGGACGGACCCGTTCTCGGTGCCGAACGGCTGGCGTACCGGGGGCGAGTCCAAGCCGGTCGCCTTCCCCCTGCGTGCGACGGGACAAGAGCCCGTCACCCACACCCCGCGCGGTTCCCACACCGTCACCGACGACCGGGTCGCCGTCACCCTGGACGGCGTCCGGCACACCTTCCACCGCGCCGCCGACTGGCTGGGCCGCGACGGCGACGCCTGGCAGGTGCGCGACCACGATCCGGTCGCCGCCTCCCTCGACCGGGCCGCCCACGCGGGCGCCGACTCGCTGACCGCGCCGATGCCGGGCACGGTGACGGTGGTGAAGGTCGCCGTCGGCGACGAGGTGAGCGCCGGGCAGAGCCTGCTGGTGGTGGAGGCGATGAAGATGGAGCACGTCGTCTCCGCCCCGCACGCCGGCACCGTCGCCGAGCTGGACGTGGCGCCGGGCACGACCGTCGCCATGGACCAGGTGCTCGCGGTCATCGCGCCCACCGACGGCGCGGCGGAGGAGGAGACGTCATGAACGCCCCGGAACCGGGCCTCCCGATGGCCGTTCCCGCGAAGGGCCTGCCCGCCCGTGTCCGCGTCCACGAGGTCGGCGCGCGGGACGGACTGCAGAACGAGAAGGCGATGGTGCCCACGGCCGTCAAGGCGGAGTTCGTCCGCCGCCTGGCCGGCACGGGCCTGACGACCATCGAGGCGACGAGCTTCGTCCACCCCAAGTGGGTCCCCCAGTTGGCGGACGCGGAGGAGCTGTTCCCGGCGGTGGCGGACCTGCCCGTCGAGCTGCCGGTGCTGGTGCCGAACGAACGCGGCCTGGAGCGGGCCCTGGCGCTCGGCGCGCGCCGTGTCGCGGTCTTCGCCAGCGCCACGGAGTCCTTCGCCAGGGCCAACCTCAACCGCACGGTGGACGAGGCGCTGGCCATGTTCGAGCCGGTGGTGTCCCGGGCGAAGGCGAGCGGCGTCCACGTCCGCGGCTATCTCTCCATGTGCTTCGGCGACCCGTGGGAGGGCCCGGTCCCGGTCCCCCAGGTGGTGCGGGTCTGCCGGGCCCTGCTGGACATGGGCTGCGACGAGCTGAGCCTGGGCGACACCATCGGCGTGGCGACCCCGGGCCATGTGACGGCGCTGCTCACCGCGCTGACCGGGGCGGGCGTGCCGGTGTCCGCGCTGGGCGTCCACTTCCACGACACCTACGGCCAGGCCCTGGCCAACACACTGGCCGCGCTCCAGCAGGGCGTGACCACGGTCGACGCCTCCGCCGGCGGGCTGGGCGGCTGCCCCTTCGCGAAGTCCGCCACCGGCAACCTCGCCACCGAGGACCTCGTGTGGATGCTGCGGGGTCTCGGCATCGACACCGGGGTCGATCTCGGCCGTCTCGTCGCCACAAGCGTCTGGATGGCCGCGCATCTGGGCCGGCCCAGCCCGTCCCGCACCGTTCGAGCCCTCTCCCACCAGGAGTCGTGAACACCATGGACCACAAGCTCTCCCCCGAACTGGACGAACTGCGCCGCACGGTCGAGCAGTTCGCGCACGACGTGGTGGCGCCGAAGATCGGCGACTTCTACGAGCGGCACGAGTTCCCGTACGAGATCGTCCGCGAGATGGGCCGCATGGGCCTGTTCGGGCTGCCCTTCCCGGAGGAGTACGGCGGCATGGGCGGCGACTACTTCGCCCTGGGCGTGGCCCTGGAGGAGCTGGCCCGGGTCGACTCCTCGGTGGCGATCACGCTGGAGGCGGGCGTCTCGCTGGGGGCGATGCCGATCCATCTCTTCGGCACCGAGGAGCAGAAGCGCCAGTGGCTCCCCCGCCTCTGCTCGGGCGAGATCCTGGGCGCCTTCGGCCTCACCGAGCCGGACGGCGGCAGCGACGCGGGCGCGACCCGGACCACGGCCCGCCTGGACGAGGCCACCGACGAGTGGGTGATCAACGGCACCAAGTGCTTCATCACCAACTCCGGCACGGACATCACCGGCCTGGTGACGGTCACGGCGGTCACCGGCCGGGGGCCCGACGGCAGGCCCCTGATCTCGTCGATCATCGTCCCCTCGGGCACCCCGGGCTTCACGGTGGCCGCCCCGTACTCGAAGGTCGGCTGGAACGCCTCGGACACCCGTGAGCTGTCCTTCGCCGACGTCCGGGTCCCGGCGGCGAACCTGCTGGGCGAGCGGGGGCGCGGCTACGCGCAGTTCCTGCGCATCCTGGACGAGGGCCGGGTCGCCATCGCCGCGCTGGGCACGGGGCTCGCGCAGGGCTGTGTGGACGAGTCGGTCGCCTACGCGAAGGAACGTCACGCCTTCGGCAGGCCCATCGGCGCCAACCAGGCCATCCAGTTCAAGATCGCCGACATGGAGATGAAGGCCCACACGTCCCGCCTCGCCTGGCGGGACGCGGCCTCGCGCCTGGTGGCGGGCGAGCCCTTCAAGAAGGAGGCGGCGCTGGCGAAGCTGTACTCGTCGACGGTCGCGGTGGACAACGCCCGGGACGCCACCCAGATCCACGGGGGCTACGGCTTCATGAACGAGTACCCGGTGGCCCGCATGTGGCGGGACGCCAAGATCCTGGAGATCGGCGAGGGCACCAGCGAGGTCCAGCGGATGCTGATCGCACGGGAGTTGGGGCTGGTGAGCTGAGGCCCGGCCGCCGCGCCCCAGCCTCGGGCGGCGGGGTGGGGGCCGCACCGGCCCCCACCCCTGGACAAGATCTGAGGTTAGGCTAACCTACCTTCGAATTGTCCCGCAGAGCACGACGCTCCGCACCGTTCGAAGGCAGCCACCACCATGTCCAACGCCAGAGCCACCCACCCGACCCGTCGCGGAATCCTCGCCGCCGGCGGCGCCCTCGGCCTCGGTGCCGTGCTCGCGGCCTGCGGGGACGACGACAAGGACAGCGGCGGGACGAGCGAGGGCGCCGCCAAGTCGGGCCCCTGGTCCTTCAAGGACGACCGCGGCACCACGGTGAAGCTGGACAAGGTGCCGACGAACATCGTCGCCTTCACCGGTGTCGCCGCCGCCCTGTTCGACTACGGCGTGCAGGTCAAGGGCGTCTTCGGCCCGACCACCACCAAGGACGGCAAGCCCGACGTGCAGGCCGGCGACCTCGACGTCGACAAGGTCACCGTCCTCGGCAACGAGTGGGGCAAGCTCAACGTCGAGAAGTACGCCGCCCTCGCCCCCGAGGTGCTCATCACCACGACGTTCGACACCGCGGGCACCCTCTGGTCCGTCCCGGAGGAGTCGAAGGACAAGATCGCCAAGCTCGCCCCGAGCGTGGGGATCTCGGTCTTCGACCGCAAGCTCACCCAGCCGCTCCAGCGCATGTGGGAGCTGGCCGAGTCGCTCGGCGGGGACATGAAGGCCAAGAAGGTCACCGACGCCAAGGCCGCCTTCGACCAGGCCTCCGCCCGGCTGCGCGCCGCCGCCAAGGCCAGGCCCGAGATCCGGGTGCTGGCCGGCTCCGCGAGCCCCGACCTGCTCTACGTCTCCGGCACCAACCTCTCGGTGGACCTGGAGTACTTCAAGTCCCTCGGCGTGAACTTCGTCGAGCCCTCCGAGGAGGCCAAGAAGGCGACCGGCGGCTGGTTCGAGAGCCTCAGCTGGGAGAACGTCGACAAGTACCCGGCCGACCTCATCATCATGGACGACCGCGCCTCCACCATCCAGCCCGCGGACATCACCGAGGGCACCTGGAAGAAGCTGCCCGCGGTCAAGGCCGGCCAGGTCATCGCCCGCTCCCCCGAGCCGATCCTGTCCTACGACAAGTGCGCGCCCCTGCTGGACAACCTGGCCGAGGCGATCGAGAAGGCCAAGAAGGTCGGCTGACCCACCACCCCTCTCCGGAGCCCTCCATGACGACGGCCGTGGCCGCCCCGTTCCGTTTCTTCTCCCTCCAGGTCGTACGGACGAGGCGGCTCGGCCCGTCCCTGGCCCGGGTCACCCTCGCCGGACCCGACCTGCGTGCCTTCCGCTCCGACGGCCTCGACCAGTCGCTGTCGCTGTTCCTGCCGCACCCGGGGCAGGCCGAACCGGCGGTCCCCGTCGAGCTGGGCGAGGGCTGGTGGCAGGGCTGGCGCGAACTGCCGGACGGCGTACGGGCGGTGATGCGCTCGTACACGCTGCGGGCGCTGCGCCGGGACGGTGACGGGCTCACCACCGAGATCGACGTCGACTTCGTCCTGCACGGCCTCGACGCGGGATCGGGCATCCAGGCGGGCCCCGCCGCCCGCTGGGCCGCAGGCGCCGCCCCCGGCGACCGGGTGCTGCTGCTCGGCCCGGCCCTCGCCGACAACCGGGCGATCCGCTTCCGGCCGCCCGAGGACACCGACCTGGTGGTGATCTGGGCCGACGAGACCGCCGTACCGGCCGCCTGCGCGATCGTGGAGGCACTGCCGGCCGGTACCCCCGCCCGCGTCTGGCTGGAGGTGCCGCACGCCGAGGACGTGCAGGACCTGCGCACGGCCGCGGACGCCGAGGTCACCTGGCTGGTCAGGGACGCCGGCGGCGGGCCCGGGGCAGGCCTCGCCGCCCTCCGCGACGCCCGGCTGCCGGGCGCCGAGCACCCCTACGTCTGGATCGCGGGCGAGTCCGGGTGCGTCAAGGAGCTGCGGCGGCACTTCGTGGGCGAGCGCGGCGTCGACCGGCGGCGCGTCACCTTCGTCGGCTACTGGCGCCGGGGCCTGACGGAGGAACAACTCCGCGCGCAGGGCTGAGGATCGAGAGCCGGCGCCCGCCCCCGCACGAGGACGCGGACGGGGCGGGCGTGACAGCGGTCACCCATCGGTGCGCGCTTGATCGACTCGACTTAGGTTAGGCTTACCTAAGTCGAAGCGAGGGCCTTTCGCCCTCTCCCGTCCCTCTCGGACCGTCCCCACCGGAGGACCCCCCATGCGCTCGCACCTGCTCAACGACGCCACCGCGGAGCGGTACCGCCGCTCCGTGACCGAAGGAGTCGAGCGGGTGGCCGCCACAATCGCCACCACCGACCGGCCCTTCACCGGAGTCACGGTCGACGCCCTCTCCCCCCGCATCGACGCTATCGACCTCGACCGGCCCCTGCACGACACGGCCGCGGTCCTCGACGAGTTGGAGGACGTCTACCTGCGCGACGCCGTCTACTTCCACCACCCCCGCTACCTCGCCCACCTCAACTGCCCCGTGGTCATACCGGCGGTGCTCGGCGAGGCGGTCCTGTCCGCCGTCAACTCCTCCCTGGACACTTGGGACCAGTCGGCCGGCGGCACCCTCATCGAGCGGAAGCTCATCGACTGGACCTGCGCCCGGATCGGCCTCGGTCCGGCGGCCGACGGCGTGTTCACCTCCGGCGGCACCCAGTCCAACCTCCAGGCGCTGCTGCTGGCCCGCGAGGAGGCGAAGGCCGAGAACTTCGCCGACCTGCGGATCTTCGCCTCCGAGGTGAGCCACTTCAGCGTGAGGAAGTCGGCGAAACTGCTCGGCCTCGGCCCCGACGCCGTCGTGTCGATCCCCGTCGACCGCGACAAGCGCATGCAGACCGTCGCCCTCGCCCGTGAGCTGGAGCGCTGCGCGAAGGGCGGTCTGGTCCCCATGGCCGTCGTCGCCACCGGCGGCACCACCGACTTCGGCTCGATCGACCCGCTGGAGGAGATCGCCGGGCTGTGCGAGCAGTACGGCGTGTGGATGCACGTCGACGCGGCCTACGGCTGCGGGCTGCTCGCCTCCCTGAAGTACCGGCACCGCATCGACGGCATCGAGCGGGCCGACTCGGTCACCGTGGACTACCACAAGTCCTTCTTCCAGCCGGTGAGTTCGTCCGCCGTGCTGGTCCGCGACGCGGCCACGCTGCGGCACGCCACCTACCACGCGGAGTACCTCAACCCGCGCCGCATGGTGCGGGAACGCATCCCCAATCAGGTGGACAAGTCCCTTCAGACCACCCGCCGCTTCGACGCGCTCAAGCTCTGGATGACCCTGCGCGTGATGGGCGCCGACGGCATCGGCGAACTCTTCGACGAGGTCTGCGACCTGGCCGCCGAGGGCTGGAGAATGCTCGCCGCCGACCCGCGCTTCGACGTGGTCGTCCAGCCGTCGCTGTCCACCCTGGTCTTCCGCTGCGTCCCGGCGGCCGTCACCGACCCCGCCGAGATCGACCGCGCCAACCTCTACGCCCGCAAGGCCCTGTTCGCCTCCGGCGACGCCGTGGTCGCGGGCACCAAGGTGGCCGGCCGCCACTACCTGAAGTTCACCCTGCTCAACCCCGAGACGACCACGGCCGACATCGCCGCCGTCCTCGACCTGATCGCCGGCCACGCCGAGCAGTACCTGGGAGACTCCCTTGACCGCGCTTCCTGAAGCCAGCGCCCCGTACGACTTCGTGGGGATCGGCCTCGGCCCTTTCAACCTCGGCCTGGCCTGCCTCACCGAGCCCGTCGCCGAGCTGAACGGCGTCTTCCTGGAGTCCAAGCCGGACTTCGAATGGCACGCCGGGATGTTCCTGGACGGCGCCCACCTCCAGACCCCGTTCATGTCGGACCTGGTCACCCTCGCCGACCCGACCTCGCCGTACTCCTTCCTGAACTACCTGAAGGAGCAGGGCAGGCTCTACTCGTTCTACATCCGGGAGAACTTCTACCCGCTGCGCGTCGAGTACGACGACTACTGCCGCTGGGCCGCGCACAAGCTGGGCAGCGTCCGCTTCTCCACCACGGTCACCGAGGTGACGTACGACGAGCGGGAGGAGCTGTACGCCGTCGCCACCACCTCCGGCGACACCTACCGCGCCCGCCGCCTGGTCCTCGGCACCGGCACCCCGCCGCACATCCCGGACGCCTGCCGGGGCCTGGCCGGGGACTTCCTCCACAACTCCCGGTATGTCCAGCACCGGGCGGAGCTGGTGAAGAAGAAGTCGATCACGCTGGTCGGCAGCGGCCAGTCCGCCGCCGAGATCTACCACGACCTGCTCGGCGAGATCGACGTCCACGGCTACCGGCTCAACTGGGTGACCCGCTCCCCCCGCTTCTTCCCCCTCGAATACACCAAGCTCACCCTGGAGATGACCTCCCCGGAGTACGTGGACTACTACCACGCGCTGCCCGAGGACACCCGCTACCGCCTCACGGCCGAGCAGAAGGGCCTCTTCAAGGGCATCGACGGCGACCTGATCAACGAGATCTTCGACCTGCTCTACCAGAAGAGAATCGCCGGTCCGGTGCCCACCCGGCTGCTCACCAACTCGGCGCTGACCGGCGCCCGGTACGCGGACGGCACCTACACGCTCGGCTTCCGCCAGGAGGAGCAGGGCGAGGACTTCGAGATCGAGACCGAGGGCCTGGTCCTCGCCACCGGCTACCGGTACACCGAGCCGGAGTTCCTCAAGCCCGTCCGCGACCGGCTGCGCCGCGACTCCCGCGGCAACTTCGACATCGCCCGCAACTACTCCGTGGACGTCACGGGGAGCGGGGTGTTCCTCCAGAACGCGGGAGTCCACGCACACAGCGTCACCAGCCCCGACCTGGGCATGGGCGCCTACCGCAACAGCTGCATCGTCCGGGAGCTGCTCGGGCGCGAGTACTACCCGGTCGAGAAGTCGATCGCGTTCCAGGAGTTCTCCGTATGACCTTCACGTTCCGCCCCCTCGACCCGCTGAAGGACGCCGAGCTCCTGCACACCTGGGTCACCCACCCCAAGGCCGCCTTCTGGATGATGCAGGACGCGAAACTGGAGGAGGTCGAGCGCGCGTACATGGAGATCGCCGCCGACGAGCACCACCACGCCCTGCTGGGCCTCCGGGACGGCGAGCCCGCCTTCCTGATGGAGAAGTACGACCCCGCCCACCGCGAACTGGTCGGCCTGTACGAGCCGCAGCCCGGGGACGTCGGCATGCACTTCCTCACGCCGCCGACGGACAAGCCGGTGCACGGCTTCACCCGCTCCGTGATCACCGCCGTCATGGCGCACCTCTTCGAGGACCCGGCCACCCTGCGGGTGGTCGTCGAACCCGACGTCCACAACAAGGCCGTCCACGCCCTGAACGAGGCCGTCGGCTTCGTGGCGGAGCGCGAGATCCAGAAGCCGGAGAAGAAGGCGCTGCTCAGCTTCTGCACCCGAGCTCGGTTTCTCGCCGCGACGGGGGTGCCCTCATGAGCCTGTCCGACGCCGTGGCCCACCTCTCCCCCGAACGCTGGGAGCGGGCCAACCGCCTGCTGATCCGCAAGGCACTGGCCGAGTTCACGCACGAGCGGCTGATCACGCCGGAGCGGTGCACGGGCGACGCGTACACCGTCCGCAGCGACGACGGCCGGACCGTCTACCGCTTCACCGCCACCGTCCGCGCCCTGGACCACTGGCAGGTGGCCGCCGACTCGATCACCCGCCACCGCGAGGGCGTGGAACTCCCGCTCGCCGCGCTGGACTTCTTCGTCGAGCTGAAGCAGGCCCTGGGTCTGAGCGAGGAGATCCTGCCGGTCTACCTGGAGGAGATCTCCTCCACCCTCTCCGGCACCTGCTACAAGCTCACCAAGCCCCAGCTCACCTCCGCCGAGCTGGCCCGCAGCGGCTTCCAGGCCGTCGAGACCGGCATGACCGAGGGCCACCCCTGCTTCGTCGCCAACAACGGCCGCCTCGGCTTCGGCATCCACGAGTACCTGTCCTACGCCCCCGAGACCGCGAGCCCGGTCCGGCTGGTGTGGCTGGCGGCGCACCGCTCGCGGGCGGCCTTCACCGCGGGCGTGGGCATCGAGTACGAGTCCTTCGTCCGCGACGAGCTGGGCGCGGCCACGGTCGAGCGCTTCCACGGCGTGCTGCGCGAGCGCGGCCTGGACCCGGCCGACTACCTCCTCATCCCGGTGCACCCCTGGCAGTGGTGGAACAAGCTCACCGTGACCTTCGCCGCCGAGGTCGCCCGCGGGCTCCTGGTCTGCCTCGGCGAGGGCGACGACGAGTACCTGGCCCAGCAGTCCATCCGCACCTTCTTCAACGCCTCGCACCCCGAGAAGCACTACGTGAAGACGGCCCTGTCCGTCCTCAACATGGGCTTCATGCGCGGGCTGTCGGCCGCGTACATGGAGGCCGCCCCGGCCATCAACGACTGGCTCGCCCGGCTGATCGAGGGCGACCCGGTGCTGAAGGGGACGGGGCTGAGCATCATCCGGGAGCGGGCCGCCGTCGGCTACCGGCACCTGGAGTACGAGCAGGCCACCGACCGCCACTCGCCCTACCGCAAGATGCTGGCGGCGCTGTGGCGGGAGAGCCCGGTGCCGTCCCTCCAGGAGGGCGAGACGCTCGCCACCATGGCCTCCCTGGTCCACGTGGACCACGAGGGCGCCTCCTTCGCGGGCGCGCTGATCGAGCGGTCCGGACTCATCCCCACCGAGTGGCTGCGCCACTACCTGCGGGCCTACTACGTCCCGCTGCTGCACAGCTTCTACGCCTACGACCTGGTGTACATGCCGCACGGCGAGAACGTGATCCTGGTCCTGGCGGACGGGGTGGTGCGGCGCGCGATCTACAAGGACATCGCCGAGGAGATCGCGGTGATGGACCCGGACGCCGTGCTGCCGCCGGAGGTCTCCCGCATCGCGGTGGACGTGCCGGACGACAAGAAGCTCCTGTCGATCCTCACGGACGTCTTCGACTGCTTCTTCCGCTTCCTGGCCGCCCACCTCGCCGAGGAGGGGATCGTGGATGAGGACGCCTTCTGGCGGACGGTCGCGGAGGTCACCCGGGAGTACCAGGCGTCGGTGCCGGAGCTGGCCGACAAGTTCGAGCGGTACGACATGTTCGCGCCCGAGTTCGCGCTGTCCTGCCTCAACCGGCTCCAGCTGCGCGACAACCGGCAGATGGTGGACCTGGCCGACCCGTCCGGCGCGCTCCAGCTGATCGGGAACCTGAGGAATCCGATAGCGGGACGGTAGGCGGCCAGGGCCCACGGACACGGGCCCCACGGACACGGGCACCCCGGAGACGGTCCTCCGGGGTGCCCGTCGTGCCGTGCGGGGTCAGGTCCAGGGCACCTGCGGCGAGCGGTAGTAGTCGATCCCCGCCGCCTCCCAGTACGGTGCCTGCGCGGCGAGCCGCACCTTGTAGGCGTCCCAGTCGTGCGTCGACGCCGGGGACCAGCCCAGCTCGGCGACGCCCGGCAGCCTCGGGAAGGCCATGAAGTCCAGCTGGTCCGGGTCGGAGAGGGTCTCCGTCCACAGCGGTGCCTCGACCCCGCGGACCGCGTCGGCCGGGGCGCCCGGCAGATAGGCGGCCGGGTCCCAGTCGTAGGACCGCCGCACCTCGACGTAGCCCGCCCAGGACAGGCCCAGCGGGGTGTCCTTGGTGTACTTCATGTCCAGGTACGTCCGGTCGGCCGGGGAGAGGATCAGCCCGGTGCCGTTCCTGGCGGCCTCGGCGACCTCGGTCTTCTCGGCGTCGCTGGTGCGGTCCAGGCCCCAGTACTGGACGAGCGCGCCGTCGGCCGGTTCGGCGCCGGCCAGCTGGTGCCAGCCGACGACCGTCTTGCCGTACTTGGCGACGGTCGGCTGCACCCGCTTCATGAACGTCACGAAGTCGGCGTGCGGCGTGGAGTGCGCCTCGTCGCCGCCGATGTGCAGATAGCGACCGGGGGTGAGCGCGGCGAGTTCGCCGAGGACGTCGTCCACGAAGTCGTAGGTGACGTCCTTGGCCACGCACAGCGAGCTGAAGCCGACCTTGGTGCCGGTGTACAGCGGGGGCGCCACGCCGTCGCAGTTCAGCTCGGCGTAGGAGGCGAGCGCGGCGTTGGTGTGGCCGGGCATGTCGATCTCGGGGATCACCTCCAGGTGGCGGGAGGCGGCGTAGCGGACGATCTCCCGGTAGTCCGCCTTGGTGTAGTAGCCCCCGGGGCCGCCGCCGACCTCGGTGGACCCGCCGTACGTCGCCAGGCGCGGCCAGGAGTCGATGGCGATGCGCCAGCCCTGGTCGTCGCTGAGGTGCAGGTGGAGCTTGTTGTACTTGTAGCGGGCCACGCGGTCGATGTAGCGCTTGACCTCGTCGACGCCGAAGAAGTGCCGGGAGACGTCGAGCATGGCGCTGCGCCAGGCGTAGCGCGGGGTGTCCTCGATGGTGCCGCCCGCGACCAGCCAGGGGCCCGCCTGCGCGGAGTCCTTCTCGACGGCGGGGGGCAGCAGCTGGCGCAGGGTCTGGACGCCGTGGAAGAGCCCGGCGGGCTCGCGGGCGGTGATGGTGACGCCCGAGGGTCCGCTGTCGAGCCGGTAGCCCTCGTCGCCGTACGGGCCCTCGGCCAGGCGCAGTCGTATGCCGCCCCGGCCGTGGGAGGTGACGGGGAGTCGGTAACCCGTGGAGGGCCGCAGGAGGTCGGCGAGGTAGTCGCCGACGCGGCGGGCCTCGCGCGAGTCGCCGACGCGGATGTGGGTGCCGGGGGTGACGCGGTACGGCGCGCCGCCGGGGTCGACCGAGGCCGGGGCCGGGATCACCCGGTCCAGGGGGGTCGGCTCCGCGGCCGTCCTGCGGTCCGGGGCGGCGCCGGTGGTCATGGCGCCGACCGCCGCCACCAGCAGCAGCGCTCCCAGCAGCCGGGTGATGCGGGGAGTCGTTCTGTGGTGCCGTCGATGAGGTCTCACGTGCGCTCCCTTCGCGAGGCGTGCGATCAGGTGCAATCAGGGGTCCTTGAGCGGGGGTTGGGACGGGTGCGGACCACTCTCCCGCACCATCACCGCCCGCGGGAGCGATGAAACAATCCCCGCATGGCGGAAATCATCCAGAAGGACGGAACGTGGGTCTTCGACGGCGACGCCCTGCGGCTGACACCCGGCCGGGACAAGAACGTCGGTCTGCTCCGCAGGGAACTGGGTGAACTGCTCGTGCCGCTCGGGGCGTTGGCGGGCATATCGTTCGAGCAGGGCAAGAAGTCGGGGCGGCTCAGGCTCCGGCTGCGGGACGGCGCCGACCCGTTGCTCCTCGCGACGGGCGGCCGGCTGACCGAGCCGCACGACCCGTACCAGCTCGCGGTGGAGCCCGACCGCTACGGGGTGGCCGAGTACTTCGTGGACGAGGTGCGCAACGCCCTGCTCCTGGACCAGGTTCCGTCCGGGCCGGTGGACGCCTATCTGCTGCCGGGCCCGTCGGTGCCGCGGTCGGTGTCGGCCGGGGACGGGGTCGCGAGCTTCGACGGGGAGGCGGTGCGGCTGGAGTGGAGGTGGCAGGCGGAGGAGGCCAAGTCCGCCGCCGGACCGCGCACCCTCCCTCTGACCGACATCGTCGCCGTGCAGTGGCGGCCCTCGGGGGGCGGGGCCAACGGCCACCTCCGCTTCACCGTGCGGGCGGCTCCGAACAAGGTGCCGCCGAAGTTCGACCCCAACGCCGTCGAGCTGTGGGGCTTCAAGAAGGACCCGCTGATGGCCCTGGTGGCCGCGGCCGTGCAGGCCCGCCTGCCGCACCCGACCGCCCGCCCGGCCCCGGGGGACTCCCGCGCGGCCGACGAGACGGCCGCCCCCTCCCCGGCGCCCTCCCCGGCCGCCGCACCGGCCGCCGCACCGGCCGCCGAGGACGACCACGACGCGCTGCTGCGCAGGCTGCGGGAGCTGGGCGAGCTGCACCGCTCCGGGGTCCTCACGGACGAGGAGTTCACCCTGGCGAAGCAGGCGGTACTGAAGCGGATGTAGCCCCGGCCACACCGGAGGCCCGACCACACCTGCCCGATATCGGGCAGGATTCTTGCGCAAGCGCCGCCCGTACCCCAGGATCTACCGGGTGCACGACGAACTCGTTGATCATCTGACGCGGTCCACCCCCCTGAACCGGGGCGAGGCGCTGCGCGTGGTCCAGGACGTGCTCGCCTACTTCGACGAGACGACCGAGGAGTACGTCCGTCGCCGCCACCGCGAGCTCCAGGCCCAGGGCCTGGTGAACGCGACGATCTTCGAACGGATCGAGGCGGAACTGAAATACCGGGCGGTCGCACCCCCGGAGCTGTCGCTCCGTCAGCTGCGCCGCATCGTCTACGGCTGAGAAGCCGGCTACGGCCGTCAGGCCGAAGAGAGACACGAGGTCTACGGATACATGTGCGGAATCGTCGGATACATCGGCAAGCGTGACGTCGCGCCCCTGCTCCTCGAAGGCCTCCAGCGCCTGGAGTACCGCGGGTACGACTCGGCGGGCATCGTCGTGACCTCCCCGAAGGCGGCCGGCCTCAGGATGGTCAAGGCCAAGGGCCGGGTGCGCGACCTGGAGGCCAAGGTCCCGGCGCGCTTCAAGGGCACCACCGGCATCGCCCACACCCGCTGGGCCACCCACGGCGCCCCCTCCGACGTGAACGCCCACCCGCACATGTCGGCCGACAACAAGGTCGCCGTCGTCCACAACGGCATCATCGACAACGCCGCCGACCTGCGCCGCAAGCTGGAGGCGGACGGCGTCGAGTTCCTCTCCGAGACCGACACCGAGGTCCTCGTCCACCTCATCGCCCGCTCCGAGGCCGAGAAGCTGGAGGACAAGGTCCGCGAGACCCTGCGGGTCATCGAGGGCACGTACGGCATCGCCGTGATGCACGCCGACTTCCCCGAGCGCATCGTCGTCGCCCGCAACGGCTCGCCGGTCGTCCTCGGCATCGGCGAGAAGGAGATGTTCGTCGCCTCCGACATCGCGGCGCTGGTCGCCCACACCCGGCAGATAGTCACGCTCGACGACGGCGAGATGGCCACCCTCAAGGCCGACGACTTCCGCACCTACACCACCGAGGGCACCCGGACCACGTCCGAGCCCACCACCGTGGAGTGGGAGGCCGCCTCCTACGACATGGGCGGCCACGACACCTACATGCACAAGGAGATCCACGAGCAGGCCGAGGCCGTGGACCGCGTGCTGCGCGGCCGGATCGACGACCGCTTCTCCACCGTGCACCTCGGCGGCCTCAACCTGGACGCCCGCGACGCGCGCGCCGTGCGCCGCGTGAAGATCCTCGGCTGCGGCACCTCGTACCACGCGGGCCAGATCGGCGCCCAGATGATCGAGGAGCTGGCCCGCATCCCCGCCGACGCCGAGCCCGCCTCCGAGTTCCGCTACCGCAACGCGGTCGTCGACCCCGACACCCTGTACATCGCCGTCTCCCAGTCCGGCGAGACGTACGACGTGCTGGCCGCCGTGCAGGAGCTCAAGCGCAAGGGCGCCCGGGTCCTCGGCATCGTCAACGTGGTCGGTTCGGCGATCGCCCGCGAGGCCGACGGCGGCATGTACGTGCACGCCGGGCCCGAGGTCTGCGTCGTGTCCACCAAGTGCTTCACCAACACCTGCGTCGCCTTCGCGCTGCTCGCCCTGCACCTCGGCCGCACCCGCGACCTCTCGGTCCGCGACGGCAAGCGGATCATCGAGGGGCTGCGCAAGCTGCCCGCGCAGATCTCCGAGATGCTGGAGCAGGAGGAGGACATCAGGAAGCTGGCCGCGCAGTACGCCGAGGCCCGCTCGATGCTCTTCATCGGCCGGGTGCGGGGCTACCCGGTCGCCCGCGAGGCCTCGCTGAAGCTCAAGGAGGTCTCCTACATCCACGCCGAGGCCTACCCGGCCTCCGAGCTGAAGCACGGTCCGCTCGCCCTGATCGAGCCGGCCCTGCCGACGGTCGCGATCGTGCCGGACGACGACCTGCTGGAGAAGAACCGCGCGGCCATGGAGGAGATCAAGGCCCGCAGCGGTCAGATCCTCGCCGTCGCCCACCAGGAGCAGGAGAAGGCCGACCACACGATCGTCGTCCCGAAGAACGAGGACGAGCTGGACCCGATCCTCATGGGCATCCCGCTCCAGCTCCTCGCGTACCACACGGCCCTGGCCCTGGGCCGGGACATCGACAAGCCCCGCAACCTCGCCAAGTCGGTGACGGTGGAGTAGCCGCACACCCCCCACCGGGACGGCCCTCGCGCGTGCTGACACGGGCGGGGGCCGTTCGTCGTGCCGGACGCGTCCGGTCCGTCAGGGAATGACCACCACGGGCCGCTTGGCCCGCTTGGCCAGCCGGCCCGCGACGGAGCCGAAGAGGCGGCCGACCAGGCCGTGACTGGAGCCGACGACGATGGCGTCCGCCGCGTACTCCCGCCCCACCTCTTCGAGTTCGTGGCAGATGTCCCCGCCGCGCTCCACGAGGATCCAGGGCACCTCGGCGAGGTAGTCCGCGCACGCCAGCTCCAGACCGAGCACCTCGGTGCGGTGGTCGGGCACGTCGACGAAGACCGGAGGTTCGCAGCCGGCCCACACCGTGGTGGGCAGCCGGTTGGCGACATGCACGATGACCAGGCCGGAACCCAGCCGGGAGGCCATGCCGATGGCGTAGGCGAGGGCGCGCTCGCTGGAGGTGGAGCCGTCGAAGCCGACGACGACGCCGTGCTTGAAGGCTGGGTCGCACGACTGGCGTGGCTCGTCGGCCGCCAGGGGCTCGGCCGCCGTAGGTTCGGCGACGGGCCGCTTGCGGTCCGCGGGTTCGAAGAATTCGTGACCGGCCATGGCTGTCTCGGCGTTTTTATCCTCTATGGGGGACAACAGTGCGCGGCGGAGCTGTGTCCGGGAATGGTCTTCCCAACCCCATACCCCCAAGGGTACGGCGGCACGCCTCCTACGCCCAGATCCCGCGGAGGGTCCCCGCAGGATTCCCCGGAGCATGCCCGAGAGGGCGCCCGTAACGCAATGGTTGCTGCTCTGTACAGGCGGTTTGCACGGGATTCAACTGTCCGTAACCGGTCGTGACCGACGTGCCGCGCGGGCGTTGATCTCCATGCCGCCACCCCAGGGAGCACCCGTGCCAGGACCGCACCGTCCCGCCGAACCGACCTCCGGCCCGCCCGGCCGGGACGGCGTCACCGATCTCGTCCGCTGGGCTGCGTTCAGTTGCTTCCTCGTCCCCGTCGCACTCCTCTGGTACGGCGCCTCCTTCGCGGGCGCCGCCGGCACGGCCTTCGGCCTCGCCGCCGTCACCGGCGCCTGCCGTCTGCTGCTGCGGCGTTCCGAGCGTCTGGCGGCCCGGCCGCGGGCCCGGCGGGGCGGTCGGCACACCGGAGAAAACACACCGGTCGACTGACCGGTTTCCGCGCACAGTTCCGCTTCTTTTCAGCCAACTTCCGCAGGTGGCGCATCTGCACCCCCCACCACCCCCAAACCCCCGTTCCACCTGCACGGAAAGGGTCTGGGAACCCCTCGGCACCCTATGGGGATTGGCCACTGACACAAGGCGCACTTCCCAGGGGCGCCCCGGAGTGCAACCCTTCGTGATCGACTGCTTCACGCCAAGTTGCCATGTCGACAATGTCCCAAGTGCCGAACCAGCCACCTCGGCGCGGCGGGACGCAGTAGATTCGATCTTGACCGTCTACGGCGGGGGACTCGTGCAGGACCGAGGGGAAACGTGTTGGAGCGACAGACCCGAAGGGTGAAGGGCGCCGCGACCACCGAGGGGGGCTTAGCAGGATGAGCCACGACTCCGCTGCCGCGCCGGAAGCCGCGGCCCGGAAGCTTTCCGGGCGACGCCGCAAGGAGATCGTCGCGGTGCTGCTGTTCAGCGGCGGCCCCATCTTCGAGAGTTCCATACCGCTGTCGGTGTTCGGGATCGACCGCCAGGACGCCGGCGTGCCGCGCTACCGGCTGCTGGTGTGCGCCGGCGAGGAGGGCCCGCTGCGGACCACGGGGGGCCTGGAACTCACCGCGCCGCAAGGGCTGGAGGCCATCTCGCGCGCGGGCACCGTCGTCGTCCCGGCCTGGCGGTCGATCACCTCGCCGCCGCCTCAGGAGGCGCTCGACGCACTGCGCCGGGCACACGAGGAGGGCGCCCGCATCGTCGGCCTGTGCACCGGCGCCTTCGTGCTGGCCGCCGCGGGCCTGCTGGACGGCCGCCCCGCCACCACGCACTGGATGTACGCGCCGACACTGGCCAAGCGCTATCCGTCGGTGCACGTCGACCCCCGCGAACTGTTCGTGGACGACGGCGACGTGCTCACGTCCGCCGGCACCGCGGCCGGGATCGACCTGTGCCTGCACATCGTGCGCACGGACCACGGCAACGAGGCGGCCGGCGCGCTCGCCCGCCGCCTGGTGGTCCCGCCGCGCCGCCAGGGCGGCCAGGAGCGCTACCTCGACCGGTCTTTACCGGAGGAGATCGGCGCCGACCCGCTCGCCGAGGTCGTCGCCTGGGCACTGGAGCACCTCCACGAGCAGTTCGACGTGGAGACACTGGCCGCCCGCGCCTACATGAGCCGCCGCACCTTCGACCGCAGGTTCCGCTCACTGACGGGCAGCGCCCCGCTCCAGTGGCTGATCACCCAGCGGGTCCTCCAGGCGCAGCGCCTCCTGGAGACGTCGGACTACTCGGTGGACGAGGTCGCCGGCCGGTGCGGCTTCCGCTCGCCGGTGGCGCTGCGCGGCCACTTCCGCCGCCAGCTGGGTTCGTCCCCGGCCGCCTACCGGGCGGCCTACCGGGCCCGCCGCCCCCAGGGCGACCGCCAGCCGGACCCGGACACCGCCGCCGCGGGCACCTCCCGGCCCCTGGCCCCGTCCGACCCGCCGGCCGCGCTCTCCCCGGAGAACGCGGTCCCGTTCCAGACCCGCCGCACGGCGACCCCGATGCCGGCGGGCGCGGCGAGCGTCCCGGGCCAGCGCAGCGCACCGTGAGGTGACAGACGGTTCCCTTGAACGCCGGACGGGCACACTCGGCCCGTCCGGCGTCCGAGGACGAGGCCGTCCAGGCCGAAGCGGGCGTCACGGGGGCGGCAGCCCCCGTGACGCCCGCACGGACGCCGGGGGCCCGATGAACAGTCGCTCACCGTACAGTGGCCCGCATGAACGATCGCATGGTGTGGATCGACTGCGAGATGACCGGCCTCTCGCTGTCCGACGACGCGCTCATCGAGGTTGCCGCCCTCGTCACCGACTCCGAGCTGAACATCCTCGGTGACGGTGTCGACATCGTCATCCGCCCCCCGGAGCGGGCCCTGGAGACGATGCCGGAGGTGGTGCGCGAGATGCACACCGCGTCCGGACTGCTCGCGGAGCTGGACGGCGGCACGACCCTGGCGGACGCCGAGGCCCAGGTCCTGGCCTATGTGCGCGAGCATGTGAAGGAGCCGGGCAAGGCCCCGCTGTGCGGCAACTCGGTCGGCACCGACCGCGGCTTCCTGCTGCGGGACATGGCGACGCTGGAGGGCTACCTCCACTACCGGATCGTCGACGTCTCCTCGATCAAGGAGCTGGCCCGCCGCTGGTACCCGCGGGCGTACTTCAACAGCCCCGAGAAGAACGGCAACCACCGGGCGCTCGCCGACATCCGCGAGTCCATCGCCGAACTGCGCTACTACCGGGAGGCGGTCTTCGTCCCGCAGCCCGGCCCCGACTCCGACACGGCCAGGGCGATCGCCGCGAAGCACGTCGTATCCGCCGGTTAGCGGCCCGGGCCCGCCGGGGGACGGCGCCCGGGAAAGCCGGGCGCGAGCACCCCTTCGGACCCTGTACACTTTTTCTCAGCCGGTCGGGAAACCCCGCCACGCGGGATTTCGAGCACCGGCCTTGGTGGGTGTAGCTCAGCTGGTAGAGCACCTGGTTGTGGTCCAGGATGCCGCGGGTTCAAGTCCCGTCACTCACCCTGAGCGATCAGCCGGTGATTCTCGCAAGAGAGTCACCGGCTGATTGCGTTGCGAAGACGCGTCGCGCGTCGAAAGGGTGCCGCCGGGGGACGCGCGCCCGGCGCACGCCCCCCGCCCGCGGTCTCATGACGACCTGCGCTCCACCAGCTCCGTCGCCAGGACCACCTGGTGGCGCTCCAGGCCCCGCGAGGCGGCCGGGCGGCGGTCGGCGATCTCGGTCAGCAGCAGGTCGATCATCGCGCGGCCCATCTCCTCGATGGGCTGGCGCACGCTGGTCAGCGGCGGCTCCATGTGGCGGGCGATGGCCGAGTCGTCGTAGCCGACCAGGGCCACGTCGTCCGGGATGCGCCGGCCCGTCTCGCGCAGGATCTGGCTCGCGCCCGCCGCGGTGACGTCCGAGGCGGCGAAGACCGCGTCCACGTCGGGGCGGCGGCGCAGCAGCTCCGCCATCGCGCGGCGCCCGCCCTCCTCGGTGAAGTCGCCCGGCTCGATGAGCCCCTCGTCCACCTCGTGGCCCGCCTCCCGCAGAGCGTCGCGGTAGCCGTCGACGCGTCGCTGGGCACCGTAGACGGCGAGGTGACCGGTGATGTGGGCGATGTGGCCGCGGCCCCGGGAGAGCAGGTGCTCGACGGCCGAGCGGGCGCCGCCGTAGTTGTCCGAGTCCACCGACGCCAGCGGTTCCGCCGCCGAGCGCGGGCCGCTGATCACCGCGGGGATCTCCAGCTGGGTGAGCAGATCGGGCAGCGGGTCGTCGGCGTGCACCGAGACCAGCAGGACGCCGTCCACCCGGTGCGCCGCGAGGTACTGGGCGAGCCGCTCCCGCTCCCTGTCGCTGCCCGCGAATATCAGCAGCAGCTGCATCTCCGTCTCGGACAGCTCGGAGCCGACGCCCTTCAGCATGTCCGAGAAGTAGGGCTCCGCGAAGAACCGGGTCTCCGGCTCCGGCACCACCAGGGCGATCGCGTCCGTGCGGTTGGCCGCCAGCGCACGGGCCGCCGTGTTCGGAACGTAACCGAGCTCCGCGACCGCCGCCTCCACGGCCGCCCGGGTCGCGTCGCTCACCCGCGGCGAGCCGTTGATGACGCGGGAGACCGTGCCGCGGCCGACGCCCGCGCGGGCCGCCACCTCTTCGAGGGTGGGCCGGCCACCGCTCCGACCACGCACTCCGTGGCTTGCCATCGGCTCCGCCTCCCGTCGTCACCCCCGCACTCTGCGGCTGGCCTGGAATTTAACAGGCCGGTCGGGTGTAATGACCGACTCCGGTCCCTCTCCCGTGAACGGGGGGTGTCGCCGGGCCGTCCGCAACATCCAGTTAACAGGCCGATAACTGAACGCGATTCGTCGCGTCCGTTCCCTTGACACCCCCGCCCGGACCGACGACTCTTCAACACATCACTTGTGGGAGCGCTCCCACACTACCTGGCACATACACATCCCGCACGTTCCCCGCCCGAGCCGCAGCGACGAACGAAAGACATGAAGCAGCGGGTCCAACCATGTAGTTGGCCGGGGGGTCGGCACGTCAGGGCAACAGGAGGACGCAATGCGAGCAGCACGCAGAGGATCGGCCCGCAGGGTGGTGGTCATGGCGGCCATCGCGTCGCTGGGCGCCGGGCTGCTGGCCGGCTGTGCCGACGACGGGAACGACGAGGACAGCTCGTCGTCGGGCGACAGCAGCGGCAAGACCACGATCACCCTCGGTCTGTTCGGGACGATGGGCTTCAAGGAGGCCGGTCTCTACGACGAGTACGAGAAGCTCAACCCGGACATCAACATCGAGGAGAACGTCACCGAGCGGAACGAGAACTACTACCCCGCCCTGGTGAACCACCTCACCACCAACAGCGGCCTCCAGGACGTGCAGGCGATAGAGGTCGGCAACATCGCCGAGGTCGTCGCCACCCAGGCGGACAAGTTCGAGGACATGTCCAAGGCCGCGGGCGTCCAGAAGGGCAACTGGCTCGACTGGAAGTGGCAGCAGGCCACCACCAAGGACGGCGCCACGATCGGTCTGGGCACCGACATCGGCCCGATGGCCATCTGCTACCGCAAGGACCTGTTCGAGAAGGCCGGCCTGCCGACCGACCGCGACGAGGTCTCCAAGATGTGGGCCGGGGACTGGAACAAGTTCATCGAGGCCGGCGAGAAGTACAAGAAGGGTGCCGGCAAGGACACCTACTTCATGGACTCCCCCGGCGGCCTGATCAACGCCATCCTCAGCAGTGAGAAGGAGAAGTTCTACGACGCCTCCGGCAAGGTCATCTACAAGACCAACCCGGCCGTCAAGGACGCCTTCGACCTGACCGCCGAGGCGGCCGAGAAGGGGCTGGTCCAGTCGCAGACCCAGTTCCAGCCGGCCTGGGACCAGACGATCTCCAACAGCCTGTTCGCCACCGTCGCCTGCCCGCCGTGGATGCTCGGCACCATCAAGGCCAAGTCCCAGCCGGAGTCCGCCGGCAAGTGGGACGTGGCCCAGGCCCCGAAGTCCGGCAACTGGGGCGGCACCTTCCTGGGCGTGCCCAAGGGCGGCAAGCACGTGAAGGAGGCGCAGAAGCTGATCACCTGGCTGACCGCGCCCGAGCAGCAGGCCAAGCTCTTCTCCAAGATGGGCAGCTTCCCGAGCGCGCCCGCCGCGTACAAGCTCCCGCAGGTCACCGGCGGCAAGAACGACATGACCGGTGACGCGCCGATCGGCGAGCTGTTCGCGAAGGCCGCCGAGCAGATCCCGACCCAGGTGATCGGCCCGAAGGACCAGATCGTCCAGCAGGGTCTGACGGACAACGGCGTCATCCTCGTCACCCAGGGCAAGTCCGCCAAGGACGCCTGGAACAACGCGGTGAAGACCATCGACAACAACCTGGAGAAGTGACCGGAATGACCACCCGGCACGACACCGCCGCGTCCCCCGTCAAGGGGGGCGCGGCCCCGGGCCGCCCGCCCGGCGGGAACACGTCCGCCGAGGCGGACCACAAGAGGCGGGCCAAGCTCTCCCGCCGCTGGCAGCGGGACATGCGCTGGAGCCCGTACGCGTTCGTCTCGCCGTTCTTCCTGCTCTTCCTCGCCTTCGGCCTGTTCCCGCTGATCTACACCGGCTGGGCCTCGCTGCACACGGTGGAGCTGACCGCGCCCACCGACATGAAGTGGACGGGTTTCGACAACTACACCCGCATCTTCGACGACGAGTTCTTCTGGAACGCCGCGAAGAACACGCTGTGGATCGGCATCATCTCCACGGTGCCGCAGCTGCTGATGGCGATGGGCCTGGCGCACATCCTCAACTACAAGCTGCGTGGCTCGACCTTCTACCGGGTCGTCATGCTGGCTCCGTACGCGACGTCGATCGCCGCGGCCTCGCTGGTCTTCGTGCTGCTCTTCGGCCGCGACTACGGCATGATCAACTGGGCCCTCGACCTGGTGGGCCTGGACAAGATCGACTGGCAGAACGGCTCGTGGGCGTCCAAGTTCGCCGTGTCCACCATCGTCATCTGGCGCTGGACCGGCTACAACGCGCTGATCTACCTGGCCGCGATGCAGGCGATCCCGCAGGACCTGTACGAGTCGGCGGCGCTGGACGGCGCCAGCCGCTGGCGGCAGTTCATCCACGTCACGCTGCCCTCGCTGCGTCCCACGATCCTGTTCACGGTCGTCGTGTCGACCATCGGTGCCTCGCAGGTCTTCGGCGAGCCGCTGCTCTTCGACGCCAACAAGGGCGCCTCGGGCGGCTCCCAGCACCAGTTCCAGACGCTCGGCCTGTACCTGTACGAGCAGGGCTGGGTCAACCAGCACCTGGGCCGCGCCTCCGCCATCGCCTGGGCCATGTTCCTGATCCTCATCGTGATCGGGATCATCAACGCCGTCATCTCGCGCCGGCTGCGCGCCAGTAGTTAAGGAGAACCGGCCGTGACGACGACCATGACGAAACCCCCGGCCGACGCGGCACCCGAGCCGTCCCGGCGGGGCCGACGACGTTCCAAGGCGGCGCGGGCGGGCGGCACCCTGCACGCCGGGCCGATCGCCTACATCATCCTCGCCCTGTTCACCATCGGCTCGCTGTTCCCCCTGGTGTGGTCGGCGATCGCCGCCTCGCGCGACAACCAGCGGCTCGCCCAGACGCCACCGCCCTTCTGGTTCGGCGGCAACCTCTTCGACAAGCTCGAGATCGCCTGGAAGGACGCCAACCTCGGCGAGGCGTTCCTGAACACCACCATCGTGGCCGGGATCTCCTCGCTCACCATCGTCTTCCTGTCGACGATCGCCGGGTTCGCCTTCGCCAAGCTGCGCTTCCGCGGGCGCAACGCGCTGATGCTGATCGTCATCGGCACGATGATGGTGCCCCCGCAGCTCAGCATCATCCCGCTGTACCAGCTGGTCGCGAAGCTGGACTGGTCCGACCAGTTGCAGGCGGTGATCCTGCCCTCGCTGGTGAACGCGTTCGGTGTGTTCTTCATGCGGCAGTACCTGCTCCAGGCACTGCCCGACGAGGTCATCGAGGCCGCGCGGGTGGACGGAGCCAGCAGCTGGCGCGTGGTGTGGCACGTGGTGTTCCCGGCGGCCCGGCCCGCGATGGCCGTGCTCGGCATGCTGATGTTCGTGCAGTCCTGGAACGACTTCCTGTGGCCGTTCCTGGTGCTGACGCAGAACGGCAGTCCGACCGTGCAGGTCGCCCTCGCCGGACTGGGGCGCGGCTACACCCCGGACCAGTCCCTGATCATGGCCGGCGCGCTGCTCGGCACGCTGCCGCTGCTCCTGGTGTTCGCGATCTTCGGCAAGCAGATCGTGGGCGGCATCATGCAGGGCGCCGTCAAGGGATGACACCCCTCCCGGGGGCCGGGCCACCGCCGTCCCGGCCCCGCCTTCCCCCCTCGTACCTCCACGCGTCGGACCTCCACGACCCGACCCGCCATGACCCGCAATGGGAGCGCTTCCATGCCTGAGTCCGCAACGCCGGTGACCCCGGTGACCTTCCCCCCCGCCTTCCTCTGGGGCGCCGCCACCTCGGCGTACCAGATCGAGGGCGCGGTGCGGGAGGACGGCCGAACCCCCTCGATCTGGGACACCTTCAGCCACACCCCCGGAAAGACGGCCGGCGGGGACACCGGTGACGTCGCCGTCGACCACTACCACCGCTACCGCGACGACGTGGCGCTGATGAAGGACCTGGGCCTGGGCGCCTACCGCTTCTCGGTCTCCTGGCCCCGGGTGCAGCCCACCGGCCGCGGCCCCGCCGTCCAGCGCGGCCTGGACTTCTACCGCCGCCTGGTGGACGAGCTGCTGGCCGCCGGGATCAAGCCGGCCGTCACCCTCTACCACTGGGACCTGCCGCAGGAACTGGAGGACGCGGGCGGCTGGCCCGAGCGGGAGACGGCGTACCGGTTCGCCGAGTACGCGCAGATCGTCGGCGAGGCGCTCGGCGACCGGGTGGAACAGTGGATCACGCTGAACGAGCCGTGGTGCGCCGCCTTCCTGGGCTACGCCTCCGGTGTGCACGCCCCCGGCCGCACCGACCCGGCGGCGGCGCTGCGTGCCGCGCACCACCTGAACCTGGCGCACGGCCTGGGCACGGTCGCGCTGCGTTCGGTGATGCCGGCCCGCAACTCGGTGGCGATCAGCCTCAACACGTCCGTGGTGCGGCCGCTGACGCAGAGCCCGGCGGACCTGGCGGCGGCCCGCAAGATCGACGACCTGTCCGGCGGGATCTTCCACGGCCCGATCCTGCACGGCGCCTACCCGCAGTCCCTCCTGGAGGCCACCGCGCCGGTGACGGACTGGTCGTTCGTCCAGGACGGCGACCTGGGCCAGATCCGCCAGCCGATCGACGCGGTCTGCCTCAACTACTACACGCCGACAGTGGTGTCGGCGGCCGACGGCGACTCGCGTGCGCCGCGCGCCGACGGCCACGGCGCCAGTGACCACTCGCCGTGGCCCGCCGCGGAGGACGTGGCGTTCCACCAGCCGCCGGGCGAGCGCACGGAGATGGGCTGGAGCGTCGACCCGACCGGCCTGCACGAGCTGATCATGCGGTACACCCGGGAGGCCCCCGGCACGCCGCTGTACATCAGCGAGAACGGCGCGGCCTACGACGACAAGCCCGGCGCGGACGGCTCGGTGCACGACCCCGACCGGGTCGCCTACCTGAACGGCCACCTCACCGCGGTGCGGCAGGCCATCGCCGACGGCGCCGACGTCCGCGGCTACTACCTGTGGTCGCTGCTGGACAACTTCGAGTGGGCCTACGGCTACGAGAAGCGCTTCGGCGCGGTGTACGTCGACTACGCCTCCCAGCAGCGCACCCCGAAGTCGAGCGCCCTGTGGTACAGCCGGGCGGCCCGTACGGGGACGCTGCCGCCGCTGGACGCCGTGGGGCAGTAGTCCCTCGGCGGGGCGGCACACGGACCGAGCGGGGCGCGGCATCCGACGGGGGGATGCCGCGCCCCGCTCGTGGGGCCGGTGCGGGGCCCGGCCCGCGCGGGGAGGAGCGGGCCTGCTGGTAGGCGGCGAAGACCTTGGCGGGCAGCGCCCCGCCACCGGCCACGGCCGCCGCGACGACGGTGCCGACCGCCTTGTTCCTGCCACTGACCTTGCGTCGGTGCGTGCGCATCACGTGCCTGCCTTCGCTGTTCACGGTGCCCCCGGCGGAAGGCCGGCGGGAGCGGGTGGGGGTGCGGCAGCACGCCAGCGACCCGGAAACGGGCAAAGATCCTGTTCCGGGCGGGGGTTGGCGATCTCAGGGCGGGCTAAAGGAAGGGATCGGGGCCGATTAGTGGTCGTGCCCGCTCAGCACCGGTCCGTGTCCGGTCAACGAGCGCGGCCGGCCCGGGCCGCCGGTGCCGACGCCGACGCCTACGCCGACGCCTGCGCCTGCGTACGGCTCTGTCCGCGTCGGCGTACGGTCCCCCGGTGCCCGCGCCGCACCGGGGCGGTACGCCCGTCCAGCTGGATCCATATCCGCACCTCGGTGCCGCCCAGCACGGAGGAGCCGATGCGTACGTCGCCGCCGGTCGACTCCGCCATCCGGCGCACGATGTCCAGGCCGAGCCCGGTCGAGCCGTCGGTGCCCGAACCCCGGCCGCGGGCCATCGCCGCCTCGGGGTCGGCTATGCCGGTGCCCGCGTCGGAGACGAGCACGATCACCGCGTCCTCGCCGTTGTGCAGGTCGACGGCGAAGGCGGTGCCCTCGGCGGTGTGCCGGAAGACGTTGCCGAGCAGGGCGTCGAGGGAGGCGGCCAGATCGGTGCGGGCCACGGGGATGCGCACCGGCCGGTCGGCGCCGGCCACCCGCCACTTGCGGCCCTCGTCCTCCGCGAGTGCCGACCAGAACCCCATCCGCTCCCGGACCACCTCGGCCGCGTCGCACCCGGCACCGGGACCGGCGGCGGCCGTCTGCGGCTTGGCGTCCCGGGCCGTGCGGATGATCGTGTCGACCTCGCGCTCCAGCTGCTCGACGGCGGCCCTGGTCTGCTCGGCGGCCGGGCCGTGGCCGAGCGAGGCGGCGTTGAGGCGCAGCACGGTCAGCGGGGTGCGCAGCCGGTGGGACAGGTCGGCGGCCAGCTCCCGCTCGTTGGCGAGGAGCTGGACGACCTGATCGGCCATGGAGTTGAACGCGACGGCCGCGCGCCGCAGTTCGTCCGGTCCCTCCACGGGCACCCGCGCGCCCAGCTTGCCCTCCCCCAGCTCGTGCGCTCCCTCGACCAGACGCCGCGCAGGCTGCACCATCCGGACGCCCAGCCGGTCGGCGACCGCGACCGAGCCGACGATCAGCGCCGCGCCGACCGCCGCCAGCACCGCCCAGGCCGTGCCGACGCCGTTGGTCACCTCGGACTCGGGGACGTACACCTCGACGACGGCGATCTGGCCGGAGCTGAGCGCGACCGGCTGGAGCAGGGTGGAGCCGCCGCCCACCTCGGTGGTGGAGGCCCGCCCCATCGTCCGTACGGCGGCGATGTCCTCGTCGGAGGCGCGCTGCCGTCCGATGTCGGTGGCGCCGCCGGTCCGCCCGGCACCGGAACCGGCACCGGCACCGGGCGCCGGTATGTGCACGGCCATGCCGGCGTCCGAACCGGCGGAGGCCACGACGCGCTCCAACTGCTCGCGGTCGGTGGTGATGGACAGGGCCGGCGCGACGGCGGCGGCCTCCCGTTCCGCGTTGGAGAAGGCGCGGTCGCGGGCCATCTCCCGGATGACGAGGCCGAGCGGCACGGCGAAGGCGACCACGACCATCGCGGTGACCGCCAGCGAGACCTTGACCAGGGCCCATCTCATCGCGGTGGCTCCGGTCGCGGTGGCTCCAGCTTCACGCCGACGCCGCGCAGGGTGTGCAGATAGCGCGGCCGGGCCGCGGTCTCGCCCAGTTTGCGCCGCAGCCAGGACAGGTGGACGTCGATGGTCTGGTCGTCGCCGTAGGACTGCTGCCAGACCTCGGCGAGCAGCTCCTTGCGCGGGACGACGACCCCGGGGCGGCCGGCCAGGAAGGCGAGCAGGTCGAACTCTCGGCGGGTCAGGTCGAGGACCGCGCCGTCCAGTTCGGCCTGGCGGCGCAGCGGGTCGACGGTGAGGCCGCCCACCCGCAGGACGGTCGGCGCCGCCGCCTTGGCGGGGCCGCCGCGGGCGCGGCGCAGGACGGCCGCCATCCGGGCCGACAGGTGCTCGGCGGAGAACGGTTTGGTGAGGTAGTCGTCCGCGCCCGCGTTCAACAGCCGTACGATCTCCGCCTCGTCGTCCCGGGCGGTGGCGACGATCACCGGTACGTCGGTGATGCCGCGCAGCATCTTCAGCGCCTCGGAGCCGTCCAGGTCGGGCAGTCCGAGGTCCAGGATCACCACGTCGAACCGGACATGGGCGACCTCGCGCAGCGCCTCCAACGCCGTGCCGACGCTGCGCACGGTGTGCGAGGCGTCGGTCAGCTGCCGGATGAGCGCCGAGCGTACGAACTGGTCGTCCTCGACCACGAGCACACTTGCCATGGGCGGCACCGTACGCCATGCGGACCGGCCCGGTCGGGGCCTGTGGACAACTCCGTCCCGGCCCGCGTCACACCGTCTTTCGGGCGACACGCGTGGGGCGGGTGAGGCAGTATGGCCGCGATGCGCAGAGGACTCGCCCACGTGATCGCCTGGCTGCTCGCCACCGGCGCGGCGGTGACGCTGTCGTGGTGGGGTGTGCACACGGTGATGGCGGGCACGGCCTACGACGCCCCCCGGGCGCTGCCGATCACGGCGGCCGACGCGAGCGTGCGGGACGAGGAGGACGACGGCGGGGAGCCCCTGGCGTCGTCCACCCGTCGGCCCTCGCCCTCGGCCTCGCCGTCGTCGGGCGGCGCGGCGCCGACGCCGAGCCGCACGTCCCGCGAGCCCGGCCCCGCCCCGTCGCGCACCGCGCCGTCCACCCCACCGCCCGAGGACCCGGCGAGCCCCGTGCCCGACACGTCCGGCGAGGTCAGGAGTTACGAGACCGACGGGGGCCGCGCGGTCTTCGACCTCGGTCCGTCGTCCGCGTCCCTGGTGTCGGCGACTCCGGGTCCGGGCTGGTCGATGCAGGTGTGGAAGACGCCGTCGTGGATCCGGGTGGAGTTCACCTCGGGCGCGGACCGGGTGTCGGTGTTCTGCACCTGGCACGACGGGCCGCCGCGGGTGGAGATCGGCAGCTACTGAACCGGCGCGCCCGGCAGTCGGCCGCGACTCACCTGAAGACGGACTCCGGCGGCGCGGGCGAGTCCACCGCCGCCGCGTCCGTCACGGGCCGGGCGCCACCGGTGAAGTCGGCGAGCGCGCGGCCGTGTTCCACGCGCGCGGTGTGCGGGTCGGAGGCGGCCCGGCGGGTGAGTTCGGCGATCGGCAGCGGGTGGTCGGCGGCGACCAGGATCGCGTTGCCGAAGCGCTTGCCGCGCAGTACGGCCGGGTCGGCGACGAGGGCGAGTTCGGCGAACCGGGCGGCGGCGGTGGCGATCTGGCCGCGCAGGTGGGCGAGGGGCGGGCCGTCGGCGAGGTTGGCGACGTGGACCCCGCCGGGGGCGAGCACGCGCCGCACCTCGTCGAGGAACTCGGCGGAGGTCAGGTGGGCCGGGGTCCGGGCCCCGCCGAAGACGTCCGCGACGACCAGGTCCGCCCACCCGTCGGGCACCTTGGCCAGCCCGGCGCGGGCGTCGGCGGCACGCACCCGGATCCGCGCGCCCGGGTCGAGGGGCAGCTCCCGGCGGACCAGTTGGACGAGGGCGGCGTCCCGCTCGACGACCTGCTGGGTGGAGCGGGGGCGGGTGGCGGCGACGTAGCGGGCGAGGGTGAGGGCGCCGCCGCCGAGGTGCACGGCCCGGACGGGCCGGCCGGGCGGGGCGGCCAGGTCGATGACGTGGCCGATGCGGCGCTGGTACTCGAAGGACAGGTACGCCGGGTCGTCGAGGTCGACGTGCGACTGCGGGGCGCCGTCGATCAGCAGCGTCCAGGCCCGGGGCCGGTCCCGGTCGGGGACCAGCTCGGCACGCCCCCCGTCCACGTCCTCGACGACGGCCTCGGCGGACGCGCGTCCGCGGCGGGTGTTCCTGGACTTTCCCATCGGTCCATTATCGGACCGGGCCCGGCGGTGCTCAGCGGCAGCTGTCCGCGGCCCTGATCAGCCGGGCCGCCTCGCCCAGCGCGGCCCGCAGTACGGCGGGGTCGGTCGCCAGGTCCGCCTCGCCGGGCGGCAGCAGCCAGTCGGAGCCCTCCACGGGCGGCTCGGGCGCCGGGACGACGCTCAGTCCGCGCCCGTCCGTCTCCGTGCAGGTACTGCCCGGCACGTCCCAGGCGGCGGCGGTGCCCGGCGGCACCAGGAATCCCAGGGTGCCGCAGCCGTCGTCGTGGAGCACCGGGCCCACCCCCTCACCCGCTCCCCGCCTGAGGATGTCGACCGCCTCCAGACCCTGCCGGGTCGGCACGGTGACGACGTCACAGGCGTCGCAGGGGGGAACGCTGACTCTGGTGTCCATCCCGGCCTCCACCACGGAACTCCTCCTCGGACGAGCGGCTCGGGAGTCGGGGGCCTCCCGGTCCACCCGGTTCAACGCGGCGGACCGTCAACGGCTACGGCCGAAGGCCGCCGCAAAGGATGGCACTTCATGGCAGATCGCGGAGGAGATATCCGGTTTGTAGCCAAACACCGCGTGGTCGCTCCGTCACAGCCGGTACGTTCTTGCTCGCCGGAAACAGGGGTCCGCCAGCCTTGCTCGCCCTCGTCTCCGGCATGGTTCGACGGTTCGCACGAGAGGACCCGGCCATGGCGTCGTCAACGGTGACCTTTGCCCAGCCCGAACGGCCACCGCGGCCGAACCTCGCCTTCAGGCGGTTGCGCGGCAAGCGCTCCCCGGCGGAGTTCGCGGCGGCGGTCCGCCGGGCCGCGCGCGAGATCGGCGAGCGGGTCAGCTGCGACGCGCGCTACGTCGGCCGGGTCGAGGCGGGCGAGATCCGCTGCCCCAACTACGCGTACGAGCGGGTGTTCCTGCACATGTTCCCCGGCCGCACGCTCACCGACCTGGGGTTCGCGCCCCGCTCGTCGGTGCGCGGGCGCCCCACGCGCACGACCGGTGAGTCGCGAGGGGCGGGTGAGCCGTATGAGAGCTGTGACACGCGAGACACGCAAGACCTGTACGAAACGCACGACAACAACGAGGAGAGCGACGTGCTGCGTCGCGCATTCATGACGAGCGGTGCCACCGTGGCCGCCGCCTCGCTGGGCCCCCTGGGACTCGCCTTCGACGCCGAGGCGGCCGGGCGCCCCACGCGCCGGGCCGGGACGGGCGAGGCCGGCGCCCTCGAAGAGGCCGTCCGCCGGATCCGGCTGCTCGACGACCGGCACGGCGCGGACGGCCTCTACCGGCGCGCGGCGGCCCCGCTGCGCACGGCGTACGCGCTCCTGGACGCCGGCGCGTCCCGGCAGGCGACCGCGGACCGGCTCTACACGGGCGCCGGTGAACTGGCGATCTCCGTCGGCTGGCTGGCGCACGACTCGGGGCGCTTCGACGACGCGCGCTCCCACTACGCCGAGGCCCTGGCCACCTCCCGGATGAACGCCGACGCCGGTCTGGAGGCGCACGCCTTCTGCAACATGGCCTTCCTGGCCCGCGACGCCGGTCGCCCGCGCGAGGCGGTACGGGCGGCCGAGGCCGCGCAGCGCGCCGCCCGCCCGCTCGGCTCGGCCCGGCTGATGTCCCTGCTCGCACTGCGCGAGGCGGGCGGCTGGGCGGGGCTCGCGGACCGGGTCGGCTGCGAGCAGGCGCTGGTCCGCGCGCAGACCTTCTTCGAGCGGGGCCCCTCGGACACCGACCCCGAGTGGATGAGCTTCTACGGCGAGGCCGAGCTGGCGGGGCTGGAAGCGCAGTGCTGGTCCACCCTGGGCGACTGGCCGCGGGCCGCCCGGCACGCGCGGCGGGCGGCGGATCTCCAGGACCCGCACTTCACCCGGAACCTCGCGCTGTACTCGGCGGAGCTGGCGGACGACATGGCCCGCGCCGGCCGCCCCGACGAAGCGGCGGGAGCGGGCATGCGGGTCCTGGACCTGCTGGACGAGGTCCAGTCCTCCCGCATCCACACGATGCTGGCGGGCACGGCCCGTGTCCTCCTGCCCCACCGCCGCGCCTCAGGCGTCTCCGCCTTCCTCGACCGCCACGCGGCACTGCCACGACCGGCCTGAGCCGCCGAGCCGCGGCAGTCGTGCCTCCCCCGGTGCCCGAACGGCCCGGTACCCCCGGGCGGCACGGGTGGACGGTGCGGGCCCCCCGAAGCCGGGAGCGGGGAGGCGCCCCGCCACGCCGGGCGGCGTCCCCCGCCCCCGCCCAGCTCCGACGCACGGCACCGCCGCGAGCACCGGCACCGGCACCGGCACTGGCACTGGCACCGGCACCGGCACCGGCACCGGCATTGATCGTCAGCCCACCAAATGCCCCACGTCGTTCCAGCTCTCCACCGCCGGTTCCCCGTACGCCCATCCCAGCACGGACAGCGACGTCGGATTCAGCCGTATCCGCGCGCCGAAGGACACCGGCAGCCCCAGCCACCGCGCCCCGATCGCGCGCAGAATGTGCCCGTGGGCGAAGACCAGCACGTCCCGCTCCGCCTCCCGCGCCCAGGCCACCACCTCGTCCGCGCGCGCGGTGACGTCCGCCACACCCTCCCCGTCCGGGACACCGTCCCGCCAGATCAGCCAGCCGGGCCGCACGGCCTGGATCTGCTCCGGCGTCATCCCCTCGTACGCGCCGTAGTCCCACTCCTGCAACGTGTCCCACGCGCGGGCGCGGTCGCCGAAACCGGCCAGCTCACAGGTCTCGCTCGCGCGCACCAGCGGACTGGTCCGCACCTCCACGCCGGCCAGCCCGTCCAGCGGCGCCCGGTGCAGCCGCTCGCCGAGCAGCTTCGCGCCGCGCCGGCCCTCCTCCAGGAGGGGCACGTCGGTCCTGCCGGTGTGTCTGCCGGACAGCGACCACTCCGTCTGTCCGTGCCGGGCCAGCAGAATGCGCGGAGCCATGGAAGGGCCTTTCCGGGAGAAATGTCTGAGGGGACCCCTCCATCATCCCGTACTGTCCGTGCGGGCAACCCGAGGGGCGGTACCGGCGTCTATCCGGTCCGAGGGCGCTTCGCGGGGCGGTCGCGGCGAGGCCGTAGAGTGGCTCGCCCGGGTCCGTGCGGGCGCACGGGTGAGCGAGAAGTGAGAAGCGTGAGAAGGGGGAGGGCGATCGGATTGCCGCACACCGAGACACCGGGCACCGAGGCGGCCCCGCACCCTCGGCTGCGCTGGTGGACGGAGCTGCCGCTCATCGTCCTCGTGTACGCCTGCTACAGCGCCGGGCGCCTGCTCGTGCGGGGCAACGTCTCCGACGCCGTCGACCACGGCCTGGCCATCCTGGACATCGAGAAGGCGCTCCACCTCAACGCGGAGCACCCCCTCAACCGCCTCTTCACGCGCGAGCCCTGGATCGGCGTACCGGCGGACTTCTGGTACGCGTCGCTGCACTACGTGGTCACCCCGGCGATCCTGATCTGGCTCTTCCGCTCCCGCGCGGTGCGCTACCGGGCCGCCCGCACCTGGCTGATGACGTCCACGTTCATCGGCCTCATCGGCTTCACCCTCCTGCCGACCTGCCCGCCCCGGCTGCTGGACGCCGGACACGGCTTCGTCGACACCATGGCCCAGTACAGCTCGTACGGCTGGTGGGGCGGCGAGGCGAGCGCTCCGCGCGGTCTGGGCGGGATGACCAACCAGTACGCGGCGATGCCGAGCCTGCACGTGGGCTGGGCGCTGTGGTGCGGGGTGATGCTGTGGCGCCACGGCGGCACGCGCACGGCGAAGGCGGCGGGCGTCGTCTACCCGGTGGTGACCACGATCGTGGTCATGGGCACCGCGAACCACTACTTCCTGGACGCGGTCGCCGGGGCGGCCGTGATGGGCGCGGGGCTGCTGCTGGCGCCGTACGTGCTGCGGACCGCGGAGCGGGTGCGGACCCGGGTCACGGCCCGTTTCGCGCCGGCCGCGGCCGGCTCCGCGAGCGCCTCGGCGCCCGCCCCCGACTCCGCCCGGGAGGGCGCGGGTTCCGCGATTGTCAGTGGTGGATGCCAGACTTCCGCGGGTGAGCGATTTCCACGGCAGCGCGAGCAGCGGTTCGGACCGGACCCCGCCCCCTCGGACGCGGGGGACGAGACTCCGGCACCGGCTCGCTGAGCTGCGCGGTCCCGACGTACCGGCCAAGGCGCTGGACGCGCGGGCCCTGGCCGCCCTCGCCGCCAATCCGGGATGCCGCCGGCGCGCGATCCTCGACGGCGCGGGCGTGGACAAGGCCTCCCTCGCCAGTGCGCTGGGCTCGCCGTCGGCCTTCGGACAGTCGCAGTTCGCCCTCACCCGGGGCAACGCCTTCGAGGCCAAGGTCAAGGCGGACGGCGGCGCCGAGTTGCTGCGGCTCGTGCACGAGAAGCTGGACCGGGGCGCCGAGCCGCCCGCCGAGGCCCGGGCCGAGGTGCCCGACCTGTCGGCGTCCGGCCCCGAGGGGCGCACGGCGCGCACGGCGCTGGCCCTGCGCGAGGCCGCGGGAGCACCCGGTGCGTGGACGCTGCTCGACCATCCGATGCTCGCCCTGGACGTCGCCGGTTCGCCCGCCTTCCTGGAGCCGGACGCCGTGGTCGTGCATCCGGACGGCAGCTGGACGGTCGTCGAGATCAAGTCCTTCCCCATGCTGGACGGCTCCGCCGACCCGGCGAAGGTCGGCGCCGCCGCGCGGCAGGCCGCGGTGTACGTGCTGGCCCTGGAGCGGGTCGCCGCCCGGCTCGACCCGGCCCCGCGCGTGCGCCACCGGGTCCTGCTCGTCTGCCCCAAGGACTTCTCCAACCTGCCCACCGCGTCCGCCGTCGACGTGCGCAAGCAGCGTGCCGTCACCGACCGCCAGCTGGCCCGGCTGACCCGCATCGAGGACATCGCCGACGCGCTGCCTCCGGGCGTCAGCTTCTCCCCCGAGCTGCCGGCCGAGGAGCTGGCGGCGGCGGTCGAGGCGGTCCCGGCGGCGTACGCGCCCGAGTGCCTGTCCGCGTGCGAGCTGGCCTTCCACTGCCGCGTCCGGGCCCGCGAGGCCGGTGCGGTGACCTGCCTGGGCCGCCCGGTGCGGGCCGAACTGGGCGGGCTGTCCACCGTCGAGGACGTGCTGGCCGCGGCCCGCGGCGAGGCCGGCGATCCAATCGACCCGGCGGTGGCCGCGCTGCGCAGGGCGGCCCGGCTGCGCGCGGAGGCCCTCGCGACGGCGGCTGCGGTGACCGGCGCGGCGGCGGGCGACGGCAGCGTCACCGGGGGCGGAGTCGGGATCGGCGTCAGGGGCGGGGTCGGGGTCGGCGAGGTGTCCGCGTGTCGCTGATCACCACGCTCGCCCGGCTGGAGGCCGTGCGCACCGGCCGGGCCCAGCCCGCCGCCACCGTCCGGCACCGGCACCTGTCCGACCGGCCGCTGGTCTTCGTGCCGCTCACCACCGCCGGTGAGGCCGGCGCCCCGCTCGGCGCGCTGGTCGGCACCGACCGGGACGCGCCGCACCTGCTGGTGGTGCCGCAGCCCCGCGACCGCGACCTGCGCTTCGCGTTCCTGGCCGACCTGGCCGACATCGTGCTGCCGCACATCGAGGCGTACGCGGAGAGCGTCGAGGCCGCCGAGCGCACCGAGACCGACCCGGAGACGGGCAAGCGGGTCAAGGTCGAGGTCGACCTGTGCGCGGACGCCGCGCAGCTGGTCGTGCCGAGCCGCGCGGGCATCGACTTCGTACGGCTGCTGGGCCGGTCCATGCGCTTTCGCCGTACGGCGGAGCAGGACCCGGAGACCCCGCACCCCGCGCCGCCGCGGGTGCCGCTGCTCGGCCGGTGGCTGACCCACTACGGCGAGCGGGCCCGGGTGCCCGGCTCCTCCCTCCTCCTCGCCATGACCGACCTGCTGGGCCGGCACTGGGCGACCGGGCAGTCCACGCTGGAGGACCAGCACCTGGGAGCCCTGCTCGCGTGGATCGCGCCGGAGAACTCACCAGAGGACTCCCCGGAAAACTCACCACAGGACTCCCCGGAGCCCTGCCGGACCGGCGCGGAGGCCGCCCGCCGCGCCGAGCTGGCCCGCGACGCCGACGGGCAACTGCTGTGCCCGCCCGCGGGCCCGGCGACCGACCCGGCCTTCGACAACAGGCTGCTCGCCCCCGCCATCGAGCGCTACGACCGCGCCCGCACCGCCCTGGCCGCCGCCGAGGACGGTCTGGAGGCCGACGACCGGCTCGGCGCGCTCACCGCCGCCGAGCGGGAGATCCGCGAGCTGGTCGACAGCCGTACCCGGCCCACCTGGGACGCGGTGTGGCGGGGCCTCGATCTGCTGCGGGCGCTGCCCGAGGGGGCGCACACCGAGGAGCGCTGGATGCGCGACCGCTGGTCGTTCACCTCCCACCGGGACCGCATCCTGGCCGGCGAGCCCCCGCAGCCGCGCCGCGACGACGCGGTGACCGCGGCGAACAAGCTGGCCACGCGCGAGCGCGAGCAGGCCCGCCTGGAGGCGCAGGAGGCGTTGGACGATCCGCTGGTGATGGCCGGGCGGCGGCTGTCCGGGGAGGCGTTCGCGGGCGAGGTCGTCGACGTCGTGATGGCGTACAGCGAGAGCAAGCGGCCGAGCCCGCGCCCGCTGGTCACGGTCCGCACGGACGACCGCCCGCACCTGGGCGAGCGGGTGAAGGTCTACCGCTCGCTGGGCGGCAGGCCCCAGACGGCCGAGTACGTCGGACCGGCGTTCCCGGACGACACGGCCGACGGGACCGAGCCGGGGACAGGGACCGGGCCCGGGACCACGACCGACGACGGGACGCTGGTCCTGCGGATCACGGACAAGATGGGTCGCGGCAAGGAGCCCGAGCCCGGGTCGGTGCCGGAGAAGGGCGACCTGGTCTGCTTCACACTCTTCGAGCACGAGCAGCGGGGCGGCGCGAAGCTCCCCGACCCGGAGCAGACCCCGTGGACACACGGCGGCCCGCCCGGGGAGGCGGCCGCGGTGCCGGAGGCCGCCGACGCCCAGACCGAGGAGGACGTGCTGTGACCGCCGAGGCACTCATCGCCCCCGCCCCAGCCCCCGCGACCTTCGACCCGGGCGCCGAGGCGGCCCGCGCCACCGCGGCGATCCTCCACGACACCCTGCACGGCACGGAGCGCGGTGTCGTCGTCGACTCCCCGCCCGGCGCCGGGAAGTCCACGCTCGTGGTGCGGGCGGCCCTGGAGCTGGCCGAGGCGGGCCGCCCCCTGATGGTGGTGGCGCAGACCAACGCCCAGGTCGACGACCTGGTACTGCGCCTGGCCGAGAAGAACCCGGACCTCCCGGTGGGCCGCCTGCACAGCAGCGACACCGACCCGTACGACAAGGCGCTCGACGCGCTCGGAAACGTCCGCAAGTCGGCGAAGGCGGCCGACCTCGCCGGGCAGGCCGTCGTCCTGTCGACGGCGGCGAAGTGGGCGCACGTCAAGGTGGACGAGCCCTGGCGGCACGCGATCGTCGACGAGGCGTACCAGATGCGTTCCGACTCCCTGCTCGCGGTCGCCGGGCTCTTCGAGCGGGCGCTGTTCGTGGGCGATCCGGGCCAGCTGGACCCGTTCGCGACGGTGGGCAGTGAGCAGTGGGCGGGCCTGGCCTACGACCCGTCGTCCTCGGCGGTGACCACCCTCCTCGCCCACAACCCCGCCCTCCCCCAGCATCGTCTCCCGGTCTCCTGGCGGCTCCCGGCGTCGGCGGCCCGCCTGGTCTCCGACGCCTTCTACCCGTACACGCCGTTCCGCAGCGGCACGGACCACGGCGACCGGAGCCTGGCCTTCACGGTGCCGTCGGACGGCTCGGGCCCCGACCGGGTGATCGACGAGGCCGCCGCCTCGGGCTGGGGGCTGCTGGAGCTGCCCGCCCGGCACACCCCGCGCACCGATCCGGAGGCGGTCCGGGCGGTGGCGGCGGTCGTCCGGCGCCTCCTCGACCGGGAGGGCCGGGCGACGTCCGAGCGCTCCCCGGACCCCGCGCCCCTCACCGCCGCCCGCATCGCCGTCGGCACCGCCCACCGCGACCAGGCGGCGGCCGTCCGCTCGGCCCTCGCCGACCTCGGGGTGACCGAGGTGACCGTCGACACGGCCAACCGCCTCCAGGGCCGCGAGTACGACGTCACGGTCGTCCTGCACCCGCTCTCCGGCCGCCCCGACGCCACCGCCTTCCACCTGGAGACGGGCCGCCTGTGCGTCCTGGCCTCCCGGCACCGGCACGCGTGCATCGTGGTCTGCCGCGAGGGCGTCGATGCCCTGCTGGACGACTATCCGTCCACGGAGCCGGTCCAGCTGGGAACGCTGGTGAAGTTCCCGGACGGCTGGGAGGCAATGTTCAGCACCCTGGACCACTGGCAGCAGCACAAGGTGTCCTGGCGACCGTGACCCCACCGACCCCAGGGGCTCTGACCAGCGCCTAATACTCCAGTCTGGTTTCGCAACATACTCCAGTCTGGTTTCGCGACATTGCGGCGGTCCTGGCTGGGAACGGGTATGGCCACCACGTGATCATCGGTTGGTGTGTGGACAAACGAAGATCGTGCGGTGGCCGCGGGCCACCGCGTAGACCCTGCGCGCCGGCGGGAGATGAGCACCGCCGCGCTGGACGCCGGAACACCGGCACAATGGGTGACCGGCGACGAGGCTTACGGGCAGGACCCGCAGCTGCGTGCCGAACGGGAAATGCGCGGGACCGGCTACGTGATGGCCGTCGCCTGCTCAACACGGGTGAGGATCAACCACGGCCGCACATCACTTCATGCGGACGCCGTTGCCGAACGCCTGCCCGCTGCCGCATGGCAGCGGCACAGCGCGGGCAACGGCGCGAAGGGCCCGCGCCACTACGACTGGGCCCGGATCCACATCGGCACCGACAGCCATCGCCACCTGCTGATCCGCCGCACATCGGACCACCGGGGAACTCGCCCTCTACCTGTGCTGGTCACCCACCACAACCACCCTTGCGGAACTGGTCCGCGTCGCCGGTTTCCGCTGGAGCGTCGAGGAATGCGTCCAAGCCGCAAAGGGCCAAGTCGGACTCGACCATTACCAGGTCAGGCACTGGACCTCATGGCACCGGCACGTCACGCTCGCCATGCTCGCTCTGGCCTTCCTGACCGCCGTCGCCGCCAGCTCAGCACCCGAGCCCGCCGCCCAACCAGCCCACCTCACCTGTGGTCACCCCCTGAGCGGAGCCGAACCGGCGATTTTCAGGTCAAGACCAGCCAGCGGCGGCCGTCGATCAGCTCTCGGGCTGCGTCGAGGTGACCGGCATGGCACGCAGACTCGGTGATGACATGCAGCAGAACGTCTCGCAGCGTATGCAGGTGCGGTTCACCGAACAGGTCGTGGGGCCACCAGGCCAATGCGGCGTCGGCAGGGGTGGCGGTGATGATGGCATCGGCCAGTTCCGCCTCCCGCCGATCGGTTGAGCACTTCGATGGCCGGCACTTCCGGGGCCAACGTCCACGCTTCGTCGCCGCTCGTCAGACCGCGAATGACCTTCTCGTCCCCGGCAACGACCGCACGGAACCAGAACCGCTCCACATCCAGTGCCAGGTGCTGGACCAGCCCCAGGCAGTGCCATCCAGAAGGCAGCACGGGCCGTCGAAGATCCTTCGCGTCGAGCCCGTCAAGGATGCCGAGAACGTGGCGTCGCTGTCCGTCCAGGACCCGAAGAAGCGCCCTTACCTCGCTGCCCGGAGTTGTATCCCTCAAATTTTCGGTCACGGGTCACCCAGGATCCGCGAATCTCTGCGGGAGCGGGAGGAATTCCCCAATATCCGGGACCCCGATCGCTGAAGGTGTGGTGGCTGAGCCTGTCCGTGTGCGCAGGTTGAGCGACCAGGAGGGTCAGAAGCTGCAGCAGATCGGGCGGCGGGGAAGCACCAGTACGGTGCGGTACCGGCGCGCGATGATGCTGCTGGCCTCGGCTGGCGGGAACCGGGTGCCGGTGATCGCGAAGCTGGTGCGGGCCGACGAGGACACCGTCCGGGACGTGATTCACCGGTTCAACGAGGTCGGGCTGGCTGACGCACCAATGCCAGGCAACTCCCGACGACGTGCTCGCGCTGACGGTCCAGGGCGCCCTTGGGGGCTTCGAGTTCCGCGTTCACCGGGCGGCGCACAGTTCGGCGAGGCGGTCCAGGGTGCTCACCATCTGTGACTGCCACCAGGCGCGCCCACTGTCCACTTCAGCGCGTTTGTCCTCCGGCATACGCGTACCGTCGAAGGTCTCGGTCACCACCGTCGCTCCGCCCTCATCCGGGAGCAGGTCGAAGATCCACCTGTGGCCCCACGCGGCCCCGGACGCGGTGGCGTCCGGGTGCCCACGACCGGGCCTCGGTTCCCAGCCGATGCGGCGGCCCGGCTCGTACTCGACGACGCGGTTGATCATCTCGTAATCGCCGTAGCGCTCGTAGTACATCCGCATCACGAAAACGTCCCCTACGCCCGAAACCACGGCGCCGGAGACACCACCGCGCAGCATCCCCGAGCCGTCGAGGTCCGCGTGCCGTCCGGGATCGGCCAGGATCCGGAAGATATCCCCCGCCGGGGCGCCGATGTGCCGGGACACCGCCACCACGGCCTCGCCTGTCGTACTTGTCATCCGCGCGCCTCCGTTAACCACAAAGCATGAGCCTGACTCCGGCCTGGACGCTACACCGGGGGTACGACAACGCCTGGCCGAGCACAGGCGGTCAACGCGGACTCCCACCAAACCAGTCCCGAAAGGACTGCCCCCGGCAAACCTTCCCGGTCAAAGCACTAGTAGTGCTTGGTCATGTGCGGTCTGGGATGGCGTGTCTTCTTGATCGGTCGTGTTGTTGATCGGGTGCGTTGGGTGGGGAGTTGGCTGCGGTCCGGTGTGATCTGGAGGACTTCGCGGCGGAGATGTTCGAGCCGTTCGCGCGGGCGGATCAGCGACGGCGGGGTGGGGTCTGTCTGCGGGGTCTGATGCTGGACGGCGGGCGTAAGTTGGTGGAGCCGATGGCCGCCCGCCTGGGCGAGGACGGGAACCGGCAGGCCCTGGCCCAATCCCGCCCTACCTGCCGATCGTCAACGGCGCTCTCGGCCGGCTGGTCCACACCTCGACGCGGAGCGAACTCACGCAGACCCTGAGCTGACCCGCCGAGGAGCACCCCCGGTTGCCGTCCGGGGCCGGGACCACGGACGTACGTCCGGCCACCGCCTGCGGAGCCCGCCCGGCGGCCGTACTGTCGTACCCGAGCCGCTACCGAGGAGGCCTTCCGATGCGCAGGGTGACCTATTCGATGAACACCTCCCTCGACGGCTGCGTCGTCGATCCGAGCGGCGGCATCGACTGGTCGGACCCGGACCCGGAGGTCTTCCGGCACTTCATCGACGAGTTGCGGCAGACCGGCGTCCATCTGCTGGGGCGGCGGCTGTACGAGACGATGCTGTACTGGGAGACCGCCGACCAGGACGCATCACTCGGCGCCGCGGAGTTGGAGTGGGCCGCGCTGTGGAAGGCGCTGCCGAAGGTGGTCTTCTCCAGGACACTGACGGCGGTGGCGGGCACCAACACCCGCCTGGCCTCCGGCACCCTGGCCGAGGAGATCGAGCACTGGCGGGCCGAGCCGGGCGACGGCGACATCGCCCTCGGCGGCGCCACCCTCGCCGCCGAGGCCGCCGAGTCCGGCCTGATCGACGAGTACCGGGCCACGGTCCACCCGGTCCTGGTCGGCGGCGGCACCTTCTTCTTCCCCCACCACGGGCGCCGGGTCAGGCTCGAACTCGTCGAGAACCGCACCTTCGCCTCCGGCGTCGTCCTCCTCCGCCACCGCGTGCGCCGCTGACCGGGGCTTCACGCACTCCGTCTCCCGGCAGCCGCCTCCGCGCCCAGCTCGCACCACACATACTTCCCACGGTTCCCCTCTCGCGCGAGCGGCTGCCACCCCCACACATCCGCGCACGCCCGGACCAACGCCAGCCCCCGCCCGTCCTCCCGCTCCACAGCCCGGTCGAACGGCTGCGGCGGCTCCGGCGGCGAGGGGTCCGCGTCCCATGCCCCGAGCCGAAGCACTCCGCCCCCGGACCAGCGCACCCGCAGCGCGGCGGGCCCCTTGGTGTGCCGTACGGCGTTGGACACCAGCTCCGTGGCGAGCAGCTCGGCCAGGTCCACCATCCGGATCAGCCCGTGCATCGTGAGGATCAGACGCAGGGTGCGGCGGCAGATGGTGACCGCTCTGGGGTCGTTGGGGATGTAGAGGGAGTACTCCCACGAGTCGTTTTCGGACATGCCGGTTCCCTTCGGGGATGGGGTGGGTGGTGCGGGGCCGGTGTCATTGCCACCCAGCCAGAGCAGGGCAAGACGGTGCACTTCCGGCGCCAGTGGTTGCACTACGTGCCGTTCGCAACACCGACGGTAGACCTTAGAAATAACGTCTAGCAAGCCGGTCGCGTAATCTGACGCCGAACGAGTAGCTGGGCCAGACGCGTTGAGCAGGGGGCACGAGAATGGGAACCAAACGCGAAGCAACAGCGCGGCAGCTGCGTTTGGCGGTTGAACTTCGCAGGCTGCGCGAGGCGTCAGCCCTCAGCGCCCGCGAAGCGGCGTCCCTCCTCGGCGTCAACTCCGTGCAGATCAGCCAAATCGAATCCGGCACCACCGGTGTGAGCGAACAACGCCTGCGCCGCCTGGCGGCGCACTACGCCTGTACGGACGAAAAGCTGATCAGCGCGTTGGTGGCGATGGCCACAGACAAGACGCGCGGCTGGTGGGAGGAGTACCGAACGCACTTGCCCGCGTCGTTCTTGGACCTGGCGGAGTTGGAGCATCACGCCACGTTCCGCTGGGACGTGGACTTCCTGCACGTCCCCGGGCTCCTACAGATCGAGGACTACTCCCGGGCCCTCTTCTCAAGGCGAGTGCCCGAACTCCTCCAGGACGACCTTGAATTGCGCGTCCGTCACCGGATGCAGCGACGCGAGATCCTCGAAGGCGAGCGACTCATCCCGTACGAAGCACTCGTCCACGAAGCGGCGTTGCGTATCCGAGTCGGTGGTCGCACCACCTCTCGCGCCCAGCTCGCACACATGCTGGAGTTCTCCGAAGCAGAGCACGTGACATTGCGCGTCATCCCCTTCGATCTGGAGGAGTTCGCAGACGTCACAGCCGCGATGGTTTACGCGGGCGGCGACGTCCCACGCCTGGACACCGTGGTGCGCGACGGCCCTCACGGCACGTTGTTCATCGATTCGGAACCACAGCTGGGCGTCTTTCGAACGCTTTTCCGTAGAGTAGAAGCGGTGTCGCTCACCCCCGAGCGTTCGCGTGACTTCATCCACAGGCTGGCAAAGGAACTGTGAGGCTCTCGGTGCCCACCCCCTACAACTGGCGGAAGTCCTCTTACTCCGGCAGCGGCGACGGCAACGCCTGCGTCGAGGTCGCCCTCGACTGGTGGAAGTCCTCCTACTCCGGCGGCGGCGAAGGCAACGCCTGCGTGGAGGTCGCCCTCGACCACCCCCACATAGCCGTCCGCGACTCCAAGGCGCCCACCCGAGCCGTGCTCGCCTTCCCCGCCCCCGCCTTCGCCGCCTTCCTGGCCGCCCTCCGGAGCTGAGGCACGCGGGCCGGGGCGGCCTGGGCTTACACAGCTCGGCCTAGGACCCACGCCCGATGCGCGTCGTGATCGCGGTGCCTAGGGTCGACGTCCATGCAGGCAACGGAGATCACGCGCCGCACCGCGGCGGAGCGCGGGCGCGACGCGCTGGAACGGCTGCGCACGGAGCGCGACGTGTGGGTGTCGACGGCCCACCCCGACCACGGACCGCACCAGGTGCCCCTGTGGTTCCTGTGGGACGGGCGAGCGGTGTGGATGTGCACCGGCGCCTCCTCCGCGACCGCGCGCAACGTGCGCGAGGAGCCGCGCGTACGTCTGTCGCTGCCGGACACCTTCGACGTGGTGTTGCTGCAGGGAGAGGTGGAGGCGTACCCCGCGAGCGAGGTGCCCGACGAGGCCGCGGACGCCTTCGCGGGCAAGTTCGGCTGGGATCCGCGCTCGGAGCAAGGTGACTTCGTCTACCTGCGCGTCGAGCCGACGACGGTGCGGGCCTGGCGCGGCGAGCCGGAACTTCGCGGCCGGGTCATCATGCGCGACGGAGTGTGGCCGGCGTAGCACCACCGGCGCCGACGCGACCTGCGGGGGGAATAACCGGAGACCCCCTCCTGTTACGTCGCGAAGCGACCCGCGTACGAACACGTCGAGCACAGGAGGCACCCCACCATGCCCGCAGACGCCGCAGAGGAGATCCGGGGCACCGCCCACGGCAGCGCTCCCGTCCCGCTCTCCGTACTGGACCTGGTGACCGTCGGGGCCGGTCGGACCGCCACCGACGCGCTGCGGACCGGCGTGGACATCGTGCGGCTCGCCGAGGCCCGCGGTTTCCAGCGGTACTGGGTCGCCGAGCACCACTCCATGCCCGGCGTCGCCTCCTCCTCCCCCGCGGTGATCCTGGCCCACCTGGCGGCCCACACCGACCGCATCCGGCTCGGGTCCGGCGGCGTCATGCTGCCCAACCACGCGCCGCTCGTCATCGCCGAGCAGTTCGGGACGCTGGAGGCGATGGCACCCGGACGCATCGACCTCGGTCTCGGCCGGGCGCCCGGCACGGACGGGGCCACCGCCGCCGCCCTGCGCCGCACCGACCGGCTGAACGAGGGCGCCGACGACTTCCCGCAGCAGCTCGCCGAGCTGATCCGCTTCCTGGACGACGACTTCCCGGATGGCCACCCCTACGCCCGTATCCACGCCGTCCCGGGCCCCGTGCAGGCCACCTCGCCCGGGGGCGTGCAGTCGGCGCACCGGCCGCCGGTGTGGCTGCTCGGTTCCTCCGGGTTCAGCGCGCGGCTGGCCGGCACCCTCGGGCTGCCGTTCGCCTTCGCGCACCACTTCTCGGCGCAGAACACGATCCCGGCGCTGGACCTGTACCGCGAGTCCTTCCGCCCGTCCGCCGTCCTGGACGCGCCCTACGCCCTCATCGGCGTCTCCGCGCTCGCCACCGACGACGAGAAGGAGGCCCGCAGGCATGTGCTGGCGGCCGCGCTGAACATGGTCCGGCTGCGCACCGGGCGCCCGGGGCTGGTGCCGACGCCCGAGGAGGCGGAGGCGTACGTCTTCAGCCCGATGGAGGAGGACTTCGTCCGGACCTGGAACGCCAACGTCATCCACGGCACCGCAGACGAGGTGCGGGCCGGCCTGGACGACCTGCACAAGCGCACCGGCGCCGACGAGCTGATGCTCACCGCCAACGCCCACGGCGGCGACGTGCGCCTGCGCTCCTACGAGCTGATCGCCGACGCCTACGGGTTGCCGACGCCGGCCTGAACCCCGGCGGGGCCGCCGGGTCCCGCGTGGCCCAGCAGCGCGGAGATGCGGTCCGGTGCCACCGGCCGGGAGTAGAGCCAGCCCTGGCCGGTGTCGCAGCCGATGCGGCGCAGCCGCATCGCCTGGTCCGAGGTCTCCACGCACTCCGCGGTGACGGTCAGGCCGAGGCGGTGGGCGAGCTGGACCATCGCCTCGACGATGACCTCGTCGGCGGGGTTGGCCACCTCGCCGGGCCCCGCCTCGGACACGGCCGCGTACTGGAAACCCCGGACGAACGCGCCGTCCAGCTTCAGCACCGAGACCGGCAGCCGGCTGAGGTAGGCCAGGTTCGAGTAGCCGGTGCCGAAGTCGTCGATGGCGATGCGCACGCCCATCTCGCTGAGCGCCTTCAGGACCTGGAGCGGACGCCCCGCCGAGCCCATCACGGCCGACTCCGTCAGCTCCAGCTGGAGCAGGTGGGGGGCGAGGCCCGTCTCCTCCAGGGTGCGGGCCACGTCCGCGACGAGGTCGGAGTCCCAGACCTGGCGGACCGCCACGTTGACGCTGACGAAGATCGGCGGCTCGTCCGGGTGGGCCAGCTGCCAGCGGCGGGCCTGGTGGCAGGCGGTGCGCAGGATCCAGCGGCCGAGGGGAACGATCGAGCCGTCCTCCTCCGCCAGTGCGATGAACCGATTCGGCGCCAGTACGCCGAACTGAGGATGATTCCAGCGGATGAGCGCCTCGACGCCCCGCACCCGGCCGTCCGCCATGCCGACCAGCGGCTGGTACTCCAGGGCGAACTCGCCGCGTTCGATGGCCGGGCGGAGGGTGGCGGCCAGCGCCTGCCGCGTCATGCGGGTGGCGTTGCGCTCGGGGTCGAAGAGCGTCCAGCGGGCCCGGCCGTCGGCCTTGGCCCAGTACAGGGTCGTGTCGGCCGCCTGCATCAGGGCCGTGGGGGTGGTGCCCGCCGTGTGGCGTTCGACGACGCCGACCGAGGCGGTGACCGACAGCCGGCGGTCGGACAGCTCGAAGGGCGGCTGGAGGGCCGCCAGGACCGCCCCGGCCAGGTCGGCGAGCTGGTCGGTGCCGGTGGAGTCCTCCACCAGCAGGGCGAACTCGTCACCGCCGAGCCGGGCCACCAGGGGCGCGCCGGAGCGGGGGTGGGCGGCCTCCTCCGCGCACCTGGTCAGCCGTTCGGCCACGGCGGCGAGCAGCCGGTCGCCGACGCGGTGGCCGTGGGTGTCGTTGACGGCCTTGAAGCCGTCCAGGTCCAGGTAGCACACGCCGATCCGGCCGGTGCCGCCGTTCTCGTACGACTCCGCCTCCAGCGCGGCGGTCAGGCGTTCGAAGAACAGGGCGCGGTTGGGCAGCCGGGTGACGGGGTCGTGCATCTGGAGGTGGCGCAGCCGGGCCTGGAGTTCGCGCCGGGCGCTGACGTCGGCGACGGAGAGCAGCAGGCCGCCCGGAATGTCCCCGTCCCCTGAGGCCCCGGACTCCCCGGAGTCGGCCAGGGGCTCGACCGTCACCTGCGCCCACAGAAAGTGCCCGTCGGCCCGCTTCAGCCGTCTGGTGCAGCGCAGCCGGGGCCGGTGCCCGCGCAGCACCTCGCGGTAGGCGTGCCAGGTGCCGGCGTCGGAGGCGAGGTCGACGAGGTCGGCCGCCACGCTGCCGGCCAGCGCGGCCGGGTCGGTGCCGAGCAGGGTGCCCAGGGTGTCGTTGGCGCTCACGACCAGGCCCTCGGCGTCGACGACGGCCATGGCGAGCGGGGCCGCGGTGAACACCGATCGGTAGGTCGGCGGCCCCGTACGCCCGGTACGAGGAGCCAGATCGCCATCACTGTCTGTGACGGTCAGGCCGAGGTCTGTCGCGGACGCCGGCCCTTCGGAGGTTCCGTTCACCGCTCGCTCCCGCAGTGCCTCGATCTCTGTTCGTGCTCTGTTCGTGCAGGAAAGTGTGCCGATCATAGAGGCTGACACCGGACCCTTCCAGCCGCCGTCCCGCGTGACGGACCGAGCGGCCCTCTGACCGATCGTTTCTGCTCACTGCTGGCCGGGTCCATCGCGCCTCCGACCAGTTGTGACGTTCCGTGAGTGTCTTCGCGGTGCCGGCCGGGAGAACTCCAGCGAGATCCCGGCCGGCTCACCCATCCGGTGCAGGCGAACAGGGCGCAATACGACAATCATGCACAAGCTGGGTGCGGTGTCCCGTCAACCGCGTCCGGAGGTCCCTGTGCCGCGCCAGCTCCCCCTGAGGCGATCTCCCCGGGAGGCGGGCACGGCACGGGTGACCCGGACCAGGCTGCGCAGCACTGCCGCGGTGTGCACCACGATGTCGGCGCTCGCCGCGACCTCCCTGATCACCGCACCCTCGGTCGCCGAGCCCTTCTCCCCGGAGCCCTGCGCGCTCCAGCGCACCGACGTGCACCACTCCGAGGGCCTGGACACCTGGAACGCCGCCTACCCGCGGCCCGCCCGCACCCTGGACGCGGTGATGGTGTTCCTGTCCTTCCCCGACTCCCAGCCGCTGACGTCACCGGCGGAACTGGCCGCCGACCACTTCCCCGCCACCGGCGACTTCTTCCGGCGCGCCTCCTACGGCGCCTTCACGCTCCGCCCGCACCCGCTGCGGGACTGGATCCGGATGCCGAGCCCGTCGACGTCGTACGCCATACGGCGCGACTGGGGCCCGGAGCACCGGGCCGCCTACCTGCGCGACGCGCTGGCCGCGGCCGACCGGTACGTCGACTTCTCCCGGTACGACGTCGTCTACTTCGTCGCGGACCCGGACGCGCCCGGGGTGGACTCGGACGCCACGAAGGTCGTCAACCTGGACACCCCGATGCGGGCCGACGGCACCGACATCCGGCGGGTCGTCACGGTCTTCGAGAACCATCCGCCGGACCGGCTGGTCCTGGCCCACGAGACGGGGCACGTCTTCGACCTGCCCGACCTGTACCACCGGCCGGTGGACGGCAAGGGCGACTGGGACACGCACGTCGGCGACTGGGACCTGATGGGCAGCCAGTTCGGCCTCTCCCCCGACCTGCTCGGCTGGCACAAGTGGAAGCTGGGCTGGCTGCAACCCCGGCAGGTGGTCTGCGTACGGGGCAGCGAACCGACGAGGCTGACGCTGGAGCCGCTGGGGGCGGGGCCCGGGGTGGTGGTGACCGGCGCCGCCGGCGCACCGGCCTTCGGCCTCGGGCGGGGCACGAAGCTGGCGGTGGTGCGCACCGGCGCGGGCAGCGCACTCGCCTTCGAGGTGCGCACGCCGGTCGGCAACGACGCGCTCTCCTGCCGGGCGGGGGTGCTGGTCTACCGGGTACACAGCGGGGCGGAGTCGGGCGGCGGGCCGGTGGAGGTGGTCGACGCCCACCCGGACACCGAGGCCTGCTGGGCGGACTCGGTCTACCCCCCGCTCGCCGACGCCCCGGTGGCCCTGGGCGAGAGCTTCACGGTGCCGGGCGAGGGCGTACGGGTGAAGGTGGAGGACCGCACGGTGTCGGGCGCCTGGACCGTACAGATCACCCCCGCCTGAGCCCCCGTCCCCGGCCCACCGACGCCGGGCGACCGAGCACCCCCGGCCCCGGGCGACCGAACACCCCCGGCCCACCGCGCATGGGGGCGTGGGTGGCGAAGCCCCCACAACGCGCGGCGAAGCCGCGCAAAAACAACGATGGCGAGGAGGTTCGCGCTTTCCGCGAACACGCCTCGCCATCGCCAACGTGCGCCGCCAGGGACTCGAACCCCGGACCCGCTGATTAAGAGTCAGCTGCTCTAACCAACTGAGCTAGCGGCGCCTGCTGACGTCGTAGACCTTAGCACCCTGGTCGGCGGGAGGAAAAATCGAAATCCGCACCGCCGCGCGGGTCGCCCGCACGACCGCCCAGAGCAGGATCTCCGGGCCGGGCAGCCACGGCTGGCGGGTGTCCGGGGCGACCAGCCAGCGGGATCCCGAGCGCGGCGGCGCACCCGCGGGGGCCGGTACGGTCACCGCGTCCCCGGCGCCGTGGCACAGCAGCGGCGGCGCCTCGCCCGTACGCCCGCCCGCACGGCCGCGGGCGCTCCACTCCTCCCAGTCGAGCAGCGAGGGCAGGCGCTGGGCGGTGCCCGGGGCGGCGAACAGCAGCATCCGGCCGCGGAACTCCGCCACCGGACCCGAACCGGGGCCGTCCTCCCACAGCCGGTCCAGCATCCGGCGGCCGAAGATCGCGGGCGCGCTCACCACGTCGAAGACGGAGCCGCAGGGCAGGACGACCGGGGCGTCGGGCCGCTCCCGCCAGAGCGAGAGCGTGCTGCGCGGGTACGCGCCCGCCGAGGCCAGCCAGGCGGCGCCGTCCGAGGTGACGTCCGAGACGTGGGGCGTGGCGTTGCGTGTGCTGCTCATGCCGACCATGTCTACCCGGCGTCAGGAGTCCGCTCCGGCGGGTTACGGGAAACCGGGACACGGCGGCCGGGAGGGGAGTATCTTGCCCAGCCTCCTGGCATATGCGCCCCGGCTACCCGGGCGCCGGGCCGGTCGGCTCCCGGTTCACTCGGCCGGTTCGCCGCGCATCAGGTCCCGTCCGAACTCGACCATCTTCTTGGCGTAGTCCTCGGTCCACTCGGCGCGCTCGGCGATGTCGGCGGTGGTCAGCCGGTCGAACCGCCTCGGATCGGCCAGCTGGGCCGCGGCGATCGCCTGGAACTCCATCGCCCGGTCCGCCGCCGCGCGGAACGCCTGGGTCAGCTCGGTGGCCCGCTCCAGCAGGGCGCGGGGGTCGTCGGTCGACTCGAGGTCGAAGAAGTGCTCGGGATCGGCGGCCGCCTCCGTCGGCTCGAAGAGCAGGGGCGCGGGGCGTAGCCGCGGTTCGTGCCGACGCGGCGTGGGCTCCGCCATGTCTTCTCCTCCTCGTACGGAACGACGGCCCGTCCCCGTGCGGGGCCCTCCGATGGAGTGGGCCACCGTCCATTGTCCCGCGCCCGCGCAAGAGGGCGGGGCGTGCCCGGAACCGCGATCCGGTCACCCCCCGCCCGTCGGGCCGCGTCAGCCCGCGTACGTCTCGAACTCGGCGATCCTCGGGGTGCCCGAGGCGCCGGTGATCTGGAAGGTGATCTTCTCCAGCGAGACCGGGGAGAAGCCGATCACGCCCGCGCCGCTGCCGGAGGCCAGGACGGCGCCGGTGGCGTGGTCGAGGACGCGGTAGGAGCCGATGGCGCCCTGGGAGCCGGCCGCCTCCCTGATGTTGATCTTGGAGACCGTGGTGGCGGAGGACCACTTCACGGAGATGGAACCGGTGGTGCCGGCCGGGGACCAGTACGTGGCGAGGTCACCGTCGCGCACGTTGCCGTAGCTGGTGCCGCTCGCCTTGGACGAGCCGTCCGCGCCCGCCGTGAGGCTCAGGTTGGTCCCGCTCGGCGGATCGGTCGGGTCCGGGTCCGTCGGGTCGGGGTCGGTCGGGTCCGGGTCGGTGGGGTCGGTGGGGTCCGGGCTCTGCGGCGTGCAGCTGCCGTCCGACACCTTCAGGCCCTTGTTCGCGCCCGCCGTGGCGCTCACGACGGACGGCACGCAGGAGGCGGCGTCGAGGGTGAAGGAGTACGGGACGGACACCGTGGTGTTGGACTTCGGGTCGGGGCCGGCCGGGTTGTTGTCCTCGCCGGGCTCGGACCAGGTGACGTTGTCGTAGATGTTGCCGCTGACCTGCCAGGTGCCGGCCTGGTCGGTGTAGAAGGTGCCGAGGACGTCCTTGGAGTCCTCGAAGTAGTTGTTGTCCACCTTGGCCTTGGCACCGGCCCGGGAGTTGATGCCGGACTCGTTCAGGCTCTTGTAGTGGTTGTTGTACATGTGGGCGATCCCGCCGCGCAGCAGGGGCGTGCGGGAGTCGATGTTCTCGTACAGGTTGTGGTGGAAGGTGATGTAGCCGTTGGAGCGGTCGCTCTCGCTGGACCCGATCAGCCCGCCGCGGCCGGAGTTGCGCAGGACGCTGTAGGACAGGGTCACGTACTGGGTGTTGTCCTTCATGTCGAAGAGGCCGTCGTAGCCCTCCGACTCCCCGCCGGAGGCCTCCAGCGTGGAGTGGTCGACCCAGACGTTGCGGACGTCGCTCTCCATGCCGATGGCGTCGCCGCCGTTGGAGGTGGGCGAGCCGGACTTCTTGACGTTCCGTACGGTCACGTTCTGGATGACGATGTTGCTGGAGTCCCGGATGTGGATGCCCAGCTGGTCGAAGACGGCACCGCCGCCGACCCCGACGATCGTGATGTTGCTGACCTGCTTGAGCTCGATCTTGTCGGCCGCGGTGCTGCAGCTGTCGCCCGAGACCTGGCTGGTGTTGCCGTGGTTGACGGTGCCCTCGACCTCGATGGTGATCGGGGTGCTGCTGCTGGCCCGGCCGCACAGGGCCTGGTGGATCGCGGTGCCGGTGGTGGCCCGCACGGTCTGCCCGCCCGCACCGCCGGTCGTGCCGCCGTTCTGGGTCGCGTAGCCGGTGGCGCCGCCGGCCGCTGCCGCCGCCTCGGGCATCGTCAGCACCACACCGGCCGCGGCCGCGAGGGCCAGTGTGCCCAGTGCCGCTTGGAGTCGCAGCGCGACTGGTCGTCTCATCCTCGGTCTCCCCATTCGCCTTCACATGCCGGAACGAACATCATGGCGTGACCATGTCAATCACACACTGTCGGAAAGCGCTTTCTCGGCGTGAGAATAGGGGTGGGTTTGAGAGCTGACAAGGGTTCGGACGCGATACCGCCGTTTCGTATTCACGACCCACGTCCATCTACATGAACGACTGCCGCTCGACGTGCACCCCGAGCGGAGCTGCGGTACGATCATCTTGCCTGATCACGGGGACCAACTCCCCGCAACGGGCACTGCGTTGGTGGTCCAAGGAAAGACGCCCCACTTCCCGTGGGGAAATGCAGGTGCAAGGCCTGCCCAGCGCTCGACGAGAACCCCGGCCCGCACCCGCGGACCGGGGTTCTTCCGTGTCACGCCCCTCTCAAACCTGCACCACCGGCTCCCGCGTGAACAGCGCGCCCAGCTCCGGTGCGTTGACCCGGCGGTCGGCCAGCCGCAGGCCCTCCCAGACGGTGACCTGGTTCGCGGTGAGGACCGGCTTGCCCAGCTCCTTCTCCAGGGCCGGGACGTGGGCCGCGGTGTGCAGGGCGGTGTCCGGGAGGAGCACCGCCTCGGCGTCCGGGCGGTCGGCGGCTCGGGCCAGCGCCAGCACCTCCTGCTCGGTCCAGGTGCCGACCTCCGCCGCCGTGACGACGCCCGAGCCGACCACGTCGGCCACCTCGATGCCGGCGGCGCCGAGGAAGTCCGCGAAGAGCCGCGCCACGTCGTCCGGGTAGGTCGCGCCGATGGAGACCCGGCGCACGCCGATCTCCTTCGCCGCGTGCACGAAGGCGAAGGAGGTCGACGAGGCCGGCAGGCCCGCCGCCCGGGCCAGGGCGCGCACCTGTTCGTGGGCGCCGTCCCAGCCGTGCACGAAGCTGCCGCTGGTGCAGGCCCACACCACGGCGTCGGCGCCGGCCAGCCGCAGCTCGGCCACGCCCGCCTCCAGCCGCCGCGGCGAGCCCATCTCCAGGAGTGCGTCCACCCGGTGGGCGTCCTCGCCGATGTCCGTGTGCACCAGGTCCACCCGGATGTCGCTGCCCAGGAGCTGCTCGATGCGTGGATAGTCGTCCTCGCCGGAGTGGCCCGGGTACAGGAATCCCAGTGCTGTCATGTCCACCCTTCCTGCTGCTGTTCCGTGTCCGGGCCGTCACCGACGCCCGGCATGTCCGCCGCCGCGGGCCCGACCGGGCCCGCCACCGCGGGGTCGACGGGACCAGCCGGTCCCACCACCGCGGGACCGGCCGCACCCGTCGCCGCGGGGCCGGTGCGCGCGGCCGGATCGGTCAGCGCCTGGTACGGCCCCATCGCAGGGGTACCCAGTCGGCGCAGCGCGGCCCACATCGTCACTTGGTTGGCCGAGATCACCGGGATCCGCAGCTCCGCCTCCGGCTGCGGGATGACGTCGTAGGTGGGGAGGTTGGTGCAGGAGATGAACAGGGCGTCCGCCGCTCCCGGCGCGGGCAGGGCCCGGCGTGCCATGTCGGCCACGTCGCGGTACGGGACCTTCCAGATGTGCCGGGTCAGCCCCATGAAGGCGCAGCCGGTGACGGCCACGCCGGCCTCGGCGACGTACGCCTCCAGCGCCCGGGTCACGGACACGGTGTACGGCGTCACCAGCGCGACCCGGCGTACGCCCAGCTCGGTCAGCGCGTCGAGCAGGGCGCCGGACGTGGTGACGGACGGGACGGCGTCGGCCCAGGTCATCGCCTCGCACCTGGCGTGCTCCCCGGCGGTGCCGCCGACGAAGCTGCCCGAGGTGCAGGCGTAGGCGACGACCTCGGGCGCGATGGCGTTGAGGGTGCGCACCGCCTCGCCGAGGGTCTCGTGCTCGCTGACCATCCGGGCGAGGTCCGGACTGACCTCGACGGGCACGTAGGGGGTCCGCGTCATGTGGAGCGACACGTCGTCGGGCACCCATCGCCACAGCTCGCGATCGAGTGCGAAGTCGAACGGGGCGACCACGCCGACCCCGCGTTGCGGAGCCGGTCCGCCGAGAAAGGAGATGTCCATGGCACGCACCGGCCTCACACTGAGGAAGGAGCGGGCAACGCACCGTTGCGCAAGGCCGTGTTGACGAAGGTAGGTTCCGGTGCGAGCGTGGTCAGTCCACTCGCATCACTCCCAGGTCAACAGCCGGTTAACTTCCGCGTCACCACCCGAACCGCCCCGCTTCCCCGACCGGAGACAGGCCGCCGATGACCACGCCCCCATCCGCCTCCGCCGCCCCGCCGACCCTCCTGGTCCTGGACGCCGAGCCGCCGCCCCGGCTGGGCCGGCTGACCGGCCGGGCCCGGATCGAGCACACCGACGCGGCGACGCTGGCCGAGCGGCTGCCGCGCGCCGACGTCCTGCTGGTGTGGGACTTCACCTCGCACGCGGTGCGCGAGGCCTGGCCCGGCGGCGGCCCGCGCCCGCGCTGGGTGCACACGGCGAGCGCCGGGGTGGACCATCTGATGTGCCCGGAGCTGGCCGAGTCGGACACCGTGGTGACCAACGCGCGCGGGGTCTTCGACCGGCCGATCGCCGAGTACGTCGCCGCACTCGTCCTGGCGATGGCCAAGGACCTGCCCACGACGCTGCGTCTTCAGGGCGAGCGGACCTGGCGGCACCGCGAGTCGACACGGGTGGCCGGAACACGCGCCTGCGTGGTGGGCTCCGGCCCGATCGGCCGGGCCGTCGTCAGCACCCTGGAGGCGCTCGGCATCACCACCGCGCTGGTCGGCCGGACCGCGCGCCCCGGTGTGCACGGGCCCCAGGAGCTGGACCGGCTGCTGGCCGGGGCCGACTGGGTGGTGGCGGCGGCGCCCCTGACCGACGACACGCGCGGCATGTTCGACGCCCGGCGGTTCGCTCTGATGCGGCCCTCCGCCCGGTTCGTGAACGTGGGGCGCGGCCGGCTGGTCGTCGAGGACGACCTGGTCGAGGCGCTGACCTCGCGCCGGATCGCGGGCGCCGCGCTGGACGTGCTGAGCCACGAGCCGCTCGCGCCGGACAGCGCGCTGTGGGAGGTGCCGGGGCTGATCGTCTCGCCGCACATGAGCGGGGACACGATCGGCTGGCGGGACGAACTGGGCGCGCAGTTCGTGGAGTTGTTCGAGAGCTGGGCGGCGGGCGGACCGCTGGCCAACGTGGTCGACAAGAAGCGTGGATACGTGCCCGGACACTGACGTCGCCGACGTCCGAGACCCGCGGGAGGGTGCCCCATGACCGACCTCACCGAGCTGACCGCCGTACAGCTCGTCGACGGCTACCGCAAGGGGGCGTTCAGCCCCGTGGAGGCGACCCGGGCGGTCCTGGAGCGGGCCGAGCGGATCCAGCCGGAGGTGAACGCGTTCGTCCGGCTGACCGGCGAGGAGGCGCTGGACCGGGCCCGGCGGGCCGAGGAGCGGTGGCGCCGCGGGGAGCCGTGCGGGCTCGTGGACGGGGTGCCGGTCACGGTGAAGGACATCCTGCTGACGCGCGGCCAGCCGACCCTGCGCGGCTCCCGGGCCGTGGCTCCGGACGGCCCCTGGGAGGAGGACGCGCCGTCCGTGGCACGGCTGCGCGAGCACGGCGCGGTCTTCGTCGGCAGGACCACGACGCCGGAGTTCGGCTGGAAGGGCGTGACGGACTCGCCCCTGTCCGGCGTGACGCGCAACCCGCACGACCCCTCCCGTACCGCGGGCGGTTCCAGCGGGGGCGCCGCGGCGGCCGTGGCGCTCGGGGCGGGGCCGCTGGCGCTGGGCACGGACGGCGGCGGCAGCGTGCGCATCCCGGCCTCTTTCTGCGGCGTCTTCGGCCTGAAACCGACGTACGGCCGGGTGCCGCTGTACCCGGCGAGCGCGTTCGGCACGCTCGCGCACGTGGGTCCGATGACCCGGGACGCGGCGGACGCGGCGCTGATGCTGGACGTGGTCGGCACCCCGGACGCCCGGGACTGGTCGGCGCTGGGTCCGGCCGCCGGGTCGTACACCGAGGCCCTGTCGGGCGGGGTGCGGGGGCTGCGGGTGGCGTACTCGCCCTCGCTGGGCGGGCAGGTGGCGGTGCGTCCGGCGGTGGCCGGGGCGGTCCGGCGGGCGGTGGAGCGGCTGGCGGGGCTCGGCGCGTACGTGACGGAGGCCGACCCCGACTTCACGGACCCGGTGGACGCCTTCCACACGCTGTGGTTCAGCGGCGCGGCGCGGATCGCGCAGCACCTGCGGGCGGGGCAGCGGGAGCTGCTGGACCCGGGCCTGCGGGAGATCGTCGGGGCGGGGGCGCGGTACTCGGCGCTGGACTATCTGGCGGCGGTGGACGTCCGGATGGAGCTGGGGCGGCGGATGGGCCTCTTCCACCAGCGGTACGACCTGCTGGTGACGCCCACGCTGCCGATCACGGCGTTCGAGGCGGGGGTGGAGGTGCCGAAGGGGTCCGGGTACCGGCGGTGGACGGGGTGGACGCCGTTCACGTATCCGTTCAACATGACGCAGCAGCCGGCGGCCACCGTGCCGGTGGGCGTGGACGGGGACGGGTTGCCCGTGGGGGTGCAGATCGTCGCGGCGCGGCACCGGGACGATCTGGTGTTGCGGGCGGCGCACGCGCTGTACGAGGCGGGGGCCGCTGGAGCGGTCACCCCGCCCTGCGGAAGCTGAGCGTCTCCCCCGCCGCCCCCGTGCGCCACAGGTCGTTGCAGGCCTCCGCCATGGCTTCCAGGCCCTCGGTGATGCGGCCCCAGACGGTGCCCGGGACCCAGCCGACGTCGCCGTTGAGGAGGAGGTTGTTGCGCTCGTAGAAGAGGGCGAGGTCGACGAGGGTGGTACCGGGGCGGACCTCGCGGTCGCAGCCGTACGCCTTCGTGCCCAACTCGGCACCCGCGAAGGCGAAATAGCACAGGTCGCCGGGAATGGGCGTGACCGTCGGATTCTCCAGCGGTGGTTCGGATGCCGCGAAGGGCAGGAAAAGGGCGTAGATCTCATTACGGGCGTATTTGGCGTGGTACACGTCGCCGCCGAGGGGGAGCGCGTCCCAGACGGCCGCGCAGGTGATCGGGGCCCGGTCGTCGAGCAGGTGGGCCGTGCAGGCGATTCCGCGCTTGACCAGCGAGACTTCGATGTAGCGATCAGCCATGCCCTCCATGGCAGTGCCCCGCGGCCCCGCGGTCAAGGTTGCCGGGCCGGGACATCGGACTGAAAAAGATCGGCATAACCCGTCCCCCTTCGGGTAGCTGCGCGCCCATGGCTCCACCACACAGAACCCCACCAGGGGGTATATCCGACCAGAGGTCCAGGACAGCCGGGCCCACGCGCCGGTCGCTGCTCGCGGGGGTCGCGGCGCTCGGCGCGCTGGGGGCGGCCGGCTGCTCGCGGGTGGCCACGGCGTCCGACGTCGAAGGCGGCGACCTGCTCGACCGGCTGCGGGCCCAGGGCGTGGCCCGGCTCGGCATCGCGGGTGAGGTCCCCTTCGGCTACATCGACAAGAACGGCGAGCTGACCGGTGAGGCCCCGGAGCTGGCGAAGGTCGTCTTCAAGCGGCTCGGGGTGGACCGGGTGCAGCCCGTGCCGACGGAGTTCGGCTCCCTCATCCCGGGCCTGGCGTCGCAGCAGTTCGACGTCGTGGCGGCCGGGATGTACATCAACCCCGAACGCTGCGAACAGGTCATCTTCTCCGACCCCGACTACCAGATGCTCGACGCGTACATCGTCCGCAAGGGCAACCCGCTCGGGCTGCACGACTACCGGGACGTCGTGAAGAAGAAGGCCAGGTTCGCGACCGGCACCGGATACGCCGAGATCGCCTACGCGGTGGAGCACGGGTACAAGGAGGACGACATCCTGATCGTCCCCGACCAGGTGGCCGGACTCAACGCCGTCGAGTCCGGGCGCGTGGACGTCTTCGCGGGGACCGCGCTGACCGTCCGCGACGTGGTGAAGAAGTCGGGCAAGGCCGAGGCGACCGAGGCCTTCGCCCCGCTCGTCGACGGCAAACCGCACGTCGACGGCGGCGGCTTCGCCTTCCGTCCGGACGAGACCAACCTGCGGGACGCCTTCAACGTCGAGTTGCAGAAGCTCAAGAAGAGCGGCGAACTGCTGCGCATCCTCAAGCCCTTCGGTTTCACCCAGAACGAGATGACCGATCTGACCGCGAAGGAGCTCTGCGGCGGATGACCTCGGGACTGTGGGAACTCGTACTCCAGGGCGTCTGGGTCACCATCCAGCTGCTCTTCTTCAGCTCGCTGCTGGCGACGGCCGTCTCCTTCGTGGTCGGCATCGCGCGCACCCACCGGCTGTGGATCGTCCGCTTCCTCGCGGGCTTCTACACCGAGGTGTTCCGCGGGACCTCCGCGCTGGTGATGATCTTCTGGGTCTTCTTCGTACTGCCCCCGGCCTTCGGCTGGCAGCTGGTGCCGATGTGGGCGGGCACGCTGGCGCTCGGCCTGACCTACGGGGCGTACGGCTCCGAGATCGTGCGCGGCGCGCTCGGCGCGGTCGACCCGGCGCAGAAGGAGGGCGGCATCGCGCTCAGCTTCACGCCCTGGCAGCGGATGAAGCTGATCCTGCTGCCGCAGGCGGTGCCGGAGATGATCCCGCCCTTCTCCAACCTGCTGATCGAGCTGCTCAAGGGCACCGCCCTGGTGTCGATCATGGGCATGGGCGACCTGGCCTTCAGCGCCAACCTGGTGCGCCTGGCGCTTCAGGAGAGCGCGGAGATCTACACGTACGTCCTGCTCATCTACTTCGTGATCGCGTTCCTGCTCACGCGGGTGATGCGCGGCCTGGAGAAGAAGCTGAAGGCGGGCGTCGGCAAGGCGCCGCAGAAGAAGACGGCGGCCGTGCCGGTGCCCGAGGGAAGTGGTGTGTCGTGACATGGGACTGGAGCGCGGTCTCCGACTTCCTGCCGCACTTCTGGGACGGCCTGCTGGTCACCCTGCAGATCCTGGTGCTCGGCTCGCTGGTCTCCTTCGGCGTCGGCCTGGTGTGGGCGCTGCTGATGCGGGTGCCGAGCCGCTGGGTGACCTGGCCGGTCGGTGCGGTCACCGAGTTCGTCCGCAACACCCCGCTGCTGGTGCAGCTGTTCTTCCTCTTCTACGTGCTGCCCGAGTGGGACATCACCTTCTCGGCGCTCACCACCGGTGTGGTCGCCATCGGGCTGCACTACTCGACGTACACGATGCAGGTCTACCGGGCCGGCATCGAGGGGGTGCCGGTCGGCCAGTGGGAGGCCGCGACGGCGCTGAACCTGCCGGTGCGGCGGACCTGGACGGCGGTCATCCTGCCGCAGGCGATCCGCCGGGTGACCCCCGCCCTCGGCAACTACGTGATCTCCATGCTGAAGGACACGCCGCTGCTGATGGCGATCACGGTGCTGGAGATGCTCGGCGAGGCACGGCTGTTCTCGCAGCAGAACTTCCAGTTCACCGAGCCCCTGACGGTGATCGGCGTGGCCTTCATCGTCATCTCCTACCTGGCCTCCCTTGCCCTGCGAGCCCTGGAGCGACGCCTTGCCCACTGACACTCTCCCCAACCCCGAGAAGAGCCCCGCGCGCAGCTCCGGCGAGCTGATACGCCTGGAGCAGGTCACCAAGCGGTTCGGGGACAACACCGTCCTCGACCACCTGGACTTCTCCGTCGACGCCGGCAAGCACGTCACCCTGATCGGTCCCTCCGGTTCGGGCAAGACGACGATCCTCAGGCTGCTGATGACGCTCCTCAAGCCCGACGAGGGCACGATCACCGTGGACGGGCAGAAGCTCTTCCCGGCGACGGAGAAGGAGCGGCGCGAGGTCCGCAAGCAGATCGGGATGGTGTTCCAGCAGTTCAACCTGTTCCCGAACATGAGCGTCCTGCGCAACATCACCGAGGCGCCGGTCACGGTGCTCGGGATGCCCAAGGACGAGGCGGTGGAGCGGGCCAGGGGCCTGCTCGACATGGTGGGCCTGGCCGACAAGTGCGACGCCCGGCCGGCCCAGCTCTCCGGCGGCCAGCAGCAGCGGGTGGCGATCGCCCGGGCGCTGGCGATGCGGCCGAAGGTGCTGCTGCTCGACGAGGTGACCTCGGCGCTCGACCCGGAGCTGGTCGCGGGCGTCCTGGACCTGCTGCGGGACATCGCCCGCAGCACGGACATCACCATGCTCTGCGTGACCCACGAGATGAACTTCGCCCGGGACATCTCGGACCAGGTCCTGATGTTCGACTCGGGCCGGGTCATCGAGGCCGGAGCGCCGGAGAAGATCTTCAGCGAGCCGGAGCACGACCGGACGCGGGAGTTTCTCAGCGCGGTCCTGTAATTGCGCGGCGCGCCTGCCCCAACGTCCGAGGTCGCGAAGCTGGGGCAGGCTTCCGGCATATGCCGGTGAGCTTGCGCCGCAGATGGGGGCCCCGGAATCCGGTCAACACCCCCTCACCGGGGGCCCCTTGGCGGCTATCGTGAACGCAGGGATGCACCAGCGAGCGCAGGGGGAGACCACCGTGGCGCTGCAGCACAAGCCGACCGCGCCGCACCACTCGGCCCAGGACGCCCTGCGCGTCCTGGAGACGGTGGCGCGGCACACCGCCGGTGTCACGGACACCGAGATCGGCCGCGGGAGCGGCCTCGACCGGGAGCGGCTGACCACGCTCCTGGGCATGCTGCGCCGCGAGGGCTACGTCGAGCAGACCGCCGACGGGGCGTACGTCACCGGGGAGGCGCTGGCCCGCCTCGGCTCGGCCCACGGCCGCGAGCAGGCCCTGCGCGAGAAGCTCCAGCGCACCCTGGACCGGCTGCGCGACTCGGTGGGCGCCGCCGTCTACATCAGCCGGTACGTCGACGGAGAGGTCAGCGTCACCCAGTACGCCGACGGCCCGACCACGCCCCGGGTGAACGAGTGGGTGGACTTCCGCGTCTCGGCGCACGCCACGGCGGTGGGCAAGTCCCTGCTGACCCAGCTGGACCACGCGGGCCGCCGCGACCACCTGTCCCGGCACCGGATGGCCCGCCTGACCTCGCGCACGATCACCAGCGACAAGCTGCTGCTGTCCCGGCTGGAGTCGCAGCCGGCCACCGTGCCCGTCCTCGACCTCCAGGAGTACGCGGTGGGCACGGTCTGCGCGGCCGTGCCGATCACCGCCGGTTCCGCCGTGGGCTGCCTGGCCCTGTCGCTCCCGGTCGAGCACGCGCACCGGCTGCGCCGGGCCGCGGACGAGCTGAACCGGAGCGCGGCACCGGTGCTGCTCTCGCTGGCGATCTAGGGCGTTTGGCGGCCGGTGAGGCACTGGTCACGAGCACTGCTCGGGAGCGGGTAGTATTTTCGTCGTCGCCGACCGCGGAGAGCGGACGGCGGGAGTCATGCGCCGCTAGCTCAGTTGGTTAGAGCAGCTGACTCTTAATCAGCGGGTCCGGGGTTCGAGTCCCTGGCGGCGCACAGAAGGAAGAGCCCCCTCGCCGAGCGAGGGGGCTCTTGCGCTGTTCAGAAGGTGACGTCCGAGCACGCGTAGAACGCGTTGCCGGTGTCGTGGACCGTCCACACCGCGAGGATCACGTGGTGCCCGCTCAGCCCGGACGGCAGCGTGCCGCTGTGGGAGAGGGTGGCCGGGGGCTGCTGGCCCCCGTAGGGCACCGTGAAGAACGGGGTGAGGTTGAGGTCGGACCGGGACAGGTTGTGGCTCTGGTTCCAGCCCGGCTTGGTGACGTAGTACTTGAAGTCGGTCGTGGCGTGCCGGGCGGTGAACTGCCAGCGGAAGGTGTAGCTCTGCCCGCCGTTCACCTTGGTGGTGGGCCACGCCTGGCCGTTCGGCTGCTTGGGGCTGTCGAGCGCGGCGAACGACCCGTTGCCCGCGGAACAGATCTTCCCGTCGGCCGGCCCGGAGGCCGGGAAGCCCTTGGGCCCCTCGACGCTCTGCGGCTCCCACTGGATGGCGCCGCACCCGCCGACCGTGCCGTTCTGGCACACCTTCTGCCGGCTGACCGGCAGGTCGGTGTAGCCGTGACCGCTGGCGCCGCCGGACGAGAGCACGAGGGCTCCGGTGGTCGCCATGCCCAGCGCCGCGGCGTACAACTTGGTCCTTGTGCGCATACTGCTGCTCCCTGTGACGTGTGGGGAAGTTCAGTGAGCCGTGCAGGTCTAGACCAAGTTCAGATTATTGCCGGTAGTTGAACATGTCCATACCAAAGGCGGAACCCGCCGCCCGTCCGCGGCGGCGGGTCAGGCCCCCGTGTCCCCGCGCCCCGCGCAGAACGCCACCGTCAGGTCCTTGACCAGTACCTTGCGTTCGTAGTCGTCCAGTTCGACCAGTCCGCGCATGGTCAGCCGGGTCACCGTGTCCTCCACCGAGTCCACGACCGAGGTGAGCACGCTCGCCCGCTGCGCCGCGTCCAGCGCGGCGATCCGGCGCCGGTGCATCGCCGCGGCGACCTCGGGGGCGTACTCCACCCGGACCGGGCGCACCGAGAACACCTCCAGGCCGACCGGCGCCGCGTCCGCCGCCACCAGCCGGGTCAGCGTGTCGCCGGCCACGTCCGCCGAGCTGCGGACCGTGCCGAGCGGCTCCACCGGGACCCGGGCCAGCGCCGCCTCGACGCACTCGCGCAGATAGGTCTCGTGGTCCTCGACGCCCAGCGTGGCCTTCGCGGTGTCCCGCACCCGCCACACCACCAGCGTCACCACCCTGAGCGCCACCCCGTTGCCGTCGGCGGCGGGCATCGGCTCGCTGCGCCAGTGCCGCAGCCGCACGTCCACGCGGCGGCGCAGCAGCAGCGGGTTCACCCACATCAGACCGGTGCGCCGCACCGTCCCCCGGTAGCGGCCGAACAGGCCGAGCACCCAGGCCCGTCCGGTCCGGCCCCGGGCCAGCCCGCCGAACCCGAACATCCCCAGCGCCCCCGCCGCCGCGTACGCCGCCCACTGCGCGGGGCCGAGCCCGGCGCCCGCGTACGCCGGCAGCCCGAGCGCCTGGGCCGCGAGCGGTGGGACGAGCCCGGCCCACCAGGAGGTGGCCGCGCACCCGGCCGCCCCGCACAGACCGGCGGCCACGCCCGCGGCGCCGGGCAGCACCCTGGCAGGACGTTCCGTCAGCTCCGGGTCCACCTGCGGTGCGGGCCGCGGTCGCGCGACGACGGGGCGCCGTGTGCTCGGCCGCTCTCCCGACCGCTCCCCGGCCCCCTGCCGCCGCGCGACGACCGCGGGCCGCAGCGGCACCGCCGCCGGGTCGGGGTCGTCGCGGAACAGCAGGTGGACCGGGATCTCGGTAGTGGCCTCGTTGTGGATGAGCCGGGCGGACCGCGGACCGGTCGCCGCCCCCGCCGCGGGCTGGTCCGGCGCCGGCACGGGTGCCGGAGCGGGGGCCGGTGCCGCGCTCCGGAGATCCGTGGCCGGTGCGGCCGGTGCGACCGACGCGGCCGATACGGCTGATGCCGTGGACGCGGCCGATGCCGTGGACGTCGTGGATGTCGTGTTCGTACTCATGCGTGCTCCAGCCTCCGCGCCAGACGCGTCATGAACGGGTGATCACCCCGGTGCGGTCAGGAGAAGAGCCGCCGCCAGGTCTCCGGGCCCGGGTGGCCGTCCGCCGCTCCGCCGCGCCAGCCCTGGGCGCGCTGGAAGGCCTGGACGCCCCGCCGGTCCGCCTCGCCCCAGCGCGGACCCGGGCCCTTCGTGTAGTGCGCGCCGAACCCCTTCTTCACCAGCTGCCTGCCGAGCCGGGTGACGTACGGGTTGTCCGCGCCCGGCGCGAACATCGCCCGTCCGGGGTATCCGGCCGTCTGGTGGGAGGAGGGGCCGCCCGCGGCCACGGGCGCCTCCTCCTCGGCGCCCGCCGTGCCCGCCTTGGCCGCCGTGACCCCCTTGTAGCGGTACGGCAGGTACTTGGCGGAGTTGTTCCAGTAGGCGTAGGGCGTGTCGAGTCTGCGGGTGTGCGGCGGGGTCTGCTCGTACGCCGTGTAGGCGGTGTGCGTGCCGTCCGTCCAGCCGCCGAAGATCACCACGTGGGAGCCCTCCTGGGGGTCGGCCGCGTTGTGGAAGAGCAGGATGTCGCCGGGCTGGAGCTCCTCCTTGGTGATGCGGTCGGCGACGGTGGCGAGGCTTCCGGTCCATTCGTTGGCGGGTAGCTTCCAGGCCATCGACACGAAGCCCGAGCAGTCCTGCCGGTAACCGTCGGACCAGTAGGCGGTCATGCTGTACGGGACCTTCGCGGCCACCCAGGTCGCGGCCCGCTCGATGATCTCCGTACGGGTGATGCCGGCCAGCTCCGCACCGGCCGGGGGCACCGCGGGCCGGCCGGTCGCACCGTGCAGCGGGGCCCGGGGCCCCTGGGGGGTGCCGGGCTCGTCACCGGCGGGGACGCCCGGGCGCTCGGGGGCGTGGGCGGCCGCGGGGAGCGCCGCCGCCTGCCCGGCGCCGAGGGCGGACACGGCGGTGGCGGAAGCGGCGGCGGTGGCCACGACCAGCGCGCGGTACGCCGCCGGATGGGCGAGCGCGCGACCGGCCGGGGCATGCGGCAGGACGCGCCGCCAGTGGCGGCAGCCCGAGCAGTCGCAGTCGCTCGCGGGCTCGATCTCCTCGAATACGGGAGTCTCCATGCGATTCCCCTCACACTCCCGGTGGGCAGGTCCGCGACGGTGCGCTTCGGTACATGTCGGTCAGTTTCGCAACTGTCCACATCACGCGCATGTTGACGGTCCGAATGATGTACCCGGCCGGGGCGGCCGGCGGGCGGGCGCCGCCGGCGTGGTCCGGAGCACCGGTCGGCGTCGGGTAGAGTTGTGCAGGTCAGCAGGCGCCGCTAGCTCAGTTGGTTAGAGCAGCTGACTCTTAATCAGCGGGTCCGGGGTTCGAGTCCCTGGCGGCGCACCGACGATCGAAGGCCCTCCGTACCACACGGGGGGCCTTCGGTGTGTCCGGTGCCGGGACGTCTTGCGATCATGACGAACGCCGTAGAACCCTGGTCCGGTTGGGGCCGGGCGCCGGGGGGATGCCGAGGGGGGCATCATGCAACCGGGGGTCGCCATTCCATGTCTATATAAGGTGTGGATGCCGTGGTGACAGTGACCCACCACTGTGACGGCCGTGACGGTCGAGGGGGACCGGAGCAGGCGAAGGAAGCGACGAAACACGCATGACCCGCGTGTGGGGGGAATGACTCATGACGTCGACGCCGACGGGCGCCGGGCCGGACCACGACCCGTCCCAGACCACCCAGCTCAGGGTGCCCGGGCAGCGGAACTGGAACACCGGTTCGTTCCGCCGGATAAAGAAGACGCTCCCGAAGTACGACTACGAGCACTACAGCCGCCTCGCGGGCCCCCTCACCCAGCCCGATCCGAACCGGCCGTACCGGGTGCAGTACCGCTCGCTGATCTCGCAGGAACCGCACCGCATCCGGGTCGCCCTGATGCTGGCCGCCGCGCCGCTGCTGTCGGTGGTGCTGCTGGTCTGGCTGCTCCAGCCCGAGCACTGGACGGAGCGCGACTACCCCGCCTTCTCCTGGCTGCCCGCGCTCGACATCGTGATGCTCGTCGCGATCGGCCTGATCGAGCTGTTCCGCTGTCTCAACGTGCTGTCGAACGCGCACGCCACCCTGGTCGCCCGCGACCCGGTCCCGGTGGTGCCCGAGACCGGCACCCGGGTCGCCTTCCTCACCTCCTTCGTGCCCGGCAAGGAGCCGCTGGAGATGGTGACGAGGACCCTGGAGGCGGCCGTGAAGATCCGCCACCGCGGCCCGATGCACGTCTGGCTCCTCGACGAGGGCGACGACCCGGAGGTGAAGGAGGTGTGCGCGCGCCTGGGCGTGCACCACTTCTCCCGCAAGGGCGTCGCACACTGGAACCAGGCGAAGGGCCCGCACCGCGCCAAGACCAAGCACGGCAACTACAACGCCTGGCTGGAGGCGCACGGCGACGACTACGACTTCTTCGCCTCCGTCGACACCGACCACGTGCCGCTGCCCAACTACCTGGAGCGGATGCTCGGCTTCTTCCGCGACCCGGACGTCGGCTTCGTCATCGGCCCGCAGGTCTACGGCAACTACGACAACCCGATCACCAAGGCCGCCGAGTCGCAGCAGTTCCTCTTCCACGCGCTGATCCAGCGCGCCGGCAACCGCTACGGCGGTCCGATGTTCGTCGGCACCTCCAACGCGGTGCGCATCAGGGCGCTCAAGCAGATCGGCGGCCTGTACGACTCGATCACCGAGGACATGGCGACCGGGTTCGAGATGCACCGCCACAAGAACCCGGCCACCGGCCGCAAGTGGCGCTCGGTCTACACCCCGGACGTGCTCGCGGTCGGCGAGGGCCCGAACGCCTGGACGGACTTCTTCACCCAGCAGATGCGCTGGTCGCGAGGGACGTACGAGACGATCCTCAAGCAGTACTGGAAGGGCTGGTACTCGCTGCCGCCGAGCAAGCTCTTCAACTACACGATGATGATCATCTTCTACCCGATGTCGGCCCTGAACTGGATCCTGGCGGCGCTGAGCTGCTGCCTGTTCCTGGGCCTGGGCGCATCCGGCGTCAACATCGACCCGACGGTCTGGCTGATGCTCTACGGCAACGCCTCCGCGCTCCAGATCGGCCTGTACGTCTGGAACCGGCGCCACAACGTCTCCCCGCACGAGCCGGAGGGCTCCGGCGGTGTGGCCGGCATGATCATGTCCGCGCTGTCGGCGCCGCTGTACGCGAAGGCGCTCATCGACTCCCTGCTGCGCCGCAAGAGCAAGTTCGTGGTGACCCCGAAGGGCGACTCGGCCAGCCCGGACACCCTCTTCGGCACCTTCCGCTACCACTGGTACTTCATCGTGATCTTCGCCGGCTCGATCACCGCCGGCCTCGTCCTCGGTCACGCGCACCCCGCGATGGTCATCTGGGCGACCTTCGCGCTGCTGATCACCGCGTCGCCGATGTTCGCCTGGCGCCACGAGCTGAGGAAGGCGAAGAAGCGACCGCCGGTCGCGGCGGCGGAGCCCGCGCCGTGGGTCCCGTCGCAGCAGCCGCACGCACGACACGCGGCGCACGCACCGCGGCAGAGGCCCGACTGGGCCGCCTCCGCCGACGGGGGCGACGACCAGACCATGCAGATCGCCCTTGGTGGACTTGGGGGACGTAAGGAATGAAAGACCGTGCCGGCCGCCGCCGCGCCCGTCGCTTCGCGATAGGTACGGCGGTGGTAGTAGCGCTGGCCGGGATGAACGGGCCGTGGCTCTACCGCTTCGGAACCGAGAAATACCACCAGTACAAGATCAACCAGCCGGAGTACAAGGCCGCCAACGGCAAGTGGGAGATCGTCGAGTTTCCCGAGAAGTACCGGCAGAACACCATCCACGCGGCACTGCTGCGCACCGGCAAGGTGCTGCTGGTCGCCGGGTCCGGCAACAACCAGGACAACTCCGACGCCAAGCAGTACGACACCCGGATCTGGGACCCCGTCAAGGGCACCGTCAAGAAGGTGCCGACGCCCACCGACCTGTTCTGCACCGGGCACACGCAGCTCGCCAACGGCAACCTGCTGATCGCGGGCGGCACCAGGCGGTACGAGAAGCTCAAGGGCGACGTCACCAAGGCCGGCGGCCTGATGGTCGTCCACAACGAGAACCCGGACAAGCCGATCACCCTCCCGGCGGGCACCCGGTTCACCGGCAGGGAGAACGGCAAGACCTTCGTCTCCAAGGACCCCGTGCTGGTGCCGCGCGCGAAGAAGGTCTTCGACCCGGCGACCGGCGCGTTCGTCCGCAACGACCCGGGCCTCGGCCGGATCTACGTCGAGGCGCAGCGAAGCGGCAGCACGTACGAGACGGGCACGGAGGACAACTACCGCATCCAGGGCCTGTCGGGTGCCGACGCCCGCAACACCTACGGCATCGCGCAGAAGCTCGCCCTCGACAAGAAGGACTTCCAGGGCATCCGGGACGCCTTCGAGTTCGACCCGGTCGCCGAGAAGTACATCAAGGTCGACCCGATGCACGAGGCCCGCTGGTACCCGACGCTCACCACCCTGAGCGACGGCAGGGTCCTCAGCGTCTCCGGCCTCGACGAAATCGGCCAGCTGGTCCCGGGCAAGAACGAGGTCTACGACCCGCGGACCAAGGAGTGGACCTACACCGACAAGGTCCGCCAGTTCCCGACGTACCCGGCGCTGTTCCTGATGCAGAACGGCAAGATCTTCTACTCGGGCGCGAACGCCGGGTACGGACCCGACGACATGGGCCGCACCCCGGGCGTCTGGGACGTGGAGACCAACAAGTTCACCAAGGTCCCCGGCATGAGCGACGCGAACATGCTGGAGACGGCGAACACGGTGCTGCTGCCGCCCGCGCAGGACGAGAAGTACATGGTGATCGGCGGCGGCGGGGTCGGCGAGTCCAAGCTGTCCAGCGAGAAGACCCGGATCGCCGACCTCAAGGCGGACGACCCGAAGTTCGTGGACGGGCCGTCACTGGAGAAGGGCACGCGCTATCCGCAGGCCTCGGTCCTGCCCGACGACAGCGTGCTGGTCTCCGGCGGCTCGCAGGACTACCGGGGCCGCGGCGACTCCAACATCCTTGAGGCCCGGCTCTACCACCCGGACACCAACGCCTTCGAACGGGTCGCCGATCCGCTGGTGGGGCGCAACTACCACTCCGGTTCGATCCTGCTGCCCGACGGGCGCCTGATGTTCTTCGGCTCGGACTCGCTCTACGCCGACAAGGCCAACACCAAGCCGGGCAGGTTCGAGCAGCGCGTGGAGATCTACACGCCGCCGTACCTGTACCGGGACGCGCGGCCGGACCTGTCCGGCGGTCCGCAGACCATCGCGCGCGGCCAGTCGGGCACGTTCACGTCCCGGACGGCGTCGGCGGTCAGGAAGGTGCGGCTGATCCGGCCGAGCGCGTCGACCCATGTCACGGACGTGGACCAGCGGTCCATCGCGCTGGACTTCAAGGCGGACGGGGACAAGCTGACGGTGACGGTGCCGGAGGGGAAGAACCTGGTGCAGTCGGGGTGGTACATGATGTTCGTGACGGACGGGGAGGGGACTCCGAGCAAGGCGGAGTGGGTGCGGGTGCCGTAGCATTCCCGCGGCGTCTACTCCCGCGCCAGTTCCAAGGCGTACTCGGGGTACCATTCGCCCGCCTTCGGGCCGCCCTTGCACTCGCCGTCGGACTCCCCGGGGCGCTTGACCCACAGGTAGGCGTCGACCAGGGGGTCGGCCGTCTTCGCCGTCGGGGTCTCACCGAGGGCGCGGCCCGGGGGGTTGCACCAGCGTTCGTCGGGGGAGCCCTCGGTGTAGGGGCCGTTGCCGTTGCGGCTGGTGTCGACGACGAAGTGCTTGCCGCCCACCTTGGCGGAGAGCTGCTTGCCGTAGGCGATGGAGTCCTCGGTGGTGTAGAAGTTCGACACGTTGACCGAGAAGCCGTCGGCCTGGTCGACGCCGGCCCGCTTCAGGGGGTCGAAGATCTGGTCGGGGTGGCCCCAGCCGGCGTTGCCCGCGTCCAGGTACACCTTGGTGTTCTTCAGGGCGCCGAGCTTGGCGATCGCCCCCTTGAGCAGGTCGTAGCGCTCCTCGTGGAACTCCTGCGGGGTGCAGCCGTCGACGAGGTGGAGCACCGCGTCCGGTTCCAGCACGACGGTGGCGGCACGGTCGCCGATGCCCTTGGCCACGCCGTCGACGAAGGAGCGGTACGCGTCGCCGTCTGCGGCGCCGCCGCCCGAGTACTGGCCGCAGTCGCGGTGCGGGATGTTGTAGAGGACGAGCAGCGCGGTGCGGCCGGCCTCGTCGGCGGCCTCGGTGAAGCCGCGGGTCTGCTCCTCGGGGTTCTCCGGGCTGATCCACTCGCCGGTCGGCTGCTGGGCGATCCTGCGGATCCGCTCGGCCTGGTCCTTCTTGCCTTCCTCGGTGAGGGCCGCGACCTGCCGGGCCGCGGTGCCGTCCGGGTTGACCCAGTACGGGTCGGCCTCCTTGGGCTGCTGCGTGATCCCCGCGCCCGCGCCCTTGTCGTCCCCGTCGCCGGCCGAGGAGCAGCCCGCGAGCAGCAGCGCCGCCGCCGCGAGTGCCGCCGCCGACGCGGCCCGCCTCCTGGACATGCTTCCGGCCGGCCTGCTGCCGTACATCCAACCCCCCTGGGTGCACTGTTCCGAGGCTCAATCCTGACATACGCCTCCTGCGCCCACGCGGTTCCCGGACCGGGGTCCGGATGCTGTGCTAGGAGGCGGTCGCGGTCAGGTAGGCGGAGACGACGACGTTGGCCGTGTAGCTGTGGGTGGCCTGGTCGAAGGTGCCGCCGCAGGTGATGAGGCGGAGTTCGGAGCGTCCCGTGGCGCGCGGCCCGTAGGCCTGCTGGGCGTCGAAGCCGTCGCGGGTGAGGACCTGGACGTCGTCGACGGTGAACTCGGCGACCGCGGCGTCCTCGCGGACCACCCGGATCGTCTCGCCGGGTTCCAGGGTGCTCAGCTCGTAGAAGACGGCGGGCCGGGTCTCGGTGTCGACGTGGCCGACCATCAGCGCGGTCCCGGCCGCTCCGGGGGTGACGCCCGCCGCGTACCAGCCGACGGTGCCGGGCTGGTCGAAGGGCGGCGGCTCGATGGCGCCCTCGCCGTCGAGGCCGCGGGCCACGACGGGGGCGTCGATGCCGAGTTCGGGGACGTCGAGCCGCTGCGGCCGGGCGTCGCCGAGCGGTGCGTGGGCCGGGGGCAGGGGGACGTCGGGGGGCCGGCCGGCCGCCGCCATGTCGCCGGTGGCCGGCCGGGATATGCCCTCGCGCACGTCGGTGGCCTCGCGGCCCCACAGCCACAGCCCGAGGAGCAGCACCGCCCAGGCGATGCCGGTCACCAGGCGGCCTTGGGGGGCGGCGGCCGGGGCGGTCTCGCGCGTGTCCTGTTCGGACATGGTCAGTCGGTCCCGCGGCTCCGGCTGCGGACGCCGCGCAGCGCCACGGCGACGGCGGCGATGCCCGCGAGCACCAGGCCGGTCACGGTGTGCGCCGTGCCGGGGGCCTCGGAGCGGGCCTGCTCCGCGCCGTCGGCGGCCAGCCGCGCGGTGCCGCCGCCGCCCGCGTGGACCGGGGCGACGGGCGAGGCGGGCGCGGACGGCCGGGTGTCTGGGCGCCGGTCCCCCTCGACGGTGATCGTGCCCCTGCGGGCCTGGTCGCCGCACGTGACCTGTACGGCGTACGCGCCCGCCCGCACGCTGGTGCGGACCCGGCTGGAGCCGACGAGGACGCCGTCGCCCGCGGCCAGGCCGAGCCGTACGTCCGACTCGAACGCCGCGGACACGGCGACGGCCGTCTTCTCGGTGCAGCCGGGCACGCGGAGCGTGACGTCGGTGCCGGGGGCGGGCGAGGACGGCGTCACGGAGACACCCCCGCCGTCCGCCGCGTGGGCGAGGGCCGCCGGCGCGCACAGCGCGGTGGCCAGCGCGGCCCCGGCACAGAGTGTGACTTTCAGTGAGCCCATCGTGTACCTCCAGTTACCTGGAGGCTGCCCCGTGAGCCCCGGCACCGCATCCTGCGCGGGGGCGGGGCTACTCCGATCGGGTCATGGCTGGATGGCGGAGGTTTCGGCCTCAGCGGGGGTGATCCATGCGAACGTATGACTGCATAGCATGGGCCTCCCATGGTCCACGCACGGCAGGAGTCCGCCCCCATGACAGAGCGCAAGCCCATCGAATCGTGGCTCACCGACATGGACGGGGTGCTGATGCACGAGGGCGTCCCCGTTCCCGGTGCGGACGCCTTCATCAAGAAGCTGCGCGACTCCGGGCGGCCGTTCCTGGTCCTCACCAACAACTCGATCTACACGGCCCGGGACCTGCACGCCCGCCTGAGCCGGATCGGCCTCGACGTGCCGGTCGAGAACATCTGGACCTCCGCGCTGGCCACCGCCTCCTTCCTGGACAACCAGCATCCCGGCGGCACCGCCTACGTCATCGGTGAGGCCGGTCTGACGACGGCGCTGCACGACGCGGGCTACGTGATGACGGACACCGACCCCGACTTCGTGATCCTGGGCGAGACCCGGACCTACTCGTTCGAGGCGCTGACGAAGGCCATCCGTCTGATCAACAACGGCGCCCGCTTCATCGCCACCAACCCGGACAACACCGGGCCCTCCCCCGAGGGCGCCCTGCCGGCGACGGGTTCCGTGGCCGCGCTGATCACGAAGGCCACGGGGAAGGAGCCGTACTTCGTCGGCAAGCCGAACCCCCTGATGATGCGGACCGGCCTCAACGTCATCGGCGCGCACTCCGAGAGCAGCGCCATGATCGGCGACCGGATGGACACCGACGTCCTGGCCGGTCTCGAGGCCGGGATGGAGACCTTCCTCGTCCTCACGGGGCTGACCACGCTCAACGACATCGACCGCTATCCGTACCGGCCGACCAAGGTCGTGGACTCCATCGCGGACCTGGTGGACCTCGTCTGAGGGAGCGGTCCGTTCTCCCCTCGGCCGCCCTCCCCCCGCCCGAACAGCGGGGCCAGCAGCAGTTGGGCCGCGCCCTTTGCGACCCCGCGCGTCCCGCCCGGCGCGAGCCGTACGGGTACGGCGCCGTCGTGACCGCCCTCGCGCCGGGCGCGGGCGTCGAGGACCGAGGCGACGCCCTGGACGAAGGCTCCGGGCGCGGCGGCGACGGTACGGCCGCCCAGCAGCACCAGGTCGATGTCCAGCAGTCCGGCGAGGTTCGCGGCGCCCGTGCCGAGCACCCTGGCCGCCTCCGCGAGGTCTCCGCGGGCGACGGCGGCGAGGCACAGGGCCTCCACGCAGCCCCGGGCGCCGCAGGTGCAGGGCGGTCCGTCGAGCTGGACGACCTGGTGCCCGAACTCCCCGGCACCGGTCCGGGCACCCCGGTGCACGGCGCCGCCGAAGACGAGACCGGCGCCGAGACCGGTGCCGAGGTGCAGGTACGCGAAGGAGCCGTCCCCGGCGCCGTCCTCCCCCGCCCCGCCCCCCGCGCCGCCCACCGCCAGGCCGAGCGCCGCCGCGTTGGTGTCCTTGTCGACGACGACCGGCACGCCCAGCCGCCGCTCCAGTGCGTCCCGCAGCGGATAGCCGTCCCACTCCGGGAAGCCGGTGACCCGGTGCAGCACACCACGGACGTGGTCCAAGGGCCCGGGGAGGGCGACGCCGAGCCCGAGGAGAGTGGGAGCGGCGGCGAGGGCACCGCCCGGCGGCCGGGCATCCTCCGCGAGCGAGGTCCCCAGCCCCTCCGGGACGCGCTCCCCGGGGGCCGGCGGCTCCAGCCCCTCCGGACCGGAAGCCCCCGAGCCGCCCCCGCCGGACGTTCCAGAAGCCCCCGAGCCGCCCCCGCCGGACGTTCCGGGAGTGTCCGCGGCCTCCGCCCGTCCGCCACCCGCGGCACACGGGCCCGCGCCCTCCGACGCGAGGGGACCGGCGTCGGCGCCCGCGCCCAGCCCCTCCGCCGCGAGTTCCTCCGCCGCCCGGGCCACCTCCTCCAGTACGGTCTCCGCCCCCGCGCCCAGGTCCAGCGGGGCTCGGCGCTCCGCCACCACGGTGCCGTCGAGGTCGACCAGCACCGCGCGCAGCTCGTCCCGGTCCAGGTGGACGCCGAGGGCGTGGCCGGCCCCGGGGACCAGGCGCAGGACCGTGCGCGGCTTGCCGCCGGTGGACGCGCGGCGTCCGGCCTCGGTGGCCAGGCCCTCGCCCCGGAGCCGGGCGGTGATCTTACTGACGGCCTGCGGGGTCAGCCCCGTGCGCTCGGCGAGTTCCAGCCGGCTGATGCCCTCGGCCCCGGCGGTGCGCAGCAGGTCGAGCACCAGGGCGGTGTTGTGGCCGCGCGGGGCGAGCAGGTTCGCCCCGCCGCCCGCAGCCGCACCAGTGCCGGCGGCAGCGGCGGCGGCAGCAGCAGCAGTGCCCGTGCCTGTACCCGTACCCGTACCCGTACCCGTACCCGCGCCGATTCTCGAACCTCCGCCGTTGCTCCTGTTCACACCCCCATTGTCCCCGGCGCTTGCACTTTGGCAACACCGTTGCGAAAGTAGGGCGCATGACTGGTACTCCTCCCGGCAATCTCCCTCTGCGCGTCGGCCTCGTCGGCTACGGCCTCGCGGGTTCCGTCTTCCACGCCCCGCTGATCGCCGCCACCGAGGGCCTCGCCCTGGACACGGTCGTCACCTCGAACCCGGAGCGGCAGCAGCAGGCCCGCGCCGAGTTCCCCGAGGTGCGCCTCGCCGCCACGCCCGACGAGCTCTTCGACCGGGCCGGCGAGCTGGACCTGGTCGTCGTCGCGTCCCCGAACAAGACGCACGTACCGCTGGCGACGCGAGCCCTGGAGGCCGGTCTGCCGGTCGTCGTGGACAAGCCGGTGGCGGGCACGGGCGCCGAGGCGCGTGCGCTGGCGGCGCTGGCCGAGGAGCGCGGTCTGCTGCTCTCCGTCTTCCAGAACCGCCGCTGGGACAACGACTTCCTCACCCTCCGCGAACTGCTCGCCGAGGACGCGCTGGGCGAGGTGTGGCGCTTCGAGTCCCGCTTCGAGCGCTGGCGGCCCAAGCCCAAGGGCGGCTGGCGCGAGTCCGGCGACCCCGCCGAGATCGGAGGGCTGCTGTACGACCTCGGCAGCCACGTCGTCGACCAGGCCCTCGTCCTCTTCGGCCCGGTCACGCAGGTGTACGCCGAGTCCGTGGTCCGGCGGGCGGGCGCGGAGGCGGACGACGACACGTTCCTCGCGCTCACGCACGCGAACGGCGTCCGCTCCCATCTCTACGTCTCCTCCACCGCCGCCCAGCTCGGCCCCCGTTTCCGGGTGCTCGGCTCGAAGGCGGGCTACGTCAAGCACGGCCTCGACCCGCAGGAGGCGGCGCTGCGCGAGGGCAAGCGGCCGGGCCCCGGCTGGGGCGAGGAGGCCGAGTCGCTGTGGGGCCGCGTCGGCTCCGGCGAGTCCCCGCCGACCGGTGGCGGACAGGTGACGGCGACCGTCGCGGGCGACTACCCCGCGTACTACGCGGCCGTGGCCAAGGCCCTGCGCGAGGGCGGCCCGAACCCGGTGACCGCGCTGGAGGCGGCCGCCGCCCTGGACGTGCTGGAGGCGGCCCGCCGCTCCGCCCGCGACGGTGCGGTGGTGTCCCTGTGAGCACCGCACCGAACTCCGAGGCACCCGTCCCCACCGTGGCGGAGCTGGAGGAGCAGGAGCGCCGCCTGGTCTTCCGCCGGTTCACCCACGACGACGCGTGGGCGCTGGGCTCCCTGCTCGTCGAGCTGGCCCGGGAGCGCGAAGCCCCGGTCGCCGTCGACATCCACCGCGCCGGACAGCAGCTCTTCCACGCCGCGCTGCCCGGCTCGACCCCGGACAACGACGCCTGGATCGCCCGCAAGCGCCGCGTGGTGGAGCGGTACGGCTCGGCGTCGTACCTGGTCGGCTCGCGGTTCCGGGCCAAGGGCACGACCTTCGAGGAGTCCTCGCGGCTCGACCCCGACACGTACGCGGCGCACGGCGGCTCCTTCCCGGTCACCGTCGCCGGCGTCGGTGTCGTCGGGGCCGTGACGGTCTCCGGGCTGCCCCAGGTGGAGGACCACCGGCTGGTCGTCGAGGCGCTGGAGCGGTTCCTGGGCGAATAGCCCGACCGGCCCCCGCTGCGTGGTGGGGGAATGGGCGGTGGGTACGTGTGGTTGTCAGGCAGACGTTCAGGTTGATCACGGTGCCCACCGGAGGGATCGCAGGAGATGAACGAGGCGACGGCTTCCCTGAAGGAATCGATCGGACGGTACGGCGTCTGGAGCGGCCAGTTGCGCTCCGAGGACCCGGAGGGCGCGGCGGAACGCGCCGAGGCCGCGGCGGAGGTGGAGCAGCTCGGCTACGGCGCCCTGTGGCTCGGCGGCAACACCGCCGCCCGGGATGCCGCGCCGCTGATCGGGGCGACCGGGCGGATCGTGGTCGGCACCAGCATCCAGAGCATCTGGGAGCACGAGGCGTCCGAGGCGGCGGCGAGCTTCGCCGAGCTGGAGGTGTCCCACCCGGGCCGCTTCGTGCTCGGCCTCGGTGTGAGCCACGGACCGATCGCGCGGGGGTACCGCCGCCCGTACTCGACGATGGTCGGCTACCTGGACGAGCTGGACCGGGCCGGGATGCGCTCCGGCCACCGGGTGCTGGCCGCGCTCGGCCCCAAGATGCTGGAGCTGTCCCGGGACCGGGCGGCGGGTGCCATCCCGTACCTGGTCACCCCCGAGCACACCGCGCAGGCCCGCGAACGGCTCGGCGAGGGCCCGCTGCTGGCCCCGGAGCTGAAGGTCGTCCTCGACGCGGACCCCGACCGCGCCCGTGCGACGGCCCGCGCCTATCTGGCCATGTACCTGAAGCTCCCGAACTACACGAAGAACTTCCTCAACCTGGGATTCACCGAGGACGACGTCAGCGGCGGCGGCAGCGACCACCTCGTCGACGCCGTCTTCGCCTGGGGCGACGAGGCCACGATCCGCGCCCGCATCGACGCGTTCCACGACGCGGGCGCCGACCACGTCGCCCTCCAGCTGGTAGAGGACGACATGTCCCGCCTGCCGAGGGAGGGCTGGCGCAGGCTCGCTTCACTCCTCGCGTGAGAGCGTGAGACGACGGACCCGGCCCAGCGGGGGCGCGGGGCCGGGACGCGGGCGGCTCCGCCGCGTGGGCGCGACCGGCCGCGGCCGACCCGCCCCCGATCCCCGGCCGACCCGCGCCCGACCACGAAGCGCGCTCCCCGGCGCGCCCCCGCCCGTCCCGTCCCGTCCCCCGGCAAGGCGCCCCGTCCCCCGGTGGAGCGCCTACGCGTTCTTCAACTCCTGCCGCTGCCGCCCGAGTCCCTCGACCTCCAGCTCGACCACGTCCCCGGCCCGCAGGTACGGCTTCGGCTCGGGCTGCCCCATCGCCACGCCCGCAGGCGTCCCGGTGTTGATGACGTCGCCGGGACGCAGCACCATGAACTGGCTGACGTACCGCACGACCTCCCCGACGGGGAAGATCTGCTCCGCCGTCGTCCCGTCCTGCTTCAACTCTCCGTTCACCCACAGCCGCAGCGACAGCCGCTGCGGGTCGGGCACCTCGTCGGCGGTCACCAGCCACGGGCCCAGCGGGTTGAACGTCTCGCAGTTCTTGCCCTTGTCCCAGGTCCCGCCGCGCTCGATCTGGAACTCCCGCTCGGACACGTCGTGCGCGACGGCGTACCCGGCGACACACGCGAGCCCTTCCTCGGCCGACTCCAGGTAGCGGGCGGTGCGTCCGACGACCACCGCCAGCTCCACCTCCCAGTCGGTCTTGGCGGACCCGCGCGGCACGAGCACCGTGTCGTGCGGCCCGACCACCGTGTCCGGCGCCTTGAAGAAGACGACCGGCTCGGCGGGCGGCTCGGCCCCGGTCTCACGGGCGTGGTCGTGGTAGTTCAGCCCGATGCACACGATCTTGCCGATGTGTCCCACCGGCGGTCCGACGCGCAGCCCGGTGCCGTCCAGGGCGGGCAGCTCACCGGCCGCGGCGGCGGACCGTATCCGGTCGAGCGCGCCCTCGTCGGCGAGCAGCTCGCCGTCGATGTCCGCCACGACGCCCGACAGGTCTCGCAGGGTCCCGTCGGCGTCGAGCAGCGCGGGCCGCTCGGACCCCGCCGTACCGACTCGCAACAGCTTCATGATCCCCAACTCCTCGATCGCGGGCAGCCCGCCCGACGATGCGCGGCTGGGTGCGGCAGCGACGCGACAGCCGTCGGAGGACTGGTCGATCCTCCAAGGCCCGGTTCCACTCTGCAATACCCCGTTCACGTACTGGACCGTAGCCACGCGCGCCGCGACCGGGCCCCGGCGGGCCCCGCTCAGCGGTGGAGCACCGCCACTGAGCGGACCGACGCCGCCCCGGCCCCCATAGGCACCGCTCCCCCGCCTCCGGCCGGGCGGCTCCCCCGGGGGTGGCTGACCCTCGTCACCTCACGGCAGTACGGTGTCCCCCATGCGCCCCGACACGCCCGCCGAAAACGTCGACCACGCCGCCGAGGCGGCCCGCCTGGAACGGACCGCCGGCCTCTACCCCGAGGACGCCGAGGCCCTGCTCCTGCGCGCCGCCGCCCACCGGGAGCTGTCCGGCGACCGCCCGGCCGCGACCACTCTCTACGACCGCCTGCTGTCCTCCGAGACGTCCGTGCCGCTGGACAACCCGGCCCTGGTCCGCGCCCTGAAGGCGTCGAACCTGTGGGAGTACGACCACGAGGCGGAGGCCCGGGCGATCATCGACGGGGTGCGTGCGGCGTCGCCGCTGGACCCGGCCCCGTGGGTGATCGTGGCCGAGGCCCTGGAGTCCCACGACGAGCTGGAGGCGGCGCACGAGACCTTCACGGAGGGCGCCCGCCTGCTCCTGACGGACGTGCCGGAACCCCCGTACTCCACGCACCCCCTCCTCTACGGCCGCCACCGCGTCCGCAGGATGCTGGGCCTGGCCCACGACGCGTGGGACACCCTCGCCGACACGCTGCACTCGATGCCGGTCTCCCTGGACGAGCTGCACGACCCCAAGCGCGTCTGGTCCCTGGGCTCGGACAACCCGGCGGACCTGGAGGCGGAGATCTCCCGCCTGCGCGCCGAGTTGGGCGCCTACCGCGCGGCCCTGTCCCGCCCCTTCCCGGTGGCCATGCTCCACTGGCCGGCCGGTGAACTGACCGAACTGACCGAGGCGTACCCGTCCCTCTCCTCCGAGTACCCCTCCTACGACGACCACCTGGCGTCGATAGAGGCGGCCCTGCGCGAACTGGCCTCCTCCGGCACGCCGAACCTGGGCGTGGTCCCGGGCACCGTCCCGTCCTACGAGGCCTTCGCGGCGTCGGAGGGCGCGTCCCCGGCCGACCCGACCCTGCTCCCGCAGTACGCGACGACGCTGGCGGCCCGCGGGCTCGCCGTGGCGTGGCCGCCGCAGCGCGGGGCGGCGTGCTGGTGCGGGTCCGGGCGGACGTACGGGGAGTGCCACGGGCAGGACGCCGCCGGGAACCGATGAGATCCGGCGCCGCCGGGCGTCTACAGGTGCGAGAGCCGACGCGGAACGCGCCGCGTCGGCGGAGTCGACCCGATCCCTTCGTGGATCACCGGGGACCACCGAGCCCCACCGAGGAGACACGACGACATGAGCACCGACCAGACGCCCGCCGCGGCCGGCGACGGCTTCCCCTACACCCTGACCCGCACCCTGGACGCCCCCGCGGCCCAGGTCTGGCGGGCCTGGACCACCCCCGACCAGTACGCCCGGTGGGCCTACGCCGTCCCCGGCTCCGTGGAGATGGACGTCCGCCCCGGCGGAACCTGGAAGGCCACGATGCGTACGCCGGACGGCACGGAGTTCCCGCTGACCGGCTCCTACGTCGAGGTCGACGAGCACTCGGCCCTGACCATCGGCATGGACGTCCCGGGCCGCCCGGACCCTGCCACGATGACCGTCGAACTCACGGAACAGGGCCCCCGCAACACCGTCATCACCCTCCGCCAGACCTGCGACACGGCGGAGGAACGGGACGGCGCCAAGCAGGGGAGCACCATGCTGCTGGACGGGTTGACGGGATTCCTGGCGAGCGGGGAACGGGGCTGATCGGCTCACCCCGGCCACACCCGCGCAGCCGCGGCGGTCGCGTTCAGAGGCGGCGGGGCGACGGTGGTCTTCCTCCGGGCCCCGGTCCCCGGACCCCTGGAAAACTCCGACGCGTGTCAGTTGATGATCTCGGCGCGCCCTTCCAGGCGCATCGCGGCCAGCCGCTCCCGCCACATCTGGAGGGCTTCGGGCGTCTGCCGCGTCCAGTCGGTGACTTCGCCGACGATCCGGAGCGGCTCCGTGCTCCGGTAGGAGCGGGTGGGATTGCCGGGGAACTTCTTGTCCGTCACGTTCGGATCGTTCTCGAACTCCCCGGTCGGCTCGACGGCGTACACCCGAGGCTCGCCGTCACCGGCCGCGAGCTCGGCGGCGAGTCCGGCGCCGTCCCGCAACGCGGTGAAGTAGACGTGGTTCATCAGGATCTCGGGCCGGTAGTTCGAAGGGAAGCCGGCGGTGAGGTGGTCTCCGACCCGTAGATCGGCCTTCGTACCGTGGAAGAAGGGTCCCTCGTCCAACACCTGGTCCATTGCGGCAGGTTATCAACCGGGCCGTCGCGACCTCGTGCCGTTCACGACGATGCCGAGGGCGCAGCCCTGCTGAATGATGTCGATCACTCCGCATGATGTCGGTGGCTCCTGCTACAACTTCCCCCACGTCGACGTGTGGTGAAAGGGACTTAAGTGCAGCAGTCGGGGAGCGGGAAACAGCCGGTCGCTGGGGTCTACGAGGAGCTGATCACTGACCGGGTGCACAGCGAACTCGAGCGTCTTGAGGCCGCAGGGTGGAAAGCCATCGACGCCGAGGTCGGTGCAGGATCGTCACCCCATGTGCTGGCCCGCCACGTCGGCGACATAGTGGCTCGCCATCTCAGCCAACTCAGGCCCGAGGATCGAGTTCCCTTCGCGAATCGCGTACTTGAGTCCCTGGCCGCCGACGTCGGTGAGCAGAGCGGTGCAGAGCCCGTCAGCACCATCGCCGACGGACCCCGCCAGTTGCTGGCGCTGGCCGAGCAGGAAGCTCCCGGCGCCTATGCGATCCGCCCGCTCACGCCCCTTTCCGAAACGTCTCTTCTCACCAACTCGCCTGAAGACCTCAACCTCGGCGCAGAACTGCGGGCCGAGTTGGCCACGGCGGATCGAATCGATCTGCTCTGCGCATTCGTGAAGTGGTACGGCATCCGTGTGCTGGAGGACTCACTCCTCGCGGCGAAGGAGCGGGGCGTCCCGATCCGGATCATCACCACGACCTACCTGGGCGCCACGGACCGCCGCGCGCTCGACCGGCTCGTGCGCGAATTCGGCGCCACCGTGAAGGTGAATTACGAGACCCGGTCGACGCGGCTGCACGCCAAGGCATGGCTCTTCCGGCGCCGGACGGGATTCGACACGGCGTACGTCGGCAGCTCGAATCTCTCCCGTGCAGCGCTGCTCGACGGCCTCGAGTGGAACGTACGCCTGTCGTCGGTGGCCACACCGGCGGTGATAGACAAGTTCGAAGCGACCTTCGACGCGTACTGGAACGACGTGGCGTTCGAGACGTACGACCCGGCCTCCGACAGCGGTCGCCTCGACGCGGCACTGGCGCAAGCGGGTGGAACGGGGTCGACCTCCGACTTCAAGATCAACCTTTCCGGTCTCCAGGTGCGCCCCTTCCCGCACCAGCGGGACATGCTGGAGCGGCTGAGCGCGGAGCGCGAGATCCGGGGGCGCCACCGCAACCTGCTGGTCGCGGCCACCGGGACGGGGAAGACGGTGATGGCCGCCCTCGACTACCGCGAGCTGAGCCAGCGGGCGACCTCCGGGCGGCCCAGGCTGCTGTTCGTGGCACATCGCAAGGAAATCCTCAAGCAGTCCTTGCGTACCTACCGCGAAGTGCTGGTAGACGCCTCGTTCGGCGAGTTGCTGCACGGCGGTGCCGACCCACAGGAGTGGAACCACGTCTTCGCCAGCGTCCAATCGCTCAACGTCCAGAGACTGGAGCAACTGGCGCCGGACCACTTCGACGTCATCGTCATCGACGAGTTCCACCACGCCACGGCGAGTACGTACCGGCGGGTGATCGAGCACTTCACGCCGAAGGAGTTGCTGGGGCTCACCGCCACTCCCGAGCGCATGGACGGGCTCAATGTCCAGGACGAGTTCTTCGATGGCCGCATCGCCGCCGACATGAGGTTGTGGGAGGCCCTGGAGAACGACCTACTCTCTCCCTTCCACTACTTCGGCATCCCAGACGGTACCGACCTGACGAATCTGACCTGGCAGAAGGGGTCGTACGCCGATCAAGAGCTCGGGAACCTCTTGACGGGCAACGATGCCCGAGCCCGCATCGTCGTCAAGCAGATCCGGGACAAAATCTCCGATCCCGGTGGCATGCGCGCGCTCGGCTTCTGCGTCACGAAGGCGCACGCCCACTTCATGGCCGACTACTTCCGCAGGGCCGGGTTCCGGGCAGCCGCGCTCGACAGCGACTCGTCAGCCGAAGTACGCGCCCGAGCGCTGTCCGACCTCAAAGCCGGTGAGCTCCAGGTCATCTTCTCGGTGGACCTGTTCAACGAAGGGCTCGACATCCCGGACGTGGACACGCTTCTTCTGCTGCGACCCACCAACAGCGCCACCGTCTTCCTCCAGCAACTGGGGCGGGGACTGCGGCGCACGGACACGAAGCCGGTGCTCACGGTCCTCGACTTCATCGGACAGCACCGGGCGGAGTTCCGCTTCGAAGAGCAGTTCCGAGCCATGACCAACCTGTCTCGCAATCGGTTGGTCGAGCACATCGAGCGAGGCTTTCCGCAGTTGCCGTCCGGCTGCCAGATCATTCTGGAGGGCAAGGCGAAGAAGCTGGTCCTCGACAACATCAGGACCCAGCTGGCCGCCACGGTGAAGACGCTGGTGAAGGAGGTGAAGGAGTACAGCACTCCGCTCCTCGCCGACTACCTCCGCGAGAGCCGCCGAGAGATCAAGGAGCTGTACAAGAACAGCAACTCCTGGACCCTCGTTCTGCGCCGTGCCGGCCTGGCCGCCGAACCGGCTCCGCCGGGTGAGGAAGCGCTGCTCAAGCGGGTCCACGCCTTCCTGCACGTGGACGATCCCGAGCGGGCGCGGGCATACCTCAACCTGTTGGCGGACGACGCCCCGCCATACGACGAACTCGACGAGACCGGCCAGGCGTACGCACGCATGTTGTTCTTCAATCTGTGGGACAACGCGGGCGGGTTCACCAGCTATGCGGACGGCCTCGCGGCGCTACGTCCGCAGCGAGGTCTGAGGGACGAACTCCGACAGGTGCTGTCGTACGTCATCGACCGAGCCGACCATGTCCCGCTCCCGCTGTCCGGTGGTCTCGGCACCCTGCCGCTGAAGGTCCACAGCGCCTACAACCGGTCGGAGGTACTGGCCGCCCTCGGCATCGCCCGGTTCGGTGGGCAGATGCCGAGATCCTTTGCCCAGGGCGTGCAGTGGGCGGAAGAGTGCCAGACAGACGCGCTGCTGATCACGCTGGAGAAGGACGAGAAGGACTTCTCACCCACCGTCCGATACAAGGACTACGCGATCAGCCCGAACCTCTTCCATTGGGAGTCCCAGAACGCGATCTCTCCCGCATCAGCCACCGGCAAGCGCTACCAGGAGCACGTCGCTCGTGGCACGCACGTCCTGCTGTTCATGCGCCGCTACGCGACCACGGACACGGGCAAGTCCCAGCCGTGGATGCTCCTGGGACCGGCAACCTACGTGGACCACACCGGCAGCAAGCCGATGGCGATCACCTGGAACCTCCAGCACCCGATCCCGGCCGACGTATGGTCCTACTCGGCGGCGATCCAGGCGAGTTGACCCTTGAGCTTCGGCCTCGGCCGGAACGTCTCAGTGCAGTCGCACTTCACACTCCGCCTCGAAGTGCGACTGCGCCTTGTCGAGCGTGTCGTCCACGTCCCACCCTTGCGCACGGAACCAGTAGAGCAAGTCGGTGATCGCGTTGATCGCGGCCTCTTCCACCGTGGCCGCCGCCAACCGACCCTGATCAACCGCCTCGCGCGTCGGCTCTGAACCGCCGTACAGGCTCAGCACGTCCGCGGCTCTCGCCAGCCGCGTCCTCGGCATGCACCGCTCTTCGGCTCGGGCCGCGTGCACGCGGAACTCACACCAGGTCACCTTGCGATCACCGGGAAGCTCCACCCCCCAACGGTCACTCACGGCGTCGACCAGGGCCATCCCCCGGCCCGCCTCCGCGTCGAGGCTCGCGCACGTGAGCGTCGGAAGGGCACGAGCATCGGGATCGTGAACCTCGACGCGCAGATGGGATCCACCGAGTGAGGTGACGAGGGTGGACGGCGTCCCCGAGCCGACGTGCTTGATCACATTGGCGACGAGTTCGCTTGCGCAGAGCTCGACCGCGTCCGCCAACTCGTGCAGCCCCCAGTACTCCAGGCGGGCGCGCAGGGCACGCCGAAGAGCCCACACCTGGTCGGCCTCTGCCACAAACGGCAGCCTCCACGGCCGCATCGGCCTCCATAGAGCCTCATTCATGTCTCTCCGCCCCCCATCGCCAATGCCTCACCGTGATGAACTCACGACTCAGAGTTGCATTGAAACTCTCAGAATGGAACTCTCATTGGGCGCGGTCGGGAGCACGCGTCCTCGTCACGCGCCCCCAGCGCACCACGTGTTGCCGCCGCCACCAGCGCGGCGCCACGATCTACAGAACCAACGCGAAGGACTGAGAACATGGCAGTCGGACCCACCACTCGTAGGCGCCAGTTGGGCGCCGACCTGCGGCGACTCCGCGAACGCAAGGGCTTGACGCTCGAAGAGGCAGGATCCCGCGTCGGAATCTCCAAGGCGACGCTGAGCCGCTACGAGACGAAGGAGGGCACAGTCAAGTGGCCCGCCGTGGACGCCCTATGCCGTGAGTACTCCGCGACGGACGAAGAACGGTCGGCCCTGGTGGAGTTGGCCAAGGGGGCCAAGATCCAAGGGTGGTGGCGATCACTCGCCGACTCGATTCCCGACTCCATGAACCTCATGCTCACCTTGGAGGACGAGGTCGTACGCGAGGACCACTACGCGTGCATGTACGTGCCGGGACTCCTCCAGACACGCGCCTACGCAGAGGCGGTCCATCGCGCTTCGGAGGTTCAGTGCGACGAACGCGAAGTCCAGCACATGGTCGACATCCGCATGAAGCGCCAAGAACTGTTGGAACGCGATGAGCCCCCGCGCATCTGGTGTGTCATCGACGAAGCCGCGATCCGCCGTCAGGTTGGGGGCCGTCAGGTCATGCGCGAGCAACTGGTGCACCTGCTGACCTGCGCCGAGCGTCCGCACATCACCGTCCAAGTCCTCCCGTTCTCCCTCGGAGCGCACGCGGCCGCAGTCGGGAGCTTCGTCACACTGCGTGGCCAAAGCCGTGAGCTGGACGTCGTGTACGTCGATCTCCTCGGTGGTGGGTTGTTCATGGAGAAGCCGGAGGAACTGGAGCGATATAGGTTGGCCTTCGACTACCTCAGCGCACAGGCGCTCGACCTCGAGTCCTCGGTCGAACTCATCGACCGGGTCAGCAAGGAGTGAGTCTTGATCGCAGCCAACCCGGCGCCGCACTGGTTCAAGTCCTCATACAGCGGTGGCAGCGGCACTGAATGCGTGGAGTGCGCGCACGTAACACACGGCGTGCTGATACGCGACTCAAAGCGCCCAGTCGGCCCCGTCCTCTCCGTAGGCACCGATGCCTGGCGTCACTTCATCGGCGCTATGTAGCGGGACAACGCAGCCCAAAGCCCGGACTTGTAGAAGTTCGTGCAAGTAGCTGGCACACCGTGCTTCGACCGAGCAAGCCTGGTCATCTCGACACACGTCAACGCCGCCGGAGGGCATCATGGCGCTGCACCGCCTGGGTAAGGACCCCGAGAGTCCCAACAACGGCTCTCCGACCGTGTACCTGGACGACGAAACCGGTAACTACATCCTACAAGGCTGGCGAGTCACGGACGCTGAGCGCCTGGCGCAGCTGGACATCCCGGGGCACGAAACGGTGATCGAGTTCCCCAGGCGCATGATGCAGTTCTTCCCGGAGGTGAGCGGCGGTGCCGCAGCCGACGTTTGAGGAGCTCTTCCGCTCAGCCCGGCACAGCGCGCGTCACCTGGAGATGCGCGATGCCTACGGCCTCGATGCGGATTATCGCGAGTGGTCGAAGGGCCACCACTTCGACCCGGCGGAGCGCTGGCCCTGGTGGATCGAGCTTGTCTCCTCGGCGGTGGCTCGGGGGGTGGCCGTGCAACGCGCCCGCATCGTCTCCGAGCCGCTGTCCTCCTACACCCGCTACGAGTACGAGCTGACCAGCGGGCACAACGTCAAGGCCGGCGAAGACGTCCGCTGGCTGCCCCGCAAGCAGACTTCGGACCTCGCGCTGCCGGGAAATGACTTCTGGCTCTTCGACGGCAGCGTCGTCCTGTTCAACCATTTCGCCGGGGACGGGACCATGACGGGCGAGGAACTAGTGACGGACCAGACCGTCGTCGGCCTGTGCTCCTCCGCCTTCTCCGCCGTGTGGGAACGAGCAGTCCCCCACGAGGAGTACCGGCCCGCCTGACAGCGACCGCCTCGCCACACATCATGCCTTCGTCATCCAGCGTCCAGCAGGCCCGGGAGTCCCTGGGCAAGCGACTGCGCGAGATCCGTAATGACTCGGGTCTCACCGCGCGGGAGCTTGCCTCCAGGGCGGGCTGGCACGAGAGCAAGTGCAGCCGCATCGAGAACGGGCGTACGCCACCCTCCGATGACGATCTGCGCGCGTACACGCTGCACTGCGCCGCGAGCGACCAGACAGCCGACCTGATCGCCACAGCTCGCAACATCGACGGCTCCTACGTCGAGTGGCGGCGTATGGAGCGCTCGGGACTGCGCCGCGCTCAGGAATCGGTCATCCCTCTGTGGGAGCGGACTCGGCATTTCCGGGCGTACTCGTCGTGGCTCATACCCGGACCGTTTCAGACACCCACGTACATCAGGGCCCTTCTGACGTCGATCCGTGACCGCCGCGCGCTCCCTGACGACCTTGAGGCAGCCGTCGGCGTTCGCGTGGACAAACAGCGCGTGCTGTACGAGAGCGCACGCCGATTCGCCGTCGTCCTGGAGGAGAGCACGCTTCGGCACGTGATCGGCGGGCCCGAGACCATGGCCGGGCAACTCGGACACCTGCTGTCGCTGGCCACACTGCCCAACGTCAGCCTGGGCGTGATTCCGCTGAGCACGGACCGCACAGCGCTCTGGCCGGTCGAGGACTTCTGGGTTTTCGACGACTCCCAAGTAAACATCGAGTTGGTCTCCGCCTTCCTGACCATCACCCAGCCCCACGAGGTCGGCATGTACGTACGGACCTTCGCCGCTCTCGCCGACTCGGCGGTCTACGGCGCCCGCGCACGCACACTGATCACCTCAGCGATCGACTCGCTCGGATGACTACGTGCAAGTTCGCACATGTTCGTTGAGGGGTGCCTTCAGGCGTTCCTAGCGTGGTCGGCATGGAACTCATGGAATCCATGGACAAGGAGCGGGTATTCAGTCCCGCGGCTTCCGCCCGCGCCCCCTGGGCGCTGTCTCTCGTCACCGATCGGTTCCCTGTCTCCCCCGCCCCCTACGCGTCCGTCACCCTGGACGCGGCCACCCAGACCGCCCGCTACACCGACGCCGTCGGCCGAGTGGTCGAGATGGGAAAGCACGGAACCTCGCGGACGAGCGGTACGGCGTCCGTGTCGGGCGGTGGGGACGGGCAGCAGCCGCAGCCTCAGTCGCAGGACGACACGACGACCGACTACGAATCGGACTGAACGATGGCCCGTACCGTCCTGGTGGTCACGGCCCTGGAAGACGTGACCGCTGACTGGGTCGTCGCCGCGCTGAACCAGCGTGAGGTGCCCGTTGTAAGGGTTGATCCCGCCGACATCGGATCAGGACTGACCTTCGGGTTCCGGCTCGACGCCCACGACCCATCCTGGAGCGGGCCGCTGCGTACCGAGAGCCGAGAGGTGGAGCTGGAGGAAATCGGCGCTGTCTACTATCGGCGTCCCACTCCCTACGGGAGCCGATTCGCACGGTTGCCGCGGCAGCAGCGCCAGTTCGCGACGGCCGAAGCAAGGCACGGACTCGACGGCGTCCTGCACAGCCTGTGTTCCGCCGTGTACGTCAACCACCCGGCGGCGGTGGCTCGTGCCGAGTTCAAACCGGGCCAGCTCAAGGCGTTCGTCGAGCTCGGGCTGCGGATTCCCACCACGCTCGTCACCAACGACGTTGTCGCAGCACGGGAGTTCAGCGAGGAACATCCGTCCGTCGTCTGCAAGACCTTTCGAGGGCTACCGCCCGGGGAGGACGGTCGTGCTGGTGCGATCTGGACTCAACGCGTTCACCATGAGGACTTCGACGACTCCCTCTCGGTGACGGCGCATCTCTTCCAGGCCGAGGTTCCGAAGGTCGGTGACGTACGGGCCACTGTGGTCGGTCGGCGCGTCTTCGCCCAGCGGATCACCGACCCGCGCGGTGCTCTCGACTGGCGGTGCGGTGACTGGAACGACCTGGTGCACACCCCCGTCGCCGTCCCCGCGGTCGTCGAGACCGCGTTGCACGGCTATCTGGCCGCCTCCGGTCTGGTCTTCGGGTGCTTCGACTTCGCGCTCACCGGTGACGGGAGCGCTCCGGACGACTGGTGGGCCATCGAGTGCAATCCGAACGGGCAGTGGGGCTGGCTTCCGGACGCGCCCGCGATCACCGAGGCCTTCGCCGACATTCTGAGCGCGGAAGGGACCTGCGGCAGCTCATGACTCTGCCTACCGACCTCGACAACGACGCGGGGGCGCTGCGCGCGGCGATGGTGAAGAGCCTCGCCGCAGCCGGTGCCGGGCGCCCGGTTAACCCGGCCTGGCTCGTGGCCGCGGGGAACGTGCCCCGGCACGTCTTCGTGCCTGGCTTCTACCTCCCCGCCGACGAACCCGACGGGCAAGGGCTGACGGTGTGGGAGCCCGTGACGTCGAAGCTCGACTACGGACGATGGCTGGCCGCCTCGTATTCGGACACCACCCTGATCACCCAGTTCGACGGCGAGGAGACCGACTGGGAGCGGCCGGCCGTCCGGCACGGCGGAGCGCCCACGTCATCGTCGACGCTCCCCTCACTCGTCCTGCGCATGTGGTCGGACGCGGATGTCTCCGAAGGGCACACGATCCTGGAGATCGGCACGGGGACCGGGTACTCGACCGCGCTCGCCTGCGAACGGCTGGGCTCGTCCCACGTGACCAGTGTCGAGGTCGACCCCGCCCGGCTGAGGGGGGCGGCCGACGTCCTCTACGGCTGTGGCTACACACCGTCTCTCGCCCGGGCCGACGGGATGTACGGATACTGGCCCGAGGCGTGGTTCGACCGGATCGTGGCCGCCTGTTCCTTCCGGTCCGTGCCGCTCGCCCTGCTCAGGCAGACCCGCCCGGGTGGGAAGGTCCTGCTCCCCTTGTCGGGGTGGCTCTACGGCAACGCCCGCGTCCTGCTCACCGTCGCCGGGGACGGCACCGCCGAGGGGGCCTTGCTGCCAGGGACCATCTCCTTCATGCCCGCCCGGACCCATACGGCACCGGCGTACGGAAATCCCGCCGACTGGGCCGCGGGGCTGCCTGGGGCACCGCGGTCCGCGCGGCACGCCCCCGACCGGATCACGGCTGGGACCGAGGATGCCTTCCATCTTCGGTTCCTTGCCCAGAGCGCCGTACCGGACGCACAAATGGTCACCACTGACGGGGTGGTGCATCTCATCGACTCGGTCTCCGGTTCCGCCGCCACGCTCACGCCCGACGGCGGGGACTGGAGCGTCCGGGAGAGCGGTCCGGTGAAGCTGTGGAGCCGGATCGAGCGCTTCGTCGATGCCTTCGACGCCGCGGGGCGGCCCGGGCCGCAGACGTACACCTTGCGGGTGGACGGCGACGGACAGCGGCTGCTGCATCCAGGACTTCCCCAGCTGCGGCTGCCCGTGGGGTAGGCGGCCGGGCGGCCCCGTGCGGAGCCGCCCGCGGGATGTGGGCTGTCAGACTGCCGTCAAGTCGAACGTGCCCGCACCATCCTGCCGACCGGTGGAGCACTGCCGGATGAACTCACGTCGCGCTAGAGGTAGAACCGCTGAAGGTCGTCCTCCGCGCAGGGGCCGTCATCAGGACCGCTCGGTCCGTGGCCGCGTTCCTCTCGGCGAGGTCGCGCATCCACCGTTGCCCCAGTTCCACAGGGACGCCTCGACGGCGCCGTCGTTCTCCGTCACGTCGCACAGGCGCGGGACGGAAATTCGGTGTCCCGCCGACTCCGCAAGGGCGCAGGATGGCCCCCATGACTCTGGCCACCCCCACCCTCCACACCCCCCGCCTGCGGCTGCGCCCCTTTGTCGAGGGTGACGCGGACCGGCTCTACGCCCTGCACAGCAGCGCACGCGTGATGCGCTTCTGGGATTCCCCGCCGTGGGCCGAGCGGGCTCGTGCCGGGCGGTTCGTCGAGAGGTGCCGGGAGATGGCGGAGGAGGGCACCGGCGTGCGGGTGGCCGTCGACCGGGCGTCCGACGGGGCCTTCGTCGGCTGGTGCTGCCTGGTCGAGTGGAACCCGGTCTACCGCAGCGCGTCGCTGGGTTACTGCCTCGACGAGGCGATGTGGGGCCACGGCTACGCGACGGAGACCGCGCGCGCCCTGCTGACGTGGGCCTTCGACACGCTGGACCTGAACCGGGTCCAGGCCGAGGCGGACACGCGCAACGTGGCGTCCGCCCGGGTGCTGGAGAAGGTCGGGTTCGTGCGCGAGGGGACGTTGCGGGAGGACTGCGTCGTCGACGGCGAGGTGTCCGACTCCTGGGTGTACGGGCTGATCAGACGCGAGTGGCAGCCGTAAACCCCGCGCTCCTCGTCGCTGGGCATGACGCACGAGGACCCGGCGTACCGGCCCGTGGCCCGGGCCGGATCGGTTGTGCCGGGAGTCGGGGCGAAGGAGCTCAGTCTCATGGACGGAGGCCCGGTTCCGGTGCGGTCCCGGACGAGAAGCGGCCGACGACGCGCAGGGTCCGGACAACGGGCAAGCGTGTCGGGAGGTTTCAGCGACTTGGCGTGCTGAACCGGTGCCGTCGCGCATCCGGCCGACGGCTCGTTACCGGTGGCCCATCATGTCGCCCTTCCCGTACGGCACTTGCTCACCACCGGCGATCGTGACGCGTTCCGCACGGGTCCCCGGAGTGTTTTCCCGCCGCACCCCTGCTGTTCGCCGTGCCCGGCTACCTTCGCGTGGCCCGGTCCGGCAGCAGGAGAGGTTTGTCCATGAACGCCCCTGTCCAGCGCAGCTCCGAACGGCCCTCCGCAGCCGTCCTGGCAGCGGCCCGGCAGCGCCGGGAGGAAGGGCGGACCGGGAGTTCGTCGGGGTCCGGGACCTCGGCGGAGCAGGCCTTCCTCGGATTCCAGTCCAGCGTCGGCAACCAGGCGGCGAGCGCCACGGTGCAGCGGGCAAGGGGCAGGACCCTGGAGCGGACCGCGGGGCCCGGCACCGACCGCCCCGGCTCCGCGCCCGGCACCCGGCGCGACCCCGCCGGTCCCACCCGGCGCGGCTCGGAGTCCGGGACCGACGGCATGGACGTCGACCCCGCCCTGCGGGAACAGGCCACCGCCGCCAGGCGCGCCGCCCTCGCGGCCGGCTTCACGCCGTCGGGCCGTACGCGACGCGCCTCCGACTCCGGCGCCCGGCCCGGCGTCACCGGCCCCACCCGGCGCGGCTCCGAGTCCGGCGCCCAGGGCTTGGCGGTCGACCCCGCCCTGCGGGAACAGGCCGCAGCCGCGAGGCGCGCCGCGGAGGAGAAGGCGGCGGCCGAGGAGGCGGCGCAGACGCGACGGCGGGTACGGGCGGGGGCGGAGGCCGCGGCGGCCACGGCGCGCAACCGCAGTACGGCGAAGAAGGCGGCGAGCGAAGCGGCGGCAAGAGGAGCACGCCTCCTCGAAGAGGCGGAAGCAGCCGCGGCGGAAGCGGCGGAGACGGAGCGACGGCGTCGCGCGGGGGCGGAAGCGGCGGCGGCCAAGGCGCGGGAGCGCATCGCGGCGGCCGAGGCGGCAGCGGCGGAAGAAGACCGGCTGCGCCGTGCGGCGGAGGCGGAGGCGGCGGCGGAGGCGGATCGACGCCGCCGCCTCGAAGAAGAAGCACGCCCGCCCGTGGTGGAGGAAGCACGCACCGCCGTCGAAGAGGAAGAAGCGGCCCGCCCCGCCGTCGAGGGGGGCGAGGAAGCACGCGCCACCGTCGCGGAGGAAGAGGAAGCACGCACCACCGTCGAGGAGGTCACGCTCGCGCCCGAGGAGCGGGCGGCCAGGGACGCTCGCCTCGCCGGCCTCGCGGCCCGCCTCACCTCCTCGGGCCGCACACGGCGCGACTCCGACCTCGACGTCCGGCCCGGCCGTGCCGACCTCACCCGGCGCGGCTCCGACTCCGGCATCCGGTACGCGGAAGTCGGCGCCGGCCCCTGGGAACGCGTCGGCACGGCCGGGGACGAGGACGGCACCCGCACCACCCCCGCCGACGAAACAGCGCCTCCCGCCGAGGAGACGGCACCCCCCGCGGAGGAGGAGGCACGCCGCTCCGGAGAACGCGCCGCCGCCGAGACCAGGGCGGAGGTCAGGACTGATCGCCTGAAGGCGGTCGCCGAGAACGCGGACCAGGGCAAGCGGCTCCTCGATCCCGTGGACGCCCTGGGCAAGGGCGTCCAGGCCCCCACCGCCGCGGGCCTCGGCCAGGAGGCCACCGAGAGGGCGGCCAACGCGCCGACGCCGGACACCGGCGGCGGGACGGGCGCCGAGGCCCTGAAGCACGACGCCGCCGCCGTGGGGGTCTCCGGCGCGTCGCTGAGCGCCGGTGCGGAGCTCCTCGCGCTCGGGGCAAGCGTCGCGGACGCGTTCCGGAACCTGCGGACGGCCCTGCGCAGGAGGACGGGGGCCGGGTTCCACAGCGCGCGGAAGAAGGCCAAGGTCAAGGCGGGCGACGCGGGCGTGAGCGTCCTCAGTACGGGTGCCAACGCGGGCGCCGTCGCCAAGGAAGCGGTCAAGATCCAGGGGGTGGCGAGCACCGCGGCCTCGGCCGAGGCGAGCGGTGTTCTCAGCGGCGTCGCCGGTCTGGCGAAGAGCATGCGTGCCGTCTTCAAGAGCGGCGGGGCGATCCGCAAGTTCCGGGGCCTGGGCAAGCTCCCGGACGCCGAAGTCGCCCACGCCGAAAGGCTCGACACGCTGAAGACCGCGTGGGAGGCCGAGGAGCGGCGCGCCAAGGAGGCGTACGACGCGGTCGTGGCGCTCGAGACGCAGGCCGAGGCGGGTCGCCGGCGGGAGGGGTGGGACGAGGCGCTCGACGCCGCCGCGACCGCCTACGAGGCGGCGGCGCATCGCGAGGCGCAGGCCAAGACCGCCCACCTCGCCGCCGTGGACGACGCGAGGACCGTGAACCGGACCAAGAAGCTGGCGAGGCGGAAGATGGCCTCCAAGGGCGCCAAGGAGGCGGTGGGCGGCGGCCTGGGCGAGGGCCTGAAGGGCGCGGGCGGCATCACGACCGTGGCCGTCGTCGCCACCGGGGCCCTGGCGTCCAACCCGGCCGGTTGGATCATCGCCGCGGTGGGGGCGGGCCTTGTCGTCGGCGTCGCCGCCTACAAGGGGGTCCGGTCGGGCTACGGGCGTTTCCAGGAGGCCCACCACCCCGAGCTCTACACGCCGCACGGCGAGGAGGTACCGGAGGCCCTGCCCACCTGGGAATCGCTGAAGCACGCCATGAAGGCGTGGAAGAAGATCTCGCGGTACAAGCGCCAGCTGGCGGCGCACAAGCTCTACGGCATGCTCTCGCGTCCCGACACCGAGCCCGAGCTGCGCCGGTCCGCCATGGATCTGCTGGTCGTGCTCAAGGCCGGTCCCGACGACCACGGGATGGACCGGCCGACCTGGGAGGCGAGCCTCATGGACCCGGCGAACAAGGCCGACTGGATCAAGGAGATCACGGACCAGCTGAGCTCCGGGTCGTGACGCGGCGGGGCGGGGCGGCGCGGGGCGGGGCGGCGCGGCGCGGGGCGGGGCGCCGCGCCTCTACCAGCGCGCCGTCTTTCGATCCAACTCGCTTTCCAGCCAATGCAGTTCGTCTGCCATCCGGGCATTTTTCGCGTCAAACCCCCGGTGGTGCCGAGTCGTGGTCACGAGCCCGGCACGTGGCATGAGCACAACGTGAGCACAAGCGGTATGGTCCCTTTCCGTACGTCGAACGCCGGTCGTGGATACGGGAGTTCGAGGCGCATCGGGACGCGCGGTCCCGTTCCGTTTCGAGTCCGCGTCATCGGCGCCCCCTGCTCGTACCGGCCCTCGCGTGTTCCTGGGAGATCCATGTCGTGCGCCTTCGCCGTCCTCCGCTTCGCCGCCGGCTCCGCGGCGCGGCGTGACCGTGGGAGACACCGGTCCGCTCCGGCCTGTTGAGAGCCCGGTCGTCATCGGCTCCCCCGCCGTGACCGCAACCCCCACCCCCGCGACCCCCACCCCCGTGACCACCACCGCCGGCGGCCTGACCGTCTGTCGGCGTTCCACCGCGCCCACCCCCGCGCCCACCCCCGCGCGCCGCCCCGCCGCCGCCGACGACGCCGAGCCCGGCCGTCCCGCCGTAGCCGCCGCCTGGGCGGCCGGGACCCGCAGCGGCCGGGAGGGGGAGCAGTCCTCGCCGGCCTCCGCCGACGTCTCCCGTCCCGCCGGGCACACCGCCACGCACACCACCCGCATCGCCGCCCGCACCACCCCCCACGACGCCGCTGACGACGAAGGACACTGATCGTGCAAGACACACACACCAACGGCCTGGGCTGGCTGCTGGACCAGGAACTCGGCAGCGTCGAGGGCGTCCGGTACGCCGTGCTGATGAGCAGCGACGGTCTGCTGAAGGCCCGCACCCGGACGATCGGCCAGGACGACGGGGAGAAGTTCGCCGCGCTGACGGCGGCGCTGCGCGCGGCCGGCAAGGCCTGGGACGAGTTCACCGGCGGTGCGGGGATGCGGCAGCTGCTGATCGAGTCGGTCGGCTGCATCGGCCTGACGACGACCGCCGCGAAGAACACCATGCTGTCGGTGTGCACGACCGGTCCGGACGCCGACGTCGGGCTGATCTCCCACCACATGGTGCGGCTCGCCACCCGGGTGGGGCACGAGCTGGCCACGGAGGAGCGCGTGCCGGTCGCGGACGGCGGCTCACCGGTATGAGCGGGCCGCGGCGCGATCCCGACACGGTCCGGCCCTACGTCCGTACCGGGGGCCGGATCCGCGCGCGCCAGGACGTGCGCCTGGAGAGCGTGGTCATCGCCGCGACCGCTCCCACGGACACCCTCGGCCCGGACGCCCGCCGGGTGATGCGGCTGCCTGCGGGGAGGCGATCCTCGCCTCGTACGCCGCGGCCAACCGCCACCCGGACTGGCACGAGGACGCCGACACCTTCGACGCGACCCGCACGCTCAAGGAGCACCTCGCCTTCGGCCACGGCGTCCACTTCTGCCTGGGCGCGCCGCTGGCCCGCATGGAGGTGACCCTCGCGCTGGAGAGCCTCTTCGGCCGCTTCCCGGACCTCCGCCTCGCCGACCCGGCCGAGGAACTGCCGCCGGTCGCCTCCCTGATCAGCAACGGCCACCAGCGGCTCCCGGTCCTGCTGCACGCCGGCTGAGCGGCGGACGGCGGGCGCCGGGACCCGGGATCAGGGACCAGGGACCAGGGGCCGGGGAGGGCGGCCGGCGGCCGGTGGCGGTGCCGGCCTCAGCCGAACATCCCCGGCCGGTAGTCGCCGGCCGGCTGCTGGGTGATGACGTTGAGACGGTTGTAGGTGTTGATGACCGCGATCAGCCCCACCAGGGCGGTGAGCTGCTCCTCGTCGTAGTGCTTCGCGGCGTTCGCCCAGGCCTCGTCGGTGACTCCGCCCGAGGCGTCGGCGATGCGGGTGCCCTGCTCGGTCAGTTCGAGGGCGGCGCGCTCCGCGTCGGTGAACACCTTGGCCTCCCGCCAGGCGGCGATCAGGTTCAGGCGCAGCGAGGTCTCCCCCGCCTCCGCGGCGTCCTTGGTGTGCATGTCGAGGCAGAAGCCGCAGCCGTTGATCTGGCTGGCGCGGATCTTGACCAGCTCCTGGGTCGCGGCCGGCAGCGTCGAGTCCGACACGGCCTTGCCCGCGGAGTTGATGTGCCGCAGCAGCTTGCCGGCGAGCGGGTTGGTGAAGAGGTCGAGACGCGCTTCCATCGTGGGTTCCTCCGTCGTCGCTTGTTCGTCCTTGGCCGTACACAGCTACGACGGACGCCGACGGCGCGATGTGACAGGCCGCGGCAGGGACCGCTTGTGACCTGCGTCTCACCCGTTGGAGGGGGTTCGTTCCAGCAGTCGGCCCAGTGCCTCCGTCACGGCGGCCGGGCGTTCGTCCATCACCCAGTGGCCGGCGTCGTCCAGCATCGTCAGCTCGGCGCCGGGCACGGCCCCGGCCAGCCCGGTCGCGATCGCCGGGCTCAGGTACGGGTCCGCGCGGCCCCAGACGACCGCCGTCGGGCAGGTGATGTCGCGCAGTCGCCGGCGCAGTTCGGGGCGGGCCGGGGTGCGGTAGTCGCCGAAGTAGTGGAGCAGCCAGCGGCGGCCCTCGGGTGCGGCCATCCAGTCGAGGTAGCCGTCCAGGACGCGGGCGTCGAGGTGGCCGGCGCGCACGAGGGGCGCGAAGGAACGGCGGTGGAGGGCGGCGTACGGCAGGAGCTGGGCCGGGCGGCGGAGGACGGGGCTGCGTCCGGCGAGGCTGATCAGGCTGAACACGGCGTACCAGCGGCGGGTGAAGGTGGCGTGCGCGCGGCTGTTGAGCAGCGCCAGCCTGCGGACCCGGCCGGGATGGTTCTCGGTGAAGCCGAGGGCGAGGAAGCCGCCGTAGTCGTGGCCGACCAGGTTCACCGCGTCCAGTTCCAGCGCGTCCAGGAGCCGGCCGAGCCGGGCGACCTCGGTGTCGTAGTCGAAGGACAGGTGCAGGGGTCGGTCGGACGCGCCCCAGCCGAGGAGGTCCGGCGTGATGACCCGGTGGCGGACGGACAGCGGCGGGACCTGGTGGCGCCAGCACCGGTGGTCGGCGGGGTAGCCGTGCAGGAGCAGGACCGGCTCGGCGTCCGGCGGCCCCGACTCCCAGCAGGCGACGCGGGCGCCGTCCACCGTGATCGTCCGGCTGCGGGGCGGGTCGTACGTGCCGGGACGCTGCGTGGTCATCGGTCTCCTCCGGGTGTTCGACTCCCCCAACGGAGCGGATACCCGCTCGTGTCACGATCAGGGCTCGGTGTTCGGCCGAAAGGGGCGGGGATTAGCCTCGGTCCCGACATATCGGTACGGCCGGAGTCGTCCGGCGGAGCAGGAGGCAGACATGGCGAAGGTTCCCAGCGCGGTGGTCGCCGCGGGCGGTCTCGTCGGCGGGTACGGCGTGGCCCGCTGGACCGGGAAGCGGGAGCTCGGCGGGGCCGTGCTCGCCGTGGCCGGGGCCGCCGCCGCGCAGCAGTGGCGGGCGCGGGCCGGCGGCGGGGCCGCGGGCGCGCTGACGGCGGCGTATGTCGCGGGCTTCGCCGGGTCGCACCCGCTGGCCAAGAAGGTGGGCGCCTGGCCGGCCGTGTTCGGTGTGGCGGGCGCCGTGGCCCTGGCCTCGTGGGCGGTCGCCGACCGGCGCGCCTGAGCGCCCGCGGCGCCGGTCAGGAGCGGTGGGTGAGTACGTTGATCACCCGGCCGTTCGGGTCGCGCACGAAGAAGCGCCGTACGCCCCACTCCTCGTCGCGCGGTTCCCGGACGATCTCGGCGCCCGACGCGACCACCTGGGCGTAGACCGCGTCGACGTCCTCGACCTCGACGCTCAGGTCGGGGACGACGGGCGCGGTGCGCTCCTCGGTGAAGAGGCTGATCTGGGCGGTGGGGTTGGACGGCGAGGCCAGGGTCGTGACCCAGCCCATGTCCATGACCTCCTCGAAGCCGAGCAGGCCGTAGAACTCGCGGCTGGTGTTCCACTGCCCCTCGGCCTCGACGTGGATGTTGGGGACGATCCTGCGGATGCTCATCGGGGGCTCCTCGGCGTAGGTGCCGGATCGGGTGGGCGTCGTGTGCGACGCTAGCCGGTCCGCGCCGCGGAGTCCGCCGTTCCGGAGGTGTCCGGTGCCGCCGACAGCGGTTCCGCGATGTCCTCCAGCGAGCGGCGTTCCGCCTTCACCGCGAGGAAGGCCGCGACCAGACCGGCCGCGCACATCAGCCCGGCGCCGATCCGGAAGGCCAGGACGGTGTCGCCGACCACGCCGGACTCGGTCAGGTCGGCGAAGAGCAGCGGGCCGCTGATACCGCCGGCGGCGGTGCCGAGGGCGTAGAAGAAGGCGATGGCCATGGCGCGGGTCTCCATCGGGAAGATCTCGGAGACCGTCAGATACGCGCTGGAGGCGCCCGCCGAGGCGAAGAACAGCACCACGCACCAGCAGGCCGTCATGGTCGTCGCCGTGAGCGAGCCCCGGTCGAAGAGCCAGGCCGTGCCGAAGAGCAGCAGGCCGGAGAGCAGATAGGTGCCGGAGATCATGATCCGGCGGCCGACGGTGTCGAAGAGCGGGCCGAGGAGCAGCGGGCCGCAGAAGTTGCCGGCGGCGATGACGGCGAAGTAGTAGCCGGTGCTGCCGGTCGGCACGTCGAAGAAGGTGATGAGGATGGTGCCGAAGCCGAAGGTGATCGCGTTGTAGAGGAAGGCCTGGCCGATGAAGAGGGACAGGCCGAGGACCGCGCGGCGCGGGTAGCGGCCGAAGACGGTCTTGGCGATCAGGCCGAAGCCGATGGACTTGCGCTGGTGGATGGTGATCTCACCGGCCGGCGGCGGCAGTTCCTCGCCCTTCTCCCGCTCGATCTCCCGTTCGACGGAGGAGACGAGGGCGTCCGCCTTCTCGCCCTGGCCGTGGATGAACTGCCAGCGTGGACTCTCCGGGACGTGCCGCCGCACCAGCAGCACCACCAGACCCAGGATCACACCGAGGGCGAAGCTGAGCCGCCAGCCGACGTCCTTGGCGAAGATGTCGGTGTCCAGCATGACGATGGACAGCAGGGCGCCGCCGATCGCGCCCAGCCAGTAGCTGCCGTTGATGATGAGGTCGACCCGGCCTCGGTAGTGGGACGGGATCAGCTCGTCGATCGCGGAGTTGATCGCCGCGTACTCCCCGCCGATGCCGAAACCGGTGAGGAAGCGGAACAGGAAGAACCACCAGGACTCGAAGGAGACCGCGGTCAGCGCGGTGGCCGCCAGATAGACCACCAGCGTGATCATGAACAGTTTCTTGCGGCCGTGCCGGTCGGTCAGCCAGCCGAAGAACAGGGCACCGGAGCACGCCCCGGCCACGTACAGGGCGGCGGCGAGGCCGGTGATCTGCGCGGAGCTGATGTCCAGGCCGCTGCCGTCCTCGGCGATGCGTCCGGCGACGTTGCCGACGATCGTGACTTCCAGACCGTCCAGGATCCAGACGGTGCCCAGCCCGATCACGATCATCCAGTGCCAGCGCGACCAGGGCAGCCGGTCCAGGCGGGCGGGGACGGCCGTGGTGACCGTCCCGGTGGAGGCGGGCACCGAACCCGACGACGACGCTTGTGCTGTCATGGCTCCCTCTCCGTCGAGCGAACGCCTCACGTGTGCCCGCCGCCGGAGGGAACACGCCCGCCGCGCGGGGAGGCTACGCCCCCAGGATGCGGGAGACCGTGTAGATCAGCAGCCCGGCCAGGGAGCCGACCACGGTGCCGTTGATGCGGATGAACTGGAGGTCGCGGCCGATGTTCGCCTCGATCTTCTTCGTGGTGTGCTCGGCGTCCCAGCTCGCCACCGTGTCGGTGATCAGGGAGGTGATCTCCTTGCGGTAGGTGGTGACGACGTACACCGCGGCGCCCTCCACCCAGCGGTCGACCTTGCCCTGCACCTTGGTGTCGGAGGCCATCCGGGCGCCCAGGGACAGCAGCGAGGCGCGCACCCGCAGCCGCAGCTCACTGCGCTCGTCCTCCGCCGCCGAGACGATCATGGACCGTACGGCCGTCCAGGCGGACGCGATCAGATCCTGGACCTCGCCGCGGCCCAGCACCTCGGTCTTCAGCCGCTCCACCCGCGCGCGGGTCTCCGTGTCGGACTGGAGGTCGGCGGCGAAGTCGGTGAGGAAGCGGTCCAGGGCGCCGCGCGCCGGGTGGGCGGGCATGTCGCGCATCTCGGTGACGAAGCGCAGCAGCTCCTTGTAGACCCGGTCGCCGATCTTCCGGTCGACGAACCGGGGGGTCCATCCGGGTGCCCCGCCCTGTACGGCGTCCATCACCGAGTCGCCGTGCAGGACGAGCCAGTCGCGGGCGCGGGAGACGATCAGGTCGACGGCCCGCTTGTGACCGCCGTCGGAGACGACCCGGTCCAGCATCTTGCCGATGCCGGGCGCGATCTCCTGGGCGTCGGCACGGCGCGTGATCGCCTCGCCGACCACCGCCTGGACGTCGGAGTCGCGCAGCACGGTGAGGGCGCCGCGCAGGGCGGCGGACAGCTCGGCCGTCACCCGGTCGGCGTGCTCCGGCACGGCGAGCCAGGCACCGAGGCGGCCGCCGATGCCGACGGCACGCAGCCGCTGGCGCACGACGGCCTCGGAGAGGAAGTTCTCCCCGACGAACTCGCCCAGGGAGACGCCGAGCTGGTCCTTCTTCTTCGGGATGATCGCGGTGTGCGGGATGGGGATGCCGAGCGGGTGGCGGAAGAGCGCGGTGACCGCGAACCAGTCGGCGAGCGCGCCGACCATCCCGGCCTCGGCGGCGGCCGACACATAGCCCGCCCAGGCACCCGCGCCCCGGTGGGAGGCCCACTCGGCCAGGACGTAGACCACGGCGACGAACAGCAGCAGACCGGTGGCGGTGAGCTTCATCCGGCGCACGCCGCGGCGCTTGACCTCGTCGGCCGGGCTGAAGGACGTCATCGCGCGGTCGCGGACCGCCGCACCCCTGCCGGCACCCCCGGAACCACCCGCCGACCCCGCGTCCTCGGGAAGATCCGCCTTCGTGCGTTCCATCCGCTCCACCGTTCGCTGATACGTCCCTCGCACATTGTCCCTTCCTGACCTACTCCCGGAACGGAACACAAGTTCCCGGCGTCTGTCCCGGGAGGGGGAACGCCCGGGGCTCCTGCGGCCTTTCCCCCGCCCATGACGCATCATGGGTTCATCGGACCGGAGCCTCGGGGCTCCCCTCGCCCGAGGAGAACAGAACAGCATGACCCGGGGTCGTGACGGGGGTGCGGGGGCGCCTCCCACCAAGCACCGTGCCCTGCTCGCGGCGATCGTCACCCTGATAGTGGCGATCTCCGCGGCCATATACGCCGGAGCGTCCGCGGACGACGGCACCAGGGACCACGCGTTGCAGGCCGGAGGCCGTCTCCCGCGAGGGGACGCCGCCCCCGCCTCCACGGGCGCCTGGGTGGGCGCCTGGGCCACCGCACCGGCCGCGGCCGAGCCGGGCACCGAGACGACCGGCATGGCGGGCCGCTCCGTGCGCAACGTCGTGCACACCTCGGTCGGCGGCACCAGCGCGCGGATCACCCTGTCCAACCTGTACGGCCAGTCGCCGCTGACCGTCACGCACGCCTCGATCGCCCTTGCCGCGGGGCCCGACACGGCCGCCGCGGTCGCCGACACCCTGCGCGTGCTGACCTTCGGCGGCAGCACCCGGGTGATCATCCCGGCGGGCGGCCGGGTGATGAGCGACATCGCCCGCATCGCCATCCCCTACGGGGCGAACGTCCTGGTCACCACGTACTCCCCGGTCCCGTCCGGGCCGGTGACCTACCACCGGCAGGCCCGTCAGACCAGCTACCTCGCCGACGGCGACCGCACGGCCGACGTCACCGCCGTCGCGTACACCACACCCACACCGTACTGGCGCTACCTGACCGCGCTGGACGTACTGAGCCACGAGGCCGACGGCACGCTGGTAGCGTTCGGCGACTCGATCACCGACGGCCTCGGCTCCGCGACCGACGCCAACCACCGCTGGACCGACATCCTCGCCGCGCGCCTCCACGAGGCGGCCGGCACCGGCCGGGACACCCCCCGCTACAGCGTCGTGAACGAGGGCATCAGCGGCAACCGGATCCTGACCAGCAGGTCGGGCCGCCCGGCCGACAACCCGAGCGGGCTGAGCCGCTTCGAACGCGACGTGCTGGAGCGCACCAACGTGAAGGCCGTCGTCATCGCCCTCGGCGTCAACGACATCCTGAACAGCCCGGAACTCGCCGACCGCGACGGCATCCTCACGGGCCTGCGCACCCTCGTCGACCAGGCGCACGCCCGGGGACTGCGGGTCGTCGGCGCGACGATCATGCCGTTCGGCGGCCACGGCGGCCACACCAGGGTCCGCGAGACGATGCGGCAGGAGATCAACGAGGAGATCCGCTCCGGCCGCGTCTTCGACACGGTCGTCGACTTCGACAAGGCCCTGCGCGACTCGTACGACCCGCGCAGGCTGCGCTCCGAGTACGACAGCGGCGACCACCTGCACCCCAGCGACAAGGGGTACGCACGCATGGGCCGGACCCTCGACCTGGACACCCTGAAGGGCAGGACACCGGTGGCGGCATAGCCCCCGGGCGGCCCGGGGGGGCGCCCGGTCGCTCCCGGGTTCGGCACGACGCCGACCCCGACGAAACCCACGCCCCAGACCCCGGGCACGAAGGCGCGCTCAAACCGCCCCACCCGGCCCGACACCCAGGCCGGACCCCGACCGAACACCCTCAAGGGCGCGACACCAGTGGCGGCACAGCCCACCGGTCAGACCCCGCCCGCGAAAGCCACCCTCAACCGCCCCCACCCGACCCAGCCGCCCCGACGGGCACCCCACAGCCGACGGCACAGCCCACCGGCCGACCCCGGGAACGGCACCCGCCCCTCCCCAGCACAGCACCGACGCCGACGAAACCCACGCCCCAGACCCCCGGGCGCGAATGCCGCCCTCGGCCGCCCCCACTCGACCCAGACACCCTCACGGGCACCCCACAGCCGACGGCGCAGCCCACCGGTCAGACCCCGCCCGCGAAAGCCGCCCTCGGCCGTACCCACGCCGGTCCGGACCCGCTCAAGCGGCGGCACAGCCCCACCGGTCAGGCCCCGGCCGGAAGACGCGCTCCGGCGTTCCCGGTCCGGCGCTGTCCTTCAGGTGTCCCTGCGGCGCTCGCGTTCCCGCTCCCGCTCCCGTTCGCGGGCCCCGCCGTGCAGGTCGCCCAAGCCGTGGCCCTCGCGGCGGGAGCCGTCCAGCTCCCTGCGGCCCGAGCCGCGCTCCAGCCGGTCCCGCTCCCGCGCCTCGCGGCGCTCCAGCTTCTCCTGCCGGCGCTCCTCCCTCAGTCGCTGCCGCTCCGCCCGCGTCACCTTGCGCTCGACGCCGACGCCGCCCCAGAAGGCGAAGCCCGTCACGACCACGCGCGGGGCGCCCGGGTCTCCCGGGACGCCCTCCTCGCTGTGGTCGAAGCCGCCCATGATGCCGATGCCGCGCACGACGACCTCGACGCCCGGCGGCACGATCACCTGCGCCCCGCCCATGATCGCGACGCAGTTGATCACGACCTCGCCGGCCGAGAAGTCCGCCTCGCGCAGGTCGATCTCCCCGCCGCCCCAGAACGCGAAGCAGTTGAACCGCCTCGGCACCGTCCAGCGGCCCCTGCGCTGGAAGCCGGACATCACGGCGACCGCCCAGGTCGACGAACCCTCCGCACCGGTGATCCGCCCCGCCCAGCCCCCGTCCCGCTCCGGCTCCTTGGTCATCGACACCCGGGGCGCCGCGGCCACCGTGCCGACCGGCAGGTCCCGGGTGATCGGCGCCAGCTCCCCGTACGTCCGCGCCTTGTAGGTGGCGTCCAGCCGCTCCTCGAACTCGGTCATGTCCAGCCGCCCCTCGGCGAGGGCGTCGCGCAGGACCTCGGCGACTCGTTCACGGTCGGCGTCGGAAGCACGGAGTTCCGGGGCGTCGTCGGTCATGTACAGCAGCCTACGAGGTCCCCGCGCCGGGCACTACGCGCCCGCGCGTTCCGCGTACATCTTCGCGATCACCGACTCGATGTCCGGCTCCCGCACCGACAGGTCCACCAGCGGGTACTCCGCCGCGATCCGCGCCACCAGCCCCGCCGCCGACGCCGACGCCGGGAACGCCAGCCACTGCCGCGGTCCCTCCACCCGCACCACCCGGGCGGGCTCCGGCGCCTCGATCGGGGGCAACTCCCGTTCCAGGTCCACCACGAGGGTGCGTTCGCTCTCCCCCGCCTCGTGCAGGCCGGCCAAGGGGCCGTCGTACATCAGCCGCCCGTGGTCGATGACCATCACGCGCGAGCAGAGCTGCTCGATGTCCTGGAGGTCGTGCGTGGTCAGCAGCACCGTCGTGCCGCGCTCGGCGTTCAAGTCCCGCAGGAACCCCCGCACCTTGGCCTTGGAGACCACGTCCAGGCCGATCGTCGGCTCGTCCAGGTACAGCACCTCGGGATCGTGCAGCAGCGCCGCCGCGATGTCGCCGCGCATCCGCTGGCCCAGCGACAGTTGCCGCACCGGCACGTCCAGCAGGTCCCGGAGCTGGAGGAGTTCGACACAGCGGTCCAGGTTTTCGCGGTAACGGGCGTCCGGGATGCGGTACATGCGGTGCATCAGCCGGTAGGAGTCGATCAGCGGCAGGTCCCACCACAGCGTCGTCCGCTGCCCGAAGACCACCCCGATGCGGTGCGCCAGCCGGGTCCGCTCCCGAGACGGGTCGATGCCGGCCACCCGCAGCCGCCCGCCGCTGGGCGTCAGGATGCCGGTGAGCATCTTGATCGTCGTCGACTTCCCGGCGCCGTTCGGGCCGATGTAGCCGACCATCTCGCCGCGCGACACCGTGAACGACAGCCCGTCCACGGCCCGCACCCGCCGCCGCTCCCGCTTCAGGAAGCCGGTCTTCTTGCGCACGTCGAAGACCTTCTCGACGCCGTCCAGCTCGATGAAGGCCGCCACCGCGTCCACCGCAGCCGAAGCCTCCGCCCCCGCCCCGGGCTCCGCCCTGTCCGCCGTCTCCGACGTGCCCGCCGTGTCCGTCATGTCCGCCGTCTCCGCCCTCTCCGTCAGTTCCCCGTGCTCCGGTACGAACGCAGGCCCGCCCGCCAGGCCAGCCCCGCCAGCGCGCAGCAGGCGGCGGCCGCCAGCGGCGGCGTGAACGCCACCCACCCGGGCAGGTCCAGCGGATACGGCCGCCCCAGCACATAGCTCGCCGGCAGCCAGTTCACGAACGCCAGCGGCACCACGAACGTCGCCCCGCGCACCAGGTCCAGCGCGAACACCGTCGGCGGGTACTGCAACATCGTCGTACCGCCGTAGGTGAAGGCATTGGACACCTCCGAGGCGTCCTGCGCCACGAACTGGAACGCCGCCGCCGCCACGAACACCGCGGCGAAGATCCCGGCCCCGCTGACCAGCGTCACCGGCATCAGCAGCAGCTTCGCCGCCGTCCAGTCGATGTCGACGACCGTCAGCGCGTACCCCAGCACCAGCAGCCCCTGCACCACCCGGCCCAGCCGGCGCAGCGCGAACCGGTCCGCCGCCACCTGCGCCAGCACCGGCGCCGGACGCACCAGCAAGGTGTCCAGCGTGCCGTCGCGCACCCGCCGCCCCAGCCGCTCCATGGAGCCGATCGAGAGGTCGGCCAGCCCGAAGGAGACCCCGGACAGCCCGTACAGGAACGCCACCTCGGCCAGCGAGTAGCCGCCCAGCGCGTCGACCCGGGAGAACATCAGCAGGATCGCCACGAAGTCCAGCGCGGTCATCGCGAAGTTCCCGAACGTGGTCAGCGCGAAGGACGTCCGGTACGCCATCGTCGACCTGATCCACATCCCGGCGATCAGCCCGTACGCGCGCACCCCCTCGACGACCCGCCCGCGCCGCACCCCCGGCTCGGCCGCCTCGCCCGCCCCGGCCGCCTCAGCCGCCCCGGCCGCCTCAGCCACCCTGGACCACCACCCGTCGCGTCGCCGCCGACTGCACCAGCCGGCCCAGCGCCAGCAGTGCCACCGCCCAGGACGCCTGGAAGGCGAAGGTCCCCAGCGGGTCGGCCTCGCCCAGCAGCACGTCCGCCGGCGCCTGGAGCAGCGACGACCACGGCAGCGCCCGCACCACCTCGCCGAGCACCCCCGGGAACACGTTCAGCGGCAGCAGCATCCCCGAGCAGAACAGCCCCGCCAGCCACGCCATCTGCGTCACCCCGGTGCCGTCGAGCAGCCAGAACGCCGAGAGCGCCACCAGATAGCGCAAGGCGAAACCCACCAGCATCGCCAGCAGCAGCGTCACCAGGAACGCCGCCCACACGGACACCTCCCGCGGCAGCGCCACCGGGAAGAACAGCGACCCGAACACGAACGGCACCACACCGCGGCCCAGCAACTGGAACAGCGCCCGCCCCACGTCCGCCGCCAGCCACCACAGCTGCAGGTCCGCCGGCCGGTACAGATCGACGGCGACGTCACCCGTACGGATGCGCTCCATCAACTCGTCCTCGAACCCGCCGCCCCCGATCGCCAGCGCCGCCAGCAGCGCCTGCCCCAGCCACACGAAGGTCACCGCCTGCGCCTGGTCGTACCCGCCGAGCTGCGGTCTCTCGTCCCACAGCGCCAGGTAGGTGTACACCAGGATCAGTCCGAAGACGGTGTTGGTGAACACTCCGGCGGCCGTGGCCGCCCGGTACGTCGCGTACCGCCGGAATCCGCCCGCCGCGACGGCCGCGTACAACCGCCCCGAGCCCGTACCCACTGCCCTCCTCCTCCGCCCGGCACCAAAGCGCAGGAGCCTAGTGCGAAGGCCGTGGGCCCTGCCACGGAATTTCACGGGTGTGCCCTCGAGCGGGAACGGAACGCCCGGTGCGAGAGTCTTCTTCAGAGGGCGTCACAGACGTGGGAACGCGCCAGAGGGCGCACCGGCGCACAAGACCGTACGAGACCAGCCCGACCAGACCGTACGACGCGAAAACCGTACGATGCGAAAACCGTACGAAGTGAAGCAGACGCGAAACAGGAGTCCGTGCACGAGATGAGCGACGAGCCGCAGCCGCAGCAGCCGAACCCGGGCTGGGCCCCGAGAGAGCCACAGGCGGCCGGCGAGGGGCAGACGGGGGACCCGGGGGCGTCCGGGAAGGCGAAGAAGCCCCAGCGGCCCAAGCGCACCGGATGGCGCCGCCTGATCCCGACCTGGCGCATCGCGCTGAGCACCGTCGTCGTCGGCCTCCTGCTGATCGTCGGCGGCTTCTTCCTCGGCTACCACCTCGTCCAGATCCCCGCCGCCAACGCGCTCGCCACCAAGCAGTCCAACGTCTACCTCTACGCCGACGGCAGCGTCCTCGCCCGCGACGGCGAGGTCAACCGCGAGAGCGTCGGCCTCGCGCGCATCTCCAAGGACGCCCAGCACGCCGTCCTCGCCGCCGAGGACCGCGACTTCTACACCGAGTCCGCCATCGACCCCATGGCGATGGTCCGGGCCGGCTGGAACACCGCCACCGGCAAGGGCAAGCAGTCCGGCTCCACCATCACCCAGCAGTACGTCAAGAACTACTACCTGGGCCAGGAGCAGACCGTCACCCGCAAGGTGAAGGAGTTCTTCATCTCGATCAAGCTCGACCGGGAGAAGAGCAAGAGCGAGATCCTCGAGGGCTACCTCAACACCAGCTTCTTCGGCCGCGGCGCCTACGGCATCCAGGCCGCCGCCCAGGCCTACTTCGGCGTCGACGCCAAGGACCTCACCGCCGCCCAGGGCGCCTACCTCGCCTCCCTGCTCAACGCCCCCAGCCAGTACGACGTCGTCGCCCACCCCGAGAACAGGCCCGCCGCCGAGGCCCGCTGGGACTACGTCATGAACGGCATGGTCGACAAGGGCTGGCTCAGCCCCGCCGACCGCGCCGCCGCCACGTTCCCCAAGCCCAAGCAGTCCACCGTCTCCACCGGAATGTCCGGACAGCGCGGCTACGTCGTCAACATCGTCAAGAAGTACCTGATCGAGAACGACATCGTCGACGAGGAGGAACTCGGCCGCGGCGGCTACCGCATCACCACCACCCTGGAGAAGGACAAGCAGGACGCCTTCGTCAAGGCCGTCGACGACAAGCTGATGTCCCGGCTGGACCAGAAGGAACGCAAGGTCGACACCTACGTCCGGGCCGGCGGCGCGTCCGTCGACCCGAAGACCGGCAAGGTCGTCGCGATGTACAACGGCATCGACTACGTCAAGCAGTACACACCCAACGCCGTCCGCCGCGACTTCCAGGTCGGCTCCACCTTCAAGCCCTTCGTGTTCACCTCCGCCGTCGAGAACCACTCCGAGACGCAGAGCGGCGAGACGATCAACCCGAACACGCGCTACGACGGCACCAGCGAGCGCCCCGTCCGGGGCTGGAGCGGCGGCCGCTACGCCCCGGAGAACGAGGACCACCGCGACTACGGCCACGTCACCGTCCGCGAGGCCACCGACAAGTCCATCAACGCCGTCTACGCCCAGATGGCCGTCGACGTCGGCTCCGACAAGGTCAAGCAGACCGCGATCGACCTCGGGCTCTCCTCCGACACCCCCGAACTGACCCCGTCCCCCTCCATCGCCCTCGGCGTCGCCACCGCCAGCCCCCTCGACATGGCCGAGGCCTACGCCACCCTCGCCAACCACGGCAGGCACGGCACGTACACCTTCGTCGAGAAGGTCACCAAGGACGGCAAGCAGGAGGTCGAACTGCCCGAGCGGCGCGAGCACCAGGCCGTCAGCCGCGAGTCCGCCGACACCACCACGTCCGTGCTGCGCAGCGTCGTCCAGCAGGGCACCGCCACCGCCGCCCAGGCCGCCGGCCGCCCCGCCGCGGGCAAGACCGGCACCGCCGAGGAGGACACGGCCGCCTGGTTCGCCGGCTACACCCCGGACCTCGCCACCGTCGTCGCCGTCATGGGCCAGGACCCCAAGACCGCCGCCCACAAACCCCTGTACGGCGCCATGGGCCTGGAGCGCATCAACGGCGGCGGCGCCCCCGCCGAGATTTGGGGCCAGTACACCCGCAACGCCCTCAAGGGCGAACCGGTCAGCGACTTCGACCTCCAGCTCCAGGACGGCGCCGACGTCACCGCACCCCCGTCCGGCGACGCCTCGGACGAACCGGGCGACGGCGACGAGAGCGGCAGCAGCGAGCCCGACGGGAACTCCACCGGCGACGAGGAGGGCTCCGGCACCGAGACCCCGGGCGGCGACTCGGGCAGCAGCACCCCGCCCGGAGACGCCGGCGGCACCGAGAGCGAGCCCCCGTCGACCGGCGGCGGCACCCCGACCACGGGCGGCGCCAGCACCGAGCCGGGCCCCACGGGCGGCGCCGACACTGGTGGCGGCGACTCCTCCAACGGGGGCACGGGGCCGGGCGGCGGAGACACCGACGGCGCGGGCGGCGGGGACACCGACGGCGCCGGCACCACCGCCGGCACGGTCGCCGGCATCCCCGTCACACCCCGGCGTCAGTGACCGGAGGTCGCCTTCAGACCCACCACGGCGACCAGCAGCAGACAGACGAAGAAGATCCGGGCGGCGGTCGCCGGCTCCCCCAGCACCACCATGCCGAGCACCGCCGCACCGGCCGCGCCGATGCCCACCCACACGCCGTAGGCGGTGCCGATGGGCAGCGTCCGGGCCGCGTACGACAGCAGCATCATGCTCGCGACGATCCCGGCACCGGTGAACACACTCGGCCACAGCCGCGTGAAACCGTCGGTGTACTTCATCCCGATCGACCAGCCGACCTCGAGCAGACCGGCGACGACGAGCAGAACCCACGCCATGACAGGCACCTCCGTGAACGAACTGAACGGTGGTGCGTCGTCTTTTCCTTCAGCCCGGTACGGCGCGTCTCGTCGGGGTGCTTCCCACGGTAGCAAAGCCCGCGGAAAGGGGCCGGTGACCCTGGTCACCGGCCCCTGCTGTCCTACCGCCCCGCTGCCCCACGGCTCACAGATACAGCCCGGTGGAGTCCTCCGACCCCTCGAACCGGTCCGCGGCCACGGCATGGAGATCCCGCTCGCGCATGAGCACGTAGCCCACGCCCCGCACCTCGACCTCGGCACGGTCCTCCGGGTCGTACAGCACCCGGTCGCCCGGCTCCACGGTCCGTACGTTCTGCCCGACCGCGACCACCTCGGCCCAGGCCAGCCGCTTGCCGACGGCCGCCGTCGCGGGGATCAGGATGCCGCCCCCGGAACGCCGCTCGCCCTCACCGGAGTCCTGCCGCACGAGCACGCGGTCGTGCAGCATCCGGATGGGCAGCTTGTCGTCCTGGGGACCGGGCTCGTTTCTCTTGGCGCTCACGCCCTGAACCTACCTGCCGCCGCTCAGCGCCCGCGCCGCCGGGTGCCGCCCAGGGCCAGCAGCCCCACGACCCCGACCACGACCAGCGCGACGGGCACGACCCGCTCCAGCCGGGGGGCGCCCTGCTCGTCCACGAACTGCGCCTTCACATCGCTGACCACGCGATTGACCTGGACGTACGCCCGGCCGAGGGTGTGATCGACGCTGGAGGCGACCTTGGCCTTGGCGTCGTCGACGATCGTCTTCGGGTGCACCCGCATCCCGAGCTCGTCGAGCGTCTCGGCCAGCACCTCGCGGCGGCGCTTGATGTCCGCCTCGATCTGCGCCGGGGTTCTGATGTCCGACGTGTCCGCCACCGTACGCCTCCGAAGTCTGCTCTGACGCTGTCCCGGACAGTCTGTCAGCTCCGCGCCTGTCCGCACTGTCAGGACCCCCCGTTACGCTGGATCGATGAGCGAGCGACTCCAGCCCGGGGACACGGCCCCCGCCTTCACCCTCCCCGACGCCGACGGCAACGAGGTGTCCCTGTCCGACCACAAGGGCCGCAAGGTCATCGTCTACTTCTACCCTGCCGCGCTTACCCCCGGCTGCACGAAGCAGGCCTGCGACTTCACGGACAACCTGGACCTGCTGGCCGGCGCCGGGTACGACGTCATCGGCATCTCCCCCGACAAGCCGGAGAAGCTGGCCAGGTTCCGCGAGGCCGAGTCCCTGAAGGTCACCCTCCTCGCCGACCCGGACAAGAAGGTCCTCGACGCGTACGCCGCCTTCGGCGAGAAGAAGAACTACGGCCGCACCTACATGGGCGTCATCCGCTCCACGATCGTCGTCGACGAACAGGGCAAGGTAGAACACGCCCTCTACAACGTCCGCGCGACGGGCCACGTGGCCAAGATCATCAAGGACTTGGGGATCTGACGGCGCTGCCCGACCAGTAGCATGGCCGGGCAGCAGCGCCGGGCGGCCGTGGTGGAATTGGCAGTCACGCTGGGTTTAGGTCCCAGTGGGGTAACTCCCGTGAGGGTTCGAGTCCCTCCGGCCGCACCAGTACATCTCTGGCTGCTCAGCCGAGCAGCTCCCGCACCACCGGTACCAGCGCCCTGAACGCCTTCCCCCGGTGGCTGATGGCGTTCTTTTCTGACGCCGTCAGTTCCGCGCAGGTGCGGGTCTCGCCGTCGGGCTGGAGGATCGGGTCGTAGCCGAAGCCGCCCGTGCCGGCGGGCTCGTGGCGGAGGGTGCCCCTCAGCTGGCCCTCGACCACCCGCTCCGTGCCGTAGGGGAGGGCGAGGGCCGCCGCGCAGGCGAAGTACGCGCCCCGGTGTTCGTCGGTGATGTCGCCGATCTGGGCCAACAACAGGTCCAGGTTGGCCTTGTCGTCGCCGTGGCGGCCCGCCCAGCGGGCGGAGAAGATGCCGGGCGCTCCGTTGAGGACGTCGACGCACAGGCCGGAGTCGTCGGCGACGGCGGGGAGGCCGGTGGCCTGCGCGAGGGCGTGGGCCTTGAGCAGGGCGTTCTCGGCGAAGGTGACGCCGGTTTCCTTGACGTCGGGGATGTGCGGGTAGGCGTCCGCGCCGACGAGGTCGTGGGGCAGGCCCGCGTCGGCGAGGATGGCCCTGAGTTCGGTGATCTTTCCGGCGTTGCGGGTGGCGAGGATGAGGCGGGTCATGGGCTCCAGTATCCCGGGCGCCGGCCCCGCCTCCGTCACCCGCTCCGCTACGGCGTGCAGACCTTCGTCAGTTCGCCCGCCGCGTCGGTGACGGGGCTGAGGTCGGGGGTCTCGTCGCCGTTGTTCACCGAGGTGCGGACGTTGTCGACGGCCTTGCCGAGGTCGTCGACGGCCTTGTTGACGTCGGCGTTGTCGGTCTGGTCGCCGATCTTGTCGAGGTTCTTGTCGATGGAGCTGAGGGATGCGTCCCACTGGGTGGGGTCGTCCGCGTTCTCCACCGCCTGCTGGAGTTCGGTGACGCTGTCGGCTATCGCGTCGGCCGTGCGTACGCAGTCGAGGGCCTTGTCGACGGCGTCGCAGCCGGTGGTGAGGCCGACCGTCAGGGCGATGGCCGCCGCGGTGGCGACGGCGGTGGCGGTGCGGCGAAGGCTGCGGTGGCGGCTCGCGGCCATGGGTCTCGGTCCTCCCCTGGGACAGGGCCGGGCGGCCCGTGTGCGGTGCGGCGCCGGGCGTACGGCAGGGTCTGCCGTACGCCCGTGGTGCTGTACTGCTAGGGACGCGCCGGTGGGCGGCCGAGTTGCGTGCCCGGCCGCCCTTCCTTGGGGCGTCTTTGGTGTTCCCTTTACTCGGCGGACTCGGCGGACGCGGCCGAGTCGGCGGACTCGGCGGGTCCTCAGCGTTCGAGGGTCGCTTCGAGTGCCTTGCGCTGGAGTTCGGCGAGTTCCGTGCAGCCCGCGGTGGCGAGGTCGAGCAGGGTGTTCAGTTCGTCGCGGGCGAAGGGCTCGGCTTCGGCGGTGCCCTGGACCTCGACGAAGCGGCCGTCGCCGGTGCAGACGACGTTCATGTCGGTGTCGGCACGGACGTCTTCCTCGTAGCGCAGGTCGAGGAGCGGGGTGCCGTCGACGATGCCGACGGAGACGGCGGAGACGGTGCCGGTGAGCGGCTTGCGGTTGGCCTTGATCAGCTTCCGGCCCTGGGCCCAGCCGATGGCGTCGGCGAGGGCGACGTAGGCGCCGGTGATGGCGGCGGTGCGGGTGCCGCCGTCGGCCTGGAGGACGTCGCAGTCCAGGACGACGGTGTTCTCGCCGAGGGCCTTGTAGTCGATGACGGCGCGCAGGGACCGGCCGATGAGGCGGCTGATCTCGTGGGTGCGTCCGCCGATGCGGCCCTTGACGGACTCGCGGTCGCCGCGGGTGTTGGTGGCGCGCGGGAGCATGGCGTATTCGGCGGTGACCCAGCCTTCGCCGCTGCCCTTGCGCCAGCGCGGGACGCCTTCGGTGACGGAGGCGTTGCAGAGGACCTTGGTGTCGCCGAAGGAGACGAGGACGGAGCCTTCGGCGTGCTTGCTCCAGCCGCGTTCGATGGTGACGGGGCGGAGTTGCTGGGGGGTGCGGCCGTCGATGCGTGACATGCGGGTGAGCCTAGCGGCCCATGGGGAAGGGGCCTGTCCCGGAGTGGGAAAGGCCCCTTGCCGGTGAGCCGGTGGCTCACATCATGTCTTCGATCTCCGCGGCGATCGGGTCGGCGTCGGTGCCGATGACGACCTGGATGGCGGTGCCCATCTTGACGACGCCGTGGGCGCCGGCGGCCTTGAGGGCGGCTTCGTTGACCAGCGCGGGGTCGTTGACCTCGGTGCGGAGTCGGGTGATGCAGCCTTCGATCTCGTCGATGTTGTCGATGCCGCCGAGGCCGGCGACGATCTTCTCAGCCTTGCTGGCCATGTTCGTTCTCCCTGATCCGAGCCGCTTTGTCGCAGTAACCCACAGTTGGCCCATCTTCGCGAGCGGTCATGCGGTGCGTACCGAATGATGGCGTCACGACGGCGGTGCCCTCCGTCAACTGGTCTACACCAGTGTACCGGCGACCGGATGGAGACCGGATGAGTGCCGACAGTGCGGCCAGTCCCGCCCGTACCCGCTGGAACACGGCGTTCCAGGGCTTGCAGAAGATGGGGCGCTCTCTTCAGTTGCCCATCGCGGTCCTGCCCGCGGCCGGCATCCTCAACCGGCTGGGGCAGCCGGACGTGTTCGGGGACGACGGTCTCGGCTGGACGAACGTCTCGAAGGTGATGACCGGGGCGGGCGGTGCGCTGCTCGACGGGTCGCTGGGGCTGCCGCTGCTGTTCTGCGTGGGTGTGGCCATCGGGATGGCGAGGAAGGCCGACGGTTCGACGGCGCTGGCGGCGGTGGCGGGGTTCCTCGTCTACTTCAACGTGCTACGGCAGTTCCCGGAGGACTGTCCCGAGGGGTCGAAGGCGGTCCCGCAGATCGGTTGCCAGGTGACCGACGGTTCGGGCGAGGTGACGGCGTTCGTCTTCCAGAATCCGGGGGTGTTCGGCGGCATCGTGATGGGGTTGCTGACGGCGTACTTCTGGCAGCGCTTCCACCGGACGAAGCTGGTGGACTGGCTGGGTTTCTTCAACGGGCGCCGGCTGGTGCCGATCATCATGGCGTTCGTGGCGATCGTGTTCGCGGCGCTGTGCCTGTGGGTGTGGCCGCCGATCGGTGACGCGCTGGAGAGCTTCAGCGACTGGCTGAACGGGATCGGCGCGTGGGGTGCGGGGGTGTTCGGGCTGGCGAACCGGGCGCTGCTGGTGATCGGCCTGCACCAGTTCCTGAACGTGCCGATGTGGTTCCAGTTCGGCACGTACACGAAGCCGGACGGCACGGTGGTGCACGGCGACATCAACATGTTCCTGGCGGGCGACCCGGACGCGGGTCAGTTCACCACCGGTTTCTTCCCGATCATGATGTTCGCGCTGCCCGCGGCGGCGCTGGCGATCACGCACTGCGCGAAGCCGAGCCGGCGCAAGGAGGTCGGCGGCCTGATGCTGTCGGTGGGGCTGACGTCGTTCGTGACGGGGATCACGGAGCCGCTGGAGTACTCGTTCCTGTTCATCGCTCCCCTGCTGTACGCGGCGCACGCGGTGCTGACGGGGGTGTCGATGGCGGTGACGTGGGCGCTGGGGGTGAAGGACGGGTTCAGCTTCTCGGCGGGGCTGATCGACTACGTCATCAACTGGAACCTGGCGACCAAGCCGTGGCTGATCATTCCGATCGGGCTGTGCTTCGCGGTGGTGTACTACGTGGTCTTCCGGTTCGCGATCACGAAGTTCGACCTGAAGACGCCGGGGCGGGAGCCGGACGAGGACGTGGAGGACGTGACCAAGGTGTAGACCAGTTTCCGCCTCACGTACCCTTTGAGGGTGGTCTCGCGAAGGCCCCCGGACCGTCGGTCCGGGGGCCTTCGAGCGCGCCCTCGCGCGTGTGTGATCAGGGGACTTGACCGGGTACTGCGCGTAGCGGTCCGGTCGCGGAATCGCGGGTTCCTTACGCCGCCTTCATCGTGCTACAACAGGTCTACACCACTGAGTGGTGTAGACCACCACCCGATGGAGGAAGCATGAGCACCGCCACCGACACGGCGGCCCCCGCAAAGAAGCGGGGATCCGGTCTTTTCCAGGGGCTGCAGAAGGTAGGACGCAGCCTCCAGCTCCCGATCGCCGTGCTGCCGGCGGCGGGCATCATGGTCCGCCTCGGCCAGCCGGACATCTTCGGCGCGGACGGCCTCGGCTGGGACAAGGTCGCCGCCGTCTTCAACAACGCGGGCGGTGCCCTCACCGGTTCGCTGCCGATCCTGTTCTGCATAGGTGTGGCCATCGGCTTCGCGAAGAAGGCCGATGGCTCGACCGCGCTGGCCGCGGTGGTCGGCTTCCTCGTCTACAGCAAGGTGCTCGAGGCCTTCCCGGTCACCGAGGCGGTGGTCAAGGACGGTCCGGACGTCGCCGCGACCTACAACGACCCGGGTGTGCTCGGCGGCATCATCATGGGTCTGCTCGCCGCCGTGCTGTGGCAGCGGTACCACCGCAAGAAGCTGGTGGACTGGCTCGGCTTCTTCAACGGGCGCCGGCTGGTGCCGATCATCATGGCCTTCGTCGGCATCATCGTGGGTGTCTTCTTCGGTCTGGTCTGGGAGCCCATCGGCGACGGCATCTCGAACTTCGGCGAGTGGATGACCGGCCTCGGCTCCGGCGGTGCGGCCCTGTTCGGCGGCGTGAACCGCGCGCTGATCCCGGTCGGCATGCACCAGTTCGTGAACACGGTGGCCTGGTTCCAGCTCGGCGACTTCACCAACTCCGCCGGTGACGTGGTGCACGGTGACATCACCCGCTTCCTGGCCGGTGACCCCTCCGCCGGCATCTTCCAGTCGGGCTTCTTCCCGATCATGATGTTCGGTCTGCCGGCCGCCGCCCTGGCCATGGCGCACACCGCCCGCCCGGAGCGCCGCAAGGCCGTCCTCGGCATGATGCTCTCGCTGGCCGCGACCTCGTTCGTCACCGGTGTGACCGAGCCGATCGAGTTCTCGTTCATGTTCATCGCGCCGGTCCTGTACGTGCTGCACGCGGTGCTGACCGCCGTGTCGATGGCCGTGACGTGGGGCCTGGGCGTGCACGCCGGCTTCAACTTCTCGGCCGGTGCCATCGACTACGCCCTCAACTGGCACCTCGCCACCAAGCCATGGCTGATCATCCCGATCGGTCTGGTGTTCGCGGTGATCTACTACGTGACGTTCCGCTTCGCGATCGTCAAGTTCAACCTGAAGACCCCGGGCCGCGAGCCCGAGGAGGAGATCGAGGACCTCACCAAGGCGTGAGCCCCGGCCGTACGGCGTGACGAAGGCCCCGGAACCGTGAAGGTTCCGGGGCCTTTTGGTCGGGTGCGGGGCGGGCTCAGATCTCGTAGACCGCGCCGGCCGCGGCGACCTCCACCGTCCCGTCGTACACCTCGCGCGCGTCGGCCAGGTTGACCGCGGGGTCGGTCCACGGGGGGATGTGGGTGAGCACCAGGCGCCGGGCGCCGGCCCGGGTCGCGCTCTCGCCCGCCTCGCGTCCGTTGAGGTGCAGGTCGGGGATGTTCTCCTTGCCGTGCGTGAAGGCGGCCTCGCACAGGAACAGGTCGGTGTCGCGGGCGAGTTCGTCCAGCACGGGGGTGACGCCCGTGTCGCCGGAGTACGTCAGTGAACGGCCGCCGTGCTCGACGCGGACGGCGTAGGCCTCCACGGGGTGGGCGACGCGCTCGGTGTGCACGGTGAGCGGGCCGACCTCGAAGGTGGAGGGCTTGACGGTGTGGAAGTCGAACACCTCGCTCATGGAGGAGGCCGAGGGGGTGTCGGCGTAGGCGGTGGTCAGCCGGTGCTCGGTGCCCTCGGGTCCGTAGACCGGGAGCGGGGCGCAGCGGCCGCCGTCGTGCCGGTAGTAGCGCGCCACGAAGTAGGCGCACATGTCGATGCAGTGGTCGGCGTGCAGATGGCTGAGGAAGATCGCGTCGAGGTCGTAGAGACCGCAGTGGCGCTGCAGCTCGCCGAGGGCACCGTTGCCCATGTCGAGGAGCAGCCGGAAGCCGTCGGCCTCGACGAGGTAGCTCGAGCAGGCCGATTCCGCGGACGGGAACGACCCCGAGCAGCCGACGACGGTGAGCTTCATGAAGCAGAAACCTCCGCTGGCGCGTGTGGAGAGACGGGGGTCGTGCGGTTCGTCGAGCGTAAGGCGCAAAACCTGCGGTCGCTCCTCCGCCAGGGGCCGTTGTGGGCGAACTCACCTGCGGGATCACCGGTTCGGCTGGACCTGGGGAGCGCGGGGCCCTGGGAGGGGCGCGCGGGCGGGACGCGCGCCGGTACCGTCGTCGCCATGGACACGTCCTGGTGGCTCGCCTTCGCGGCGGTCGTACTGCTCGCGCTCGTCGCCACGGTCGTCGACGGCTGGGGCCGGGGCCGCCGGCCCACCCGGCCGGGCGGCGTCCGGCGGCCACCGTCGCGGCCCCGGGGGCCGGGAGGGGCGGTGCGGCCGCGGCCCGCGGAGATCTGGTGGGCGAACGTGCCGTACGAGGACTCCGGCGGCGCGAAGGACCGGCCGTGTCTGGTGCTCTCGGTGCGCGGGCGGCGGGCGCTGGTCGCGAAGATCACCACGCGTCGCCGGGACGGGCGGGCCGGGGTGATCACGCTGCCGCCGGGGTCGGTCGGCGACGCGCGGGGGCGGACGAGCTACCTGGAGACGGACGAGCTGCGCGAGGTGCCGGTGGGTGACTTCCGGCGCCGGGTGCGGGTGGTGGACCCGGCCCTGTGGGACCGGGTCCGTCACCTCGCGGGGTAGGGCTCCCCCTCAGGCCCAGAGCTGGCCGTGGAGGGTCTCGATGGCCTCCTCGGTGGTGGCCGCGGTGTAGACGCCGGTGGAGAGGTACTTCCAGCCGCCGTCGGCGACGACGAACACGATGTCCGCGCTCTCGCCGGACTTCACCGCCTTCTTCCCGACGCCGATCGCGGCGTGCAGGGCGGCGCCGGTGGAGACGCCCGCGAAGATGCCCTCCTGCTGGAGCAGCTCACGGGTGCGGGTGACCGCGTCCGCGGAGCCGACCGAGAAGCGGGTGGTGAGGACGGAGGCGTCGTACAGCTCGGGCACGAAGCCCTCGTCGAGGTTGCGCAGGCCGTACACCAGGTCGTCGTAGCGCGGCTCGGCGGCGACGATCTTCACGTCGGGCTTGTGCTCGCGCAGGTAGCGGCCGACGCCCATCAGCGTCCCGGTCGTCCCGAGGCCCGCGACGAAGTGCGTGACGGAGGGCAGGTCGGCGAGGATCTCCGGGCCGGTGCCGGCGTAGTGGGCGCCGGCGTTGTCCCGGTTGCCGTACTGGTAGAGCATCACCCAGTCCGGGTGCTCGGCGGAGAGCTCCTTGGCGACCCGTACCGCGGTGTTGGAGCCGCCCGCGGCCGGGGAGGAGATGATCTCCGCGCCCCACATGGCGAGCAGGTCCCGGCGCTCCCGGGAGGTGTTCTCGGGCATCACGCAGACGATGCGGTAGCCCTTGAGCCGGGCCGCCATGGCCAGGGAGATGCCGGTGTTGCCGCTGGTCGGCTCCAGGATCGTGCAGCCCTTGGTGAGGCGGCCGTCCTTCTCCGCCTGCTCGATCATGTGGAGCGCGGGGCGGTCCTTGACCGAGCCGGTCGGGTTGCGGTCCTCCAGCTTGGCCCAGATGCGGACGTCGTCGGACGGCGACAGCCGCGGCAGGCGCACCAGAGGGGTGTTGCCCACCGCGGCCAGCGGGGAGTCGTAGCGCATCGGCGATCAGGCCGTTCCCGTCCGTCGCCCGGCCGCCACCCCGGCCGGACGCGGCTTCGCCGCGGCAGAACCTCCGGCGACCGCCGGCAGGATCGTGACGCTGTCGCCGTCGCCGAGCTTGGTGTTGATGCCGTCGAGGAAGCGGACGTCCTCGTCGTTCAGGTAGACGTTGACGAAGCGGCGGAGCTGCTCGCCCTCGACGATGCGGGCCTGGATGCCCGTGTGCCGGGTCTCGAGGTCGGCGAAGAGCTGGGCGAGGGTGTCCCCGGTGCCCTCCACCGCCTTCTGGCCGTCGGTGTACTGGCGGAGGATGGTCGGGATGCGGACCTCGATGGCCATGGCTGAGTGCTCCTGTCGGAAGTTTGTCGTGGGTTCGTAGGGCGCGGCGGCGGCACACGTCAGCACGCCGCGGCTCACGGCCGTACGGCGGCAATGAAGATCAACAGATGGCGCTTTTCAGCCTGCACAGGTCGACGTGCAGCCGCGCCACGAGCAGCGTGCCCGGCGCCTTGTCGCTCACGTCGAGAAGAACCATGGGCTCATCGTATCGATTCCCAATCCCGCATCCGGAGTGTGATCTCACCTGATGGACCTTTTCCGTCCGGCGTGCGAGATCAGTACGCCTCGACGACCTTGACCTCCTCTTCCGTGACCTCACCCTCCACGATGCGGAACGAGCGGAACTGGAACTCGCCGGCACCGTCGGTGTCCGCGGTGGAGACGAGGACGTAGTGGGCGCCGGGCTCGTTGGCGTAGGAGATGTCGGTGCGGGAGGGGTGGGCCTCGGTGGCGGTGTGCGAGTGGTAGATGACCACCGGCTCCTCGTCCCGGTCGTCCATCTCGCGGTAGAGCTTGAGGAGGTCCTGCGAGTCGAACTCGTAGAACGTGGGCGAGCGGGCGGCGTTGAGCATGGGGATGAACCGCTCCGGGCGGCCCTCGCCGACGGGACCGGCCACCACGCCGCACGCCTCGTCGGGGTGGTCCTCGCGCGCGTGGGCGACGATCTGGTCGTACAGGGCCTGGGTGATGGTCAGCATGCGGCCAGGATAAGCAGACGGGCCGCTGCGTACCGATGGGTGGTACGCAGGGGCCCGCATGCCGGACATCCTGAGCGGTGGACGCGCCGGGTGCCACGAGCACCCCGTGCGGCCGGACGTCCGCGGTGCGCGCGAAGGCGCTGGTCAGCGGCGTCCGATGGGGCCGTCAGCCGATCTTCTCGAACTCCGGCTCGCCGGGCCGCTCGGTGATCCGCGGGTTGCGGCTCTTGAGCACCGCCCAGCCGATGCCGAGGGCCGCCGTCCAGCCGGCCATCACGTACAGGCAGACGCGGGCGTCGGCGTCGTAGGCGATCAGGCAGGTGACGAAGAGCAGGAAGGCGATGGCGATGTAGGAGCACACCGAGCCGCCCGGCGCCGGGAAGGAGGAGGCGGGCAGCCGGCCCGCGACGACCCGCCGGCGGTACAGCACGTGGCTGATCAGGATCATCAGCCAGGTCCAGATGCCGGCGGCGGTGGCGACGGAGGTGACGTAGCCGAAGGCCTTCTCGGGGACGAGGTAGTTCAGGACCACGCCGATGGCCATGAAGACCACCGAGACGGCGATGCCGATGGCCGGGGTCTTGGTCGAGGACAGCTTGCTGAAGACCTTGGGGGCCTCGCCGTTGTCCGCGAGGGTGCGCAGCATCCGGCCCGTGGAGTACATGCCGGAGTTGCAGGACGACAGGGCGGCGGTGAGCACCACGAAGTTGACGATGCCCGCGCCGGCCGGGATGCCGATGACCGCGAACGCCTCCACGAAGGGGCTGACGCCCTCGGCGAACTCGGTCCACTTGACCACCGCCAGGATGACGGTGAGGGCGCCGACGTAGAAGAGGGCGATGCGCCAGGGCAGGGTGTTGATCGCCTTGGGGAGGGTCTTCTCCGGGTTCTCGGACTCACCGGCGGTGACGCCGACCAGCTCGACGGCGAGGTAGGCGAACATGACGCCCTGAAGGGTCATCAGGGACGAGCCGATGCCCTTGGGGAAGAAGCCGTCGAACTCCCACAGGTTGGAGACGGCCGCGGTGTCGCCGGCCTGGCTGAAGCCGAAGGTGAGCACACCGACGCCGATCACGATCATGCCGATGATGGCGGTGACCTTGACCATCGAGAACCAGAACTCGATCTCGCCGAACAGCTTCACCGAGATCAGGTTGGCCACGAACAGCAGGACCAGGAAGACCAGGGCCGAGACCCATTGCGGGATGTCCGGGAACCAGTAGTGGATGTAGATGGCGGCGGCGGTGAGTTCCGCCATGCCGGTGACCACCCACATCAGCCAGTACGTCCAGCCGGTGAAGTAACCGAAGAAGGGGCCGAGGAACTCGCGCGAGTACTCGGCGAAGGAGCCGGAGACGGGTCGGTACAGGAGCAGCTCGCCGAGCGCCCGCATGATGAAGAAGATGATCACGCCCGCGAGGGCGTACATGAGGATGATGCTGGGGCCGGCCTTGGCGATGTTGGCCCCGGCGCCCAGGAAGAGACCGACGCCGATGGCGCCGCCGATCGCGATCATCTGGACCTGGCGGCTGCCCAGACCGCGCTCGTAGCCCTCTTCGGGTGCCTTGTCCGTGTCGACCTGCGCAGAGGTCATGTGTGGTGCGCCTTTCTCCATGCCGATCCGGACCTTCTGTCGGCCGCGGATCGGGTCTCGATCCCCCCGGATGATGGAGCTGAGCGGGCCTCACATCCCGCTCGGTGCCTGGCCGGCGGTCCGCCGGCTCGGTGGCGCACCCGGCCGAACATTCGGGTGGTGTTCGCCGGGCGGTCGTGAAGATTTACCACGACGGCGGCGTCGATCACAGAGGCCGACTGTGACGTGTCCCACAGGAAGAAGCGGACGAAAGCCGCGCCCGCGAGACAAAGGGGGCACGGCTTTGACGGGATCGTTATCCGGATTTGAGGCTCCGCTGAGCGGACACGGAGAGTGACGAAACCGCCCGGTTCAGGGCATAAGGGTGCCGACGAGCGACTCTTGGAGCCCGCCGAGCCACAGGTACGCCATCACCATCGGCTTGCGCGGGTCCTCGTCGGGGAGCCGGTAGAGCAGGTCGGTGTCGTCCTCGTCGACGATCTCCAGGCGGGAGCCGATCGCCAGGCGCAGGTCGTTCAGCGCGCGCAGCCACTGCTGGGACTCCTCGGGCGACAGCTTCAGCACCGCGCCCTCCTCGCCCGCCGACGCCGAGGAGAGGGCGTCCAGGGCGCGGACCACCGCCAGCGCGTTGTCCCGCTTGCCGGCCCGCAGGTCGTTCTCGGTGTAGCGGCGGAACTCCGCGGAGTGCGCCCGCTGCTCCTCGGCCTCCCGCGCCTGCGGGGTGCCCTCGGGGTCGCCGTACGCGTCCGGGAAGAGCCGGCGCAGCACCGGGTCGGAGGGCGGCTCGCTCGGGCCCTCGGCGAAGAGCTCGGCGAGCGGGTCGTCGGAGGCGTCCTCGGCGGGCCCCGGGCCGATCAGCTCCAGGAGCTGCACGGCCAGCGAGCGGATGATGGAGATCTCGACGTCGTCGAGCGCGACGGCCGCGCCGCCGCCGGGGAGCGGTTCGAATTGTCCGGGCATGAAGGCGATTCAGCTGCTTCCGTCCTGCGGGCGGGCGTGGGTCATTTCCGGTCCTGCTGGAGGGTGGCCCACAGACCGTAGCCGTGCATGGCCTGTACGTCCCGTTCCATCTCCTCCCGGCTGCCGCTGGACACGACCGCCCGGCCCTTGTGATGGACGTCCATCATGAGCTTGGTGGCCTTGTCCTTGGAGTAGCCGAAGTACGACTGGAAGACGTACGTCACGTAGCTCATGAGGTTGACGGGATCGTTGTGGACGATCGTCACCCAGGGCACGTCGGGCTCGGGTACGGCGAAGACCTCCTCCGCCGACTCGGTCTTCTCGATCTCCATGGGTGCGGCTGCCGTCACAAGGCCCATGCTGCCACCACAGGGGGGCACCCGCACAAACGGGCCTGTGGCGGGCGCCACGCGAACCGGGCGGGCATCGAAATCGTCAGACTGACGAAATGGGGGTACGATCCGTCGTATGAACACAGCGGACCTTGGGCTGCCGGTGGACGTCCCCTCGACGGCGCTCTTCACGGACCAGTACGAGCTGACCATGCTCCGAGCCGCGCTGAAGGCCGGTACGGCCGGGCGCCGGAGCGTGTTCGAGGTCTTCACCCGGCGCCTGCCCGACGGCCGCCGCTACGGCGTCGTGGCGGGCACCGGACGGGTGCTGGACGCGGTGGAGAACTTCCGCTTCGACGCGGGCGTGCTGCGCTTCCTGCGCGAGAAGGACATCGTGGACGAGGAGACCCTGGACTGGCTCGCCCAGTACCGGTTCGGCGGCGACATCTGGGGCTACCCCGAGGGCGAGGTGTACTTCCCGGGCTCCCCGATCATGCGGGTCGAGGGCACCTTCGGCGAGTGCGTGCTGCTGGAGACGGTGATCCTGTCCATCCTCAACCACGACTCGGCCATCGCGGCCGCCGCCTCCCGCATGTCGTCGGCCGCCGGTGACCGGCCCCTGATCGAGATGGGCGCCCGCCGCACCCACGAGCTGGCCGCCGTCGCCGCCGCCCGCTCGGCCTACGTCGGCGGCTTCGCGACCACCTCCGACCTCGCCGCCGGCTTCCGCTACAACATCCCCACCGTCGGCACCTCCGCCCACGCCTTCACCCTGCTCCACGACCAGGAGCGCGACGCCTTCCGCGCCCAGGTGGACGCCCTGGGCCGGGACACCACGCTGCTCGTGGACACCTACGACGTCGCCGAGGCCGTCCGGGCGGCCGTGGAGGTCGCCGGGCCCGAGCTGGGCGCGGTGCGCATCGACTCCGGCGACCTGCTCCTGGTCGCCCACCGGGTGCGCCAGCAGCTCGACGAGCTGGGCGCCACCGGCACGAAGATCGTGGTGACCTCGGACCTGGACGAGTACGCCATCGCCTCGCTGGCGGCGGCACCCGTCGACGCGTACGGGGTCGGCACCCAGCTGGTGACCGGCTCCGGGCACCCGACGGCCTCGATGGTCTACAAGCTGGTCGCCCGCGCCGAGTCCGGCGAGGAGGGGGCGCCGCTGGTGCCGGTGGCCAAGAAGTCCAGCGGCGGCAAGACCTCGATCGGCGGCCGCAAGTGGGCCGCGCGGCGCCTGGACGCGGACGGGTACGCCGAGGCCGAGGTGGTCGGCACCGGCCCGGTGCCCGACGCGCTGGCCGACCGGCAGCTCCTGGTCGAGCTGGTCAAGGGCGGTGAGGTCGTCGCCCGCGAGCCGCTGGACGCGGCCCGCGACCGGCACGCCGCCGCCCGCGCCAACCTCCCGCTGTCCGCGACCCAGCTCTCGCGAGGGGAACCCGTCATTCCGACGGAGTACGCGCACGGGGGCTCGGGTAGCTAGAGCTGGTGCCCCCCATCCGCACATCCGACCCACCCGAAGGACACCGACCATGCGCCGCGCCTTGATCGTCGTAGACGTGCAGAACGACTTCTGCGAGGGGGGCAGCCTCGCCGTGTCCGGCGGTGCCGACGTGGCCGCCGCCATCACCGAGCTGATCGGGCAGGCGCCCGCCGGCTACCGCCACGTGGTGGCCACCCGCGACCACCACGTCGCCCCGGGCGGCCACTTCGCGGACAACCCGGACTACGTCCACTCCTGGCCGGCGCACTGCGTCGCCGGCACCGAGGGGGTCGGCTTCCATCCGAACTTCGCCCCCGCCGTCGCCTCCGGCGCGATAGACGCCGTCTTCGACAAGGGGGCGTACGCGGCGGCCTACAGCGGCTTCGAGGGCGCCGACGAGAACGGCACGGGGCTCGCCGAGTGGCTGCGCTCCCGCGAGATCGACGAGGTCGACGTCGTGGGCATCGCCACCGACCACTGCGTCCGGGCCACCGCTCTGGACGCCGCCCGCGAGGGCTTCCGTACGCAGGTGCTGCTCGACCTGACCGCCGGAGTGGCCGCGCAGACCACCGAGCGGGCGCTGGAGGAGCTGCGGGAGGCGGGCGTGGAGCTGACCGGGAAGCCGGTCGTGCAGTAGCTCGCCGGGACCCTAGGAGGCCTCGGCGGCCGGGCGTCTGAGCAGGGCGCGGATCGGGTGCCACAGCTCCTGGACCAGGTCCGGGCCGCCCACGGCCCCCGCCACCGGCGCCGTGCGCCATATCAGGCCGTCCGGGTGGTGCAGGACCGCGGTGACCTCGTCCGGGGTCGGCGGGGCCGCGTTGCCCCGCAGGTAGACGCTGCGCAGCCCCAGGTTGCGCAGCCTGGTCAGGGCGCGCGCCCGGTTCTGGGCGTGGACGAGAAAACGCACGCTGCCGGCGCTCGCCGGGGCGGGGCTGGGCAGGTTCAGTGCCACCACCACCGTGCCGTTCGGCAGCTTGCAGAAGCCTCCTGCGGCCATGCGGTCATACCCCCGAGTCAGCCTGGGTCGGTCCGGGCGCCGGGCCCAGTGTCAATAAGAGAACCACAGGACGCACCTAAACACGGATCGGCGGCGACCCGCCAGGGGGTCGCCGCCGATCATGCTCTGACCTGGGCAGATACTATTTACCTGCCCGCGGGGCCGACCTCGAGCTCGATCGTCGAGCCGTTCTTGGCCTCCTTGACGATCTTGATCTTCGTGTTGGTGTCAGTGACCTGGACACCGCCGGTCGGGTTCGCCGGGTCCCAGTAGTCGTCCGTGCGGTCGTTGAAGACCGAGACGCCCTTCGAGCCCGGGACGTACTTCGCGACGTCCGCCTTGTGCAGCGTCATGCCGTCCGTGCGGTAGAGGCTGAACGGCGAGTCGTACGCCTGCATGCGGTTGCGCATGAGGGTGCCGTCCTTCCACTTCAGCGCGGTCGGGTGCGAGTCGATCGGCAGGACCAGGCCCTTGCCCGGGTGCTGGCTGGTGTTGTTGTCCGCCTGGGAGGTGTCCCACTTCCAGATCAGCAGGCCGTTCTGGTACGCGTAGTGCTCGACCCAGTTCGGACGCTCCGAGAAGCCGAAGTTGTACGGGCCGGTCTTCAGCGTCTCGTCGTACGACTCGTACTGCCGGTTCTCGGCGATGTAGTACTGCGCGTACTCCTTGGTGAAGGAAGCGCCCTTGCGGGTGAAGCCGTTCGCCGTCCACGCGGCGTCCTCGGTCTCCGCGTTGTCGGAGAAGAGCGTCGCGCCGTCGGCCGTCACCGCGATCTCGTCGGCGGTGAAGCCCTTCATGGCCAGGCCGCCGTCGGTCTGGTAGCGGAAGCGCAGGTCGATCTTCTTGCCCGCGTAGGCGTCCAGCGGGTAGACCAGCTTGCCGTAGGCGTCCACGGTGGCGCTCAGGGCGGGCTTGTCACTGCCGTCGCGCTGGATCGGCCGGCCGTCGAACGTGCCGTCGATCGCCGTCCAGTTGGCACCGCCGTCGGTGGAGACCTCGGTGTAGAGGAAGTCGTAGTCGGCCTCGATGTCGTACCAGCCGTCCAGGGTGAGGGAGGCGGACGACTTGCCGGTGAGGTCGACGCTGCGGCTCAGGGTGTTCTTGAGGTCGTTGCCGCTGCCGCTCCACCACTGGGTCTTGCCCTCGGCGGGGGCCACGATCTCGGTGGTGACCTCCTCCTTCGGGAGCTCGACGACCAGGCCCTGCTTGTGCTTGGTGTTGTACTCGGCCAGGCCCAGCTTGTGCCAGGAGTTGACGCCCGCCTTGGCGGTGTCGTAGTTGAGCCAGCCCAACTGGAGCTTGTCCCAGGCGTTCATGTCGCCGGGCAGGTCGCCGATCTCGTTGCGGCCGGTGCCCAGCCACGAGCCGGACGACATCAGCGTCCAGAAGCCGGTGGAGTTGTCGCCGCCGGCGGTGTCGTAGTGGTCCGGCAGGCCGAGGTCGTGGCCGTACTCGTGCGCGTAGACACCGAGTCCGCCGTTCTCCGGCTGGATGGTGTAGTCGCCGATCCAGATGCCGGTGTCGCCGATCTGGGTGCCGCCGAGCTTGTTGTCGGCGGGGCCGGTGGCGCCGGCGTCGGTGCCGAAGGCGTACCAGCGGTGGGCCCAGATCGCGTCCTCGCCCTGCGCGCCGCCGCCGGCGGACTCGTCCTCGCCGGCGTGCACGATCTGGAAGTGGTCGATGTAGCCGTCGGGCTCGTTGAAGTCGCCGTCGCCGTCGAAGTCGTAGCGGTCCCACTGGTCGTACTGGGCCAGCTGGGACTTGATCTGGGCGTCGGTCCGGCCGGCCGCCTTCTGGTCCGCGACCCAGGCGGTGACGCCGTCCTGCACCGCGTACCAGGCGCAGTTGTCGGGGTCGCACTTGTTGGAGCCGTAGCGGGCCTCGTTGTAGGGGACCTTGACCCAGTCGGAGACCTCTCCGTCGACCGAGTAGCGCCCGGAGGACTGCTTCTCGTAGTAGGTCTTGACCGAGTTGACGCCCTTGCCGGAACCGAAGTACAGGTCCTGGAAGTGCTCCTGGTCGTAGTCCTCCTGCCAGGCCGTGGAGTTGTCCGTCCTGCGGTTCGGCTTGGCTATCTGGTTGTGCAGCGGGCCGGCGTCGCCGCCGTAGCGGCTGTCCACCTTGTCGCCGAACTCGACCAGGATGGTGAAGATCTTGTCGGTCTTCTCCCGGCCCAGTTCGACGTACTTGGCGTCGCCCTTCTTGCTCTTGAGCTGGACGACGTTGGAGCCGTCCTTCTTCTTCACCGACGCGTTGCCGGAGATGACCTGCTTGAGGGCTTCCTCACGCTGGGCGGCCTGAGTGTCGCTCAGGGGGCCCTTGAGGTCGTGGGAGCGGGTGGTCTTGTCCGGGCCGGGGTCGTGGCGGTTCACGGCCTCCGGCCGCGACGGCGAGTCCGCCTGAGCCACACCGGCCGCCGAGAGCGTGGCGGTCGCCGCAGCCAGTGCGACGGTGGTCGCCGCGGTTCTGAACGTCCAGGATCTACTGGTCACTTGAGTTCCTCCCCCGCGTCCACGCGCGCGGAAGGGGGGACAAGGACAGAGCAAGGCCCGCGCACACGTGATCAACGCGTGTAGTCAAGTGACGACATTTGACTAGAGGTTCGACAGAAAAGACAGACCTTGACTTGAGCAGAACAAGTGCACTATGCGGAGTCGCCGTTCGCTTTGCGGACACCGGATCGTGACCTTCACCCGCCGGGCGGGCCCCGGCCCGGGCCCGACGGGCGCGCGGGACCGTCCACTTCCCGGACGTCATGAATCCGTGCGCCCCCCGTGCATCGGCCGTGCCGGTTAGGTCGTGCTTACTGTTGGTTCCACTCGGGCACACAGCGGGTTAGAGTCGCTTGGCGGAACGCCCGGAAGCCGGCGGAAAGCCAGGCCGACAGCCCGTCTCACCCCATGATTGTCTTCCGAGGACACGATGGCCATGCCCCGTCCGACTGCCACCCAGTTCGCCTACGGTTCGTGCACCGTGATCTTCTCGACGCTCGCCATGCTGCTGCTCTCGCAGACGAGTTCGGGTCCCGGAGTCGCCCTCATCGCCGTCGCGGCCCTCGCCCTCGGGCTGCTGGTCGCCATGACGGTCCCCCTGCCCAGGACGCGCGCGGTGACCGCCGTGCCGGACCACCGGTTCACCGCGGACCGGGAGCCGGTGCAGGTGCCCGCGGGGGCCCGGATCTCCGCGGGTGCGGGCCAGGCGACGCGCGGGCGGGCCGCCTGAGTGTCCGTGTCCGTCAACGGGTGCTGACCACGACCGTCTTGGCCGCCTTGTCGTGCAGGCCCTGCTTGTAGGGCTTGTCGAAGAAGCTCCAGCCGCCCGCGATGATCGTCCACACGCAGGCGCAGCAGAAGGCGAACGGGATCCACAGCACCAGGGCGCGGATCAGCGACGTCTGTACGGAGGGCGTCGCTCCGTCGTCCAGGTTGGCCACCCGCATCCCGAGCCACTTCTTGCCGAGGGTCTGGCCCGTCCTCGTGGTCATGTAGGTGTCGTACGCGATGTAGAGCACGGCGGCGATCACGGACTGCCCGAAGGACTTCCCGACGGAGACGTCGTCGCCGTCCACCGTGTACTCCTGGACGTTGAAGGCCCAGCTGAGCAGCCAGACCACGATGCCCACCAGGATCATGTCGACGATCCGGGCGAGCGTGCGCCGCCCGCTGTCGGCGAGCGGGGGCATCCCGGCCAGCGGATCCGTGGGGTAGCCGCCACCGCCGTAGGGGCCGCCGCCGTAGGGGCCGCCGCCGGGAGGGGGCCCGCCGTAGGGTCCTCCGCCGCCGGGGGGCGGAGGGCCGCCGTAGGGGCCGCCTCCACCGGGGGGCGGGGGCGGGTTGTCGTAGGGGTTCTTCCTCAGCGGGTCCTCTTCCGGCGGCTGCTGCCCGCCGGAACCGGGGGGCGGTTCGCTGCTCATGTCCCGAGTGGACCCCGGGGTCCATGGCGGCGCATCCGGCGAGCGGCCGTCCGGAGTAGCGCGGATGCGGTGCGACGCCGTCGGGGGGGACCGAGGGTCCGTCGGCGGGTGCGGGTGCGTGCGGGCTGGTCGCGCAGTTCCCCGCGCCCCTTGAGGGGCGTGCACGGGACGCCCCTGAAAGGGGCGGGGGGAACTGCGCGAGCGACCACGACGCACCCGCACCCGACGACGAAACGCGCGCCCCCCGACCCCGCCGGCCCAGCTAGCCCGCGACAAACGTGCCGGCGGCCTTGTCGTGCCAGCACTGGTGCCACGGGCGGTCGAACAGGCACCACGCGACGCCGACCACGCCGACGGCCAGGAGCCCCGGGACGCTGTAGACCAGCCAGCGGCGCAGGGCGGCGCCGAAGGACGGCGGCTCGTGGGCCTCGATGTCCCGCACCTCCAGGCCGAGCAGCCTCTTGCCCAGGGTGCGGCCCCACTTGGCGGTGGGCAGCGCCTCGTAGACGACACCGAAGAGCAGCAGAACGGCGAGCACGATGCCCAGGTACGTGGACGTCGTGCCGTCCAGCAGCCAGACCGTGACGGTCTCGCCGGACAGCTTGGCCTCGTCGATCTTGTCGTTGACGTGGTCGATCGCCTTGGAGCCGAGCGGCACGGCGGCCACCGCGGTGACGCCCGCGAGGACGACCGTGTCGATCAGCCGGGCGGTCAGCCGCCTGCCGAGTCCGGCGGGCCGGGCCGCCGCCTGCCGTCGGGCGGCGGCCTGGAACACGTCCTCGACCGGCGGCTTCCAGGGTGCGACGGGCTGCGGCTGCGCCTCCCCGCCCGCCCCGGCCAGCCGGTGCACCTGCTGTGCCCAGGAGGTCTGGCCGCCACCGGGACCGCCCGCCGCGAGCGGAGCGGGGGCGGCGGGCTGGGGCTGGGGCTGCGAGGGCTGCGGGGGTGCCTGGTGGGGCACCCTCGGGGCGGCGGGCGTCTGGGGAGCCTGCGCGGCGGCGGCCCGGTCGGCGGCTGCCTTGCCGGCACCGAAGCCGGGGCCGGAACCGGGGCCGGAACCGGAACCGGGGCCGCCCGGCTGCGGGCCCGTGCGCGGGGTGACCGCGCGGAAGGTCATGGTGCCCTCGTCCTCCGCCGCGGCGGGGGCGGGGGCGGAGGCGCTCTGCCGGCCCGTCGCCGGGCGGCGGAAGACGAAGGTGTTGCCGGCCTCGTCCTCCTCCGCCGCCTCCCCACCGGAGGAGGCAGCGGCACCGCCCTGCTGCCCGGCGTCGGCGCCGCCGTCGGCGGGCGGTGCCGTCTGGCGGGCGTGCGGGACCCTCGGGTCGGCGCCGCGTGCCGGCCCCGGCCAGGCGACGCTCTGCCCGGGGGCGTCGGCGGAGCCGCCGGACGGGCCGGAGCGGTCGGCGCCCCAGGCCCCCGCGGACTCCGGACGGCTGGCGTGCTGGGACGCGGCGGCGGGCGGCGGCTCCTCGACCGGGTCCTCGTCGAAGAAGTGCGGCCCGGTCTCCTCGACGGAGGCCCGCGCACCGGGCGGAGGCGCGAGCGGCTCGCCGTCCTTGGGGGCGGGGCGGCTCGTGCCCGCCACCCAGGAGGCGCCGTTCCAGTACCGGACGTATCCGGGAATGGACGGGTCCGGGTAATACCCCTCGCGGGGCCTGTCGTCGCCGGGGGCCGGGGTTGGGGCGCTCATGTCCGTCGTCCCGTATCTGCTCGGGGGTTGATAGGGGGCCTCAACATCTATCAGACGGGCGCAATCCGTACCGGCGGTCCCGCCGTACCCGCCCCTTTCCGGGCAACCTCGTGCCGGGACCTTCACATCCGGGCCGCGTCCTGGTCCGGGGTGCGCGGAGAAAGTTTCCCGGACCCGCGTAATGCTCCGGCCCCGGGCCGGTCTCACCGGGCAAGGACGTACCCGACCCGGGAGAGGAACCCGCCATGCACCCCAACCCCACCGGCCGCCCCACCGTCGTGGAACGCGAGCTGGAGCTGAGGCTCATCCTGTCGCCCGAGAGCGGCATCCCGGTGCCGGCCAGGCTCGGCTACCACACCGACGACCCCTACGCCGTCCACATCACCTTCCACATCGACTCCGGCCACCCGGTGCACTGGACGTTCGCCCGCGACCTCCTGGTGGAGGGCGTCTTCCGGCCGTCCGGGCACGGGGACGTGCGGGTGTGGCCGTCGAAGGCGGAGGGCCGCAGCGTCGTGCTGATCGCGCTGACCAGCCCGGACGGCGACGCCCTGCTGGAGGCGCCCACGCCCCAGGTGTCGGCCTGGCTGGAGCGGACCCTGCGGACGGTGCCGCCGGGGACCGAGGGCGCGCAGCTCGGGATCGACGACGCGCTGGCCGAGCTGCTCGCCCGGTGAGGGCCGGGCGGTGCGGCCCGCCGGATCAGAAGAGCTTGCCCGGGTTGAGGATGCCCAGCGGGTCGAAGGCCTGTTTGACGGCCCGCTGCATCTCCAGGCCCACCGGGCCGATCTCCCGTGCCAGCCACTCCTTCTTCAGGACGCCCACGCCGTGCTCGCCGGTGATGGTGCCGCCGAGTTCCAGGCCGAGCGCCATGATCTCGTCGAAGGACTCGCGGGCCCGCCGGGACTCGTCGGGGTCCGAGGCGTCGAAGCAGACGGTGGGGTGGGTGTTGCCGTCGCCCGCGTGGGCGCAGACCCCGATGGTGAGGCCGTACTTCGCGGCGACGCGCTCGATGCCCTCCAGCATCTCGCCGAGCCGGGAGCGGGGCACGCACACGTCGTCGATCATCGTGGTGCCCTTGACGGCTTCGAGGGCGGTGAGGGACAGGCGCCTGGCCTGGAGCAGGAGTTCCGACTCGGCCGTGTCCTCGGCCGGGACCACCTGCGTGGCGCCCGCGGCCTCGCACAGCGCGCCGACGGCGGCGAGGTCGGCGGCCGGGTCGGTGGTGTCGAAGGCGGCGAGCAGGAGCGCCTCGGTGGTCTCCGGCAGTCCCATGCGGGCGAGGTCGTTGACCGCCTTGACGGTCGTGCGGTCCATCAGTTCGAGGAGGGACGGCACGTGCCCGCCCTCCATGATCCGGCAGATCGCGTCGCAGGCGGCGGAGGCGGAGGCGAACTCGGCGGCCAGCACCAGTTGCTCGGGCGGCTTGGGGCGCAGCCCGAGGACCGCCTTGACGACGATGCCCAGGGAGCCCTCGGAGCCGACGAAGAGCCGGGTGAGGTCGTACCCGGCGACGCCCTTGGCGGTGCGGCGCCCGGTGGACATCAGCCGGCCGTCGGCGAGGACGACGTCGAGGCCGAGGACGTACTCGGCGGTCACCCCGTACTTGACGCAGCACAGGCCGCCGGAGGCGGTGCCGATGTTGCCGCCGATGGTGCACATCTCCCAGCTGGAGGGGTCCGGCGGGTAGTAGAGGCCGTGCTCGTTCACCGCGCGGGAGAGCGTGGCGTTGACGACGCCCGGTTCGACGACGGCGACGCGGTCGACCGGGTTGATCTCCAGGACGCGGTCCATTTTCGTCAGGGAGAGGACCACGCAGCCGTCGGTGGCGTTGGCCGCGCCGGACAGGCCGGTGCGGGCGCCCTGCGGGACCACCGGGACGCGCAGTTCGGTGGCGGTGCGCATGACGTGCTGGACGTCCTCCACGGTGCGCGGCAGGACGACCACGGCGGGGGCGCCCGCCGGGCAGAAGCTCGCCATGTCGTGGGCGTAGGAGGCCGTGACGTCGGGGTCGGTGAGGACGGACCCGGCGGGCAGTGCGGCCAGCAGCCGGTCGACGAGGGCGCCCGGGCCGCCGGGGGCGCGGTCGACCGTCGCGGCTGCGTCGTCTTCGTCGCGAGGCGCTTCGATACGGCTCATGATCACAGGCTCGCATCCACGGCCATCGGTGTGAACCCCGCGGGCGGCAACCCGTCGCCTGCCCGGTGTGATCGTCACATGGGCGCACAGTGAGCGCCATGGAGGTCATGGAGAGGCTCACCCGGCCAGAACAGGGCGAGGCACCGGCACCCGGGCGGCCCTCGCGCCGCGGGCGCCGGGTGCTGATCGCCTCCGTCGCCGGGGCCGCCGTACTCGGCGGGGTCCTGGTGCTGCTCCCCCGGGGGGCCGGGGACGCTCCCCCGCCCGCGCCGGGGCCCGCGGCGCCGGCGCGCGGGGCGGTCACCACCGGAGTGCCCGCCGCGCTGCCCGACCTGGCGGCGCTGATCGGCGACCGGGAGGCCCATCTGCGGGCGCATCCGCTGGACGGGGCGTCGTGGGCGGTGCTCGGCGCGGCCTACGTCGAGCAGGGCCGCCGTACGGCGGACGGCGCGAACTGGCCGAAGGCCGACAAGGCGCTGCGCACCTCGCTGCGGACGGGTCCCGAGCGCAACCCGCAGGCCCTGGAGGGGCTCGCGGCGCTCGCGGTGGCGCGGCGGGACTTCCCGGCGGCCAAGCAGTGGGGCGAGAGCGCGGTGCGGGCGGCGCCGAAGCGGTGGACGGCGCACGCCGTGCTGATCGGCGCGTACACGGGGCTCGGCGACGACAAGGGCGTGGGCCGGGCCCTGGAGAAGGTGATGAAGCTGCGTCCCGGCGCTCCGGCGGTCGGGGCGCTGGCGGCGGGTGTCTACCGGGACCGGGGCTGGCGGGAGGACGCGGCGGCCCGGATCTCGGACGCGGCGGCTGCCGCCGAGGCACCGGCGGAGCGGGCGGCGTACCTGGAGCAGGCCGGGCGGCTGGCGTTCGAGCGCGGGGAGCGGGAGGAGGCGCTGCGGTTCTTCCAGGAGGCGCTGCGCACCGACCCCGACCAGCGGGCCGCGCAGGCCGGGCAGGGCCGGGCGCTGGCGGCGCTGGGCCGGACGACCGAGGCGCTGTCCGCCTATCAGGCGGCGCTGGCCAAGCAGCCCAGCCCCGAGTACGCCCTGGAGCTGGGCGAGCTGTACGAGTCGCTGGGCCTCGGGCAGGCGGCGCGGGTGGAGTACGACCTGCTGCGGGAGCGGGCGCGGGACGCGGAGGCGGCCGGGGTCGACGAGCAGTTGGTGCTGGGGCGGCTCGACGCCGACCACGGCGATGCGGCGGCGGCGGTGGAGCGGCTGCGGGCCGAGTGGGGGCGGCAGCCGGGGACCGCGGTCGCCGACGCGCTGGGCTGGGCGCTGCACCGCAGCGGTGCGGACGAGGAGGCCCTGGAGTTCGCGACGATCGCGACCGACGGCGACAAGGGCGGCGGGGTGCGCAGCGCGCTGAACGTCTTCCACCGGGGGGTGATCGAGAAGGAGCTGGGGCGGTACGGGCCGGCGCGCCGGCACCTCCGCGAGGCGCTGACGGTCAACCCGTACTTCTCGCCGCTGCGGGTGCCGGAGGCGAAGCGGGCGCTGGCGGAGCTGGGCGAGCCCCCCGTGGAGGGCCCGCCCGACTGAGAGCAGCCTTCGCAGAGCTGGTGTCAGAGGTTGCCGCGCTTCTCCTGCTCGCGCTCGATCGCCTCGAACAGGGCCTTGAAGTTGCCCTTGCCGAAGCCCATCGAGCCGTGGCGTTCGATCATCTCGAAGAAGACGGTCGGACGGTCCTGGACCGGCTTGGTGAAGATCTGCAGCAGGTAGCCGTCCTCGTCCCGGTCGACGAGGATTTTCAGCTCGCGCAGGGTGTCGACGGGCACCCGGGTCTCACCGGCCCACTCGCCGAGCGTGTCGTAGTACGAGTCGGGGGCGTCCAGGAACTCGACGCCGGCCGCCTTCATCGCGCGGACGCTCGCCACGATGTCGTTGGTGTTCAGCGCGATGTGCTGGACGCCGGCGCCGCCGTAGAACTCCAGGTACTCGTCGATCTGGGACTTCTTCTTGGCGACGGCGGGCTCGTTGATCGGGAACTTGACCTTGAGGGTGCCGTCGGCCACGACCTTCGACATCAGCGCGCTGTACTCGGTGGCGATGTCGTCGCCCACGAACTCCTTCATGTTCGTGAAGCCCATGACCTTGTTGTAGAAGCCGACCCACTCGTTCATGCGGCCGAGTTCGACGTTGCCGACGCAGTGGTCCACGGCCTGGAAGACGCGCTTCCCGGGCGGGGCGACCATCGGCTTGGCGGCGACGTGGCCGGGCAGGTACGGGCCGTCGTAGCCGGTGCGCTCGACGAGGGTGTGCCGGGTCTCGCCGTAGGTGGCGATGGCGGCGAGGACGACGGTGCCGTGCTCGTCCTTGATCTCGTGCGGCTCGGCGAGCGAGCGGGCGCCGTGCTCGACGGCGTAGGCGTGGGCGGCGCGGGCGTCCGGGACCTCGATGGCGAGGTCGACGACGCCGTCGCCGTGTTCGGCGACGTGCTGGGCGAGGAAGCGGCCCCAGTCGGTCGCGGGTTTGATCACCGAGGTGAACACGAAGCGGGCGGAGCCGCTCTCCAGGACGTAGCTCGCGGTCTCCCGGCTGCCGTTCTCCGGTCCGGAGTAGGCGACCAGCGTCATGCCGAAGGCGGTGGAGTAGTAGTGCGCGGCCTGCTTGGCGTTGCCCACGGCGAAGACGACCGCGTCCATTCCCTTGACCGGGAAGGGGTCGGCCTGCCGGGCGGTGTCGGGAGTGTGGTGTGTGGTCTGCGTCATAGCCGCAGGTTCTCCCCTGCTCGCAAGGTGCGCAATAGTTCGCGTTTTCAGTGGGCAACCTGACCAGTGACATGCCGGTGCGGGCAGGCGATCTGTACAGGATGACCAGCCGGGAGGGTGAGGGGTATGGCGGATACGGGGATCGACCGGCTGGACGGGCGGATCATCTCCCTGCTGGCGCGGGAGCCGCGGATCGGGGTGCTGGAGATGTCCCGGCGGCTCGGGGTGGCGCGCGGCACCGCGCAGGCGCGGCTCGACCGCCTTCAGTCGAACGGAGTCATCCGCGGCTTCGGTCCCGAGGTGGATCCGGCGGCCCTCGGCTACCCGGTCACCGCGTTCGCCACGCTGGAGATCCGGCAGGGTCAAGGGGCCGACGTACGGGCCCACTTGGCGAATGTGCCAGAAGTCCTGGAGCTGCACACCACGACCGGCACCGGGGACATGCTGTGCCGCCTGGTGGCCCGCTCCAACGCCGATCTCCAACGGGTGATCGACCGGGTTGTCGGTTTTGATGGCATCGTCCGGGCCGCCACGGCGATCGTCATGGAGAACCCCGTTCCGCTGCGGATCATCCCGCTGGTGGAGCAGGCGGCCGGGGACAGCGGCGGACACGACTGAGGCGGGCCGGAACCCGGAGGTGAGCGGACATGAACTTCTGGGCCTTCCTGGGCAGCCGCCACCAGCAACTGCTCACCGACGCCTACCAGCACGCCAGCGCGGTCTTCCAGTGCATGGTCGTGGCGACCCTGCTCGGGGTGCTGATCGGCGTCCTCACCTACCGCAGCGACTGGGCGGGGAACCTGGCGACCCTGTCCACGTCGGCCATCCTCACCATCCCGTCGCTGGCCATGATCGGTCTGCTCATCCCGATCCTGGGGCTCGGCGTGCCGCCCACGGTGACCGCGCTGACCCTGTACGGGCTGCTGCCGATCGTGCGCAACTCGATCGTGGGCCTGCGCGGGGTCGACCCGGCACTGGTGGACGCCGCCAAGGGCATCGGGATGTCGCGCCCGGCGCGGCTGCTGCGGGTGGAGCTGCCGCTGGCCTGGCCGCCGATCCTGACCGGGATCCGGGTCTCGACGCAGATGCTGATGGGCATCGCGGCGATCGCCGCCTACGCCTCCGGGCCGGGCCTGGGCAACGAGATCTTCCGCGGGATCGCCTCGCTGGGCAGCAAGAACGCGCTCAACCAGGTGCTCGCGGGCACGCTCGGGATCATCGTCCTGGCCCTGCTGTTCGACGCGGCGTACGTGCTGCTGGGGCGGCTGACCATTCCGAGGGGGATCCGTGTCTGAGACGGCGGAGTCCGTGACCGGGGACGGCCACGGCGGCACCACCGGGGCGACCATCGAGCTGGAGTCCCTCACCAAGCTGTACCCGGGCAACCCGCAGCCCGCCGTCGAGAACGTGTCGATGGAGATCAAGGCCGGGGAGACGGTCATCTTCGTCGGCCCCTCGGGCTGCGGGAAGTCCACCACCCTGAAGATGATCAACCGGCTGATCGAGCCCAGCGGCGGTCGCATCCGCATCAACGGCGAGGACGTCACCGACATCGACCCGGTGAAGCTGCGCCGCAAGGTCGGCTACGCGATCCAGTCCTCCGGCCTCTTCCCGCACATGACCGTCGCCCAGAACATCGCGCTGGTCCCGAAGATGATCGGCTGGTCGAAGTCCCGCATCCGCTCCCGGGTGGAGGAGATGCTGGACCTGGTCGGTCTGGACGCCGGGGAGTTCCACGGCCGCTATCCGCGCCAGCTCTCCGGCGGCCAGCAGCAGCGGGTGGGCGTGGCGCGGGCGCTGGCGGCCGATCCGCCGGTGCTGCTGATGGACGAGCCGTTCGGCGCGGTCGACCCGATCACCCGGGACCACCTCCAGGACGAGCTGATCCGCCTCCAGCACGAACTGCACAAGACGATCGTCTTCGTCACCCACGACTTCGACGAGGCGATCAAGCTGGGCGACCGGATCGCCGTGCTGCGCGAACGCTCCCACATCGCGCAGTTCGACACCCCGGAGGCGATCCTCACCAACCCCGCGGACGACTTCGTCTCCGGCTTCGTGGGCGCGGGCGCGGCCCTGAAGCGCCTGAACCTGACCCGGGTGCGGGACGTGGGCATCACGGACTACCCGACGGTGACCGTCGAGGACCCGCTCCAGTACATCTTCGACCGGCTGCGGGAGTCGGGCACCAACGAGATCCTGCTCCTGGACCGGCGCGGGCGCCCCTACAAGTGGCTGCGGCGCGGCGACCTGATGCGGGCCAGGGGCTCGCTGGCGCGGGCCGGGACGCTGGTCCACGACACGGTGACCCGGGACGCGACGCTGCGGGACGCGCTGGAGGCGGTGCTCACCGACAACGCGGGGCGGGTCGCGGTCACCGGCCGGCGCGGCGCGTACGAGGGCGTCGTCGACATGGAGACGCTGATGAACTCCGTGCACGAACTGCTGGAGGCCGACCGGCTGGACGCGCTGGAGCACCAGCACGACCTGGAGGAGACCCGGGCCGCCCAGACGCACACCGAGCAGGAGGGCTTCGGCGGGGTCGGAGGCCGCGCGTGAGCGGCTCCTCGCGCCCCTCGCCCGGCCACCGCCCCGCGGGCGAGTACAAGGTCGAAGGGCTCGCCTTCCGGGACGGGGACGAGGAGGAGGGCGAGGCGCCCGCGCCGTCCCCGGTGGCGGCGGGGCCACGGGTCGGCTGGCGCAAGCTGACCTTCCTGCCCGTCGTCCTGATCGCCGTACTGCTGGCGACCTGGCTGTGGTTCCGGCAGGCCGACCTGGACGCGCTCAGCCAAAACGCCCTGGGCAACGGCCAGGTCACCAAGGCCCTGTGGCAGCACGTCCAGCTGACGGTGATCTCCACATTCTTCGTGCTGATCATCGCGATCCCGCTGGGCATCCTGCTCACCCGCGCGGCGTTCCGGAGGGCCACCCCGTTCGCGATGGCGTTCGCCAACATGGGCCAGGCGACCCCGGCGATCGGTCTGCTGGCGCTGCTGGTGATCTGGCTGGGCATCGGCCGCAGGGCCGCGCTGATCGGCATCATCATCTACGCCGTCCTGCCCGTGCTGTCCAACACCATCGCCGGTCTGAAGGCCAACGACCCGACGCTGCTGGAGGCGGCCCGCGGCATCGGGATGTCCCCGCTGGGCGTGCTCACCCGGGTGGAACTGCCGCTGGCCGTCCCGCTGATCCTGGCCGGTGTGCGCACGGCCCTGGTCCTGAACGTGGGCACGGCGACGCTGGCGACCTTCGGCGGCGGCGGTGGACTGGGCGTGCTGATCACGACCGGCATCACCAGCCAGCGGATGCCGGTGCTGGTCCTGGGCTCGGTCCTCACCGTCGCCCTGGCCCTGCTGGTGGACTGGCTGGCCTCGCTGGCCGAGGTGCTGCTGCGGCCACGGGGGCTGGAGGTGGGCACATGAGACGGCGTACCTGCTGGGCGCTGGCCGCCGCGCTCCTTTCCGCCTCCGCCGGATGCGGTCTGACCAGCGGCTCCCCGATGGTCGACGACGTGGAGCCGGGCACCATCGGGGAGGGGAAGCCGCTGGAGGGGGCCGATCTCACGGTCACCTCAAAGGAGTTCACCGAGCAACTGGTCCTCGGCGCGATCATGGGCATCGCCTTCGAGGCGGCGGGCGCGGAGGTGCTCGACCGCACCGGCATCCAGGGCTCGGTCGGCACCCGCGCGGCGGTGGAGAACGGCGACGCCGACGCCACGTACGAGTACACGGGCACCGCGTGGATCACCTACCTGGGCAACAGCAAGCCGATCCCCGACCCGGAGCAGCAGTGGAAGGCGGTGAAGGAGGCCGACGCGAGGAAGGGCCTGACGTGGCTGGAGCCGGCCCGCCTGAACAACACGTACGCGCTGGCGATGAACCAGGCCAACTACAAGAAGTACAGGACCAGGACCCTCTCGGAGGTCACCGCCCTGTCGAAGTCCGACCCGGGCGCGGTGACGCTGTGCGTGGAGGGCGAGTTCGCCAACCGCGCGGACGGCCTGCCGGGCCTGGAGAAGGCGTACGGCATGTCGCTGCCCGCCGCGAACATCACCCAGATGGACACCGGCATCATCTACACCCAGACCGCGAAGGGCGCCTGCACCTACGGCGAGGTGTACACCACGGACGGACGGATCAAGTCCATGAACCTGGTGGTGATGGAGGACGACAAGAAGTTCTTCCCGAACTACAACGCGGCGCCCATGGTCCGCACGGCCACCCTGAAGAAGTGGCCGGCGATCGCGTCCGTCCTGGACCCGGTCACGAAGGCGCTGACCAACGACGTGGCACAGACCCTGAACGCTAAGGTCGACGTGGACGGCGAGGACCCGCACCAGGTGGCGCTGGACTGGATGAAGGAGAAGGGCTTCGTGACGGAGGGGTAGGGCCGGTCGCTCAGCAGGCGGGGACGTCGCCCTTGCCGCTCTCCAGTGCCTTGAGCGCGTCGACCGCGCCCGTGAGCGTCGTCACCGGGATCAGCCGGAGCCCCTTGGGCAGTTCTGCCTGCGCGTCCGAGCACTCCGCCTTCGGCACGAGGAACACGGTGGCCCCGTCCCGCCGGGCGGCCTGCGTCTTGAGCGGCACCCCGCCGACGGCGCCGACCTTCCCGCCGTCGGTGATGGTCCCCGTCCCGGCGACGACCCGGCCGCCGGTGAGGTCGCCGGCGCCGAGCTTGTCGACGATGCCGAGCGAGAAGAGCAGCCCGGCGCTGGGCCCGCCGACGTCCTCCAGCCGGAGCTTGACGTCGACGTCGCCCTTGTCCAGCCGCAGGTAGCGCAGCGCGGCCGCGGTGGCGGAGTCCTGCGACTCCTTCATCTGCTCCTGGTTGTACCGCTCGATCTCGCTCACGTCGTCGCCGCTCGGATAGACGGCGTCGCGCGGCATCACGGCCCGGTCGGTGTCGAACCAACTGCCGAGCACGTCCCCGAGGTGGACGCTCGCGTCCGGTCCGGTCGCCTCGATGGTCGTCATCCGCAGCTGCCCGCTGGTCTCGTGCGTCGGCGCACCGCTGATCGTGATCACCTCGGCCCCCTGGTTCTCGCCCAGCACGTCGGCCGTCAGCCCCGGCTGCGCCACGGAGAACGGCAGCGGCGCGAACACGGCGGCCGCGAGCAGCGCCACGACGGGCAGACCACAGACGGCGAGGAACTGGGGACGCGTGAGACGAGAGAGCACGGGGTCAATCTAACGTGGCCCGATCGCCGGGGCTCCGACGGCCGGGTACGACCGGCTCACCGCAGTGCCTCCGCCACCTCCCGGGCCGCGTGCATGACGCGTTCGCCGACTCGTTCGGGGACCACGTCGGCCAGCATGACGACGCCGACGCTGCCCTCCACCCCCGTGACGCCGAGCAGGGGGGCCGCCGCGCCGCAGGCACCGGCCTCCAGTTCGCCGTGGGTGAGGGTGTAGCCGGGGGCCTCCGCCCGCTCGCCGGGGGGCTGCGTGGGCCGGCGGGCGGCCAGGATCGCCTTGCCGGCGGCGCCCCGTTCCAGGGGATGGCGGAAGCCCGCGCGGTAGGCGACGTGGTAGTCGGTCCAGGTCGGCTCCACGACGGCCACGGCCAGCGCCTCCGCCCCGTCCACCAGGGTCAGGTGGGCCGTCGCCCCTATGTCCTCGGCGAGGGCGCGCAGGGCCGGCATCGCCGCCTCGCGGACCAGGGGGTGCACCTGGCGGCCCAGGCCCAGTACGCCGAGGCCGACGCGGGCCCGGCCGCCCAGGTCGCGGCGTACGAGTGCGTGCTGCTCCAGCGTGGCGAGCAACCGGTACACGACGGTCCGGTTGACGCCCAGTTTGTGGGACAGCTCGGTGACGGTCAGCCCGTGGTCCGTATCGGCCAGCAGTTTGAGGACCCGCAGGCCCCTGTCGAGCGTCTGAGAGGTCTCCGCGGTCACGACGCCCACTCCTTAGTGGTGAGGTCGGCGGCCCTCCTCGCGGCGTGTGCGTCACCGAGTCCCGTCAGTGACGCGCTTCAGAGGCCGCCGATCGGCTGACGGCCCGGCCTTGTCCCGGGCCCAGTCGCTTCACGGCTGCGCTCCGCGGCGGCGCTGCCACGGGGCGTGCGTAGCGGGACAGTAAAGGAACCGGTTCGCTCAGCGGAAGGCTCCGTCCAGAATCCGGGCGCCAACCGTTATCAACCGCCTGTGTTTGTCCCAGTACGTACCGCGCACGCCTTCGGCGCCGGTGCCCCGGGCGTCACTTCATCCGCGTCGCCCACTCCTGGACCTTCGCGATGCGCTGGCGCAGCTGGCCGCCGGTCGCCTCGGCGCTGGGCGGGCCGCCGCAGACGCGGCGCAGTTCGGTGTGGATCACGCCGTGCGGTTTGCCGCTCTGGTGGACGTAGGCGCCGACCATGGTGTTGAGCTGCTTGCGCAGCTCCATCAGTTCCTTGTGGGAGACCACCGGGCGGCGGTCGGCGGGCAGTTCGAGCAGGTCGGCCTCTTCGTCGGGCTTCCGGCGGCTGTGCGCGATCTGCCGGGCCTGCCGCTTCTGGAGCAGCAGCTGCACCTGGTCCGGCTCCAGCAGGCCCGGGATGCCGAGGTAGTCCTGCTCCTCCTCGCTGCCCGGGTGGGCCTGCATGCCGAACTCGGCGCCGTTGTACATGACCCGGTCGAAGGTGGCCTCGGACTCCAGTGCCTCGAAGGCGAACTGCTCCTGCTCGCCGGTGTCCTCGTCCTGCTCCCGGTTCGCCTCGTCCATCTCCTTCTCGGACTCGGCGTAGGGGTCCTCCTCGCCCTCCTTCTTGGGCTTGTCGAGGACGTGGTCGCGCTCGCGCTCCATCTCGTTCGCGAACGTGAGCAGGTCGGGCACGGTGGGCAGGAAGACCGAGGCGGTCTCGCCGCGGCGGCGGGAGCGCACGAAGCGGCCTACGGCCTGGGCGAAGAAGAGGGGGGTGGAGATCGTGGTGGCGTAGACGCCGACCGCGAGGCGGGGGACGTCGACGCCCTCGGACACCATGCGGACGGCGACCATCCATCGGTCGGTGCCCTGGCTGAAGGTGTCGATGTTCTTCGAGGCGCCCGCGTCGTCGGACAGCACGACGGTGGCCTTGTCCCCGGTGATCTCGCGGATCAGCTTGGCGTAGGCGCGGGCGGCGTCCTGGTCGGCGGCGATGACGAGCGCCCCGGCGTCCGGGATGGCCTTCCTGACCTCCGTGAGCCGCCGGTCGGCGGCGCGCAGCACGGCCGGCATCCACTCGCCGCGCGGGTCGAGCGCGGTGCGCCAGGCCTGGCTGACGGCGTCCTTGGTCATGGGCTCGCCCAGGCGTGCGGCGATCTCGTCGCCCGCCTTCGTGCGCCAGCGCATGTTGCCGCTGTAGCTCATGAAGATGACGGGCCGCACGACGCCGTCGGCGAGCGCCGAGCCGTAGCCGTACGTGTAGTCGGCGGCGGAGCGGCGGATGCCGTCGTTGCCCTCCTCGTACGCCACGAAGGGGATCGGGTTGGTGTCGGAGCGGAAGGGCGTGCCGGTGAGCGCGAGGCGGCGGGTGGCGGGCTCGAACGCCTCCAGGCAGGCCTCGCCCCAGGACTTGGAGTCACCGGCGTGGTGGATCTCGTCGAGGATGACGAGGGTCTTGCGCTGCTCGACGCGGTTGCGGTGCAGCATGGGGCGCACGCCGACGCCCGCGTAGGTGATGGCGATGCCCTGGTACTCGCGGCTGAGCGGGCCCGCGCTGTACTCCGGGTCGAGCTTGATCCCTATCCGCGCCGCGGCCTCGGCCCACTGCTTCTTCAGGTGCTCGGTCGGCGCGACGACGGTGACCTGCTGCACGACGTGGTGGTGCAGCAGCCAGGACGCCAGTGTCAGCGCGAAGGTCGTCTTCCCGGCGCCGGGGGTGGCGACCGCCAGGAAGTCCCGGGGCTGTTCCTGGAGGTACTTCTCCATCGCCCCCTGCTGCCAGGCCCGCAGCTTGCCGGCGGTGCCCCAGGGGGCACGGCCGGGGAAGGCCGGGGACAGGTGGTGCGAGGTGCTGGAGCTGGCGGTGGTAGTCACGGTCTCCGAAGGGGGTAGAGCGGCTCGGCCACGTATGACAACCGGGCCACCCTACCGGCGGGCCGACGCGATCACCGCGCGCACGGGGGCGGGTCACCCCCGGGTGGGACGGACGTCACAGCCGCTCCGCCGGGTCGTCCTCGGCTCACTTCCCCCGCACCCGCGTGGCGACCCACGCCCCGACCAGCGCCACCGCCGCCATCGGCAGGAACACCGCGGCGAAGGCGGCCGGGTGGGAGCCGGTGGCCTCGGTGGCCGCGTGGCTGACCGTGCCGCCGCCCAGGGCCGCGAAGGCGGCGCCGCCGGCCGACAGCAGGACGACGTTGGAGAGGCCGTCGGAGATCTGCAGGGCGGCGGAGTTGCTGCCGGCCTCCTGCGGGGCGGAGAGCTTGAGCAGGAGCACGCTGGTGGAGGAGATCACCAGGCCCATGCCGAAGCAGCCGAAGCCCCAGGCGACGGCGACCGTCCAGGCGGGGACGGCGTCGATCAGCACACTGGGTGCCGTGGTGATGGCCGCCGCGACCAGGAGCATGCCGAGGGCCATCAGCCGCTCCCGGTGCGGCTCCAGGCGCGGCCGGGACTGGAGCCACGAACCCGCGGCCCAGGTCGCGCCGCCGGCCGCCAGGGAGAGTCCGGCCAGGGTCGGGCTGAGTCCGCGCTGGGTGACCAGCATCAGCGGGACGAAGGACTCGGCGGCGACGAAGGACCCCGCGGCCACCCCGCGCAGCAGGACCACGGAGGGCAGTCCGCGCACCGCCCGGTAGGTGCCGCGGGGCAGCAGTCCGAGGACGGCGGGGACGAGCAGCGCCACGCCCGTCGCGCCGGGCAGCAGGGAGTGCGGGCGCAGGTCCTGGGCGGCGTACTGGAGCAGGCCCGCGCCCAGCGAGATGCCGAGGGCGAGGCGGATCCGGCGGCCGTCGAAGGAGGCCGGGGCCTCTCCTCCCTCCACGGCACCGGAGGCGCGTCGGCGTATCTGCGGCAGCGCGAGGGCGAGCGGGACGACGACGAGCACCGGGATGCCGACGAACACCCAGCGCCAGCCGAGGTGCTCGGTCACCGCGCCGGCGGCCAGCGGACCGACGACGGAGGGCACCACCCAGCCCGCCGCGAACGCCGCCATGATCGCGGGCCGCAGCCGCTCCGGGTAGGCCCGCCCGACGACGACGTACAGCGCGACGATCACCAGCCCGCCGCCGAACCCCTGCACGGCCCGCCCGAGGATGAACAGCCACATCGCGCCCGCCGTGCCGGACAGCACGAGCCCGGCCGCGAAGGCGGCGATGCCGGTCGTCAGCGGGGCCAGCGGCCCGCTCCGGTCCGACCACTGGCCGGAGAGCACCATCCCGAACAGGCTGGTCGTGAAGTACCCCGAGAACGCGAACGCGTACAGCGACACCCCGTCCAGCTCCCGCGCCGCCACCGGCATCGCCGTGCCGACCGCCGTCGCCTCGAAGGCGATCAGCACGATCACGGAGACGATGCCGATGCTCAGCGCCCGGTAGGCGCTGCTCAGCACGGTCTCGGCGGGGACGGAGGAGAGGGAGGGCGCGGCGGGGACGGCGACCTCGGTGTCGCCGGGCTCAGGGACGGTCATGGTCGCCAGAGTAAGGGCCATGGCCCGCTGTGGCCCCTGTCCGGAGACGGTGCGGGACCGGGACCTTGGTCGTACGACCCCGCCGGCCCGTCACGTCGTTGATGAACGGCGTGGGGCAGTCGGTGTCGCGGCCCGCCCGGTCCCTTGAGCGCCTCCCCGGCCCCGCCCTACCGTCGAGTCACGAAGCCGCAGACCCGGCCGTGTGCCCGAGTGGTTGAGGGGCTCGCCTGCGCAGCACCCGTCAGCGAGCTCCGCTCGCGGGGAGTTACGCGGGTTCGATCCCCGCCACGGCCTCCAGGCGTCCCGCCCGGCGCAGCGCCCAGAGGGTGAGGGCGAGGGCGGAGACGTCCGCCACCAGGGGGTGGAGGGTGCCGTCGGGCGTCCGCCAGGTCAGGACGGTGCCCGTCGTGCCGTCGACGACCACGTGCGCGCCGTCCGCCAGCCGTCCCAGGCGTACGAGGCGCTCCGCGCCGGCCGGGGCCGGGTGCTCGGGGTGCTCCTCGGCGTACTCGGCGAGCGTCGGCAGCGGCAGGTCGTCCGCGTCCAGTCGGAAGGGGTGAGCGTCCTCGGGCAGGCCCGTCTCGCGCAGGAAGCGGCGGGTGGGCTCGTGGGTGAGGGTCCGGGGGAAGTCGATGTCCTCGAAGCGCGTCACGCGGTGACGGCCGAACTCCCGGTCCAGGAAGCGGGACGGCAGGTCTCGGGAGGTCCCCGGCTCCGCGCGGTGGCTCACCGCCAGGAGCAGGCAGCTCGTCAGGGTGGACGTGTTCCACAGGGACGGGCGCTCGCAGCTCCCCTGGGGCCGCCGGGTGGCGCCGCGCGTCCACGACGGGTCCTCCACCGATGTCGCGAGGCGGACCCGGGTCACCAGCGAGGGGATCGCCGTCCGGGCGTCCGCCGCGGAGCCCCGCATGAACGTCGTACCGCCGGTGACCGCGTGCATCGTCTCCCCCGAGAAAGTGTGGCCGTCCGCGTACCGGCGGCTGCCGTTCGCGCTCCTTCGGAGACTACGCGCCACCACTGACAACGCGTCTGCGCACGGACCCCGTCCGCCCCGTAGGACGCGCCCGGGGGCTCGTGCGTTGCCTCGGGCGCGTGAGCAGCGGCTCAGTTGCCGGTGGCCACCGCGGCCTGCGGCCGGATCGGGAGGCGGTTCACCGGGCGTCCCGTGGCCGCGCGCACGGCGGAGGCGACGGCCGCCGGGGAGGCCACCACCGGGGCCGCGCTGACGGCCTTGGCGCCGAAGGGCGCGACCACGTCCCGCTCCTCGACGAGCTTCACGATCCGGATGTCCGGGGCGTCCAGCGCGGTCGGCAGGGCGTAGCCGGTCAGGTCGGGGTGGCGGATCAGACCGCGCGGGGTGCGCAGGTTCTCCGTGAGCGCGATGCCGACGCCCTGCGTGACGCCCGCCTCGATCCGCGCGGTCAGCTGGGCCGGGTTCAGGACCCGGCCGACGTCCTGGGCGACGGCCAGCTCCACGACCCGCACCGAGCCGATCTCGATGTCCACGTCCACCACCGCGCGGATCGCGCAGAAGGCCATGCCGACGAACGCGTCGCCCTGGCCGGCCTCGTCCAGCGGCTCGGTCGGGTGCGGGCGGCACTGGGCGGTGGCCCACAGCTCCTTGCCGTCCAGCGCTTCGCCGACGGTCGTCGACAGCACACCGTCGTAGGAGGTGATCTTGCCGTCGGCGATCTGGAGCAGTTCGGTCGACATCCCGAACTGGTGCGCCAACGGCTGGAGGAGCTGGGTGCGGACCATCTTGGCCGCCCGCTCCACCGCGCCGCCCGACACCCAGGTGTGCCGGCCCCGGCAGCCCGGCCCGGCCGGGGGCTGGTCGGTGTCGACGGGCGCCACCTGCACCTCGTCGACGCCGAGGGTGTCCTGCACGATCTGCCGGGCCAGCGTGGTGAAGCCCTGGCCGGTCTCGACGGCGGCGCACAGCACCGTCGCGACGCCGTCCTGGACCTTCACGGTGGCCGTGGAGACCTCGTCGGCGCCCTCGGCGCCCAGCATGTGCACCATGCCGATGCCGTAGCCCACGCCCCGGCGCACGGCGCCCGGTTCGCCCGCGCCCTCGGGGCCGCCGGGCAGCAGCCACTCGTCCTCGGGCGTGTCCTTGGGCAGCGCGGGCAGCGGGAAGTCGCGGACCGCTTGGAGGAGTTCGGCGACCGGGGCGGGACAGGTGACCGTCTGCCCGGTGGGCAGCACGTCGCCGGTGGCCAGGACGTTGCGCAGCCGCACCTCGGCCGGGTCCAGGCCGAGCTTCTTGGCGACCTTGTCCATCTGCGCCTCGTACGCGGCGCACACCTGCATGGCGCCCTCGCCGCGCACATGGCCGGAGGGCGGGTTGTTGGTGCGCACGGCCCAGCCCTCGATGAAGGCGTTCGGCACCACGTAGGGGCCGCAGGCGAAGGCGACGGCGGCGGCGAGGGCGTCGGAGGAGGTGTCCGCGTAGGCGCCCGCGTCGAGCAGGATCTGCGCCTCGACCTTCACGATCCGGCCCTCGGCGTCCGCGTGGTGGCGGTACCGCAGGAGGGTGGGGTGGCGGTGGGTGTGCCCGAGGAAGGACTCCTCGCGCGTGGCGGTCAGTTTCACCGGGCAGCCGGTCTTCAGGGCGAGCAGGCCGAGCGGCAGCTGGAAGCCCTGGTCCTCGCGGTCGGCGGTGGCGCCCGGCACCCCGGTGACGACGATCTTCACCTGCTCGGGCGGCAGGCCGTAGCACGCGGCGGCGGTGTCGCGGTCCCCGTGCGGGTCGGTGGAGGCCAGGTACAGCTCCACGCCGCCGTCGGGACGCGGTACGGCCAGCCCCGCCTCGGCCCCTATGGGCGCCGGGTCCTGACGGCCGATGCGGTACAGGCCCTCGACGACGATCTCGCCGGCCGCGTCCGGGTCGCCGTGGCGCAGCGGGATGTGCCGGATCAGGTTGCCGTCGGGGTGCAGCGGCTCGGCCTCGAAGGCGTGCTCCGGGTCGGTGACCGGGTCGAGCACCTCGTACTCGACGATGACGGCGGCGGCGGCCATCCGCGCGGTGTCCGGGTGGTCGGCGGCGACGGCGGCGAGGGGCTCGCCGTGGTGGCGTACTACGTCGGAGGCGAAGACCGGCCGGTCGGCGCGGCCGCCGCGGCCGTGCAGCGGGGTGCCGGGCACGTCCTCGTGGGTGATCACCGCCCGTACGCCGGGCATCTCGCGCGCGTGGGTGGTGTCGATGGACACGATGCGCGCGTGCGGGTGCGGTGAGCGCAGCACGGCCGCCCACAGCAGGCCCTCGGCCCACAGGTCGGCGGCGTACGGGAAGGTGCCCTCGGTCTTGGCGCGGGCGTCGGCGGGCGGCAGGGACTCGCCCAGGCCGTGCGGGATCGGCTCGGGGACGGGGGTCGCCGCCTCGGCGGTTCCCTCGGCCTCCGCAGTCGCGGTGTCGTTGCTCACGCGTGGCCTCCGTCCCGGCCGTGGGTGCCGTGGTCGCCGTGGTCGCCGTAGGGCGGCTGGTCGTGCGGTCCGGTGGGGTCGTGGGCGCCGGGCGGTGGCGCGGACTCGAACGCCGCCGCGTTGACGCCACCCGCGCCGGGAGCGGCCTGGTGCGGGATGCGGGGCTCCTCGGAGTCGGCGTCGGCCTGCGCTTCGGCGCCGGCGTGCGCCTCGCGCTCGGCGACGACCTCCTGCACGGCCTCCAGGACACCCCGGTAGCCGGAGCAGCGGCACAGGTTGCCGCACAGGGCCTGGCGGGCCTCCAGCTCGGTCGGGGCCGGGTTGCCCTCCAGGAGGTTGTGCACGGTCATCGCCATGCCGGGCACGCAGAAGCCGCACTGCACGGCGCCGCGGCGGGCGAGCGCGCGCTGCACGTCCGAGGGCTGTCCGTCGGTGGCCAGGCCCTCGACGGTGCGTACCTCGCTGCCGGCCGCGGTCACGGACGGGACCAGGCAGGAGGCGACGAGCCGTCCGTCGACCTGCACGTTGCAGGCGCCGCACTCGCCCTGCGAGCAGCCGTCCTTGGCGCCCGCGAGACCGAGCCGCTCGCGCAGCACGTACAGCAGCGATTCGCCGATCCAGGCGTCGGTGACGGGCCGGTCGGCGCCGTTGACGCGCAGTACGTAGGAGGCGAGGGGGTGTTCCTCCTGCGGACCCGCGGCGGGCGACGGCTCCCGGGCGCCGTCGGCGACGGCTCCCTCGGCGTCGGCTCCGTCGCCGCCGGTACGTCCGTCGGCCGCGTCCGCCGCCTCGGTTACGTCACCGGCCGGGCCCGCCGCGACGGGCACCGCGGCCTCCTCGGCGACGGCGTCGGCCGCGGACTCCGGCCGCGGCTCTCCCCCGGGCTCCTGCCCCTGCTCCCGGTCGGGCTCGGGCACGCGCTCCCGACCGGCGGTCGGCGCCCGGTCCGTCACGGGGTCTTCAGCGGCCTCCGGACGGGATCCTGCCTCCGCCGCCCCGCCGGGGCCGGCGGCACGCCCTGACGGGCCCTCAGAGGCCTCCTCGGCTCCCTCGGATCCGTCGGCGGCCGTGCCGCTTCCGGCCGCGGCTTCGGTCGCCGACTCAGCGTCGCCATCGGGCACGTGGGTGTACGGACCGTCTGCGGGGCGGGAGCCGTCCGGGCTCGCGCCGGGGCGCCCCCCGTGCGCGGGCGCGTTCACGTCCGGCCCGGTCGGTCCGACGGCGGCGGCATCGGACCCGTGGCCGCCCGCTTCCGGCCCGTACGCGAGCCCGGTCGGATCCGGGTGGTGCGGGCCGGCAGCGGCATCGGCGTCGAGCGGACCGGCGGCGGCATCAGACCCGTGGCCGCCCGCTTCCGGCCCGTACGCGAGCCCGCTCGGGTCCGGGTGGTGCGGGCCGGCAGCGGCATCGGCGTCGAGCGGACCGGCGTCGTCATCGGACCCGTGGCCGCCCGCTTCCGGCCCGTACGCGAGCCCGCTCGGGTCCGGGTGGTGCGGGCCGGCAGCGGCATCGGCGTCGTGTCGACCGGCGGCAGACGCGGACCCGTGGCCGGCGTCGGCGCCGGAATCGGGGCCGTGGCCCGCGTCCGGGCCGGACTCGGGGCCGTGCCCGTATCCGCCCTCGGGGCCGCGCCCGTACCCGCCCTCGGCGGAGCCGTACGCGGGCCCGCCGGCGGCGGAACCGGGTCCGTGGCCCGCGTCGGGCCCGTGCCCCTCTCCGGGTCCGCCCGCGGTGGAGCCGTATCCGTGCCCGCCCTCGGCGGGGCCGCGCCCGTACGCGCTCGCGTCCGGCCGCTCGTCGTCGGCCGGTCCGGGCGGCGCCGCGGACTCGCCCCACGGCTGCCCCGTCGGCTGCGTCGCCCAGGGCGCGGGAGCGCCGCCGGGGAGGGTGGCGGGAGCGCCGGTGCCCCACTGCTCGGCCAGGGAGGACGTGGTGAACTCGCCCGACTCGTCCGGCAGGTCGCCGTCGGCCACGGGGATGGACCACTGCCCGGTCACGTCCTGGCCCGGCGCGGGCCGGACCGCCGCGGCGTCCGCGTCGGCCTGCGCCGCCTGCGGGTCCTGCGGGAAGTCCCACTGGCCGGTGGCGCCGGGCTGGTAGGCGAACCGGTCGTCGTGCCCGGGGACGCCCTGCCCGGCGTGCACGCCGTAGGGCGCCGCCCCGCCGTACGGGTCCTGCTGGGCCGCGTAGTGGCCGTACCCCTGGTGGGCGGCGGGGTCCTGACCGGTGTCCTGGGCCTGCCACTGGGTGCCGTCCACGGGCGCGGACGGGGCCGACGGCACCGCCCAGGAGCCGGGGGCGGCCGGGTCGGTGCCGGTGGTGGTGGCGGGCGCGACCGTGATCTGGGGCGGCACATAGCCGTGTCCGGGGGCGGCGAGCGGGCTCTCGGCGGAGGCGAGGAGCGCGTCCACGCCGCCCTCGGGGAGCTTCACGAAGGCGGTGGCGCCGTCGTCGTAGTCGCCCTGGGGCAGCGGGTCCCAGCGGCTGCCGCCGGGAGGTGCGCCCCCCGCGTGCTGATCGCCGTGCGGGTCGCCGTGCTGGTCGTCGGTCACGACAGCGCCCTCCCCAGTGCTCGTCGGGCCAGCGCGGCGACGGTGCGCCGCAGGTGCAGTACGGCGGGCGGAAGCTGCGGCACGGAGCCGTCCTCGTCCGGGGCCGCGTCGGGGATGCAGGCCGCGGCGACGTACTCGCCGAATCCGTGCAGCGCCTCCGGGACGACGGCGCGGCCGTTGTCCCAGTCGATGAGCGAGGCCACCCACTGCTCGGCCTCCAGGGGCCGCAGCGGCATCGGCGCGATGGCGCCCACCGCGCACCGCACACCGCGCCGGGCGGGGTCGAGGACCAGCGCCACGGAGGCCGTCGCCCGGCCGGGTCCGGTGCGGCCGGTCGCCTTCAGGAAGACCTGCGGCGCGTGCAGCAGCGGCACGCGCACGTAGCCGATGAGCTCTCCCGCGCGGAGCATCTCCATGCCCGCCAGCAGGTGCGAGACCGGCACCTCCCGGCGGGCCCCGTCCGGGCCCGCGATGATCAGTGTCGCCTCCAGGGCGGCCAGCACCGGCAGCGCGTCCCCGGTGGGGGCGGCCGAGGCGATGTTGCCGCCCAGGGTCCCGGCGTTGCGGATCTGCGGCGGTCCGGCGGCCCGCGCGGCGGCGGCGAGCGCCGGGATCAGCGCGGCGAAGTCGGGGCGGCCCATGCGGGCGTGGGTGAGGCCCGCGCCGAGCAGCGCGTGGCCGTCCTGGTACTGCCAGCCGCGGATCTCGCTGATCCGGCCGAGTCCCACCAGCGCGGCGGGCCTGAGCTGACCGGAGTTGACGGCCGCCATCAGGTCGGTGCCGCCCGCGACCGGAACGGCCGCGGGCATCGCGGTGAGCGCCGCCACGGCCTCGTCCAGTGTCGTGGGCAGCGTGACGGCCTGCGCCGCCTGCGGTGCGTGCGTGGTCAACCCGACTGCCCCTTCCCGCTGTCCCACCTGGTCCCGCCCATGTGGCCGTACGGTACGACCTGACAGGGCGGACGTGGCAACTCTGGCACATCTTCGCAGGGCCCGGACGCAGGGGTCCGCTAGGAGGCATTCGCCCGTCTCGTCGGTGAGATGGTCCGTTTTCAGACGGGATCTCCGACGATCGGAGCTACGCGCGATGCGCACGAGTTGCCACTCTTCGGTGACGTTTAGGGGCGTTTCCTTCCCTTGCATGCCCACGTGCTCACTCGGTCACTGCTCACTTGTTCGGCGGCGGCCCGTCCATCGGCCGGCCGAGCACGCCGGGCCGCCGCTGCCAGGGGCGCGGGCCAGCGGGCGGACGGTAGGCGACGCCCAGAGCGTCGAGCCGCCGGTAGTGGGTGGCCATCCGCCGCTCGAAGGCGCCGTAGTCCCGGTCGGCGGGGGCGGGCAGGGCGCTCCAGGCGACCTCGGCGAAGGCGGCGAGCCTCGGGAAGAGCTGGTAGTCCACCCGCTCCTGGTTCTCCGTCACCTCGGTCCACAGGTTCGCCTGGGTGCCGATCACGTGTCCGGACTCCTGGGGGGTCAGTTCCGCGGGAACCGGCTCGAACCGGTAGACGTCCTCCAGGGTGCGCACGAAGGCGATCGGCACGGGTTCGTCCTCGCCGCCGTCCTCCCGGAAGTTCAGGTACACCTGCTGCTCGGGGCACATCACGACGTCGTGCCCCGCGCGCGCGGCGGCGATCCCGCCCGCGTAGCCGCGCCAGGAGGACACGGCCGCGCCCTTGGCGAGTCCGCCCTCCAGGATCTCGTCCCAGCCGATGAGCCGGCGTCCGCGTGCGGTGAGCCAGGTGTCGAAGTGCTGGATGAACCAGGCCTGGAGTTCGTCCTCGCCGGCGAGGCCGAGTTCCGCGATCCGCGCCTGTGCGGTGGCCGAGGCCCGCCACTGGTCCTTCGGACATTCGTCGCCGCCGATGTGGACGAACTCCGAGGGGAAAAGCTCCAGGATTTCCTCGAACACGCCCTCGTAGAAGCGCAGTGTGTTCTCGGTGGGGGCGAGCACGTTCGGGCAGACGCCCCAGGTGTCCCAGACGGAGAGCGCGGTGGTGTCGATCACATCCGTGTTGCCCAGTTCCGGATACGCGGCGATGGCGGCCTGCGAGTGCCCGGGTACGTCGATTTCGGGGACGACGGTGATGTGCCGCGCGGCGGCGTAGGCGACGATCTCCCGGATGTCCTCCTGGGTGTAGTAACCGCCGTGGGGTTTGTCCTCCCACAGCGGCGAGGCCCGGTGGCCGAATTTCGTGCGCGCCCGCCAGGAACCGGTCTCGGTAAGCTTGGGGTGGCGTTTGATCTCGACGCGCCAGCCCTGGTCGTCCGTCAGGTGGAAGTGCAGGACGTTGAGTTTGTGGGCGGCCATCAGGTCCAGGTAGCGCAGAACGCCGTCCTTGGGCATGAAGTGCCGGGAGACGTCCAGCATCAGTCCGCGCCAGTGGAAGCGGGGCGCGTCCTCGACGCGGCCCAGCGGCAGCCGCCACCGGCGGCCGGGCAGCGGGGCGCGCCGGAAGGCGTCCGGGCCGAGCAGTTGGCGCAGGGTCTGGGCGCCCCAGAAGAGGCCGGCCGGGTCGCCGCCGGTGAGGTGCACGCCCTCCGGTGCGATGTCGAGGCGGTAGCCCTCCTCGGCCAGTCCGCCGTCGAGGGACAGCCGGAGGAGGCCGCCGCCCGCCGCCCCGGGCCCCAGCGGCAGGCCGGTGGCCGCGCCCAGCGTGGCGCGCAGCCAGCGCTCGGTGTGCCCGGCGCCCTCGTCGGCCACCAGGGCGGTGTCCGGGCCGAGCTCGAAGAAGGTTTCGTCGTCGCGGGCCGCCACTTGACGCGGTTGGGGAATCACGTCGGTCGCCTGCGTCACGTCACTCACGTCGGTCACGTTTGTCAGTCCTTCACCGCTCCGCCGAGGCCGGAGACGAGTCGTCGTTGTACGAGTACGAAGAAGACCAGCACCGGAATCGTCATCACCGTGGACGCGGCCATGACGCCGCCCCAGTCGGGATCGTCCGGCTTGTAGAAGACCAGCAGCGCCATCGGCAGCGTCGACTGGGAGGTGTCGCTGATGATGAACGACTTGGCGAACAGGAAGTCGTTCCAGGTCGAGATGAAGGAGAAGACGCTGGTGGCCACAAGCCCCGGCAGGACCAGCGGGAAAAGGATCTGCCACAGAAAGCGCGTCCGGCTCGCTCCGTCGATGCAGGCGGCCTCCTCCAGGGCCTCCGGCACGGCTTTCACGAAGCCCCGCAGCATCCAGATCGCGAAGGGCAGCGAGAAGGCGATGTGCGGCAGGATCAGGGAGCCCAGCGTGTTCAGCTGGCCGAAGTCCCGCATGAGGAAGAACAGCGGGATGGTGAGCGCCTCCACGGGCACCATCTGGGCCACCAGGAACATGATCAGCAGGGTGGTCCGGAAGCGGAACCGGAAACGCGTCACCGCGGTCGCCGCGAGGAACGCGATGAGCGCCGAGGCGATGACCACGCACCCCGCCACGATCAGGCTGTTGAGAAAGTAGCGGCCGAATTCCTGCTGCTCGAACACCCGCCGGAAGGAATCCAGCGAGGGGGTCAGCGTCCAGGGCCGGGGCTCGCTCGACTCGATCTCCCCGGCCGGTTTGAAGGCGCTCAGCACCATCCAGTACAGCGGGAAGGCGACGACCACCGCGATCAGCAACGCGGACACCTCGGCCGCCAGCCGCCACGGACGGCGCACCCGCGCGCGGAAGATTCACAGCTCCTCCCCCTGGCGGCGCAGCAGCCGCAGGTACACCAGCGTCACCGCGAGCAGGATCAGCAGCATGACGACGCCGATGGCGGAGCCGAGGCTGTACTGCGAGGACGCGAAGGCCTTCTGGTAGGCGTAGACGTTGAGGACGAGGTTCTGGCCGGCGATGCCGCCGCCGCCCGTCATGACGTAGATCTGGGTGAAGACCTTGAAGTCCCAGATGACCGACTGGATGGTGACGACGACCAGGATCGGCCGGAGCATCGGCGCGAGCACCGAACGCCAGATCCGCCACTGCGAGGCCCCGTCGAGCGCGGCGGCCTCCAGCACCTCGGCCGGTACGGCCCGTATCCCGGCGTAGACGGTCACCATGACGAACGGGAAGGAGCACCACACCACTTCGAGCAGCACCAGCAGGAAGGCGCTGTAGCGCCCGTACGTCCAGGAGTGGTCGCCGAGGCCCAGGATCCGGTTGACGGGCCCGAAGTCGGGGTCGAACAGCAGCAGCCAGACCGTGGAGCCGGTGACCGCCGGGGTCGCCCACGCGCCCAGCCCCGCCAGCATCAACGCCAGCCGCGGCACGGCCCGCACCCGCGTGAGCAGCACGGCGAGCGCACACCCGACGGCCAGCGTGGACACCACACAGGCGGCGGCGAACACCACGGTGGCCAGCAGCACCCGCCAGAACTCACCGTCCCCGAACAACTCGGCATAGTTCCCGAACCCCTGGAAGGTCGCCGGCTCCCCACCACTGACCTGAGCCTGCGTGTACTCCAGGAAGGAGATCAATCCGAGCTGATAGACGGGGTAGACCAGCAACCCGCCAAGGACCACAAGAGCGGGGGCAAGATATATCCAAGGGATGGCGGAGGAGCGCCCGAAGGGGCGCGGGGAACGGCGCGCGAAACCACGACGCTCCCGCACCCGCGAACGCACCGCACCTCCCGAGCTCACAGGCGAACCCGTCATCCGGCGGAGCCAAACGCCTCGTCCATCTTCCGAGCCGCGTCCCCGGCGGCAGCGCCCACGTCCTTCTTGCCGCTGACCACCTCCTGGAACATGGTCGGCAGCACCTGCGAGGAGTCGATCGTCGCCCACGCGGGAGAGGCCGGCACGAACTTGGTGCCCGCGGCGAGCGTGTCGACGAACGGCTCCACGAACGGCTCCTTCGCCGCGACCTGCTGCCGCACGTCCGTGAAGGTCGGCAGGAAGCCCATCGCGTCGAACAGTTCGCCCTGCGCCTTCTTCGAGGCGAGCCGCCGCATCAGGTCGACGGCGAGGGTGCGGTGCGCGGTGCTCTTCAGGACGCCGATGTTGTTGCCGCCCGCGAAGGCGGGGGCTATGGAGCCGGACTCGACGCCCGGCAGCGGCACGACCGCGTACTTGCCCTTCGCCGCGCCGGCTTCCACGGCCTGGTGGCTGAAGTCGCCGCCGACGGCCATGGCCGCCTTGCCGGATGCGAAGGCGGTGACGGTGTCGTTGCCGCCCATGCCGGCGCACTTGGCGGCGGGGCAGTTGTCGTCCCCGAAGAGGGACGTGTACGCCTCGATGCCCTTCCGGGCGGCGGCGCTGTCGATGGCGGAGGCGTACGAGCCGCCCTTCCCCTCGGCGAGTTCGCCGCCGTTGGCCCAGATGAACGGCATCGCGCCGTAGGTGTAGGCACCGCCGACCGCGATGCCGTAGAGGTGGGGCTTCGCGGCGTGCACCTTCTTGGCGGTGGACGCCAGCTCCGCCAGCGACTTGGGAGGTTCGAGACCGAGCTCGTCGAAGACGTCGGTGCGGTAGTAGAGGGCGCGCACGCCGACGAAGTACGGGGCGCCGTAGACCTTTCCGTCCACGGTGACCGACTGGCGGGCGGTGGGGTCGGTGTCCTTGGCCTCGTCCCAGGCAGCGAACTCCGCGGTGACGTCGGCCAGTCCGCCGTCCTTGACGTATCCGGCGGTGTCGGTGTTGCCGTACTCGATGACGTCGGGGGCGCTCTCGGGGTCGTTGAAGGCGGCCTTGATGCGCTGGGCGCGGGTCTCGACCGGGATGTACTCCACGGTGACCTTCGTGTCCTCGTGCGCCCTCTCGAAGTCGGCGAGGGCCGCGTCGACGACCTTCTCCTTCGGCTTGTTGTTGACCTCCTGGAACAGCCAGACGCGCAGGGTGCCGCTCTTCTCGTCCTTGCCGGAGGAGGAGTTGTCGGACGTCTGGGGTGCGCAGGCGGTCGCGGCGGCGACGGCCGCGGCCAGCAGTACGGCCAGGCGGGGGGCGAGCTTCATGGAGTCTTTCCTCCGGGCGTGCGTTGCAACATATGCAATGACGGTTTCGCTCTGCACAACACCCAGGAGCGTAGGGAGACATGACCCTGCCCACAAGAGGTCTGAACCAATTCGTCAACCTCTTCGTCCATCGGCCAGACGACGCACGAAGGCCCCCGGAGTGTGCGCGGGCACACTCCGGGGGCCTTCGGGACGAGCCAAGAGGTCCGTACGGTCCGTACGGACAGGGGGCGCTACTTCTTGTCGCCGCCCTTGCCCTCGCCCCCGCCGCCGCTCATGGATTCGTAGATCTCCTTGCACATGGGGCAGACGGGGTACTTCTTGGGATCACGGCCCGGCACCCAGACCTTGCCGCACAGCGCCACGACGGGCGTGCCGTCGAGGGCACTCGCCATGATCTTGTCCTTCTGGACGTAATGCGCGAAGCGCTCGTGATCGCCGTCGCCGTGGGACGTCTGCGGCGTCGGCTCGACGAGGGTTCCCGTACCTGTCCCGCGCTCGGGCTCGAGAGTGCTCATAACCGCCAAGGGTACTGAAGCTCACACGCTTCAGTTGAGCGACGGGTCGTCCGGATACGTCGCCACCATCGCCAGGTCGCCCCGCTGGCGGCGCAGCACCTCGCGCCAGAGTCGCTCCGGGAAGGGCGAGGAGACGTCGCCGGGCTCGGACTCGACCACGTACCAGGCGCCCTCGGTCAGCTCGTCCTCCAGCTGGCCGGGGCCCCAGCCCGCGTACCCGGCGAAGATCCGCAGGGCGCCCACGGCGGACGCCAGCAGCTCCGGCGGCGCCTCCAGGTCGACCAGGCCGATCGCGCCGTGCACCCGCCGCCAGCCCAGCGGAGCCCGCTCGCCGGACGCCCCGCCGGGGACGACGGCGACCCCGAGGGCCGAGTCGAGCGACACCGGGCCGCCCTGGAAGACGACACCCGGCGCGTCGGCCAGCTCCGCCCAGTCCTCCAGGATGTCGCCCACGTCGACCGGCGTGGGGCGGTTGAGGACCACACCGAGGGAGCCCTCCTCGTCGTGGTCGAGGAGGAGCACCACCGCACGCTCGAAGTTCGGGTCCGCCAGGGCGGGCGTTGCCACGAGCAGCCGCCCCGTGAGCGAGGACACCTCGGTCATGCCAGACATGATCCCGCATGTTCCCCTCCCGTGGGGAGGCAATCGGGGGCACGGGAGTGAACAGGCACCCGCGCACGCCCCTGGATCGTGACCCCGCGTACGCGCCGGTGAACGCCACGTGTTGTGACGAATCCATGACGTTGCCGGACCGTGCGGAGGCGCGTGGAACGGGGGTACAAGACGATTACCCTTTCCCTTCTGGACCCCTGCCCAACACCACGGAACGCGAGATTCATGACCGTCAACGGCGCTGATGACGTACTGCTTGTCCACGGCGGGACCCCGCTGGAGGGCGAGATCCGGGTCCGCGGTGCGAAGAACCTCGTGCCGAAGGCGATGGTGGCGGCCCTGCTGGGCAGTGCGCCGAGCCGGCTGCGCAACGTGCCGGACATCCGCGACGTGCGGGTCGTACGCGGGCTGCTGCAACTGCACGGGGTGACCGTCCGCCCGGGTGAGGAGCCCGGCGAGCTGGTCCTGGACCCCTCCCACGTGGAGAGCGCGAACGTCGCCGACATCGATGCCCACGCGGGTTCGTCGCGCATCCCGATCCTGTTCTGCGGCCCGCTGCTGCACCGCCTCGGGCACGCCTTCATCCCGGGTCTGGGCGGCTGCGACATCGGCGGCCGGCCCATCGACTTCCACTTCGAGGTGCTGCGCCAGTTCGGCGCGAAGATCGAGAAGCGGGCGGACGGCCAGTACCTGGAGGCTCCGCAGCGGCTGCGCGGCACCAAGATCCGGCTGCCGTACCCGTCCGTCGGCGCGACCGAGCAGGTACTGCTGACGGCGGTGCTCGCCGAGGGCGTCACGGAGCTGTCCAACGCGGCCGTGGAGCCGGAGATCGAGGACCTGATCTGCGTCCTGCAGAAAATGGGCGCGATCATCGCCATGGACACCGACCGCACCATCCGCATCACCGGCGTGGACGAGCTCGGCGGCTACACCCACCGTGCCCTCTCGGACCGCCTGGAGGCGGCCTCCTGGGCCTCCGCGGCGCTGGCCACCGAGGGCAACGTGTACGTCCGCGGGGCCCAGCAGCGCTCGATGATGACGTTCCTGAACACCTTCCGGAAGGTGGGCGGCGCGTTCGAGATCGACGACGAGGGCATCCGCTTCTGGCACCCGGGCGGCCGGCTGAAGTCCATCGCCCTGGAGACGGACGTGCACCCCGGCTTCCAGACGGACTGGCAGCAGCCCCTGGTGGTCGCCCTGACGCAGGCCACCGGCCTGTCCATCGTCCACGAGACGGTCTACGAGTCGCGGCTCGGCTTCACCTCCGCGCTCAACCAGATGGGCGCCCACATCCAGCTCTACCGCGAGTGCCTCGGCGGCTCCGACTGCCGCTTCGGCCAGCGCAACTTCCTGCACTCGGCGGTCGTCTCCGGACCGACCAAGCTGGAGGGCGCCGACCTGGTCATCCCCGACCTGCGCGGCGGCTTCTCGTACCTGATCGCCGCCCTCGCGGCCCAGGGCACCTCCAGGGTCCACGGCATCGACCTGATCAACCGCGGCTACGAGAACTTCATGGACAAGCTCGTGGAGCTGGGCGCGAAGGTGGAACTCCCGGGCAAGGCCCTGGGCTGACCCGCGCAGACACGCCGATGGGGCGGCCACCCGGACCCGGGTGGCCGCCCCATCGGCGTTGAGTCGAACGCCCCTGCAAGGGGCGCGGGGAACTGCGCGACCAGCCACGTCCGGCCCGCGGCCGCAAAACGACCGCACCCGAACGAACGATCCGCGCAGTCCCCGGCACTCCGAGCGGAGCGCTTACTTACCCTTGGCGGCTTCCTTGAGCTTGGAACCCGCGGAGACCTTGACGCTGTAGCCGGCCGGGATCTGGATCGGCTCGCCGGTCTGCGGGTTGCGGGCGGTGCGAGCGGCACGGTGGGTGCGCTCGAAGGTCAGGAAGCCGGGGACGGTGACCTTCTCGTCGCCCTTGGAGACGATGTCGCCGACAACCTCGGCGAACGCGGCCAGCACGGCGTCGGCGTCCTTGCGGGTCACCTCGGCGCGGTCGGCCAGCGCGGCCACCAGCTCACTGCGGTTCATGTTGTTACTCCCGTGTTCTTCTTGCCGTTGAGGCGTGCCACGCGGCGGAGCCGCATGTTGGGCACAGCGATGCCGATGCTGCCAGGGCCCTCTGACATTCCCCGGACCCGGGTCGGTCGTCAGACCCTCGCGCCCAGGGAGGCATCCTGCCTCCACCTGCGGCGGTAAAGCCAATCCGGCACCCCCAGGAGTCGTGAGAACACCCTTGGGAGTCACACGCCGAGAGGGCCTGAGCCTTGCGCAACCCTAGAGGGCGATCCGAGGCCCGACATCCCGCGACGCGCCGGAGGGGCGGCCCGCCGTGATGATCCTCACCACCACGCCAGGGGCCGCCTTCCCCGACCGGGGGAACCTACGCCACCCCTGCGGCGGCCTTCGCCGCCTCCCGCACGGCGCCCGCGACGGCGCCGGCGACCTTGTCGTTGAAGACGCTGGGAATGATGTAGTTCGGGTTGATCTCGTCCTCGGTCACCACGTCCGCGAGGGCGTGCGCGGCGGCGAGCATCATCTCGGTGTTGACGGTGCGGGACTGCGCGTCGAGCAGGCCGCGGAAGACACCGGGGAAGACCAGCACGTTGTTGATCTGGTTCGGGAAGTCGCTGCGGCCGGTGGCGACGACCGCGGCCGTCTCGCGGGCGATCGCCGGGTCGACCTCGGGGTCCGGGTTCGCGAGCGCGAACACGATGGCGCCGTCGGCCATGGCGGCCACGTCGTCCCCGTCGAGGACGTTGGGGGCGGAGACGCCGATGAAGACGTCGGCGCCGTGCACGGCCTCCTTGAGGGTGCCGGTGAGGCCCTCGGGGTTGGTGTTGTCGGCGATCCAGCGCAGGGCGGACTCGGGCGCGGCGTCCACCAGGTCCGCGCGGCCGGTGTGCACGACGCCGTGGATGTCGGCGACCACGGCGTTCTTGACCCCGGCGGCGAGCAGCAGCTTGAGGATGGCCGTACCGGCCGCGCCGGCGCCGGACATGACGACCCGTACGTTCTCGATCGGCTTGTCCACCACGCGCAGGGCGTTGGTCAGCGCGGCGAGCACGACGATGGCGGTGCCGTGCTGGTCGTCGTGGAAGACGGGGATGTCGAGGGCCTCGCGCAGCCGGGCCTCGATCTCGAAGCAGCGGGGCGCGGAGATGTCCTCCAGGTTGATGCCGGCGAAGCCCGGGGCGATGGCCTTGACGATCTCGACGATCGCGTCGGTGTCCTGGGTGTCCAGGCAGATCGGCCAGGCGTCGATGCCGGCGAACCGCTTGAACAGGGCCGCCTTGCCCTCCATCACCGGCAGTGCGGCCTTGGGGCCGATGTTGCCCAGGCCCAGCACGGCGGAGCCGTCCGTCACGACCGCAACGGAGTTGCGCTTGATGGTGAGGCGGCGGGCGTCCTCGGGGTTCTCGGCGATCGCCATGCACACGCGGGCCACGCCCGGCGTGTAGACCATGGACAGGTCGTCGCGGTTGCGGATGGGGTGCTTGGACTGCATCTCGATCTTGCCGCCGAGGTGCATGAGGAAGGTACGGTCGGAGACCTTGCCCAGGCTGACGCCCTCGATGCCGCGCAGCTGCTCCACGATCTCGTCGGCGTGGGCCGTCGACCCGGCCGCGATGGTGACGTCGATCCGGAGCTTGTCGTGGCCGGAGGCCGTGACATCGAGGCCGGTGACCGAGCCGCCGGCGGACTCCACCGCTGTGGTGAGCTGCGAGACTGCGGTTCCGCCCGCGGGCACCTCCAGTCGGACCGTCATCGAGTAGGAGACGCTGGGCGCCGTTGCCATGGCCGACTTCCTCTGCTTTCACCGTGTAACTGGGTTGTGCCGTCCGATCGTCGCACCTACCACTGAGTACGCGGTAGCCGCCCCGGATTGCGAACTTTTTGTTCGCTCCGATTTCGGAAAACGACTTCCACCATACGAGAAGTAGCCCGTCGGGGGAAGGGGTCACCGGAAGCGGCGGGCCGGAGGCGCCCGTCCCGCGACGGCGGCCCGCGCAAACCCGAGCGAGGAACCCGCGGGACGGGAATTGTCTTGCGGGGATCGTTTGTTACCTTGGACGTGGCACCGGCTCGATCCAAGCCCCCGGGCCCAACCTTCGTCGCTACGAGCGACCACTTGCCGCGAGGCGAGCATGGCGGGTCGGTGCCACTTGAACGCGAGCGAAGGGCCCGCGCCGTCAACCGGCGCGGGCCCTTCGTACGTCCGCGGGCCGCTCCCCGGCCCGGCGCTCAGTCGCGCAGCAGGTCCGGCACCCCCGAGGCGTCCGGCTCGTCCCGCTCGCACGAGACGACCGTGAGCTGCTGCGTGGCCCGGGTCAGGGCGACGTACAGCACGCGCAGCCCGGCGGGCGACTCGTCGGCGATCTCGGCCGGGGAGACGACGACCGTGGCGTCGTACTCCAGGCCCTTGGCCTCCAGGCTGCCGAGCGCCACCACGCGCTCCCCCAGCCCGTCCAGCCAGCGCCGGGCCTCCTCGCGCCGGTTCATGGCCACCACGACGCCGACGGTGCCGTCGACGAGGTCGAGCAGCCGGGCCGCCTCCGCGCGGACCGTCCGGGCGAGGGAGTCGCGCACCACCGCGAAGCGCGGCTGAACGCCGGTCGAGCGCACGGCCGACGGGGACGGCGAGCCGGGCATGGCCAGGGCGAGGACCCTGGCCGCCAGCTCGGCGATCTCGGCCGGGTTGCGGTAGTTCACGGTCAGCTCGAAGCGGCGGCGCGGGCGGGTGCCCAGGGCCTCGTCCCGGGCGGCGGCCGCCTCGTCGGGGTCGGACCAGGAGGACTGCGCCGGGTCGCCGACGACCGTCCAGGTGGCGTGCCGGCCGCGGCGGCCGACCATCCGCCACTGCATGGGGGTCAGGTCCTGCGCCTCGTCGACGATGACGTGCGCGTACTCGGTGCGCTCCTGTGCGAGGCGCTCGGCGCGCTCCCACTGGGTCTCCTCGCGCTGCGGCATCAGCTCCTCCAGGCCGGTGAGCTGGTCCAGCGGGTCCTGCTCGCGCCGCCTGCGGGGGCGGGCCGGGGTGCCGACGATCGCCTGGAGCTCGTCGAGCAGCGCGATGTCGTGCACGGAGTGGCCCTCGCGCCGCAGCGAGCGGGCGACCTTGCGGACCTCGCCCGAGTTCAGCACGCGCCGGGCCCAGCGGCCGAGGCGCCGCTCGTCCGCCATGGCCGCCAGCACGGCGCCCGGGGTCAGCTCGGGCCACCAGGCGTCGAGGAAGCCGGTGAAGGAGTCCTCGGAGGTGACGTCCTCGTCGAAGGAGGACCGCAGCTCCGCGGCCAGCTCGGGGTCGGTGTGCCGGGTACCGGCGCCCGACTTCTCCCACAGGGCGTCCAGGAGCAGCCGGCGGGCGCGCGGGCGCAGCAGGTTGACGGGGGCGGTGCCACCGAGGACGGTGCGGCGGATGCCGGCCAGCTCCTCGGCCTCCAGTTCGAGGCGGCGGCCGAACGCGACGACCCTGAGCAGGGTCGGCGAGTCGGCCGGTTCCAGCGCCCCGCGCGCGGCCTTGCGCAGCACCGTCAGCATGCGGGAGGAGCCCTTGGCACGGGCGGTGGCCGGGGCGTCGTACAGCGTGGCCTGCGCGCCGTCGACCAGGGAGCCGATCGCGCGGATGGCGACCTGGCCCTCCTCGCCGAGCGAGGGCAGCACTCCCTCGGTGTACGCCACGAGCAGCGGCGTCGGCGAGACGATCAGGATGCCGCCCGCGTACCGGCGCCGGTCCTGGTAGAGCAGGTAGGCCGCGCGGTGCAGGGCGACGGCGGTCTTGCCGGTGCCGGGGCCGCCCTCGACGTAGGTCACGGAGGCGGCGGGGGCGCGGATCACCTGGTCCTGCTCGGCCTGGATGGAGGCCACGATGTCCCGCATGGAGTGGGTGCGGGCCTGGCCGAGCGCGGCCATCAGGGCGCCGTCGCCGACGACGGCCAGTTCCTCCCCGGCCAGGCGGGCCTTGACCTCGGGCCGCATGAGGTCGTCCTCGACGCCGAGGACGCGCCGCCCCTTGGAGCGGATCACCCGGCGGCGCACGACCCGGCCCGGATCGACCGGCGTGGACCGGTAGAAGGGGGCGGCGGCGGGCGCCCGCCAGTCGATGACCAGCGGGGCGTAGTCCTCGTCCAGGACGCCGATCCGGCCGATGTGCAGGGTCTCGGCGATGTCGGCGGTGCCGTCGGGCCCGAGGGCGCCCTCGGCGGGCTCGACGGCCGTGTACGCGCCGTCCGGGCCCTTCTTGCCGTCCTTGCCGAGGAGCAGGTCGATGCGGCCGAACAGGAAGTCCTCGAACTCGTTGTTCAGGCGGTTGAGGTGGATGCCGGCCCGGAAGACCTGCGCGTCGCGCTCGGCGAGGGCGCCGGGCGTGCCCACGTGGCCGCGCTGGGCGGCGTCGTGCATGAGGAACTCCGCCTCGTGGATCTTCTCTTCGAGACGTCGGTACACCCGGTCGAGGTGCGCCTGTTCCACGTCGATCTCTCGGTCCCGTACGGAGTCCTCCCGCGCGGGGTCCTTCCGCACGGAGTCGTGCTCCGAGTCGACCGCTGAATCCTGTTGAGCCTGTGCGGCCACCGGGCCCCCTTCTGACGTGCTGGGCAGCCGTCAAAAATACGCGAAGGGGGCCCGGGAAGCTACGGCGCGCCTGGAGCGGGCGCTACGCGTCGACCTCCACGAGCCGCTTGCCGTCGAAGGTCATGACCTCGAAGTGGTCGATCTGGTTGGGTTCGAAGGCGGCGCCGCCGTGGACGTAGAGCGGCTTCCTGGCCTTCTCGGTGGTGGCGCCCGGTATGCCGTAGCCCCGGTCGGGGACCGTCCAGGAGCTGAGCGTCTCCCGCTCGCCGTTCTTGCCGACGGCGATCAGGGAGCACTTCTGGGGGCCCTTGAGGTTCTTGAGCTCCAGGACCGTTTCGGTGCCCCAGGCCTTCTTCTCCAGCGCCACGGTCGCGCTGACCTGCGTGGCCGGGTCGGTGGCGGTGACCCGGTCCGGCATGGCGGCGAAGGCGGACTCGGCCGGGCTCGCGGCCTGCTGCGACGCCTCGGCCCTGCGGCCGCCGCCTCCCTCGTCGCCACCACCGCCGCCGCCCGTGGTCGCCACGGCGGCGAAGGGGCCGCCGATGATCAGCGCGGCCGCGGTGCCCACCAGGTAGAAGTTGCGGCGGCGCTTGCTCGCGCGGCGTTCGGCGACCTCGTCGACGAGCTTCTCCGAGAGCCGTGGGCCGGGCTTCGCGGTGAGCGACTCGGCGATCGCGGGCGTGCCGGTGCCCGGCAGGTCCGCGAGGGCCGCCAGCATCGGCTCCATCCCGGCCAGCTCGTCGAGCTGCTGGGCGCACCACTCGCAGGTGGCGAGGTGGGCCTCGAAGGCCGTCGCCTCGGCGTCGTCGAGGATCCCGAGGGCGTAGGCGCCGACGGTCTCGTGCTCGTTCGGCGCCGGTGATCCCTGCATGGGGACAGGATTACCCGTGTCCCCCGCGCCGAATCCCTGAACTCCCCCGTACCCGCTCATCACGCCGTCACCCCCCGCTCCTCCAGTGCCAGCTTCATCGAACGCAGGGCGTAGAACACCCGGGAGCGCACGGTGCCGCTGGGTATGCCCAGTGTCTGCGCCGCCTCGTTGACGGTACGCCCCTTGAAGTACGTCTCGACGAGGACCTCCCGGTGGGCCGGGGTCAGGTCGTCGAGCGCGTCCGACAGCGTCATCAGCCACAGCGCCTTGTCGATCTCGTCCTCCGCGGGGATGACCTCCAGCGGCGACGGATCGACCTCCTGCGGCCGGGCCTGCCGGCTGCGGTGGCCGTCGATGACGATGCGACGCGCGACCGTCACCAGCCAGGGGCGTACCGATCCGGTCGCCCGGTTGAGCTGACCGGCGTTCTTCCAGGCACGGATGAGCGTCTCCTGGACGACGTCCTCGGCGCGCTGGCGGTCCCCCGCGACCAGCCGCAGCACGTAGGCCAGCAAGGGGCCGGCATGCTCGCGGTACAGCGCGCGCATCAGCTCCTCGTCGGGTTCCGAGGACGACTGTGACATGCGATGTCGGGCCCTCGCACCGCGTTCATTGGCCACGACGGAATCCTTGCGCACGCCCACCTCCGGTGTCCGGGGGTTCCCCCAGTCGGTCGCTCGCCCATTCGGTACGGACGCGAAGTTCGGCGTGTTCAAAACGAGATGAGAGTTTTCTCGGCGGCGGCGTGACGAACGGGACGCGAGGGAAGCTACGGGTGCTTACCGGGCGAGGGCGGCGCGGCGGCGGTGCCGGGCGACGCGTTCGCGGTTGCCGCAGATCTCGCTGGAGCACCAGCGCCGGCGGCGGCCGCGGGAGGTGTCCACGTACACGATGGGGCAGTTGTCGCCCGCGCACTGCCGCAGACCCGCCCGCGCGACGGGGTCGGTGAGCAGTTCCACCGCGTCCCGGGCGAGGGCGCCGAGCAGCGCGGCGCACCGCGGCGGGCCGGTCAGCTCCCGCACCAGTGCGCCGTCGCGGCCGGGCACCGCGCGGGGTGCGGGCGGTGCGGCGAGGGCGAGTTCGTTGACGCGGGCGAGGGCGAGTTCGCGGGTTCGGCTGCCGGGTACCGGCCGGCCGCGCACCAACCGCGCCGTCTCGCCGCGCAGTTCGCGGAAACCGTTCAGCCAGGAGGGGTCGGCGTGGGCCAGCGGGGTGCCGGAGGGGACGAGTCCGGAACCGGTGATCCAGGCGCGCAGGGCGTCCAGGGAGTCGAGGCGTTCCGCGGGGTGGGTGGTGGCGATGAGGTCCAGGCAGATCCGCCCGGTGTCGAAGCGCAGCTCGTACGGGCCGGTGGCCGTCCCCATCGCCATGTTCCTGTCACCGCCTAGGGCTTGCCCGTGGAGGGCCTGCGAACCACTCCCTCTACAGTGCCTGCCCTCCCCCGCGCCCGGAACCCCTCGTACCGCTCCCGCGTGGACGCTTGCGCATGCGCCCGCGCGCCTGGGCCATGTCCGGTGCGCCGCGGCGCGCGTTGACTGGACGCATGGCAGACATCGAGGGGGAACGGCGGCCCCGCACCGCCGGTGGAGTCCTGGTCGCGGCCACGGTCGCCGCGGGCCTGATGGCCGGGACCTTCTACGTCTTCGCCTGCGCCGTGATGCCGGCGCTGGCGCGCAGCGAGGACCGGGTGTACGTCGACGTGATGCGCGACATCAACGACGTGATCGAGAACCCGGTGTTCCTCACGGCCTTCCTGGGCGCACTCGCCCTCGCGGGCCTCGCCGGGTGGCAGTCGCGCGGGACGCCGGGCCGCTGGTGGATCTGGGCGGGCGCGACGGCGTACGCGCTCGCGTTCCTGGTCACCGTGGGCGGCAACATCCCCCTCAACGACGCCCTGGCCCGCCCCGGCGACCCGGCGGCGCTGCGCGAGCGGTTCGAGGACCCGTGGGTGGCCTGGAACACCGCACGTGCCGCACTCTCGACGCTGGCGACGACCTGCCTGGCCACGGGGCTGACAACCCGCCGCCGACCGACGCGACCGACGCCTGGGACACCTGGGACGCCTGGACACTCCACGGCGTCCCGGGTGCCCCTGCACACGCCGGGCCACTGAACGCCCGGGACCCCGGAGCGCTCCCGGCCCTCCCACGGCCGCCGGTGAGCACCGGCATCCCACGGCACATGCGTGGGCGGACCTGCTGTCCGCGGGCCCGCGGACAGCAGCGCGGGCGCAGGACGACACGCGTCGGCATCCGGGGCGGTCCCGCGGGGCGTGGGCGGAGGCGCCGGGAGGTGGTGGTGGCGCGGTGGGAGAAGTCCCGCCGCTCACCGCCCGGCGACCGGCCGTCACGTCGCCCGTGTTCGGGCAGGGCCCCAGGAGGCGTACTCCCCGGCGCGGGCCCGGACCGGCGGTGTCGTGTCGGCCCGGGAGGCTGAGGGCTCAGTCGGTCGTGTACTTGGCGTCCGCGGGTGGGTCCAGGGCGAGGCGGTAGCCGCGCTTCACCACCGTCTGGATCAGCTTCGGCGTTCCGAGGGAGGTGCGCAGGCGGGCCATGGCCGTCTCCACCGCGTGCTCGTCGCGACCGGTGCCCGGCAGGGCGCGCAACAGCTCAGCCCGGGGCACGACCCAGCCGGGCCGCCGGGCGAGCGTGCGCAGCAGGGACATGCCGGCGGGCGGCACGGTGCGCAGCTCCCCGTCGACGAGCACCGCGTGTCCGCGGATCTCCAGCCGGCGCCCGGCGACCGGCAGGGCACGGGCGCGGGTCGGCAACTCCTGGCACAGCAACTGGACGAGCGGGCCGAGCCGGAAGCGTTCGGGCTGGACCGTGTCGACGCCGTGCGCCTGGAGCGGCACCGCGGTGACCGGGCCGACGCAGGCCGGCAGCACGTCGTGGCCGAGCGCGGCGAGCAGCTCCGGCAGCAGGCCCCGCTCCTCGGCCCGGCCCAGCAGGGACACCGCGGCGGGCGCGCTGGTGAAGGTCACGGCGTCCACACCCCGCGACACGGCGGCGTCCAGCAGCCGGTCCACGGGGCCGAGGTCCTCCGGCGGCAGCCACCGGTACACGGGCACGCCCACCACCTCGGCGCCGCCCTCCCGCAGCGCCTCCACGAACCCCGGCAGCGGCTCACCGTGCAGCTGTACGGCGATCCGGCGGCCCTCCACCCCCTCTTCCAGGAGCCGGTCCAGGACCTCGGCCATGGACTCCGAGGCGGGTGACCACCGCTCCGTCAGTCCCGCGGCCCGTACCGCGCCCTTGACCTTGGGCCCGCGCGCCAGCAGCTCCACCGTGCGCAGCCGCTCCAGCAGGGCCTCGCCGAGCCCCCAGCCGTCGGCGGCCTCGACCCAGCCCCGGAACCCGATGGCGGTGGTGGCGACCACGACGTCCGGCGCCTGGTCGACGATGCGCTTGGTCGCGGCCATCAGCTCGCCGTCGTCGGCCAGCGGCACGATCCGCAGCGCCGGTGCGTGCAGGACGGTGGCACCGCGCCGCTGGAGCAGCGCGCCCAGTTCGTCGGCCCGGCGGGCGGCGGTCACGCCCACGGTGAACCCGGCCAACGGGCCGTGGTCGGTTCGCTGCGGTTCCTCGCTCACGCCGCCCACCTCGCTTGCGTCGTCCATCGCTCGCCGCGCTCCGATCCGTTCACACCACGTGCGCAGTCACGTGGCGACCGAGCCTGTCAACCGTGCGTGACAGACTCGGTTCCACCTCATGTCACCCGTGTTACGTCACACCTCGGCACGGCTGAGCTCGACCCTCGCACTTTCCTCGGTGGCCGGACCGGCCACGCCGACCGGGACGGCCGGCTCGTCCTGCGTCCGCGCGGCCGGTCGCCGAAGGTATACCGCCCAGGTGAGGACGAGACACACGGCGTAGAAGGCGAGGAAGGCGAGGAAGGCGCCGGTGCCCGTGCCGAAGGAGAGGAAGGACTGCCGGAAGGCGAGGTTGATGGCGACGCCGCCGAGCGCGCCCACCGCGCCGATCAGCCCCATGGAGGCCCCGGAGAGCCGTCGGCCGTACGCCACCGCCGCCTCGCCCCGCAGCCCCTTGGCCAGCGCCTTGTTCTGGAAGATCCCGGGGATCATCTTGAACGTCGAGCCGTTGCCCAGCCCGCTGAGCACGAACAGCACCACGAACACGGCCACGAACAGGCCGAGCGAATCCGCCATGCCGGCCGCGACGAGTCCGGCGGTGGCGGCGGCCATGGCGACGAAGTTCCACAGGGTGATCCGCGCGCCGCCGTACCGGTCGGCGAGCCTGCCGCCCAGCGGACGGATCAGGGAGCCGAGCAGCGGACCGATGAAGGTCAGGTACGCCGCCTGGAGCGGGGTCCGCCCGAACTGGCTCTGGAGCACCTGCCCGAAGGCGAAGCTGTAGCCGATGAACGAGCCGAACGTGCCGACGTACAGCACGGACATGATCCAGGTGTGGGCGTCGCGCGCCGCGTCCTTGGCGGCGCCGGTGTCGTTCTTCACGGAGGCGAGGTTGTCCATGAAGCACGCGGCGAGCCCGGCGGCGACCAGGATCAGCGGGATGTAGAGGCCGAGCAGCACCCGCGGCCCGCCGCTCGCGCCGATGACCGCGAGCGCGGCCAGCTGGATGACGGGTACGCCGATGTTGCCGCCCCCGGCGTTGAGGCCGAGTGCCCAGCCCTTCTTCCTGAGCGGGAAGAAGGCGTTGATGTTGGTCATGGAGGAGGCGAAGTTGCCGCCGCCGATCCCGGCCAGCATGCCCACCAGGAGGAAGGTCGAGAAGGACGTCCCCGGTTCCATGACGGCGAAGGCCGCGACCGTCGGCACGAGCAGCAGCCCGGCGGAGACGATCGTCCAGTTGCGTCCGCCGAAGACGGCGACGGCGAAGGTGTACGGCACCCGTACGACGGCCCCGACGAGCGTCACCACGGACGTCAGCAGGAACTTGTCGGCGGGCGTCAGCCCGTACTCCGGGCCCATGAAGAGCACCAGCACGGACCACATCGTCCAGACGGAGAACCCGATGTGCTCGGAGAGGACGGAGAAGAACAGGTTCCGCCGGGCGGTCCGCTCCCCCGTCTCCTTCCAGAAGGTCTCGTCCTCGGGATCCCAGTGCTCGATCCAGCGGCGGCCAAGGACTGTCATGACGCCTCCACGGTGCTCCACAGCTCGGTTGCACCGACGCTAGGCAGGACGCGTTTCGGGCCGGTGGGGCTGTGGATGACCGGAAGGGAACGTTGCTCTCACCCGGCGCCGGCGCGGGATGAGAGATCGCGGTCAGCCCTGCGGGGGCCGGGGCTGCCAGTGCGGGTTCTGCTGCGGGTAGGGCTGCTGCGGGTGGGGCTGCCCGCCCTGCGGCGGCGCGTACGGCTGCTGCGGCGGCTGGGCGTACGGCTGCGGGGGCTGCTGCGGCGGATAGGGCTGCTGCGGGGCCTGCGGCGGCGCGTACGGCTGCTGGGCCTGCGGTGCGTACGGCTGCTGGGCCTGCGGTGCGTACGGCTGCTGGGCCTGCGGTGCGTACGGCTGCGGCGCGTACGGCTGCCCGGTCTGCGGCGGCCCGCCGTACGGCTGCTGCTGCGGCGGCTGGGGAGCGTACGGGCCGGGGGCCGGCTGTCCGTAGCCGCCGGGCGCGGTGCCGAACGGGTTCCCGTGCCCCGGCAGCTGCCCGCCGGGCGGCAGGTACCGCACCCGCCCCGTCTCGTCGGTCATCGGCACGAACCCGGCGGCCTGCAACCGGGCCGCGAACTTGGCGTTGCGCTTGCGGGTGACGAGGAAGCCGATCCCCAGGACCGCCATGAGGACCAGCCAGATGATCCCGGAGAGGACGAAGTCGTCGGACGAACCGCCCGCGCGGTAGGCGAGGACCACACACGCGACGGTGCCGCCGAGCGCGCCGTAGCCCATGTTCTTCTGGGCGTTCTTGCCGGTGAGGTCGAAGTTGATGCGTGCCTTGAGGAGTTCGAAGGCGTCCGGCACGAGCGGCGGCAGCGACACACCGTCCCCGGCGTTCGGGTACTGCGCCCAGTTCTGCGCGGCCCGGGTGCGGGCCTGCGGGCCGGGGTCGGGGACCAGCAGCATGGTGAGCGCGGCGTTGTTCCCGCCGCTCTGGCGCACGTCGGCGTACTCGTACCCGAACTGCTGGGCGACGAAGGCGAGCTTGGCGAGCTTCTTCACGGACGACATCCGGCTGGTGAGCTGGACCGCCTCCCCGCTCGCCATCAACTGCAACATCTTCTGCGTCTGCCGCTTGCTCATCCCGCCCGCTCCCCCTGACCGGCTCACGCCACTGTGTTCACTCGCGCAACCGGGGCAGTCTCGCACGGAGGTCCGACAACCGTCAGCCCCGGTGCGCGACAGCCCCGTCGCGTGTCAGCCCCGGTGCGCCGCACGGGCCCTGGGCTGCTTCGCCGCCGAGGGCTTCCCGCCGTCCGGCCACAGCCGGGGCGTGCGCTTGGCGGCCACGTCCTCCATCCAGCCGAACCAGACGATGCAGCTCCCGATGAGCAGCCAGGCGACGACCAGAACCGGCCAGGGGCTCTCCAGCAGCCACGGGACGTGTTCGTACACGACGTCGAAGCCCCACAGCTGGTCCCACAGGGTGGCCGCGACGAGGATGCAGACGTTGTGCCACAGGTAGATCGTCACCGCGCGGGAGTTGAGCAGGGTGATCAGCCGGTCCCAGCGGCGCAGCGGGCGCGGCCACTCGCTCCACGACGGGCTCACGTGCAGGAGCAGCAGCACCGTCGCGAAGGACCAGACGGCCTGCGCGAAGGGGATGGAGTCCAGGTCGTACCCGGTCTTGAAGCCCTCCCGGAAGGCGTACCAGAGGCCCACCGCGGCGATCACCGGGGCCACCGAGGGCACGACGTAGCGCGGCAGCCGCTTCAGGACGCCCTCCTGGTGCGCCATGCCGAGGATCCAGCAGGCCCCGAAGGTGCTGAAGTCCGTGAGCGCCGACGGGAAGCGCTCGCCCGGCAGGTTGAGGTAGCCGAACTGGAAGGCGGCCGACAGCACGAGCGGCGCGAGGATCGTCAGCCACGGCAGGGCGCGCAGCGCACGCAGCAGCACCGGGGAGAGCAGGACGTACCAGAGGTAGGCGCGGATGTACCAGAGCGGCCCGGCGAGTTCCGAGGCCCAGTCCTCGCCGAGGATGCCGTGGATGCCCGGCAGGCCCTCGGCGAAGGGCGGGTCGCTCAGCGGCAGGACCCAGTAGAGGAGGTGGAACCACCACCAGCCCGGGTGCCCGTCCTCGTTCGGTCCCCAGCCCTGCAGCACCATGCCGGTCACGCCCACGGCGCCCAGCAGCCACAGCGGCGGCAGCAGGCGGCGCAGGCGGCTGCGGACGACCTGGACGGCCGGACGCTTGAGGGAGCGGGCCATCAGGTTGCCCGCGAGGGCGAACATCACGCCTATGGAGGGGAACGCCACCGGCAGCCAGGCCCAGCCCATCAGGTGGTACAGGACCACGCGGAAGAGGGCCACGGCCCGCAGCAGGTCGAAGTACCGGTCGCGCACGGGAGCGCGCCGGGCCTGCTCCTGCTCGGGCGCCACCGGTACGGCGGTGTCCGCGCCGACGGGCGGGTGGAGGGGCGGTGCGGTCATGTGCGGGGCACTCCGGGTCGGACCAGGCAGGGGCGGGACGGGCATGGCGGGGGCGGGGGTCGGCCGCGTCGGGTCGTAGGGCGGGGTCGTCATCCGACCGGCCTCCCGTCCATGGCGCCGGACCGCCGCTGAGGCGGGATGCCGTCGGCGCCGGGCGGCGGCGCGGAGACACCGCCGCTGCGCCGCAGCTTCTGCCAGCGCAGCCGACCGCCGGTGAGCGCCGTGATCCAGGACTGGAGCAGCACCACGTACATGATCTGGCGGTACAGGATCTGCTGGAGGGGCAGCGAGATGAGCGGGGTCAGCTTCTCCCGGTCGAGCCGGAAGGCGTACGCCGCGCACACCGCCTGGATGGCGAGGACGCCGAGCCACGCCACGATCGTCTTGCCGGTCGGGCCGAAGACGAGGCCGTAGAGCAGGAAGACGTCGATCAGCGGGGCCAGCAGCGGCGCCACGACCATGAACAGGGAGACGAAGGGCAGCCCCACCCGCCCGAAGCGGCCCGAGGGGCCCTTCTCGATCACCGCGCGGCGGTGCTTCCAGATCGCCTGCATGGTGCCGTACGACCAGCGGTAGCGCTGGGACCACAGCTGGCTGACGGATTCCGGGGCCTCGGTCCAGGCGCGGGCGTTCTCGGCGTAGACGACCCGCCAGCCGGCCCGGTGCAGCGCCATGGTGACGTCGGTGTCCTCGGCGAGCGTGTCGTCGCTCATGCCGCCGATGGGCTCCAGGGCGGAGCGGCGGAAGGCGCCGACCGCGCCGGGGATGGTCGGCATGCAGCCGAGGACGTCGTACATCCGGCGGTCCAGGTTGAAGCCCATCACGTACTCGATGTGCTGCCAGGCGCCGATGAGGCTGTCCTTGTTGCCGACCTTCGCGTTGCCCGCCACGGCGCCGACCCTCGGGTCGCCGAAGGGCTGGACGAGTTCGCGGACGGTGGAGGGCTCGAAGACGGTGTCGCCGTCCATCATCACGACGATGTCGTGCCGGGCGTTGGCCAGGCCCCGGTTGAGCGCGGCGGGCTTGCCCGCGTTGAGCTGCCGGATCACCCGGACACCCGGCAGGCCGAGCCCCTCCACGATCCGGGCGGTGCCGTCGCTGGAGCCGTCGTCGATGACGATGACCTCGATCGGGTGGTCACTGGCCACCAGGGAACGGACCGTGTTCTCTATGCACTTGGCCTCGTTGTACGCCGGGACCAGCACGGTGACCGGTTCGGTGACCGCCGGTCCCCAGCGGAAGCGCCGACGGCGGACCCGGCGGGCGTGGACGCCGGACAGCAGCAGCATCAGGACGAAGCGTCCGATGACCAGCGTGCCGATGATCGCCAGGCCCACCACCAGGATGTCGGTGAGCCGCTCCGAGGCCTGGACCAGGAAGACCCACGCCTTGCCCTTCCAGAGTTCGGCGCCGGTCACCGGGCTCATGGCGCTGGGCGCGTCCAGTGCCTCGGTGAGGTTGTCGAACTCGTAGCCCTTCTTCTTCAGGTCGGGCAGGAACCTGTCCAGGGCCTGCACGGTCTGGTGGCGGTCACCGCCGGAGTCGTGCATCAGGACGATGGCGCCCTTGCCGCCCTGCGGTGTGGCGCGGCGGATGATCTCGTCGACGCCGGGCTTCTTCCAGTCCTCGCTGTCGGTGTTGTTGACGACGGTGATGTAACCGCGGCTGCCGATGTACTCGGTGACCGGCCAGGACTTGTCGTCCATGGCGTCGGCGAAGGAGGAGTAGGGCGGGCGGAACAGCGAGGTGCGCACCCCGGCCGCGCCGGTGAGCGCCAGCTGGTTCTGCGACAGCTCCCAGTCGATGCGCTTCTTGGACTGGAAGGAGAGGTCCGGGTGGTTGAAGGTGTGCAGGCCCACCTCGTGGCCCTCGTCGACCATGCGCTCGACGAGGTCGGGGTAGCGGGAGGCCATGGTGCCGGTGACGAAGAAGACCGCGTGCGCGTCGTGCTTCTTCAGTATGTCCAGCACGCGCGGCGTCCAGGTCGGGTCCGGACCGTCGTCGAAGGTGAGGACGAGCCGGTGGTCGGGCACGCTCACGCTCTCGGTGCGACCGCCGCGCACGTCGATGACCGGGCCGCCCTCGAGGATTTTCTCGGGCACGCCGGTGGTCGCGGCGGGCGGCTGGACACGGTGGTCGGCGAGGATCTCGCTGTGCACGTATCCGCGCAGCATGAGCATCGCCGACAGGGCTACCAGGACGAGCAGCGGAAGCAGCAGACGCAAGGGCAGACGACGGCGGGAGCCCTCACGGGCGCTGCGCGCGGCCCCGTGACGGCGGGTGCGGGATGCCATCAGAGGGTGTTCTCCGGGGACAGGGAAGGGGAGGAAGGGGACGTCGAGGTGTCGTCGGCACCGGCCACCACGACGGGTGCGCCGCCCCGACCGGCGATCGGGTCGGGGGCGCCCGCGCCGTCGGCGTGGGTGCCGCCCGCGCCCGGGTCGGTGCCGGTGGGGGGGCCGCCGGTGGGCTCGGTCGGGTCGGCGGAGGTGCCGCCACCACCCGTCGGGGCCGACGGGCCCGTGGTGTCGGAGGGCGGGACCTGCGTCGACTGCGTCGGGGCCGGGCCGCTCGCACCGCCACCGGCCGGGTGCTGGTCGGTGCCGGGCACCGAGGACTCGGAGTCGGCGCTCGTACCGGGCCGCACCGTGGTACCGCCCGTCACGCCGGACGTACCGGACGCGGGAGCCTCGATGCCCGGACCGGTCGTCACGCCCGCGCCCGCCGAGGGCGTGGCGTGCGGGGTGGCGGTGCCGGCGCCGGCGCCGGTGGGCAGCGACGACTGCGAGGGCAGCGGGGTGGTGTCGACCTGGCCGGCCGGTGCGCCCTCCTCCTGGCCCGGTACGGGCACCCACGGCGCGTCGGAGTTGCCGGAGAGCAGCGTGGAGACGATGACGACGGCGTAGACCGCGCAGGCCACGCCGACCAGGATGCCGAGGCGTCGGTAGAGGCGGCTGCGGCGGCCGGACGCGTCGACGAAGACGGGCCCGTCGGAGGCCTCCGGGGCGCTCTTGCGGTGTCCGCCGTCGGCCTTCAGCAGCACGCCGTCGCCGAGGTGGACGGCGTCGAGCTGGACGGTGACCTCGTGGGGGTCGTGCGTGTGCCCGGCGGCGGCGCCCGCGTCGCCGTCCGAGTCCGGCATCTCCCGCCAAGGGTCACGCAGTGCGGCGGTGGCGGGCCCGGGCGCGGAGCCGTCACCAGACACGGGGAACGCACAGGTCCGCTCCCCCGAAGCACCGGCACCGGCCGACGGCAGCACAGCCGTACGGTCGAAGTCGGGCCCGGAACCGACCCCGGGGCCGGGGCCCTGGGCGTGGCCCTGGGCATGGACGTTCCGGGGACCGGAGGCCCGGCCCTCGCGCGACGCGGACCCCGGAACACCCGCACCCGTCGGCGGCAACACAGCCGTACGGTCGAAGTCGGAGCCCGAAGGGCTGCCGGGGCCGGAGTCGTCGGCGGGGCCGTTTCCGGGCTCTCGGGGGGTCTGGGGGGCCGGGCCGGAGGAGTGGGCCCCAGGGGTGGCGTCGACCGGGTCGGGGGCCCGGTTGCCGGGGTTCGCCCCGGACGGGTCGGTCGTGCCCCAGGTTATGCGCCCCCGGGCCAGCGGGTCCTGGCCCGGGCCGTGGGGAGCACGGCCGCCTATTCGGGAGCGCGGGACCTCGGTCCGGTCGGCGTCGGAACCCCCGCGGCCGCGCGGGCTCTCACCGGACTCGCCGAACCACCCCGAACCCGACGCGGTCACCGGGAGTCCTCCGGCCGGCGGGAAGGGGCGGACCGGGGGCAGCACCTCGGTGGCATCAGCATGTCGTCTCGCCTCCGAGAGGTCACAAGCCCCGGACTCGACCTCGGGCCACTCCGGTTGGGCGTCTTTTTGCCAACTATTCACGTGCGCGCACTTCCCCCCACGGAACACTTCCGGGTGCGCATACGACTCCGAGCACTCGTCGGCCGAACCGGCCCCCACCAGGTTCGAGCGCCCCCTGTATCACACCGTGCTCAGGCAAAGAATGTAGCGCACGCGGAGGATGTGTGGTTGCCGCGTGTCACTTGTGGACGGACATCACAGCGGCGTCGGCGGCCGGAATCCACCCGTCGTCGGGAGCCGCGAGCCAACCCTTTCCGGTCGCGACCTGCGACGCCGCCCGGCGCAGCGCGTCGAGCGCGGGATGCGCCAGTCCCTTTCGCCAGACGAGCGAGACCGGCGACAGCGGCACGGGGTCGACGAGGGGGCGCACCACGGTCGCGGGCATGGCCGGAAAACTCACCACGGCGAGAATCGGATTGCGCGTCTTGTCCATGATGCGCTGGAACTCCTCCTCGCCGACCGCCAGCGGCGCGGGGGACGCCACATGGATGCCGCGCCCCTCGAACAGGCGGTGCGCGAGCTCGGTCCACTCCGGCGTGCGCGGGTTGCCGGCCCCCGCGTACACCTCCTCTCCGGCGAGCGCGGAGAGCGGTACCCGGGCCAGCCGGGCCAGCGGATGGTCCTCGGGAAGGACGACCGCCATGGGCTCCAGACGCACCGGCTGGTGATCGAGTCCGGCCCGCAGGGCGGCGGGCAGCCCCGCGAACCGGCCGAAGGAGGCGTCGAGGCGGCCCGCGAGCAGTTCGCCCGCGGCGTGGGTCAGTCCGCTCTCGTAACGTGCCATCAGCTCCTGCTCGGGCGCGAGCGCACGGGCCCGCTCCAGGACCAGGCGGCCGGTGACCAGGCCCGGGGAGTTGAGGTCGACCAGCAGCGGCCGGGCCTGCCCGAAGGCGGCCAGCAGGTCGTCCTGCGCCTGGAGGACCCGGCGGGCGTACGGCAGCAGCCGCTCGCCGTCGGCCGTCGGGGTCACCTGCCGGGTGGTCCGCACGAACAGCTCGGCGCCCAACTCCCTCTCCAGGCGCCGCACATCCCTGCTGAGCGCCTGCTGGGCGACGTAGAGGCGGGCGGCGGCGCGGGTGAAGTGCAGCTCCTCGGCGACGGTGACGAAGGCGCGCAGGAGGCGGGGGTCGAGGTGGGCGGGTGCGGGCATCCGGTGAATTTACAACGCCGGTGCGTGAATGGCCACGGAGAAGGTGTTGGACCCCCTGATCGCCTCCGGGCGACGGTGGACGCATGCCGCAACCGACCTCCGCACGCCCCGCCCGCCCCTCTCCGCCCGCCCCCTTCCTGGCCGTCACCGCCGACACCCTGGTCGCGGCCGACTTCGGCCCCCGCGTCCGGCGCCGGCCGCCCGGCCCGTACCGGCGCCTGCTCGCCACGCCCGGCGCACGCGCGTTCACGATCGGGAACCTCATCGCCCGGCTGCCCATGGGCATGTTCAGTGTCAGCGCCGTCGTGATGATCGCCGGCACCCGTGGTTCGTACGCCCTCGCCGGCGCCGTCACCGCGACCGGGCTGGCGGCGACGGCGCTGGTCGCCCCGTGGACCGCGCGACTCGTGGACCGGTACGGCCAGGCGCGGGTGGCCGTGCCCGCCACCCTGTTCGCCGCGCTGGGCTCCGTCGCGCTGCTGCTGTGCGTGCGGTACGGGGCCCCCGCCTGGACGCTGTTCGCCGCGTACGCCGCGACCGCGACGACGCCCAACACCGGCGGCATGGCCCGCGCCCGCTGGGCCCACCTGCTGAAGGGGGACGCGGACGCGCTGCACACCGCGAACTCCTTCGAACAGGCCACGGACGAGCTCTGCTACATGTTCGGGCCGGTCCTGGCGGCGTTCCTGTGCACCGCGCTGTTCCCCGAGGCGGGCACGCTCGTGGGCGTGGTGCTGCTGGTGACCGGCATGCTGCTGTTCGCCGCCCAGCGCGCGACCGAGCCGCCGGCCCGCCCGCGTCAGACGGCGAAGGCGCCCATCCGGGCCCCGGGCATCCCGTCGCTGCTGGTGGTGTGCCTGGCGATGGGCGGGATCTTCGGCGCGATGGAGGTCGTCACCATCGCCTTCGCGGACGCACAGGGCCACCGCGCGGCGGCCGGTGTCGTCCTCGCCCTGCAAGCGGCCGGTTCCTGCGCGGCGGGTCTGGTCTACGGCGCGATCAGGCCCGCCGGACCGGCCGAGCGCCGCCTGCCGTGGTGCGTGGCCGCGATGGCCGCCCTGCTGACGCTGCCGCTCCTCGCGGCCTCCCTCGTCGGCTCGCTGCCGCTGCTGGCGCTCACGCTGCTGGTCGGCGGGATGGCGACGGCCCCGACGATGGTGACCACGATGACGCTGGTCCAGCACCGCACCCCGGAGGGCCGCCTCAACGAGGGGATGACCCTGGCGGTGACCGGCCTGCTCGGCGGCATCGCCTGCGGCAGCGCGGCGGGCGGCTGGACGGTGGAGCACCTCTCCCCCACCGCGGCCTACGGTGTACCGGTCACGGCGGCGGCGGTGGCCCTGCTCCTGGCCCTGCTGCCGACCCGGCGGATCCCTTGAACGCGAAAAACGCCGAGGGCGGCGTGTGCTCGCGTTTATCGCAAGCACACGCCGCCCTCGACCTCGTGGAGATGGCGGGAATCGAACCCGCGTCCAACGGTGCGGAATCAGGGCTTCTCCGTGTGCAGTCCGCTTCGATTTTCTCGGCCCCGGAGATCACGCGGACAAGTCTCCGACGGGCTCAGTCACTGTTTGGTTTCCCTCTTCACCCCGTGACCGGGATCAAGGTTTAGTCCCCTAGCTGATGCCAGGATCCGGGTCGGGAACAGCCCCGGGCTGACACTCCCTTAGTAGGAGGCTCGCTTCGCTACCTGAGATCAGGCAGCGAGGGCGAAGGCCTGCTGGGAGGAATCGCGCTTGGTGTTGGCGATTATTTTTTCGGCCTGTGGTTTACGAGATCATGGCCGCTTCCTCGACACGCTTCCCCTGCTTCGACAGCCGCTGTCGAAACCGATCATCCCCATGTTGATTTTTCAAGTCCTCCGAAGAGGGTCCTCCGAGGAGGGACACGCACCCTCTGCGGGGTGCAGGTGCCATCGTACGTGACCAACACGGACGCGTGCCAGCCTATTCCCCGGGCTCAGGCCCGCTGCTTGCGCCGGATCGCGGACATCGTCCGCTCCGCCTCGCGGCGGTCCTGCTTCTCCCGGAGGGTCTGGCGCTTGTCGAACTCCTTCTTGCCGCGCGCCAGGGCGATCTCGACCTTGGCCCGCCCGTCCTTGAAGTAGAGCGCCAGCGGCACGATCGTGTGACCGGTCTCCTGGGACTTCGCCTCCAGCTTGTCGATCTCCTCGCGGTGCAGCAGCAGCTTCCGCTTGCGGCGGGCGCTGTGGTTGGTCCAGGTGCCCTGGCTGTACTCCGGCACGTGCACGTTGTGCAGCCACGCCTCGTGGCCGTCCAGCTGCACGAACCCGTCGACCAGCGATGCCCGCCCCTGGCGCAGCGACTTCACCTCGGTACCGGACAGCACGAGGCCGGCCTCGTAGGTGTCGAGGATCTGGTAGTCGTGCCGCGCCTTCTTGTTCTGCGCGATCAGCTTGCGCCCTTTTTCCTTAGCCATAGTGCGGTCCATTTTGGCACTACGCAGGGGCCTGGCGGAAAGCCGATTTACGCGGTCGGTCCCAGCCCGCTCAGCACCGTCCGGGCCCGCGCGAGGGCGGCCGGGTCGGCCGGGTCGACCTCCAGGTCGGGCGTGATGCCCGTGCCGTCGACGCCGCGTCCGGAGGGGGTGCGGTAGTGCCCCACGGTCAGCTCGGCCACCGAGCCGCCGGGCAGCCGGCTCGGCATCTGCACCGAGCCCTTGCCGAAGGTGCGGGAGCCCAGGACGACCGCCCGGCCGCGGTCCTGGAGGGCCCCGGTGAGCAGCTCGGCCGCGCTCATCGTGCCGCCGTCCACGAGCGCGACCAGGGGCCTGGCGGTGTCGCCGCCGGTCTCCGCGTGCAGGGCCCGCTGGTCGCCGTCGACGTCGTAGGTGGCGACCAGGCCGCCGTCGAGGAAGGCGGAGGCGGCGGTGACGGCCTCGGTGACCAGGCCGCCGGAGTTGCCGCGCAGGTCGAGGACGACCCCGGCGCCGGAGGGCACCCGTGCCACGGCCTCGCGCACCTGCTCGCCGACGCCCTTGGTGAAGGAGGCGACCTTGACGACGGTGAGGCCGTCGGCGACCGCGCGGACGGTCACGGGGTCCGTGGACAGCCGGGCGCGGCGCACGGTCTCGGTCCACGCGCGCGTGCCCCGTTCCAGGCCCAGCCGGACGGCGGTGCCGGCGGGCGACCGCTCGGCGTCGCCGCGCAGGATGGAGACGACCTCGGTGACCGGCCGCCCGTCGACCCGCTCGCCGTCGACACTGCGCAGCCGGTCCCCCTCGCGGATCCCGGCCTCGGCGGCGGGCGAGCCGGAGCGCACCCGGGTCACCTGGATGCGGCCGTCGCGCTCACGGCGCGCGGAGAGCCCGACGCCGGTGTACCGGCCGTCCAGGGCGTCCTCCAACTCCTCGTACTCGCCCTCGGAGTAGACGGCGCCCCAGCGGTCTCCGCTGCGGCTGACCGCGCGTTCGGCGGCCTCCACGGGGGACTTGCCGTCGGCCATCGCCTCGGCCGCCGCGCGGGCGACGTCGTCGGGGCGGGCCTGCCGAGCCGCCGGGGCGGCCGAACGGGCGGTGCCGGGCTCGGACTTCCGGTCCGGTCCGGGGAGCGATCCGGTGGCCGCGCCCGCGACGAGCACGCTGGCGAACACCAAGGTCAGGGCGGCCCCGTGGCGCACACGACGGGGCTGACAGAACGGGTCACGACCTGACATGCCGGTGAGTCTAGGACAACGCGTAAGGGCCGCACGGTCCCTTGACCGCGCGGCCCTCTTGGTATGTGTCACACCTTCAGGTACTTGCGCAACGCGAAGAACGCCGCCAACGCGGGCATCAGCAGACTCGTGGCCAGGATGAGCGGCAGCTTGGTCAGGACGGCGTCCCAGCCGATGAAGTTGATCAGGTTCAGCTTCTCGGACAGGGCGAGTCCGTGATCGATGATGAAGTACCGGGCGATCACGAGGAAGCCGCAGGCGACACCACCGCCGATCAGACCGGCGACCGCCGCCTCCATGATGAACGGCGCCTGGATGTAGAAGCCCGACGCGCCCACGAGGCGCATGATGCCGGTCTCGCGGCGCCGGCTGAACGCCGAGACGCGCACGGTGTTGACGATCAGCATCAGGGCGACCACGAGCATGAGGGCCATCACCGCGCGGGCGGCCCAGTTCATGCCGTTGAGGAGGCCGAAGAGGTTGTCCAGGATGCCCTTCTGGTCCTGCACGGACTGAACGCCCTCCCGGCCGTCGAAGGCGGTCGCGATGACCTGGTACTTCTCCGGGTCCTTCAGCTTGATCCGGTACGACTCCTGCATCTGGTCCGGCGTGAGGGAGCTGGCCAGCGGCGAATCGCCGAACTGCTCCTTGTAGTGCTTGTACGCCTCGTCCTGCGACTCGTAGGTCACCTTCTCGACGACGGCCATCTCGTCGAGGTCGGACATGATCTGCTTCTTCTGGTCCTCGGTCACCGCGCCCTTGGCGCAGTTGGGGTCGGACTCGGCGTCGCTCTTGTTGCAGAGGAAGACCGAGACGTTGACCTTGTCGTACCAGTAGCCCTTCATGTTGTTGACCTGGTCGCTCATCAGCAGTGAACCGCCGAACAGGGCCAGGGACAGGGCGACCGAGACGATGACCGCGAAGGTCATCGTCAGATTGCGGCGAAGACCGACTCCGATCTCCGAGACTACGAACTGGGCGCGCATGGCGTCTCGTTAAGCCTTTCGTTCCTCGTCGTCAGTGCTGGTAGCCGTAGACACCGCGTGCCTGGTCCCGGACGAGGCGGCCCTTCTCCAGCTCGATGACGCGCTTGCGCATCTGGTCCACGATGTTCTGGTCGTGCGTGGCCATCACCACGGTGGTGCCCGTCCGGTTGATCCGGTCGAGCAGCTTCATGATGCCGACCGAGGTCTGCGGGTCGAGGTTGCCCGTGGGCTCGTCGGCGATCAGCAGCTTGGGCCGGTTGACGAAGGCCCGCGCGATGGCCACGCGCTGCTGCTCACCACCGGACAGCTCGCCGGGCCTGCGGTCCTCCTTGCCGCCGAGTCCGACGAGGTCGAGGACCTGCGGCACGGACTTGCGGATCTCGCCGCGGGACTTGCCGATGACCTCCTGGGCGAAGGCGACGTTCTCGCCGACCGTCTTGTTCGGCAGCAGGCGGAAGTCCTGGAAGACCGTCCCCAGCTGGCGCCGCATCTGCGGCACCTTCCAGTTGGACAGGCGGGCGAGGTCCTTCCCGAGGACGTGCACCTGTCCGTGGCTGCACCGCTCCTCGCGGAGGATCAGTCGCAGGAAGGTGGACTTTCCGGAGCCGGAGGACCCCACGAGGAAGACGAACTCGCCCTTCTCGACCTCCAGGGAGACGTCCCTGAGGGCTGGGTGGCTCTGTTTGGGGTAGACCTTGGAGACGTTGTCGAATCGGATCACGGATGCACCACGGGTCGCCGGGGGTAGATGTGCGTGACCATACGCGAACCGGGGAGCCGACCGCAGTCACCGGTCGGGGTTGCGCATCAGTTGCGTCTTTTGTCCCCACGGGAGGGCGCGCGGGGCCCCACGGAACCTGGCACAGTGGAGGGGGAACGTTCGCGCCGTCGCGGGCGTTGTTCCGAATGAGCCGGTGGCAAGGAGGGCGAGCGCATGACGTACGACCGGTTGGTGTGCGCGAACTGCGCGTCGCCCGTGAGTGAGGGCAGGTGCCCGGTGTGCCGGGCCAATCGCGAGCGGTTGCAGCAGGAGAGCAGCTTCTTCGCGGGGCTGAATCCGGCGACGCTGATCGCGCTGCTGGCGGTGTTGATCGCGGCGGTGGCCCTGCTGGCCCACCAGACCGTCTGAGACGCCAGGAGCGGCTCCCGGGGCGCCGACGGGCCCCCGCGGGGACGCGAGAGACACAGAAGGGGCCCGGAGCGTTGACGCTCCGGGCCCCTCCGTCTTGCGTGCGCGGTGCGTACGCGGACGGCTACCTTCAGGCAGCAGCCCCGCCGCGGCCGTTCATGAGGCGCGGCAGGAAGCGGAAGCCGATGCCTCCGGCGATCATCGTCGCGGCGCCGACCAGCAGGAACGTGGTCTCCGCGGCGCCGGTCTCGGCGAGCTCGTCACCGCTGCCCTGGGCGGCGGTGTCGGAGGAGGCCGGGGCCTCCTCGCCGGTGTCGGTCAGCGCGGAGGAACCCTCCGCCTGAGCGGCGTTGTCGTTGCCACCACCGTCGGGGGTGGTGTTGTCGCCGCCGCCGGTGCCACCGGAGTTTCCACCGTTGCCACCGTTGCCGCCGTTGCCGCCGTTGCCGCCGGAACCGCCGTTGCCGCCGGAACCGCCGTTGTCACCGGCGCCACCGTTGTTGCCGGAACCGCCGTTGTCGCCGGAACCGCCGTTGTTGCCGTTGCCGCCGTTGCCGTTGCCGCCGTCAGTGGTCCCGCCGTCGGTCGTGCCGCCGTCGGTCGTACCCCCGTCGGTGGTGCCGCCGTCGGTCGTGCCACCGTCGGTCGTACCACCATCGGTCGTGCCACCGTCAGTGGTGCCACCGTCGGTCGTACCCCCGTCGGTGGTGCCACCGTCGGTCGTACCGCCGTCAGTCGTGCCACCGTCAGTGGTGCCGCCGTCGGTGCCCCCCGGGTCGCACTCGGGGTCGACCACGATGTCGCAAGGGTCGCCTTCGCCCTCGCCCAGCCCAGCCTTCAGGCCAACGTTCACGCCGCCAACGCCCGCGTCGACGCCGATCTCGAGCGCCGAGGCGGCACCCGCGGCGGTCAGGGAGGCGCCGGCCGCGATCACGGCACCGGCCGCTATGCGCGCGACACGGATGCGCGTCTTCTTCGTCATGTAGTTGCTACCCCCAGTAGCCGATTTAGTCGGTGAGGCCGCACTCGGGGGCCGTGATCGACGGGGGTGGCTGCATGTGTACTCAAGTCCCCCGGTTCACATGCGCCCCAGAAATACGCATGCCGAGCCTCACCATTCCGAATGTTCAAAGCAACGTCAAGGCCATTGCGTACGCGATGTCCGGGTACGGGACGTATGCCGGACACAATGGGTGTGAGTGTGACGCAAAACCCAGACATCAGCGGCGAACAAGGGGCAGACAAAAGGCAACTGCCGCTGAAACAGCGGCAGTTGCCTTGTCGACAAAGCGGCGGCTCCGCTCCGGGTTACTTCTCCCGCTGCTTGCGCCAGCGAATGCCGGCCTCCAGGAAACCGTCGATCTCGCCGTTGAACACGGCCTCGGGGTTGCCCACTTCGTGCTCCGTGCGCAGGTCCTTGACCATCTGGTACGGGTGCAGCACGTACGAACGCATCTGGTTGCCCCAGGAGTTGCCCCCGTCGCCCTTGAGGGCGTCCATCTTGGCCTGCTCCTCCTGGCGGCGCCGCTCCAGGAGCTTGGCCTGGAGGACGTTCATGGCGGTGGCCTTGTTCTGGATCTGGGAGCGCTCGTTCTGGCAGGAGACGACGATGCCGGTGGGGATGTGGGTGAGGCGCACCGCCGAGTCGGTGGTGTTCACGCCCTGGCCGCCGGGGCCGGAGGAGCGGTAGACGTCCACCCGCAGCTCGGACTCGTCGATCTCGATGTGGTCGGTCTGCTCGACCACGGGGAGGATCTCGACGCCCGCGAAGGAGGTCTGGCGGCGCCCCTGGTTGTCGAAGGGCGAGATGCGCACCAGCCGGTGTGTGCCCTGCTCGACGGAGAGGGTGCCGTAGGCGTACGGCGACTGCACGGCGAAGGTGGTCGACTTGATGCCGGCCTCCTCCGCGTACGACGTCTCGTAGACCTCGGTCTTGTAGCCGTGCTGCTCGGCCCAGCGCAGGTACATCCGCTGGAGCTTCTCGGCGAAGTCGGCGGCGTCCACGCCGCCCGCCTCGGCGCGGATGTTGACGAGCGCCTCGCGCGCGTCGTACTCGCCGGAGAGCAGGGTGCGGACCTCCATCTCGGCCAGCGCCTTGCGGACGGCCGTGAGCTCGGACTCGGCCTCGGCGCGGGTGTCCGGGTCGTCCTCCTCCTCGGCCATCTCGAAGAGCACCCCGAGATCGTCGATCCGGCCGCGCAGGGCCTCGGCCTTGCGCACCTCGGCCTGGAGGTGCGACAGCTTGCTGGTGATCTTCTGCGCCGCCTCCGGGTCGTCCCACAGCGAGGGCGCTGCCGCCTGCTCCTCGAGCACGGCGATGTCTGCCCTCAGCTTGTCGAGGTCCAGGACGGCCTCGATCGACTCCATGGTCGAGGAGAGGGACTTCAGCTCTTCGGATACATCGACGACTGCCACGCGTCCAGCGTAACGGCTCCGGCCGGCGGTCCACGCCCGGCGGGTGCGGGCGCGGGTGCCGGGGGGCGGTGCGGCCTCAGGGGGCGGCCGGTGCCGAGTTCCGCGTGTCCTGGGGTCCGGTGCCCTCCTCGTCACCGCCCGTGGCCAGCCATGTACCGACGCCGATCGCCGCCACCAGGGCGACCGCGACCGCGCCCACCGCGATCCGGCGCCGCCGCGCGGTGGCCCGGTTGCGGGCCGAGCCGGGGCGCGGGGCGCCCGCCGCGCGCGGGGCCCGGGCGGTGCCGCGGGCACCGCCGGCCAGCTCGTCCGGGGCCGGTACGCGCATCGACGTGTGGGTGTCGCGGTTGGAGTCGGCCGGCTTGGCCCCCGGCACCAGGGGCACCGCTCCCCGGCGCCGGACGGGCTCGGCGGCGGACGCGGGGACGGCCGGGGACGCCGCGGACTCGTCGGGGTCGTCCTCCTGCTGCTCGGCGTCGGGCTCGTCCACGTCCAGCGGGGCCATTCCGGCGAGCATCGGCAGCAGCTCGCGCAGCCGGGCGCTCAGCTCGGAGGCGCGCAGCCGGGAGGCCGGGGCCTTGGCCAGGCACTGGACGAGGAGCTGCCACAGCTCGTCGGGGATGCCGGGGAGCGGGACGACGGTCTCGGTCACATGGCGGCGCAGCACCGCACCGGGGTGGCCGCCGCCGAACGGCGTGAAGCCGGCGAGCAGCTCGTACAGGACCGTGGCGAGCGCGTAGATGTCGACCGCCGCGCGCGGGGGCAGGCCCTCGACGATCTCCGGGGCCAGGTAGTCGGGTGTGCCGATGATCTTCGTGGCGCGGGTGCGCCGCGGGGTGTCGATGAGCTTGGCGATCCCGAAGTCCGTCAGCAGCGCAGGGTGCGCGCCGCCGGGGCCGAGCGGGCCCTGCATGTCGAGCAGCACGTTCTCGGGCTTGACGTCGCGGTGCACGACCCCGGCGGCGTGCGCGGCGGCCAGTCCGTCGGCGACGTCGGCGACGACGGCGACCGCGGCCTCGGGCGCCAGGCGCCGCTCCCGGTCGAGGCGGGTGCGCAGGTCGGTGCCCCGGACCAGGTCCATGACCAGCGCGAGGTCGTTGCCGTCGACCACCAGGTCGCGCACCGAGACGACGTGCGGGTGCTCCAGGCCGAGCAGGGCGGTGCGCTCCTGCACGAAGCGGGAGACGAGCTCCTGGTCGGACGCCAGGTCCTCGCGCAGCAGCTTGATCGCGACGGGTCCGTCGGGACCCTCGCCCAGCCACACCGTGCCGGCGCTGCCCCGTCCGAGGATCTGGTGTGCGGCGTACCGGCTGCCGATCTTCCGTGCCAAGACTGCTCCTACCGACGCGTGTTGCGCCTAAAAGTACGCGTCCGAGGAGCCGGCCTTCACCGTGGAGGCGGAAATCACCCTCCAGATGTCGACAAGTCTCCAGACTCAGCCTCCGCCGGAGCCGCCCAGGTCCCCGATCCAGTCGGTCACGGTGGTGAACCAGTCGGTGAGCTGGTCCCAGTAGCCCTTGCCGGTGCCGATCCAGTCCTGCAACGGGCTCAGCTCCCAGACGAGCCAGCCGGCCACGAACAGGATGACGACGGTGAACAGGCACCCCTTGAGGCAGCCCAGGCCCGGGATGCGCATCGGGTTGGCGCCGCGCTGCCGCGGTGGCCTGGGCTCGCGCCGGGGCGGCTGCGGCTCGGGCGTGGGCGGCGGGGCGTACCGCTGCGGCTGGGGGCGCTGCGGCTGCTGGGGCTGGGGCTGCGGGGTGGCGTAGCGCTGCGGCGGTTGCTGCTGCGGGTAGCCGTAGCCGGGCTGCTGGGGCGGCGGGCCCTGCGGGGCCTGGCGCGGCTGCTGGGGTGCGCGGGAGACCTGCCGCTGGGGGCGGCGGCGCAGCGGGTCCTGGTTCGGGTCGAGGTACTGGACCTGCGTCTGCTCGTTGCGGTCGCGGGCGGCGCGCAGCTGGTTCTGCCAGGGGTGCGGGTCCTCGGGACCGCCCTGTCCCGGGGCGCCGGGCTGTCCCGGCGGCACCGGCGGCATGACGGCGGTCGGGTCGGGGGCCCCGGTGCTCGGGAGGACGGCGGTGGGGTCGGCGGCGCCCGCCGGGCCCGAGGTGTGCGGCAGGACGCTGGTCGCGCCGTTCGGGTCGTAGGCGGCGCCGGGGGCGTCCGGGACCTGCGCGGGCGCCGGGTCGGGGGCCAGGAGGGCGCCCACGTTCTCGGCGGCGGCGATCTGCGCGCTGTTCGCGTGCACGCCGATGCCCTCGGCGACGACGCGCAGGCCGCGGGCGAGGTTCTCGGCGCCGGGACGGTCGTCGGGGTTCTTGCGCAGGCAGCGCTCGATGACCGTCCACAGCGGGTCGGGGACGGTGGAGGGGCGGCGCGGCTCGGCGCTCAGGTGCTGGTGCAGCACCTCCAGGGCGGAGCCCCCGCCGAACGGGGGACGGCCGGTGACCAGCTCGTACAGCAGGATGCCGGCGCCGTACACGTCGACGGCGGAGGTCTGCGGGCGGCCCTCGGCGGACTCCGGCGCGACGTACGCGGGCGTGCCGACGAACTCGTGGGTGCGGGTGAGGCCGGGCGAGTCGGCGAGGCGGGCGATGCCGAAGTCGGTGAGCATCGGGTGCATCTCGCCGCCGGTCTGCCTCAGCAGGACGTTGGCCGGCTTCAGGTCGCGGTGGACGACGCCGTCGGCGTGGCTGGCGGCGAGCGCGTCGGCGATCTGCGCGGTGAGCAGGGCCGCGGCGACCGGGGTGAGCGGCCCGTTTTCCCGCAGGTAGCGGTGCAGGTCGGGGCCGTCGACGAGGTCCATGACGAGGGCCAGCAGCTCGCCCTCGACGACCAGGTCGCGGACCCGGACGATGTTGGGGTGGGTGAGCCGGAGCAGGACGGAGCGCTCGCGCAGGAAGCGCATCACGATGTCGGCGTCGCTCGCGAGCTCTTCCTTGAGGACCTTGATCGCGACGGTCTCGCCGGGCTGCCCTGCCACGGCCGCCTCGGCGCCCGCGGTCTCGCGCTGGCGGGCACGCCAGACGGTGCCCGTGGCGCCACGGCCGAGGGGCTCCTCGAGGAGGTACTTGCTGCCTACCGGCCGCACGTCATGCGCTCCTAGTTGCTTGCTGGCTGTTCGGACCACTGTTCCACAACCGGTCGGTCCCAGTCGGACCCAACTGTAGTGCCGCCCCCTGGACCACGTTCGGAGGAAAGACGCTCGACCCGGTCCCTTGGTTGCCGCCGCCCGTACGTGACCGATCTCAAGCGGGCTCTGTTCGATCATCCGTGCGCCACCTGTCAGGCATTTTTGGGGTCAGAGCCGACCAATCAAGATCATTTGACGGCGGGCGGCGGGCGCGTTGTCAGCGGCAGGTGCGAGGATGCCTTGCAGTACTGGCCGACGTGCTCGTGTGACGGTGGGGGAAGTCCGCGGTGGGGGACCGCGGTGACGGCTTCTGTCCCGGCGTGCGGGCGCCCGCGCGAAGGGACCGCTGACGGCGATGCAGATCCGGCTGACCGTCGTAGACCCGCTGGGCCCGCATGCTTCGGCTGCCTCGGCCGCTTTGGCGGGGGACCGCTCCGCGCGGTGCGACGTCCTCGTCACCGCACCGGCCGGCACCGCCCTGGCCTCGGTCGCCTCCGCGCTGGCCGCCGCGCTCCCCGGCGAGGGTCCGGGCCCCGGCCAGGTGGTGCTGTACGCCGGTGCGCAGCGCCTCGACGCCCAGCGCAGCACCCTGGGCGAGCCCCCGCTGATCGACGGCGCCGTGCTCTGCCTGGGCGCCCCGGGCGAGCCCGACCCGCACACCGAGCCGGCCGACGTCCCCGCCCAGCTCCACGTGGTCGCGGGCCCCGACGCGGGCGGCGTCCACCTCCTGCACGGGGGGCAGATCCGGCTCGGCCGCTCCGCCGACGCGGATGTCGCGCTGGACGACCCGGACGTCTCCCGGATGCACTGCGCCGTGACCGTCGGCCCCGACGCCCGCGTCTCGGTCGCCGACCTCGGCTCCACCAACGGCACCACCCTGGACGGCGCCCGGGTGGGCGACCGCCCGGTCCGCTTCGCGCCGGGTGCCCTGCTGCGGATCGGCGAGTCGGCCCTGCGGCTCGTGCCGGTGCCGCCGGCGGCCGAGGCCCGGCTGGCCACGACGCCGGACGGGGAGGGCCACGTACGGCTCTCCGGGCCCCCGACGCCCTCGTCGGGCGCCGGGGACGAAGACACGGAGACGACCCACGCGCGCGTGGCCGACGGGGCCGGGGCCCAGGTGCGCGACGCGGACGGCCGCTCCCGCGCGGCGGGCCCGGCCCACGGGACGGACGGCACGCCCCGGCCCCAGGAGCGCGCCCCCCACGCGTACGGCGGCTCGGCGTACGACACGGGCAGGGCACCCACCGGGCCGTCGCAGGCCCCGGGCCGGGGCGCGCAGGTCCCCGGCCAGGGCGGCGCGCCCCGCGTCGAGAGCCACGGCACCGGCCCCACCGCGGGCCTGCCCCACCGGTCCCCCGCCGGGGGCGAGACCCACGGCGGCGCGCGGGGCGCGGGGGCCTGCGCGACCGGCGGCTCCGGCACGGACGGCTACGGCGCCCCGGCCCCACGGACACCCGGCCGGGACGCGTACGGCGCGGGCCCCGCCACGCCGGGCGCGGCCCGTACGGACGCGGGCCCCGCCACGCCGGGCGCGGCCCGTACGGAGGCGGCCGACGCGGGCGCCCCCCGCGGCAGCGGGCCGGGCGCGGGGGCATACGGCGCCCCGGGCCCGGGAGCACCCGGCGGCCGGACCGCGTACGGCGACGGCCCGGCCGGACCGGAGGCGACCGCCCAGGGCACGGCCGACGCGGGTGCCCCCCGCGCGGGCACGTCCGATGCCGCCGTTCCCCCTGCGCGCGCGACCGGTGCGGCGGCCGGCCGGGACGACGGCGTCGGCCCGGACCCCCGCACCGGCCGTGACGGCGCCCCGGGCGCCCGCTCCGGCCGCAAGGGGACTCCCCTGCGCGGTACCGACGTGCCGCAGGAGATGCGCAGGCGCGGTGGCATAGGGGCGTGGGCGCGGCGGCTGACCGGCGGGCGCGCGGGTGCCCCGGCGGCCCCGGTGTCCGGCCCGTACGCGCCCGACGAGGCGGAGCCGCGCGGACCGGCACCGGCGTCCCCGTCCGGCGCCGCGCACGCCCCGGAGACCTGGCCGGACCCCGCGTCGCTGCTGCTGACGGCGCTGGGTCCGGGGCCCCGGCTGTGGGAGCGCGGCCCGGGCCACCCGGAGGCGCTCACCGTGCGGCTCGGTACGGCCGACCGGGTGGCGCCGGGCGGCGCCATCCCGCTGCCCGCCGTGCCGGTGACCGCCGACCTGCGCGAGGTCGGCGCGCTCGGACTCGCGGGCCCGCGCGAGCGGCTCTCCGGGCTGGCCCGTTCGGTGCTGGCGCAGCTCGCCGCGCTGCACTCCGCGGACACCCTGGAGATCGTCCTGATCAGCGCGGACCGATCCCGTCCGCTCGCCGAGCGGACGACCGAGTGGTCCTGGCTGGGCTGGCTGCCGCAGGTGCGCCCCGGACACGGCCAGGACTGCCGCCTGCTGCTCGCCCACGACCGCGAACAGGCCGCGGCCCGCGCCGCCGAACTCCTGCGCCGCCTCGACGACCACCTCGACGACCACCTCGCGGACGGGGCCCCGTCGGGCGCACGCCCCCCGGGCCCGGACCCGGCCGCCACCCCGGGTGCGGTCCGCCCGCAGCCCTCCTGGGCACGGCCCGGCACCGACGCCTCCGGCGGCTTCACCGGGCCGTACACGGTGGTCGTCGTGGACGGGGACCCCGGCGGTGCCGACCTGCGCGAGGCGGTGGCGCGGCTGGCCCTGGAGGGACCGCGGGCCGGTGTCCACGTCGTGTGCCTCGCCGAGACGGCCGCCGCCTCCCCCACCTCCCCGGTGACGCGGACGTACGAGGCGGCCTGCGCGGTGTCGCCGGTGTTCCGGGAGTGCGGTGCCGTCGCGCTGCTCAGCGGCGACGTGGCGACGAGCCTGCGCCTGCTGCGCGTCGCCCGCACGGGCACGAACGCGGCGCCGGGCACCCCGGCCGCCCCCGCCGGTCCGGTCGGTCACGGCACCCTCGGCACGGTGGACGCCGTCTCCCTGCCCTGGGCCGAGCGGTTCGCGCGCGCCCTGGCCCCGCTGCGCACCGACACCGCCGTCGGCGGCGAGCGGCACACGCGCGTGTCCGCACCGCTGCCCCCGGTGGCCCGGCTCCTCGACGAGCTGGGCCTGGCCCGGGCCACCCCCGCCTCCCTGATGGCCCGCTGGGCCGCCGCGGCCGACGACGCGGACTCCCTCGGGGGCCGCGCGCAGGCGGTGCTGGGCGCCGGTCCGCGCGGCCCCGTGCTGGTCGACCTGGCCGCCGAGGGACCGCACCTGCTCGTCGAGGGACCGCCGGGCAGCGGCCGCACAGAGCTGCTGCGGGCGCTCGTCGCCTCGCTCGCCTCCGCCGAACGCCCCGACCGGCTCGGCGTCGTCCTCATGGACGGCCGGGACAGCGTGAGTTCGGGCGACGCCCACGGCGAGGGCCTGCGCGTGTGCACGGACGTGCCGCACGTCACCACCCATCTCACCGCCAACGACCCGGTCCGCATGCGGGAGTTCGCCCAGTCCCTGAGCGCCGAGCTGAAGCGGCGCGCCGAGTTGCTCGGGCGGTCGGACTTCTCCGAGTGGCACACCGGGCGCGAGGTGTCGGGCCGGCTGATCGCCCAGCGCACCCCGACGCCCGCCGGGCCCGCGCCGGTCTCCGACTCGGGGGACGTCGAGTCCCCGCCCAGCTCCACGCTGCGGCTGCGCCCGGCCGCCGCCCGGCGCCGGACGGGTCCCGTCCCGCCGCTTCCCCGCCTCGTCGTGGTCGTCGACGACCTCGACGCGCTCGTCACGCCCCCGCTCGGCTCCCCGGGGCGGCCCGCGGCGGGTTCGGTGATGCGGGCGCTGGAGGCCGTCGCGCGCGAGGGCGAGCGGCTCGGCGTCCACCTGGTGGCCGCCACCGCGCCCGGCGGCCGTACCGACCGCACCGAGCCCGCACTGCGCGCGACCCTGCGGATCACCCTGGACGCGCCGACCCCCGGTCCGGACGAACCGGCGCCCGGGCGCGGGCGGTTGGCCCACCCCGACGGACGCACCACCGCCTTCCAGGGCGGCCGTGTCACGGGCCGCATCCCGCGCACGGCGACCCTGCGCCCCACGGTGGTCCCCCTGGAGTGGCACCGCATGGGCGACCCGCCCACCCGCCGCCCGGTGCGCGAACTGGGCAACGGGCCGACCGACTTGGCCCTCCTGGCCAGCGCGCTGGAGCGGGCGGCCCGGGAGGTCTCGGCGGCGGAGGTCCCCTCCCTCCTGTGACGCCGGGCAGCCCCGAGACTCCCGCACCCGCGCCGGACGCCTGATCACGGTCACGACGCGGTCACGATCCCCCCGTCGACCGCGGACGCGCCCTTGCCGCCCTCACCCCCCTGGCGTACACCAGAGCGCACGGGACAGCGCCGAGCGTTCGACGAGGAACGAAGAACGGGGCAGTGATGCGCACGAGCAGCACCATCCGGACACGCGTAACCGTCAAGAGGACCACCCGGGCAGCCGCCGCCCTCGCCGCGGGAGCACTCGCGCTCTCGCTCACCGCGTGCGGCGGTGACGACGACAAGGGTGACGACAGCGGCGACAAGGGCGGCGGCACCAAGCAGCCGGGCGCCTCCGTCACCCTTCCGAAGCTGGACGGCGAGAGCCTGTCGGTCGCCGCCGTCTGGACCGGCACCGAGCAGAAGAACTTCAAGCAGGTCCTCACCGAGTTCGAGAAGCGCACCGGCGCCAAGGTGACCTTCGTGCCCGCCCAGGACCCGATCATCAACTTCCTCGGCTCGAAGATCGCCGGCGGCGCCCCGCCGGACGTGGCGATGCTCCCCCAGCCCGGCGCGATCAAGCAGGCCGTGGACAAGGGCTGGGCCAAGCCGCTGGGCGCCGAGGCCACCAAGGAGCTCGGCGAGAACTACTCGCAGGGCTGGCAGGACATCGGCAAGGTCGGCGGCAAGCAGTACGGCGTGTACTACAAGGCCGCCAACAAGTCGCTGATCTGGTACAACACGCGGGTCTTCGAGAACGCGGGCGCCGCCGAGCCGAAGACCTGGGACGAGCTGCTCAACACGGCCCGGATGGTCTACGACTCCGGTGTCACCCCGTTCTCCGTGGGCGGCGCGGACGGCTGGACGCTCACCGACTGGTTCGAGAACGTCTACCTCTCGCAGGCGGGCCCGGAGAAGTACGACCGGCTCGCCCAGCACAAGATCAAGTGGACGGACCCGTCCGTGAAGGAGGCACTGACCACCCTCGCGGAGATCTGGGGCAGGAAGGACTTCGTCGCGGGCGGCGCCTCCGGCGCGCTCCAGACGGAGTTCCCGGCCTCGGTGACGCAGACCTTCACCGGCGGCGACCAGCCCAAGGCGGGCATGGTCTACGAGGGCGACTTCGCCCAGGTCAACATCGGCGAGACCAAGGCGAAGGTCGGCACGGACGCGAAGGTGTTCCCGTTCCCGGCCGTGGGCGACACCGCGCCGGTGGTCTCCGGCGGCGACGCGGCCGTGATCCTCAAGGACTCGAAGGCGGCGCAGGCGCTGGCCACCTGGCTGGCCTCGCCGGACGCGGCGGCGATCCAGGCGAAGCTCGGCGGTTTCCTCTCGCCCAACAAGAGCATCGACTCCTCGGTGTATCCGAACGAGGTGCAGAAGAAGATCGCCGACGCGCTGATCGCGGCCGGTGACGACTTCCGCTTCGACATGTCGGACCAGGCCCCGCAGGCCTTCGGCGGCACCCCCGGCAAGGGCGAGTGGAAGACGCTCCAGGACTTCCTGAAGAACCCGAAGGACGTCGCGGGCGCCCAGGCGAAGCTGGAGGCGGACGCGGCCGCCGCCTACGGAGGCTGACGCGATGGCGTCGGCGACGGCGGCGGGAGCCTCGCGGGGCCCCGCCGCGCCCAGGTCACCCAAGCCGCGCAAGAGCGTGACCGGCACCCGCAGGTCCGTGGCGGTGCTGTTCCTGCTGCCCGCCCTGGTCCTGCTCGGCGCGCTCGTGGTCTACCCGATCGGGTACTCGCTGATCCGCAGCTTCTACGACCAGTCCGGCGACTCCTTCGCCGGGTTCGACAACTACGAGACGCTGTTCACCGACGACGGCATCCGCACCGCCCTGAAGAACAACGTCATCTGGGTGGTGTTCGCGCCCACGGTCGCCACCGCGCTCGGTCTGATCTTCGCGGTGCTGACCGAACGCATCCGCTGGGGCACGGCGTTCAAGCTGGTCGTCTTCATGCCGATGGCCATCTCGATGCTCGCGGCCGGCATCATCTTCCGCCTGGTGTACGACCAGGACCCCGACAAGGGCGTCGCGAACGCGGTGTGGGTCGGGGTGCACGACACGTTCGCCGAGTCGTCGGCGTTCCCGAAGGCGCACCCGGGCCGCGACTCGCCGCTGAAAGCCGCCGGCGGGGGCGCGTTCGTCACGAAGCGGCCGGTCACCGCGGGCACCCCGGTCGTGCTGCCGCTCGTGGGCGTGGCCCCCGACCTGATGCCGGACGGCGCGAAGCAGGCCGCGACCGCCGAGCCCGCGGACGGGAAGGTCACCGGCACCACCTGGCAGGACTTCACCCGCGGCAAGGGCGTGGGCAGGCTCGGCGGCGTCGACGCGGCCGAGCTGGGCTACGCCGGGATGAAGATCGAGGCGGTCAAGGACGGCGAGGTGGTCGCGTCCACCACCGCGGCCGGGGACGGCACCTTCACGCTGCCCGCGGCGGCCGACGGGGCGCTGCTCAGGCTGCCGGCCGACAACTTCAAGGAGCCGTACAACGGCCTGAACTGGCTCGGCCCCTCCCTCGTCACCCCGGCGATCATCGGATCGTACGTCTGGATGTGGGCGGGTTTCGCGATGGTGCTGATCGCGGCGGGCCTGGCCGGGATGCCCCGGGAGCTGCTGGAGGCCGCCCGGGTGGACGGCGCCAACGAGTGGCAGGTCTTCAGACGGGTCACGGTGCCGCTGCTCGCACCGGTCCTCGCGGTCGTGGCCGTCACCCTGATGATCAACGTGCTGAAGGTCTTCGACCTGGTCTTCATCATCGCCCCGGGCTCCTCCCAGGACGACGCCAACGTGCTCGCCCTGGAGCTGTACCGCAAGGGCTTCGCCTCGGACCAGCCGGGCGTCGCCAGCGCCATCGCGGTGTTCCTGCTGCTCCTGGTCATCCCGGTGATGTGGTTCAACGTACGGCGACTGCGGCGGGAGGTGCGGCGATGAAGTCGCGTCCGCGCTGGGACGGCTGGGGGTCCGGGGGTCGTCCCCCGGGACGGCGCAGTAACGTGCGGCGGGAGGTGCGGCGATGAAGTCGCGTCCGCGCTGGGACGGCTGGGGGTCCGGGGGTCGTCCCCCGGGACGGCGCAGTAACGCTGGCTGGTGCCGACGATCGGGCTGCTGCTCTCCTCGCTGCGCACCCCCGAGGACATGGCGGCGAACGGCTGGTGGAAGGTCTTCACCGAGCCCTCGCAGCTCACCTTCCAGAGCTACGAGGAGCTGCTGAAGAACGGCGACATCACCTCCTCCCTCCTCAACACCGCGCTGATCACCGTGCCCGCGACCGTCCTGGTCGTGGTCATCGGGGCGCTGGCCGGGTACGCCTTCGCGTGGATGGACTTCCCGGGCCGCGACTGGTGGTTCCTGGCCGTGGTCGGGCTGCTGGTCGTGCCCGTGCAGGTGGCCCTGATCCCGATCGCCGAACTCTTCGGCAAAATCGGCCTGTTCGGGTCGCTGCTCGGCGTGATCCTCTTCCACGTCGGCTTCGGCCTGCCCTTCGCGGTGTTCCTGCTGCGGAACTTCTTCGCGGAGATCCCGCGGGAGCTGCTGGAGGCGGCCCGCCTGGACGGCGCAGGTGAACTGCGGCTGTTCGTGCGGGTGGTGATGCCGCTCGGCGGGCCCGCGATCGCGAGCCTGGGCATCTTCCAGTTCCTGTGGGTGTGGAACGACATGCTGGTCGCGCTGATCTTCTCGGACTCCGGGAACCAGCCGATCACGGTCGCCCTCCAGACCCAGGTGCGGCAGTTCGGCAACAACATCGACGTGCTGGCGCCGGGCGCGTTCATCTCCATGGTGATCCCGCTGGCCGTGTTCTTCGCCTTCCAGCGTCAGTTCGTCTCCGGCGTCATGGCGGGTGCCGTCAAGTAGCCGCCGCGACACCACCCTTGAGGGGCGGGCCGGTTTCCGGTCCGCCCCCTCATCCGTACGGGCACAACGTCCCCCGAATGCCCCGGGGACCGTAACCAACCCGCTCCGCGGGACGTTGCCGGGCCGAACGCCCGCACCGATCCCGCCGACCGATGGATGTCCCCGTGCCCAGGTTCAGTGTCATCGTTCCCGCGTACCAGGTGCAGGCGTACCTGCACGCGTGCCTGGAGTCGGTGCTGGCCCAGTCGTACCCGGACTTCGAGGTCATCGTGGTCGACGACTGCTCCCCGGACGCCTGCGGCGCGATCGCCGACGAGTTCGCGGCCCTCGACCCGCGGGTCCGCGTCGTCCGCCTGCCGCGCAACGAGGGCCTGGGCCCCGCCCGCAACGCCGGGATGGAGCGGGCGGGCGGCGACTACCTGCTCTTCCTCGACGGCGACGACACCCTCACCCCGCACGCGCTGCGGAGCATCGCCGACCGGATCAAGGAGACGGGCGACCCGGACGTCCTGGTCTACGACTACGCGCGCACGTACTGGACCGGCGAGACGGTGCGCAACCAGGCCGCCGCGCACCTCACCGAGCAGGGCCCGGCGCCGTTCCGGCTCGCCGACCGGCCGGGGCTGCTGAAGCTGCTGATGGTGGCCTGGAACAAGGCGGTGCGGCGGGAGTTCGCGGCGCGCGAGGGCCTCGCCTTCCCGCCGGGCTACTACGAGGACACCCCCTGGACCTACCCGCTCCTGATCACCGCCGGGTCGGTCGCCACCCTGGACCGGGTCTGCGTCCACTACCGGCAGCGCCTGCGGGGCAGCATCCTGGGCACGCCGAGCGAGCGGCACCTGGACGTGTTCACCCAGTACGACCGCGTCTTCGCGTTCCTCCAGGCGCGCGGGGAGACGCACCCCCACGCGCGCGAGGAGCTGGCCCGCTGGCGGCCCCTCCTGTACCGCCGCATGGCCGACCACCTGACGACGGTGTACACCCGCCCCGACCGCCTCCCGCGTGCGCTGCGCGCCGAGTTCCTGCGCCGGGCCCGCGTGCACTGCCGCCGCTACCGGGTCCCCGGCGCCCGGGCCCCGCTGCCCGTCCGTCTGCGCCACGCCCTGCTCCGGCTCGGCCTGCGCCGCACCTACGCCGCCCTGCGCCTCGCCTCCGCGCTGCGCCGCCGTACCGGTCGGGGCGCCGCGGGCCTGCTGCGCACCGCCCGGACCGGCGCCCTCCGGCTGCACTACCGCCTCCAGCGCTGCCTGCCGCTCCGCGCCGACCGTGCCCTCTTCGCCGTCGAGGGCCACCGGGAGTACGGCCGCGACCCGGGCGCGCTGGAGGAGGCGTTCCGCCGTCTGGCGCCGCACGTGCGCACCGCGTGGGCCGCCGACCTCGTGCACCACCACACCGTGCCGCCCGGCACGCGCCGCCTGGCCCCGGGCACGGCGGCCCACTGGACCGCCCTGGCCCGCTCCCGCTACCTGGTGAGCGACGCGGCCTTCGGCCCCGGCCTGGTCAGGCGGCGGGGGCAGGTGCTGGTCCAGACGCGGGCCGGGACCCCCCTCAAGCACATGGGCCTGGACCTCCAGGAGCGCCCGGCCGCCGCGCGCGGCACCGACTTCGCCCGGCTGCTGCGCGAGGCCGGTTCCTGGGACTACGTGGTCTGCGCCAACCGCCACTCCACCCTGACCTGGGAGCGCGTGCACCCCGGCGACTGGGCCGCCCTGGAGTGCGGGCAGCCGCGCACCGACGTCCTCCAGCGGGCGACGGCGGCGGACGTGGCGCGGCTGCGCGAGACCCTCGGCATCCCCGAGGGCACGGTCGCGATCCTGTACGCGCCCACCCACCGCGACTACCGGCGCACCCAGCGCGCCGCCCTGGACCTGGAACGCGTCGTGCGCCGGCTCGGACCGCGCTTCATGGTGCTGGCCCGCGCCCACCCCCGGCACGGCGGCCCGCTCACCGCCTCCGCCGGCCGGGTGCTGGACGTCAGCGGCCACCCGCACGTGGAGTCGCTGTGCCTGGCCTCGGACGCCCTGGTCACCGACTACTCGTCCCTGATGGTCGACTACGCGGGCCTGGACCGCCCGATCGTGATCCACGCCCATGAGCCGGAGGCGTACGAGGCGGCCCGCGGCACCTACGTCGACCTGCGCTCCTTCCCACCGGGCGCGATCGCGCGGGACGAGGACGAGCTGATCGGCCTGTTCGCGAGCGGCGAGTGGCACGGCGCCCGGTCGGCACGGCTGCGGGCCGCCTTCCGCGAGCGGTTCTGCCCCTACGACGACGGCCGCGCCGCCGAGCGCGTGGTGCGCAGGGTCGTCCTGGGCGAGAGCGATCTGCCGCCGGTCGTCCCCCTCGCCGAGCGCCGCCCCGCGCCCTCGGCCGCGGCCGTCCTCGCCCGCACCCCGCTGGCCACGGTGCCGCAACCCGCGGGGCCCCGCACCGTCACCGACAGCCTCTGACCACCGTTTGCCTACGGGGAGTTCCCCCCTGGTACCAGGACGAGTCGGACCAGGACCACGAGAGAAAGAGCAGTATGCCCCGCTTCAGCATCATCGTCCCGTCCCATGGGGTCGCGGGGCGGCTCTCCCAGGCACTGGACTCGGTCCTCGGCCAGTCCTTCGGCGACTTCGAGCTGATCCCGGTCTGCGACGGCCCCGACAGCCCCGCGGCGGACGTCGCCGGGGAGCACGCCGAGCGGGACACCCGGGTCACGCCCGTGCACTCGCCGCCGTCGGCCGGTCTGGCCGGGGCGCGCAACGCCGGCATGCGGGCGGCGACCGGCGCGTACCTGCTGTTCCTCGACGGCGACGACATCCTGGTCCCCGGGGCGCTGGCGGCCCTCGACGCGCGGCTGGCGGACACCGGCGGCGTCGACGTCCTGTACGTCGAGTACGAGCGCGTGCCCTGGTGGGAGGGCGAGACCACCAACCCGGCCGCGCCACTGCTGGCGAAGGCCCCGGACGGCGCCTTCGCCCCCGACCGCGCCCCGCTGCTGAGCGGCGTACACCTGCCCGCGTGGAGCGCGGTCCACCGCCGTACCTTCCTGGCCGAGCGAGGGCTGGACTTCCCCGCCGGGCACTACACGGACCTCGGCTTCGGCGCCCGCGTCGCGGCGCGCGCCGAGCGCGTGGCGGTGCTGCGCGAGGTGGTCGTACGCCACCGGGTGCGGCGCCAGGGCAACCGGCTGAACCTGCCCGGCGAGCACCACGCGGACCTGCTCGACCAGGCCGAACTGGCGCTCACCCACGCCGCCGAGCTGGGCCTGCCGCCCGAGCGGCGCGGACCCCTGTTCGAGCAGCTCTTCGCGGCGGTCCTGAAGACGGCGACCCACCCCCGGCGCCTGTCCGGGCGGGCGCGCCGCGCCTTCTACCGCCGGGCGAGCCGCCTGTACCGGCGTCACCGCCCCGCGGGCTTCAGGCCGCCGGGCGGACGGCTCGGCGTGCAGCACCGGATGCTGGCGTCGGGCTCGTACACCGGCTTCCGCGCGCTGCGCGCCGCCAACCGGGCGGCGACCGGCCTGCTGCGCCGCCTGCCGTGGCCGCGCGGGCTGCGCACCCGGCTGCGCTACCGCCGCCACCTGCGCCGTCCGCTGGACCCGAACCTCGTCGTGTACTGCGCCTACTGGGGCCGCGGCTACGCCTGCAACCCGGCCGCGATCCACCGCGCGGCCCGGGAACTGGCCCCGCATCTCAGGTCGGTGTTCCTGGTCGAGCCGGACCAGGCGCACACGGTGCCGGAGGGGGTCGAGCACGCCGTCATCGGCAGCCACCGGTACTGGGAGGTGCTGGCCCGCGCCAGGTTCCTGGTGAACAACGCCAACTTCGCCGAGGGCGTCGTCAAGCGCCCCGGCAGCGTGCACCTGCAGACGCAGCACGGCACGCCGCTGAAGACGATGGGCGTGGACCAGTCGACGTACCCGGTGGTGGCGGCGGCCACCGGCAGCTTCACCAAGCTCCTCGCCCGCGTGGACCGCTGGGACTTCAACCTGTCCGCCAACCGGCACTCCACCCAGATGTGGGAGCGCGCCTTCCCGGGCGCCTACGAGCACCTGGAGTACGGCTACCCGCGCAACGACGTCTACTGCACGGCGAGCGCCGAGGACGTGGCCCGCGTCCGGCGGGAACTGGGCGTCCCGGAGGGGAGCACGGCCGTCCTGTACGCGCCGACGCACCGGGACTGGGAGTCCGGCTTCGGCGCGGGCGGCCTGGACCTGGAGGCCTTCTGCGAGGCGGCCGGCGAGGACGTCGTGGTGCTGCTGCGGGCCCACTACTTCTACGACCGGGGCGGGAGCCGGGAGCGGACCGGCCGGGTCATCGACGTGACCGCGCACCGCTCCTCCGAGGACGTGTGCCTGGCCGCGGACGCGCTGGTCACCGACTACTCGTCCATCATGTTCGACTACGCCAACCTGGACCGCCCGATCGTCGTGTACGCCGAGGACTGGGACGTCTACCGGGAGACCCGCGGCGTGTACTTCGACCTCATGGCGGCCCCGCCCGGACCGGTGGCGCGCACCCCGGAGGAGCTGGCCCGCGTCTTCGCCGACGGCACCTACGCGGGCCCGGAGTCGACGGCGCTGCGGGCGGCCTTCCGGGAGCGGTTCTGCGAGTTCGACGACGGCCGGGCCGCCGAGCGCGTCGTGCGCCGGGTGCTGCTCGGCGAGCCGCCCGAGGCGCTGCCGCCCGTGATCCCGCTCGCGGAGCGCGTCCCGGCCCCCGCCGCCGCCACCCTCGTAAGGAGCTGACCCCGCCGTGCCCCGCTTCAGCGTCATCGTCCCCTGCTTCAAGGTGCAGGGTTTCCTGCGCGAGTGCCTCGACTCGGTCCTGGACCAGTCCTTCCGGGACATCGAGGTGATCGCCGTCGACGACTGCTCCCCGGACGGCTCGGGGGCGATCCTGGACGAGTACGCGGCCCGCGACGACCGGGTGCGCGTGCTGCACCTGGAGGAGAACGCCGGCCTCGGCCGGGCCCGCAACGCCGGGCTGCCGCACGCCACCGGCGACTACCTCTTCTTCCTCGACAGCGACGACACCCTCACCCCGGGCGCCCTGCGCGCCATGGCCGACCGGCTGGAGGAGACGGGCGGCCCCGACGGCCCGGACGTGCTGGTCTTCGACTACGCGCGCACCTACTGGTGGGGCGGCACCCGGCGCAACGTCCTGGCCCGGGTGCTCTCGGAGGCGGGCGAGGACACGTTCACCGCGGCCGAACGCCCCGAGATCCTCGACCTGCTGATGGTGGTGTGGAACAAGGTCTACCGGCGCGACTTCGTCGAACGGGAGGGCTTCACCTTCCCGCCCGGCTACTACGAGGACACGCCCTGGACCTTCCCGGTCATGTTCAGCGCGGAGCGGATCGCGACGCTGGACCGGATCTGCCTGAACTACCGCCAGCGGCGCCAGGGCAACATCCTGTCCACCACCAGCCGCAAGCACTTCGACGTCCACGCGCAGTACGAGCGCGTCTTCGCCTTCCTCGACGCCCGGCCGGAGCTGGCGGCCCGGTGGCGGCCGTTCCTGCACGCCAAGATGGGCGAGCACTGCCTGGACATCCTGTCCAAGCCGGACCGGCTGCCGCCGTCCGACCGGGCCGAGTTCTTCCACCGCACCGCCGAGATGTTCCGCGCGTACCGGCCGCGGGACGCGGCGGTCCCGGCGGAACTGCGGGTGCTGGAGGGGCCCTACGCCGCCTACCTATTGCGCCGGCAGTCCGGCCGTGCGGCGCGGGAGCTGGAGCGACGGACCCGGCAGGCGCGCGCCACGGCCGCCGGGCGGGCCCGTCGGGCCGCCACCGCCCTGCTCCCCCGCCGGCCCCTCGACCCCGACCTCGTCGTGTACTCGGCCTTCTCCCACCGGGGTGTGCTCGGCGACCCCGCCGCGATCCACCGCGCGGCCCGCGAACTCGCGCCGCACCTGCGCGGGGTGTGGGTGGTGCGGGACGAGGAGTGCGCGGCGGACCCCGCGCTGCTGCCGCCGGGCACCGAGCACGTGGTCCTGGGCAGTGCCGCCTACCGCCGGGTGACCGAGCGGGCGGCGTTCTTCGTCAACAACGTCAACTGGCCCGGCGCGGTGGACAAGCGGGCGGGCAGCGTCCACATCCACACCCATCAGGGCACCCCGCTCAAGTACATGGGCGTCGACCTGCTGGGCAGGCCGGGCGCCCGGCACGGTCTGGACGTGCCGCAGATGCTGCGCCGGGCCGACCGCTGGGACCACAGCCTGGTCGCGGGCCGGTACGCGGAGCGGATCTGGGAGCGGGCCTACCCCTGCCACTTCACGTCCGCGCGCACCGGCAGCCCGCGCAACGACGTCCTGGTCGGCGCCGGTGCCGAGGAGGGCCGGAGGGTCCGCGAGCGGCTCGGCGTCCCCGAGGGCCACACCGTCGTGCTGTACGCGCCGACCCGCCGCGAGTACCGGCGCGGCGGGCTCGTCGAGCGCCTCGACGTGGCCCGGCTCGCCGCCGACCTCGGCGAGGGCCACACGCTGGTGGTGCGCCTGCACCCGTCCCTCGCCACCGGTCCGGCGCGGGGCCTGGGCCTCGCGGAGCTGCACCGGCGGGGCGTGGTGGTCGACGCGACGGACGAGCCGCACGTGGAGGACCTGATGCTCGCCTCCGACCTGCTGATCACCGACTACTCGGCCCTGATGTTCGACTACGCCCTCCTGGACCGGCCGATCGTGATCCACGCCGACGACTGGGGCCCCTACACGGCGACCCGCGGCACGTACTTCGACATCACCGAGGAGGCGCCCGGGCACGTCTCGCGCTCCTACCGGGAGCTGGCGTGGCTGCTGGCCTCCGGGGCGTGGCGGGACGAGGAGGCGGCGCGGCTGCGGGCGTCCTTCCGGGCCCGGTACTGCGAGTACGAGGACGGGAGGGCGGCCGAGCGGGTGGTGCGGACGCTGCTGCTGGGCGAGCCGATGCCGGCGCCGGAGCCCTCCGGCGTCCCCGGCGCCCGCGCCGTCCCGTCCGGACGCGACCTGCTGCCCTCCACATGAGACCCCGCGGTCCGGTGAGCCGCCGGGTACGGGGAGTGCTGCTCCTGGCCGCCGTGTTCGCCGCCCTCCAGCTGGCGAACGTCACCGGCCGGGACACCCCCGACACCAGGAACTACCTGTCGTACGCCATGAGTCTGACCGGGGAGAGCAAGCGCGGGGCGGCGACGGCCACCATCGACTACGTGTGCGCGTCCCGGGCGGAGCGGGCCCGCCGGGACCAGAGCGTGCACGTGGTCCGCTTCCACCGCCCCGACCCCGCCGACGAGGTGCTGGCGGAGTGCCGGAAGCAGGAGTGGGCGGCGGTGCGGCCGCGGCTGGCGGCCGGGCAGACCGGCGGGCACACGGTGCCGTACATGTCGGAGCGCTTCATGGCGATCTTCGAGGCGCGGCCGGGCTATCCGGCGTTCCTGGTGCCGTTCGTGCTGGCCTTCGGGGTGACGTGGGGCCTGTGGGCGGCGGGGGTCGTGATCGCGGGCGCGGGCGGCGTCCTGGTCTTCCTGATCCTGCGGACCCTGTCGGTCCCGGTGCCGCTCGCGCTGGCCGGGCAGGCGCTGTACTACGTACTGCCGTGCGGGACGACCGCGATGCGGCCGATGACCGAGGGCCTGCTGATGGCGCTGACGCTGGCCGCGGTGTGGGGCTGCGCGCTGGTGCTGCGGGCGGGCCGGCGGCGGGCCGGGCTCGCGCTGGTCGCCGCCTCGCTGTCGGCCCTGTTCACGGTCAAGCACTCCCAGGCGCTGTTCCTCGGCCTGTGCCTGGCGGCGGCCGGTGCGGTGATCGCCCTGCGCCGGCACCGGCGGCTGCGGCGGCACGGAAGCGGCCCGCCACCCCGGGAGGTGCTGGCGCTCGCGGCCGTGGGGCTGGCCGGTGCGGCCGCGACGCTGGTGCTGGCGCGGCTGCTGCACTACCCGTCCGAGGCGGACAGCCTCCAGGATCTGCTCACCGACCACTTCGCCCGACCCGACCGCGCGCGTCCGTGGCCGGAGTTCTGGCAGTTGCAGGGCAACTTCTGGGTGGAGTGGCTGCGCAGGCAGGCGTGGCAGCCGCTGTTCGCGGCGGCGCTGGCCGCCGGGGCGTGGGGCGCCGTGCGGCGCGGGGGCGCGGTCGGCGGTTTCCTGGTCGCGGCGGCGTGCACCGGGATCCTCACCCAGGCGGGGCACCCCGACATCAACATCTGGGGCGAGCGGCTGATCGTCCTGGCGTGGCTGCTGCCGGTGGTGGGGGTGCCGCTGCTGCTGGAGCCGGTGGTGCGGGGCGGCCGGGTGCCGCTGCCCGTGCAGGGCCGACCGGACCGGGCGGGCGCGGTCGGCTGAGCGTCCGCCACCCGGGTGACTTGGGCCGTTGAGGGATTGACGGGGGCGACCCCGCCGGGAACATACGCCAAATGTCTCGAATGCCCCACACTCCCGCCGTGTCGTGAGCGCCGACGTCCTCGTCCGGCGGCCGGTGCGCGGCGCGACGGCGCTGCGCGGCGGACGCATCTGGCGCCCATCCCCGTACCAGGCCGCCGGTTTCCTCTTCTTCCTCGTGATGGCGCTGGCGTACTGGGCGGTGCCGCTGTGCTGCGACGCCGGCCAGCACGCGGCCGTCGTCGAGCGCCTGAAGGAGAACCTCCTCCATCCCCGGCACCCGATGGCCGATCTGCCGGGCGCGGGCAGCGCGTACTACTCGCCGTACGCGGTGGCACAGGGTGCGTTCGCCCGGCTGACGGGGCTGGGCGGCTGGGAGGTGGTGCGGCTCGCCGGGCCGCTGAACCTGCTGGTGCTGCTGACCGGCCTCGGCCGCTTCGTGCGGGTGCTGACCCCGCGGCCGTGGGCGCCGGTGCTGGCGCTGGGCGCGATGACGCTGCTGTGGGGCACCGAGCGGGCGTGGTGGAGCGGCTACCTCGGGCTGATGTCGATGACGGGCAACCTGGGCTACCCGTCGGCCTTCGCGATCGGGCTCACCTTCTGGGCCTGGGCGCTGACCGGCGCACGGGCGCGGGACCGGCGCCGGGTGCGGTACGTGGGGCCGAGCGGACTGCGCGGCCTGCCCGGTTACGCGGGGCTCGGCGCCCTGTACGGCCTGATCCTCCTCGTCCACCCGATCACCTCGGTGGCGGCGGCGCTCGGCGCGGTGGCGCTGGTCGCCGGGTGGCAGCGGGGATGGCGCGGGCCGGTCGTGGGGCGGTGGGCGCTGACCGGCGCCGTGGCGGCGGGGGTGGCGGCCGGCTGGCCGTACTTCGACGTGTTCGCGCTGGCCGGCGACGACAGCGTGGACGCGATGCACCGGGTGCTGTACCTCCACCTGCCCGGGGAGTTCTGGCTGGCCCTGCTCGGTCTGCCGGCCCTGTGGGCGCGCGGACGCCGCTCGCCGCGGGATCCGCTGGTGCTGATGTTCGCGCTGGACTGCGCGGTGGTGGCGTACGGCTGGGTGAGCGGCCACTACACCTACGGCCGGATCCTCGGGCTCACACTGGTGCCCCCGCAGTTCGCCCTGGCGGTGGAGCTGGCGGCGCCCCGGCCCTGGGAGCGGCGGCGGGCGGTGCTCGGCTGGGCCGCGACGGCCGGCGCCCTGCTGGGGTTCCTCACGGTCCATGCGGGGGCGGTGGTGCCGCGCGCGCTGGACCCGGTGGGTTTCGAGCAGCCGCCCCGGTGGCCGGCGTACACGTGGGCGGCCCGGCACATCGGCCCCGGCGAGGTCGTGATCACCGACGGCTACTACGCCGGGCACTCCCTCGCCGGGTACGGGCCGAACCTCGCGGCGCCCGCCTGGCCGGACCCGGCGCTGGACGAGCGGGAGCGCGGGCGGCGGGTGGCCGACGTCGAGGCGTACCTCGCGCCGGACTCCACCCGCGCCGAGCGCGCCGCCGTCGTCCGCCGCTACCACGTCCGCTGGCTGCTGCTGACCCGCTGGCACCCGGTGCCCGAGGAGGCGGTGGTGGTCGCGTGGAGCGAACGGACGGGTGAGGTGCTGGCGCGGGTGGGGTGACCGCCCAGACCGCGGTGACCCTGCCGGGGACTACTCGATGACGAGCTCGACCGGGATGTTGCCGCGGGTGGCGTTGGAGTAGGGGCAGACCTGGTGGGCCTGCTCGACCAGCTTGCGGCCGGTCTCCTCGTCGACGCCCTCGGGCAGCTCGATGCGGAGGGTGACGGCGAGCGCGAAGCCCTCGCCCTGCTTGCCGATGCCGACCTCGGCGGTCACCGCGGCGTCGCTGACGTCGACCTTCGCCGCCCGGCCCGCCAGACCGAGGGCGCTGCCGAAGCAGGCGGCGTACCCGGCGGCGAACAGCTGCTCGGGGTTGGTCCCCTCGCCGTTGCCGCCCATCTCGACGGGGAATCCGAGGGCGAGGTCGAGCTTGCCGTCGGAGGTGACGGCGCGGCCGTCGCGGCCGTGGGTGGCGGTGGCGGCGGCGGTGTAGAGCGCGTCCATGGGAGAAACCGTCCCTTTCAGGAGGAGGCCTGGGTGCCTGACAGCCACCAGTAGAGCACGCAACCGAGCCGGACGCAACTTAATTGCGCACAACTAAATTGTGAACAAGTACGAGTCCGCTACCCTGGAGCGCATGACCACGCCCGCCACCGACTGGCTCCGCCTGGACCAGCAGATCTGCTTCTCCCTGAACGCCGCGTCGCGCGCCTTCGGCGGCGTCTACCGCGTCGTCCTCAAGGACCTGGGGCTCACCTACCCGCAGTACCTGGTCATGATGGTGCTGTGGGAGCACGGCGAGCTGCCGGTGAAGAAGCTCGGCGAGCACCTCCGGCTCGACTCCGGCACCCTGTCCCCCCTACTCAAGCGGCTGGAGGCGGCCGGTCTGGTGCGGCGCGAGCGCAGCGCGCGCGACGAGCGGTCGGTCCAGGTGCGGCTGACCGGGGAGGGCTCGGCGCTGCGCGAGCGGGCCGTCGAGGTGCCGCGCCGGATCTCCGCGGCGACCGGCCTGGACCTCGCCGAAATCCAGGACCTGCGTGCCCGCCTCGACCGGCTCACGGCGGCACTGGACGCGTACGGCACCGATCCGGCCCCCGAACCGTCCTGAGGGGTGCGGGCGCCCGCGGGCGCCGGGATGACGGATCATGGCTAGCAAGGACCACTGAACGAAGGGGACGGCCGAATGACCTGGCTGATCACCGGCGGCGCCGGATACATCGGGGCGCACGTCGTACGGGCGATGACCGAAGCGGGCGAGAAGGCCGTGGTCTACGACGACCTGTCGACGGGGATCGCCGAGCGCGTGCCCGACGGTGTCCCCCTGGTGGTGGGCTCGGTCCTGGACGGGGAGCGCGTGGCCCGTGCCCTGGCCGACCACTCGGTCACCGGCGTGGTGCACCTGGCCGCCAAGAAGCAGGTCGGCGAGTCGGTGGACCTGCCCCTGCACTACTACCGGGAGAACGTCGAGGGTCTGCGCGTCCTGCTGGACGCGGTCACGAAGGCCGAGGTCCCGTCCTTCGTCTTCTCCTCCTCCGCCGCCGTGTACGGCATGCCCGACGTCGACCTCGTGACCGAGGAGACGCCCTGCGTGCCGATGTCGCCGTACGGCGAGACCAAGCTGGCCGGCGAGTGGCTGGTCCGGGCCACCGGCAAGGCGGCGGGGCTGGCCACGGCGTGCCTGCGGTACTTCAACGTGGCGGGCGCGGCGAGCCCGGAGCTGGCCGACACCGGCGTCTACAACCTCGTCCCCATGGTCTTCGAGAAGCTGACGGAGTCCGCGGCCCCCCGGATCTTCGGCGACGACTACGCGACGCCGGACGGCACCTGCGTGCGCGACTACATCCACGTCGTCGACCTGGCCGAGGCGCACGTGGCGGCGGCCCGCGCCCTGCGGTCTTCGCCGGGCCGTGCCCTCACCCTCAACATCGGCCGCGGCGAGGGCGTCTCCGTCCGCGAGATGATCGACCGCATCAACGCCCTCACCGGCTACGACCAGCCCCCGACGGTCACGCCCCGCCGCCCCGGCGACCCGGCCCGCGTCGTCGCCTCCGCCGACCGCGCCGCCGTCGAGCTGGACTGGAAGGCCAAGTGCGACGTCGAGGACATGATCACCTCGGCCTGGGCGGGCTGGGTACGGCTCCACCCGGAGGCGGCCCGGGACTGACGCCCGGGACGCGGGACGCCGGGGCCGGGGCCGGGGCCGGGTCAGCGGGACGAGGAGACCTGCGCACGCACCCACGCCGGGTCCGGATTGGTGTACGTGCGGCCCGCCACGAGCAGCGTGGGCACGGTCTCGTTGCCGTCGTTGGCCCCCCGCACCACCTCCGCCCCGGCCTCGTCGCGCCAGATGTCGACCCAGTGCAACCGCCGCGCCTTCCGGCCCAGCCGGATGCGCAGCCGCAGGCAGTAGACACACCCCGGCCGCCAGAAGACGACCGGCCGGCCGTCGGCGGCGCCGGCCCGCAGTGCCTGAGGCGCACCGACCGACCGGGGGAACACCAGCGGCGAGACCAGCCACGCCAGCAGCACGAACAGGAGCGACAGCGCGGCACCCGTCCCCGGGCGCCCCTGGGCGAACGGCCCGCTCGCGGCCCCCGCTCCGGCGATCAGCAGCAGCACCGGGCCCGTCCACGCCCGCCTCATCGGGTCCGGCCCGGCGTCGCCCGGCGCTCGGCCTCCCGGGCCGCGTCCTCGATCCGGTCCCGGTACGCAGCCCACCACGCGGCGTCCCCCGCCGGCACACTGGAGTTGTCCTCGCGCATCCCCACGGCACCGTCCGTCAGCTCCCGGACGATGTCGGCGTGACCGGCGTGCCGCTGGGCGTCCGCGATCACCCGGATCACGGCATGGTGCAGCGTCACCTCGTCCTTGCCCTCCGGCCACCAGGGCACCTTGCCGACCGTGTCCAGCGCCAGCGCGTCGATCGTCGCGTCCGCGTGGGCCCACGCCCGGCGGTACACCCCCACGACGAACTCGCGTGACTCGTCGGCGGTGGCCCACATGTCCGCGTCGGCGTCGGCACCGTCCTCCATCCAGGGCAGCGCTTTGGGGGACGGCCGCCCGAACACCTCGCCGAGGTAGCCCAGTTCCACGGTGGCGGAGTGCTTCACCAGCCCGAGCAGGTTGGTACCGGTCGGCGTCGCCGGGCGCCGTATGTCGTACTCCGAGAGCCCTTCGAGTTTCCAGAGCAGGGCGTCGCGGGCCGACTGGAGGTAGAAGCGGAGATTGGCCTTGGGGTCTGTGGAGATCATCGGACCAGTGTGCCCCTCGCCCGGCGGTCACAGGGACGAGTCCGGCCGCCGTCTCCTTGAAGCCGCACGCCTCGAAGGAGAACGGGCGCAGGTGCTCCTCGGAGTCGACGTGGAGCCACTCACGGCCTGCCGCCCGCGCCCGCTCGGCGGCGAGCCCGACCAGCCGGGCGCCCATCCCGCGGGACCGGCGGTGCCGGGGGTCCTCGGCGAGCGGCGCGCCGAGGCCCGCCCAGTCCCGGGCCCGCGTGCGGACCCCGGCAGGGGCCACCGACAGCGGCCCCCGGCTCAGAGCGCCTTCAGGCCCTGAGCGGTCGCCCGGGCCAGCGATCCCAGGTAGCCCTTCGGCAGCTTCGGGCTGCGGATGACCACCGATCGCCAGTACAGCGGGCCCGAGATGAGGTCGAGGGCCAGGTCGGTGTCGAGCGCCGGGTCCAGCTCACCGCGTTCGGCCGCCGCCGCGAGGATCCTGCTGGCCACGCCGTCCTGGCCCTCGCGCAGGGTCTTCTGGAGCGCCTCGGCGATGTCGGGGTTGCGGGCCGCCTCCGCCTGGAGGTCGGGGATGATCTGCGAGGCCACGGGGTGGCGCAGGGCGCGGGAGGTCACCTCGTACAGCAGCCGCAGGTCGCCCTCCAGGGAGCCGGTGTCCGGCGCGGGCAGGCCCTGTACGGCGAGGGCGGAGACGACGTCGAGCACCAGGTGCAGCTTGGAGCGCCAGCGCCGGTAGACGGCGGTCTTGCCGACGCCCGCGCGGCGCGCGATGCCCTCGATGGACATCCGGGCGTAGCCGACCGCCGCCAGTTCCCCGAAGACCGCCGCCCGGATGGCCTCCGTCACGTCCTCGCGCAGCACCGCCGCCCCCGCGGGGGCCCGGCGGCGCGGGCGCGGTGGCTCGTCGGCGGCGGCGTTGGTCGTCATGCGGGTCAAGCATAGGGCGTCACGACGAAACGGTTGCGTTCCGGCGTTGCCACGGCCTACGCTCACGTCACGACGATACGGTGCCGTCCCGACGTAAATGAACACCCACGGTCACCCGGGTGAACGACGGGCGTCGCCCTCTCGCCCCCTCCCCCGAGCGAAAGCACCGGATGTGAGCCAGGTCCTCGACCCCCCACCCCCGACCCGGGCATCGACCCAGGCCGCCACCGCCACCGCACCCCCGTCCGGCCCCGGCCACGACCTCGCGGCACTCGCCGCCCGGCACGGCCTGTCGGTCAGCGGTGCCCGCCCCTCCCTGCCCCAGTACGTCCGCCAGCTGTGGGCGCGCCGGCACTTCATCGGCGCCTTCTCCACCGCCAAGCTCACCGCCCAGTACAGCCAGGCCAAGCTGGGCCAGCTCTGGCAGGTGATGACGCCCCTGCTCAACGCGGCGGTGTACTACTTCATCTTCGGCCTGCTGCTGGACACCAGGCGCGACGTGGCGGACTTCGTCCCGTTCCTGGTCACCGGCGTGTTCGTGTGGACGTTCACGCAGAGCTCGATCATGGCGGGCACCCGCGCCATCTCCGGCAACCTGGGCCTCGTCCGCGCCCTGCACTTCCCGCGGGCGGCACTGCCGGTGTCGTTCTGCCTCCAGCAGCTCCAGCAGCTGCTGTTCTCGATGTGCGCGCTGGTCGTGATCCTGCTGGCGTTCGGCGTGCCGCCCGGCCCCTCCTGGCTGCTGGCGGTCCCGGCCCTGGTGCTGCAGTTCGTGTTCAACGCGGGCCTGGCGATGATCATGGCCCGGGTGGGCTCGAAGATCCCCGACATGGCCCAGCTGATGCCGTTCCTGCTGCGCACCTGGATGTACGCCTCCGGCGTCATGTTCAGCATCGAGCACATGACCGGCCCGGACAGCGGCCTGCCGTCCTGGGTCGGCACCGCCCTCCAGCTCAACCCCGCCGTCGTCTACATCGACCTGATGCGCTTCGCCCTGATCGACAGCTTCGGCGGAAGCCAGCTGCCGCCCCATGTGTGGGCGCTCGCGGTGGGTTGGGCGCTGGTCGCCGGGATCGGCGGCTTCATCTACTTCTGGAAGGCCGAGGAGACATACGGTCGTGGCTGACACCCCCGCTGACAACACCCCCGCCGAGCGCGTGCCCACCGTCGTCGCCGACGGCGTCGACATCGTCTACCGGGTCAACGGCACCGGCGCCGGACGCGGCTCCGCGACCGCCGCCCTCCACCGCATCCTGCGCCGCTCGAAGACCGAGCAGGCCGCGGGCGTGCGCCGGGTGCACGCCGTGAAGAACGTGTCCTTCGTGGCCTACCGGGGCGAGGCCATCGGCCTGATAGGCACCAACGGCTCGGGCAAGTCGACGCTGCTCAAGGCGGTCGCCGGCCTGCTCCCGGTGGAGAGCGGCCGGATCTACACCGACGGCCAGCCCTCCCTGCTCGGCGTCAACGCCGCCCTGATGAACGACCTCACCGGCGAGCGCAACGTGTACCTCGGCGGCCTGGCGATGGGCATGTCCCGCGCGCAGATCAAGGAGCGGTACCAGGAGATCGTCGACTTCTCCGGGATCAACGAGAAGGGCGACTTCATCACCCTGCCGATGCGCACCTACTCCTCCGGCATGGCGGCCCGGCTGCGGTTCTCCATCGCCGCCGCCAAGGACCACGACGTCCTCCTCGTCGACGAGGCCCTGGCCACCGGCGACCGCTCCTTCCAGAAGCGGTCCGAGCAGCGCATCCGGGAGCTGCGCCGGCACGCCGGCACGGTGTTCCTGGTCAGCCACAGCAACAAGTCCATCCGCGACACCTGCGACCGGGTGCTGTGGCTGGAGCGCGGCGAGCTGCGCATGGACGGGCCGACGGAGGAGGTGCTGAAGGAGTACGAGAAGTTCACCGGCGGGCCGGACCGGGCGGCGAAGCCCAAGGCGGCTCCCAAGGCGGCCCCCAAGACAGCACCCGAGCCCGCCCCCGGGGCCAAGGCGGTCGTCTGAGCGTCCCGTCCCCCGGACGGCGTACTCACCGCCCTCCCGATTAATCCTTTTGCCCGATCGATGCCACTATGACCGAATAGAAACCGACCCACAGGAGTGACCCGGGAGCGACGAAGCGAAGGCCGAGGCGAAGGAGTCCCCGCGATGCCCGAGACGGTCCCCGATCCGTTCGCCGAGGCGGCCCCCGCCCTCAGCGTCGTCGTCCACGGCCGCAACGTGCAGGACCACCTGCCCGCGCTCCTCGACTCCCTGGACGCCCATCCCCTCACCGGCGTCGAGGTGATCGTCGCCGCCGTCGGGGACTGGGCGCGGGAGGTCGCCGAGCGGCACGCCCCCGCCTTCACCGTGCTGCCCCTGCCGGACGGGGCCGGCGACGCCGCGGCCCGCTCGGCGGGGGCGGCACGGGCGCGGGGCCGGTGGCTGCACTTCGTGCACGCCAAGGACGGAGTGCCGGTCGGCGCCCCGCCCGCCGTCGCCGCGCACGCCGGGACCCTGCCCGACACCGTGGACGTCCTGCTCCTCGATCACGTCCGCAGCTCGTGGCGGGCCTCGGGCCTGCCCTCCCCCGACGGCCCCCGCCTCGCCCGCGCGGGCCGTGCCGGTCTCGCCCTCGACGACCGGGCGGCGCTGCTCCGCCTCACCCCGCTGCTCGGCAGCCGCGTCCTGCGCGCCGGCTTCTGGCGGGCCCACGAACGGCTCCTGACCACCGAGGACGAGCCGTTCGCCGCGTACGCCGCGCTGCTGCTCGCCGACCGGGTCGCCTGCCTGCCGCACCCGGCCTACGAGGACCGCCGGCTGCGGCACGAAAGCCTCCCGCCGCCCACCCCGGCGCAGCGCTACGCGCTGGTCGACCGCTACGAGGCGCTCCTCGGCCTGGCCGCCGGCCGGACCGCCGTCCACGGTGTCCTGTACGACCTGATGGTCCGCGACTGCCTGCACACCTTCGCCCGCGCCGGGATGCCGGACGACGTGGCGCGGGAGTTCTTCCACCGGGCGTCCGTGACCGCCCGGCGCCACCGCCCCGAGGGACTGCGGCACCCGGCCGGTCTGGAGGGCGTACGCCGGTCGCTCCTGGAGGAGGGCGCCTACGGCAAGTACCGCGCCCTCCAGAGCGCCAACCACGCCCGGCGCGGGGTGCGCTCCGCCGTGCGCACCGGCAGGCACCGGGCCGGCACCCGGTTGCGCGCCCTCCAGTACCGCGGCGCCCTGGCCCGCCCGGTCGACCCGCACCTCGCGGTCTTCTCGGCGTACTGGAACCGCGGGGTGGCCTGCAATCCGGCCGCGATCGCCGCCAAGCTCGCCGAACTCGCCCCGAGCGTCCACCCGGTGTGGGTGGTCACCGCGGCGGGCGCCGCCCTGCTGCCGCCCGGCACCGACCACGTGGTGCCCGGCACGCGCCGCTACTGGGAGGTGCTGGCCCGCGCCAAGTACCTGGTCAACAACGTCAACTTCCCGGACGCGGTGGTCAAACGCCCCGGCGCCGTCCACCTCCAGACCCACCACGGCACCCCGCTCAAGCGCATGGGCCTGGACCAGCTGCCCTACCCGGCCGCCGCCCACGGCCTGGACTTCCAGGCACTGCTCGAACGCGTCGACAAGTGGGACTACAGCGTCTCCGCCAACAGCCACTCCACCCGCATGTGGCAGCGGGCCTACCCCTCCCGCCACCTCTCCCTCGACCACGGTTATCCGCGCAACGACGTGTACTACACCGCCGGTCCCGCCGAGGTCCGCGCCGCCCGCGCCCGCCTCGGCATCGCGCCCGGCCGCCGCGCGGTCCTCTACGCGCCCACCCACCGCGACTACGAGGCCGGCTGGACCCCGCGCCTCGACCTCGCCGCCCTCGCCGACCGACTCGGCGAGGACACGGTCCTGCTGGTGCGCGCCCACTACTTCTACGACGGCGCCGCCTCCCCCTCGGTCCCGCTCGCGGGCCTGCGCCGCACCGGCCGCCTCGTCGACGTCTCCTCCTACGAACCCGTGGAGGAACTGTGCCTGGCCGCCGACGCGCTGGTCACCGACTACTCGTCGATCATGTTCGACTACGCCAACCTCGACCGCCCGATCGTCGTCCACGCCGACGACTGGGAGACGTACCGCACCACCCGCGGCGTCTACTTCGACCTCATGGCCGAGGCCCCCGGGCCCGTCGCCCGCAGCCAGGCGGAACTGACGGAGATCCTCACCACCGACGCCTGGCACGACGAACGCGCGGCGAAGGCACGGACCGCCTTCCGGCGCCGCTTCTGCGAGTACGACGACGGCCACGCCGCCGAACGCGTCGTGCGCCGGGTCTTCCTCGGCGAGGACGAACGGACCCTGCCCCCGGTCCTGCCCATCGAGGACCGCACCCCGGCCCCGAGCCCCGAGGAGGCCCGCGCGTCATGAGGACAGCCACCACGAGCCCGGCCACCGGCACGCTCCCACCCCTCGCGCCGAGTACTCCGGACGTCACCGTCACGGTCATCGTCTACAACGACGCCGAACGCCTGCCCCGCGCCGTCGCGTCCGTGCTGCGCCAGACCCACGCGAACATCGAGGTCGTCATCAGCGACGACCACTCGACCGACGCCACCGAGGAGGTGGCCCGCGAACTGGCCGCCCACGACCCGCGGATCGTGTACCTGCGGCTGCCGCGCAACAGCGGCGGGTGCAGCGCCCCGCGCAACCGCGCCCTGGAGACCGCGCGGGCGCCGTACCTGATGTTCCTGGACAGCGACGACGAACTCCCCGAGCGGGCCGTCGAGCTCCTGCTCGCCGCCCACCGCGAACGCGAGCTGGACTTCGCGATGGGCGCCGTGCACCGCGTCCGCGTGGACGGCGGGCGCCGTACCACCTGGATGCCGCACCTGGTCGCCGAACGCCGCACCCTCGACGGCATCGAGGCGGACCCGCGGCTGTTCTTCGAGCACCTGTCGACCAGCAAGATGTACGCCCGCGCCTTCCTCGACCGGCACGGCCTGCGCTTCCCCGAGGGCATCCACTACGAGGACCAGCTCTTCTCGGCGCAGGCGTACTGCCTGGCCAAGACGTTCACCGTCGTCCCCGAGCCGGTCTACCGCTGGTACATAGCCCCCTACGCGGCCTCCGACTCCGCCTCCATCTCCAACCAGCGGCACAAGCTCACCAACGTCCGCGACCGGGTCCACGTGCAGCGGCTCATCGACGCGTTCCTGGCCCGCAGCGGGCACGAGGGGCTGCGCGAGGACAAGGACTTCAAGTTCCTCAAGCACGACTTCCGGATGTACGCCGGTGACCTCCCCTACCGGGACGACGCCTGGCTGACGTCCTTCGCCGACCTGATGAATCCCTACCTCGACACGCTCGCCGAGGGCGCCTACGCCCGGCTGCCCCGCGCCGAACGCGTCGTCCTGCGGCTGCTGCGCGACCGGCGCCTGTCCGACGTCCGCACGGCGGCCCGCGGCCTCGGCCACGACGTGGCACCGCGCCGGGTGACGCCGGACGAGACGGACGGCCGCCTGTACTGGGGCGAGGAAGTCCCGGGTTCCCCCGAGGCCCGGCGCGAGCTGGACCTGAGCGACCTGGAACTGGACACCCGCCCGTTCTTCACCGCCCTGCTCCGGCACGAGATCACCCGGATCACGCGCGGCCCCGGTGCGTCGGTCGACCTCACCGTCCGCACCTACGACCCGGCCCTGCGCCTCCCCGTCGGCCCCCAGCGCGCCGTGCTCCACCTCGCCCCCGGCCGCAGGCGCCTCACGGTGCCCTTCCGCCTCTCGCCGGTCGGCCCCGGCGTCTTCGAGGGCCGCGTCCGCCTCGACCTGGCGTCGGCCCGCCTCCCGCTCCACGGCTTCGAGGGCACCCGCCATCCGGTGCTCCGGCTCCGCCACCGGGGTCGCACCCACACGGGCATCCTCCTGGCACCCCTGGCCTTCCCGCCCCTCACGGCCCGCGTCCCCCACCGCGCCGGCCTCACCCCCCACCGCGTCACCCTCCGCCCGGAGGGCCACAACCCGGGCCGCCTCCAGATCACCTGGCAGCCAGTGGGCGCCACCGCCGCGCTACTCCGCCCGGCAGCCCGCCGCCTGTCCACCCCAAGGACACGCAGAGCGGCCCGCTTGGCAGCCAACGTCCTCCACTGACCCGCTCCGCTCCCCCTAGCTGCGGGCAGTCGTGCCGCTGGGGCGGCACGGGTGGGCGCAGCGGCACCCCGCAACGCCGGGTTGCGCCCCGCCCCCGCCCAGCCCTCACCCCGCCGCACACGCCAAGGCGCCCCGGACCGAACCCGGCCCGAGGCGCCCCACACGGCAACGGCGTAAGAATCCGCCCCGCCTACGAATGCGTGCGCAGCAACGTCCGCATCGTCCGCATGGCCACCGAAAGGTTGGACAGATCAAACGCGTCCGACCCCCGGATCTCCTCCAGCGTCGTCCGCGCCCGCCCGAGAATCGCCGCGTTCTTCTGCTCCCACGCCTTGAACCGCTGCTCCGGCGTCGACGTGCCGTTGCCCACCGCCAGGACATCCGCGGTCAGCGACGCGTGCGCCGAGTACAGGTCCTCGCGGATCGCCGCGCGGGCCATGGACTGCCAGCGGTCGTTGCGGGGCAGGTCACTGATCCGGTCCATCAGCTGCGTGACGCCGAGCCGGTCGGCGAGGTCGTAGTACACCTCGGCGACGTCCAGCGGCTCCTTGCCCATGCGGTCGGCCACCGACACGATGTCCAGCGTCGCGAAGGCCGAGGAGAACCCGGCCACCCGCGTGGCCGGCTCGTCCGGGACCCCGGCGGCGGTCAGCTCGTCGTGGATGTGCTGGTACCACTCCGCGTCCGCCCCGCGCAGCAGCTTCGGCAGCTGCGACCACACCTGCTCGACCCGTTCGGCGAAGAACTCCACCGTCTCGGCCAGCTCCAGCGGCTGCGGCCGGTTGTTGAGCAGCCAGCGCGTGCCGCGCTCGACCAGGCGGCGCGAGTGCAGCCGGATCCTGGTCTGGACGGCGGCGTCGACCTTGGTGTCCAGGTCCTCCACCGCGTCCCACACCGAGGAGGCACTGAAGATCGCCCGGGCCACGGTCTGCGCCCGCACGATCTCCTCCAGCGACGCGCCGGTCTCCTCGCGCATCCGGTGCAGATACGTCGTACCGCCCGTGTTGACCGTGTCGTTGACCAGGACGGTCGTCGTGATCTCGCGGCGCAGCGGGTGGCTGTCGACCTGCTCGGCGAACTGCTCGCGCAGCGCCGTCGGGAAGTAGGCGTGCAGCAGGCCCTTGAGGTACGGGTCGTCCGGCAGCGAGGTGTGCAGCAGCTCCTCGGCGACGGTGATCTTCGTGTACGCCAGCAGCACGGCCGTCTCCGGGCCGGTCAGGCCGTGTTCGCTGCTCAGCCGCTCCCGGATCTGGCGGTCGGTGGGCAGGAACTCCAGGGCCCGGTTGAGGTGGCCCTCCCTGACCAGGTGCCGCATGAAGCGCTGCTGGGCGTGGAGCATGTCCTTGGACTGCGCGAGCGCGTTGGCGATCGCCGTGTTCTGCGCGTAGTTGTTGCGCAGGACCAGCGCGCCGACCTCGTCGGTCATCTGGGCGAGCAGCTTGTTGCGCTGCTTGACGGTCATGTCGCCGTCCTTGACGAGACCGTTGAGCAGGATCTTGATGTTCACCTCGTGGTCGGAGGTGTCCACGCCCGCGCTGTTGTCGATGGCGTCGGTGTTGATCCGGCCGCCCTGCAACGCGAACTCGATCCGGCCCAGCTGGGTCAGGCCCAGGTTGCCGCCCTCGCCGACGACCTGGACCCGCAGGTCCCTGCCGTCCACGCGGATGGCGTCGTTGCCCTTGTCGCCGACGTCCGCGTTGGACTCGGTGGACGCCTTGACGTACGTGCCGATGCCGCCGTTCCACAGCAGGTCCACCGGGGAGCTGAGGATCGCCTTCATCAGCTCGGCCGGGGTCATCTTGGTGATGCCCGCCTCGATGCCGAGGGCCTCGCGGACGTGCGCGTTGACCGGGATCGACTTGGCCGTGCGCGGGAAGATGCCGCCGCCCGCCGAGAGCAGCTCGGTGTTGTAGTCCTCCCAGGACGAGCGGGGCAGCTCGAACAGCCGGCGGCGCTCGGCGTAGGAGGTGGCCGCGTCCGGCGTCGGGTCGAGGAAGATGTGCCGGTGGTCGAAGGCGGCGACCAGGCGGATGTGCTCGCTGAGCAGCATGCCGTTGCCGAAGACGTCGCCGGACATGTCGCCGATGCCGACGACCGTGAAGTCCTGGCTCTGGGTGTCCACGCCCAGCTCCCGGAAGTGCCGCTTGACGGACTCCCAGGCGCCGCGGGCGGTGATGCCCATGCCCTTGTGGTCGTAGCCCGCGCTGCCGCCGGAGGCGAAGGCGTCGCCGAGCCAGAAGTTGTAGGACTCGGCGACCTCGTTGGCGATGTCGGAGAACTTGGCGGTGCCCTTGTCGGCGGCGACGACCAGGTAGGTGTCGTCCTCGTCGTGCCGGACGACGTCGGCGGGGTGCACGACCTCGCCGGCCACCATGTTGTCGGTGATGTCGAGCAGCGCCGAGATGAACGTCCTGTAGCTGGCGATGCCCTCCGCCATCCACGCGTCGCGGTCGACGCTCGGATCGGGCAGCTGCTTGGCGACGAAACCGCCCTTGGCGCCGACCGGCACGATGACGGTGTTCTTCACCATCTGCGCCTTGACCAGGCCGAGGATCTCGGTGCGGAAGTCCTCGCGCCGGTCCGACCAGCGCAGACCACCGCGCGCGACCTTGCCGAAGCGCAGGTGCACGCCCTCGACGCGCGGCGAGTACACCCAGATCTCGAACGCCGGGCGCGGCGCGGGCAGGTCGGGGATGGCCTGCGGGTCGAACTTCATGGAGACGTAGTCGTGCGGCTTGCCGCCCGCCGCCTCCTGGAAGAAGTTCGTCCGCAGCGTGGCCTTGATGACGGTGAGGAAGGACCGCAGGATCCGGTCCTCGTCGAGGCTCGCCACCTGGTCGAGGGCCGCGTCGACCTCTTCGAGCAGGGCGTCGACGATCTCCCGCCCCGCACGCTGCCGCTCCGGCGCCATCCGCGCCTCGAACAGGTTGATGAGCAGGCGGGTGGTGTGGACGTTGTTGCGGAGGGTGTCCTCCATGTAGTCCTGGCTGAAGGTCGAACCGGCCTGCCGCAGGTACTTGGCGTACGCGCGCAGCACCATCGCCTCGCGCCAGGTCAGTCCGGCACTGAGCACGAGGGCGTTGAAGCCGTCGTTCTCCGCCTTGCCGGTCCAGGTGGCGGCGAAGGCGTCCTGGACGCGCTCGCGGGCGTCGTCGCCGAGGTAGTCGGCGCCGCCGGACGGGGCCTTGGGCATGCGCAGGCCGAAGTCGTAGATCCAGGCCGTGGTGCGGTCCGCGCAGCGCAGCTCGTAGGGCCGCTCGTCGGTGACCTCGACGCCGAGCCGGCTGAGCACCGGCAGTACGGCGGACAGGGAGACCGAGCCGCCCTTCTGGTAGATCTTGAAACGCCGCTCCTCGGGCGCGGCGCCCACCGGCTCGTACAGGCTCAGCGCGAAGGTCTTCTCCTCGTCGAGCGCCTCCAGGTGACCGAGGTCGGCGACCGCGGAGCGCGGGCCGTGGTCGGCCTTGTAGCCCTCGGGGAAGGCGGATCCGTAGTAACGCAGCAGCTCCGCGGCGCGCTCCTCGCCGAACTCGGCGGTCAGCGCCTCGCCGAACCCGTCGGCCCAGGAGCGGGTGGCCTCGACGAGCCGGGCCTCCACGCGCTCCTTGTCGGCGTCGGACAGGTGCGGCAGCTCGGTGCCCTGCGGGACCCGGACCACGAAGTGCAGGCGGGACAGGATGGACTCGGTGTTCCAGGCCGTGAAGTCGACGCTGGTCCCGCCGAGCTCCTCCTTGAGGATGTCGATGATCCGCAGCCGGACGCCGGTGGTGTAGCGGTCGCGGGGGAGGTAGACGAGGGCCGAGTAGTAGCGGCCGTACTCGTCCTGGCGCAGGTAGAGCCGCAGGCGGCGGCGCTCCTGGAGGTAGAGCACGGAGGTGACGATCGGCTCCAGCTCCTCGACGGAGGTCTGGAACATCTCGTCGCGCGGGTACGTCTCCAGGATCTGCAGCAGGTCCCGCCCGTCGTGGCTGTTGGGCGAGAAGCCGGCCCGCTCCAGCACCTCCTCCACCTTGCGCCGCACGACCGGCACCCGGCGGACGGACTCGGTGTAGGCGGCGGAGGAGAACAGCCCGAGGAAGCGCCGCTCACCGACGACGTTGCCGTTCTCGTCGAACTTCTTGACGCCGACGTAGTCCAGGTACGACGGCCGGTGCACGGTGGCCCGGCTGTTCGCCTTGGTCAGCACCAGCAGCCGGTGCTCGCGGGCCTTGGCCCGGGCGTCGGCGGGCAGCCGCTCGAAGGAGGGGCTGACGGGGTGGCTCTCGTCGGTCGCGTGGTGCGGGTCGGAGCGCAGGATGCCGAGGCCGGTGCCGGCGACGGCGGCGAGGGAGTCGTCCTCGCGCAACTGGTACTCGCGGTAGCCGAGGAAGGTGAAGTGGTCGTCGGCCAGCCAGCGCAGCAGCTCGCGGGCCTCCTCCAGCTCACGCGCGGGGAGGTCCTCCGGGGTGGCCTCGGTCGGCAGCTGGTCCGCGATGCGGACGGCGGCGTCCCGCATCTTGCCCCAGTCCTCGACGGTCTCGCGGACGTCGTTGAGGACGCGGAGCAGGTCGGCGGTGATCTGCTTGAGGTCACCGCGGTCCGTCTCGCGGTCGATCTCGACGTGGATCCAGGACTCGACGTGCGTGTCGTGCGGCAGGTCGGCGCCGGGCGGACCGGCCAGCACCTCCACGAGCTCGCCGGCGACGTCGCGCCGCACCACGATCTGCGGGTGGACGACGACGTGGATGCCGCGGCCCTGGCGGGTCAGCTCGTTGGTCACGGAGTCGACGAGGAAGGGCATGTCGTCGGTGACCACCTCGACGACGGAGTGGCTGCACGTCCAGCCGTTCTCCTCGACCGTCGGGGTGTGCACCCGGACGTTCGCCGTGCCCTGCGGGCGGTTCTCGGCCAGCCGGTAGTGCGAGACCGCGGCTCCGAAGACGTCGACCGGGTCGCGGTCGGCGAGGTCCTCCGGGGCGGTGTGCCGGTAGTAGCGCTGGAGGAACGCGAACACGGATGCGTAGTCCGGGGCGCCGTCCGGGCCGTCCGGGGAGCCCGGAGCTCCCTCGCCCGTCGTCCCGGTCGGTAGGTGCCCCCCGACCGGGCTGTTCTCAGCTACCCGCGCAGCCCTTTCGAGCAGCTCGGCCTTGGCTTCGTCCAGCTTGGTCTGCATTGTCCTCTGACTCCTGTCGCGCGCCGTTGCGTGACGTAGAAGGAAGTACGGTCTCCTGCCTTCCGGCATGACGTCGGGACACGGGGTGTCCGGTCTGCTCCGACGCTATGCCGCAAGATGAGAGAAGCGGGGGCATATCAGCCAATGTCGCCGCTTCCACAGGGTGTGACTTCGCTCTCGCCGTCACCGTCCGGGGAGTGTGCGGCGCCGTGTCGGGGGTCTTCGATGCCCCGTCCCGCCCGCGAGGATCAGCGACCGCCGCCCGGCCACGGATGTCGTCCGTGGGCACCGGGCGCGGGGCGGGGACACAAGGGCCCCCGCGAGCTATCGCGCTGATCACGCCCACAAGGCTATCGCCCCCCGGATGCTCCCCGTCATGAGCCACATGTGTACAAAACCGGGCCCACAACTTGGACGTTTCGCACAGCTCCGACCGGACGGGCGGGCACGGGCTCCGCACCGGGCGGCGGCGTCATCCCGCCAGCCGCTCCGCCACCACCACGGCCTCCCCGAGCGTGTCCACCACCGGCACCCCGACCCCCTCCAGGCCGGCCCGGCTGTGCGACCCCCCGGTGTACAGCACCGCCCCCGCACCCACGTGGCGCGCCGCCACCGCGTCGTCCGCGGCGTCGCCGATCACCACCGTGCGGGCGGGCTCCACCCCGGACAGCGCCAGCTGCGCGAGGTGGCGCACCATGTGCTCGGCCTTGCTGCCGCCGGACGGCCCGGTCCGTCCGTCGACGCGTATGAAGTGGGCCTCGATGCCGAAGCCCTTGACCAGGGGCACCAGCTCGTCGTGGCCGTACATGCTGAGGATCGACTGGCTGCGCCCCGCCGACCGCCACCCGGCGAGCAGCTCCGTGGCCCCCTCGGCGAGCCGGCACCGGCTCCGGTGCGCGCTGTAGTGGCTCTGGAAGGCCGCGTCCATGACCTCCCACTCGGCCTCGGTGGGCAGCCGGCCCATCAGCCGCTCGTAGAACTTCGGCACCGGCACGCAGTACAGCGCCCGGTACCGCTCCAGCGTGATCGGCGCCAGCCCCAGCTCGGCGAAGGCCGCGTTCGTCGCCGAGATGATCGCGTCGTTGTCGTGGAACAGCGTGCCGTTCCAGTCCCACACGATGTGTGCGCCCGTCTGCATCCCCATGCCCGAAAACGTACCCGCCGCCACTGACAATCGGGATGCCGCGGTGCGGGGGCCGGGTCACACCAGGTTCGGGATCTCCTGCGTCGCGTACCAGAGCAGCTCGTGGTCCTCGGCGCCGTCCACGACGAACTGGGCGTCGTCGTCCCCGCCGTCCGCCGCCGCGAGGGCCTCGGTCGCGGCGCTCACGTCCGCCTCCGCGTCGGCGGAGTCGACGTGCACCGCGGCCGCCTTCGCCAGCGGCAGCGGCCCGGCGACCCGGACCTCGCCCAGCGCCGCCGGGTCGAGTCCGCGGTCCGGGTCGGCCGTGGCGGCGCCGTCGGGCACGTCGGCGGCAACCACGACCCGGCGCCGTGCCGCGGCGGGGTCCGCCGCCAGCAGCCGCAGCGAGGCCAGCGCGGCCCGGTTGAGGGCGGCGTACTCCAGCTCCTCGATGTCGTCCGACAGGTACCACTCGCGCAGCGCCGGCGTGACGGCGTAGGCGACGAGCGGCCCGGTCCCCAGCTCCCCCGCCCGGTGCGCCTCGGCGAGGCCGGACAGGGTCAGGGGGACGTAGACGCGCATGAGTCTGCCGCTTTCGTGGTCGGGGACACCGCCGGTGCGCTCGGCGACCCGGCGGGAGAGCCCCCAGGATACGTGCGGGTGTCCCCTTTCGGGTCCCCACCCAGGGCCTCCGAGGCGTCCACCCCGGGCCCCGCGTTCACCCGGGCCGCCCCTGGTGTTCCGGGCTCCCGGACCCCTCGATCACTCGGATAGGTGAACTTCTCCGCCCCCTCGACGCGGGCGGCCGCCTCCTTGCCGTGCCGCACCTCCAGCCCGTACAAGATCCCCAACCATGAAGTTACCGCCCGGTATCACCCGGGCCGCCGAACGGGGACCCCATGCGCAAGGTCATGACCAGGACCCAGCTCCGCCCCAGCCGCCCACCCCTGCCCATCCCCCACAGCT
>NZ_JODM01000004.1 GCF_000717995.1 Streptomyces violaceorubidus
CCGGGCACCCCGCTACGACGTCGGCAAAACCGTCAAGCGCCCCGAGACTCTCAAAGCCATCGGCAAGCCTGGCAGGTCCTGGTAGATAAAGAACAAGCTAGGGGCGTCCCGGTCAACCCCCGTAAGGGATGTCACAGCTCGGCCGCAAAGGACCCCCCGAACGGCCGGGCCCGGCACGTCACTCTCCGGGACCAGGTACGTTCGAAGGCGTGGCTGGATTCAGGATCGGACGCGGCCGGGACAACGGCGCTCCAAACGCGCGACCGCAACGCCCCCCGTACGGACAGCAGGCGCCCCAGGGACCGTCGTACGGCGGCCCCGCGACGCCTCAGCCCCCGTACCCGCAGCAGCCGTACGGGGGCGGTGCCCCCGCGCCCGGCGGCTCCCCGTGGCCCCAGGCACACGGCGGCGGACACGGCGGACACGGTGAACCGGAGTACTTCGGCGACGGCGGCTACGGACCCGGCGGCGGCCCCCACCAGGCCCCCTACGACCCGTACGCGGCCAACAACCCGGGCCACACCCAGGCGTTCACCGTCGACGACCCCTACAGCCAGGGCGACACCTACCGCGCCGGCGCCGCCCCGGCCCCCGGCCCGGTCGGCCCCCGCCTGCACTGGAAGGACCTCCTGAAGGGCGTGGTCCTCGCGCCCAACCAGACCTTCCTCCAGATGCGGGACTACGCGATGTGGGCCCCGGCGCTCATCGTCACGTTCCTCTACGGCCTGCTGGCGGTCTTCGGCTTCGACGGCGCCCGCGAGGAGGCGATCAACGCCACCCTCTCGAACGCCATCCCGATCGTCCTGACCACGGCGGTGGCGATGGTGCTCAGCGCCTTCGTCCTGGGCGTGGTCACCCACACCCTGGCCCGCCAGCTCGGCGGCGACGGCGCCTGGCAGCCCACGGTCGGCCTCTCCATGCTGATCATGTCCCTCACGGACGCCCCGCGCCTGGTCGTCGCCATGTTCGCCGGCGGCGACGCGCCCTTCGTCCAGATCCTCGGCTGGGCCACCTGGGTCGCGGCCGGCGCCCTGCTCACCCTGATGGTCGGCCGCTCCCACGACCTGCCCTGGCCCAAGGCGCTCGGCGCGTCCGCGATCCAGCTGATCGCCCTGCTGTCGATCGTGAAGCTGGGCACGTTCTAGAAGCTCGGCGCGTTTCGGAGGCTCGGCGCCTCCCGGTCGCAGACGTACGACAAGAGGGCCCCGGTGTGCGCGTCGCGCACCGGGGCCCTTCCCTGCCGCACCGTGATCACCTCCTGCTACTGTCGGCCTGCTCACGCGGGACGAGCGGCGAACACGTGAAACGCCCCCCTGCGTGACCGCCCTGGGGAGGGACTCCTTTCGTGATTCGTCCGCTGAACAAGCGGGCCGTGCGCCGTCGGCGTGCGCTCGGCCGTATCGCTCTCACCGTCACGCTCGCCGTGACCGCCGGAATCGGCACCGCCACGGCGACGGCCGCCGCCGACACCCCCGCCGCGTCCGCCGACCCCGTCGTCGTCAGCCCGGGCGCGCGCTTCGTGCCCCGCGCCACCCTCGTACTGAACGCCGGCGAGACCGGCTTCCTCACCGCGCAGGAGGGCGACGACCGCCTCCGCTGGATCGACTACGCCACCGGCGCGACGACCGTCCTCGACCACCGGCTGCCCGAGCCGCTCAGCTACGACGTCGACGACTTCCGCTTCGACCGGTACCCCGGCGACTTCGGCCACGGCTCCGACACCGTCGCCCTCTACGCGGCGTCCCCGTCCCCGCACGTGACGCTCCAGCAGCGGGCCGGCGGCGGCCCGACCGTCACGATCCCGGTCCCGGACGGCCAGACGTACGTCGCGACCTACGGCGACACCGTCATCACCCGCACCGGCACCGAGGACGCCGCGACGGGCCTGCACCTGCTGCGCCTGGAGAACGGCGAGGTGCGGGACCGGAGGCTGGAGGGGCTGCCGGAGGGGTGGCACCTCAGCATCAGCAGCGGCGACGCCCGGTCCGTGGCCGTCCGCGCCATCAAGTGGGAGGGCACCAGGATGTCCCAGGGGTGGTGGGTCGTCGACCTCGCCACCGGGTCCCTGAAGGCGCTCTCCACGCACGGCGAGCACGTCTGGTTCGACCAGGACACCGTCTTCCACCTCGGCGCCCCGGAGCCCTACGCCGCCCAGGTGTACCGGCGGGACGACCTGGACGCGGAGCCGACCACCCTCGACCTGCGGGAGGTGGGCACGAACGAGGACACGATCCTGCCCTTCGCCGGCCGGTTCGCCACCGTGACCCCGCCCAACCCCGGCAACGACGAGTACCGCGGCAACCACCTCGCCCTGGAGGACACCGAGGGCGACTGGACGTCCCTGCTGACCGTCGCCTCCCCCTCGGTGCACCGCACGCCCGAGGGTTCGCTGCTGGTGGCCGGCGCCGAGAAGGACACCGACTACGGCCCGCTCGACTGGGGGTACTACCTCCTCACGCCCGCCGCCGACGGCACCGTCACCCGCAGGCGCGTCGCGGACATCGAGGACCGGGAGGCCGATCCGGCCGGCATCTCGCTGGGCAGCGGCATCCTCACCACGGCCGACGACTCCAAGCTCTTCATGCCGCACACCTACGTCGGCGCCTACCGCAGCACCTGGCTGAAGACCTCCGGCCGCCCCGAGGAGCTGAACTCGACCGTCGACGGCCTCGTGTCGGGCAGCGAGAGCGACTGCGGCGACGCCGAGTACGGCTACTGCGTGACCATGTTCGCGAGCGGAGACGGACACCACGGCCGCAGGACCGCGACCGAGCGGGACGTCACCATGCTCTACGCCAACGGCGACGAGTCCTGGGGCCCGCGGGTGACCTCCGGCTACTACAGCCCGGACCTCGTCGACCTGTCCGGCCGGTACGGCATCGTGGAGGAGGCGTCGGGCGGCGTGCAGGCCGTCCTCCGGTTCAAGGACGGCGACACCGGCGGCGTCCTGCAGAAGCGGGAGGTCGTCGCGGCCGCCGTCTGGGGCGACACCCTGTGGAGCGCCACCGGCAGCTGGTACGACGTGCGCCTGGACCTGCCGACCACGGTCACGGCGAAGAACCTGTCCACGAACGCCGCCGGCGAGACCTTCGACGCGGGGTGCGTGCCCCGCGAGCTCCAGGCCGTGGGCCGCTGGGTGTACTGGCAGTGCGACGACTCCTGGCCCAACTACCCGGGCGGCGGCGTCTACGACCGTCAGACCAAGCGCACGGTGCGGCTCGGCACCGACAAGACGCTCCTCGGCGACGGCTACCTGGTCCGCCAGTCGGACACGACCGGCCTGACCCTGGTCGACCTGCACGAGGGCCTTCCCGCCGGCGCCACCGAGGCGGACCTGCCCCGGCGCGTGATCGTCACCGCCGCCGAGCTGGGCGACCGGACCGTGCGCCGGGCCGGCTGGACGGTGGACCGCTTCGGCGGCCACGTCGCCTACATCGGCGCGGACCGCCGGGTGCGGATCGTCCCGTCGGGCGTCCCGGCCTCCCGGATCGCCGTGATCGACGCGGAGACGACGCCCGCCCTGGACCTCAAGGCCACCGGGGCGGCGTGGACGTCGCGCTGGTGGCTGTCCAAGCCCGCCGCCTCCTGGTCGCTGACGCTGAGGAACAAGGCAAGCGGCAAGACCGTGCGCACCCTGTCCGGCGGCGAGGCCCGCGGCATGCTCTCGACCTCCTGGGACGGCAGGGACGCCGCCGGGGCGTACGTCCCGAACGGCGCCTACACCTGGACCCTGACCGCGAAGCCCGCCGACGGCGCCGGGTCCGGCCTGTCCGTCTCCGGGACCGTGCCGGTCACCGGCGGCGCCGCCGTCTGGCGGGACCTGGCGGGCGACGACGGCTTCGGCGACCTGCTGGCGACGGACTCCGCCGGGGCCGTGTCGCTGTACCGGGGCACCGGCACCGGCGGCGTGTCGTCCCGCACCGCCGGGTCCGCCGGCGCCTTCGCCGCCGGCTCGGTGCTCGTGCCCGTCGGCGACGTGGACGGCGACCGGTGCGCCGACGTCCTGGCCCGGGTCGGCGACCAGCTGCGGGCCTACCGCCCCGGCTGCGGCAAGGTCGTGGGCACCTCGTCGCCGTACACGCCGGTCGGCAACGGCTGGGGGCAGTACGACCGGCTGACGTCACCCGGCGACCTGAACGGCGACGGCCACGCCGACCTGATCGGCCGCCAGACGACCACCGGCGACATCTACTTCTACGCGGGCACCGCCGACCACCACCTGAAGTCCCGGGTGCGGATCCAGACCAACTGGAAGCTCTACCAGCGGATCACCGGCGCCGGGGACCTGAACGGCGACGGGCGCGGCGACCTGCTCGGGCTCGACTCCGCCGGTGTGCTGTGGCGGTACTACGGCACCGCCGCCGGCAGCGTGACCAAGCGGGAGCGGGTCGGCGGCGGCTGGAACGTCTACTCCGCCCTCGTCGGCACCGCCGACCTCTCCGGCGACGGCCGCGCCGACCTGCTGGCCCGCGACACCACCGGCAGGCTGTGGCGGTACGCGTCCACGGGAGACGGCACGTACGGCGGCCGGGTGCTGGTGGGCACGGGCGGCTGGAACACCTTCAAGGGCCTGCACTGACCTGAGCAGGGAGAGGGGCCCCGGCGTGACGCGATCACACCGGGGCCCCTCTTGCCTCACACCCGTCAGGCGTCGAGCACCTGCCCGTCCCGTCGGACGACGGGAGGAAGGACGCTCCAGGCTGACTTGACTCGATGACGGTAGTAGTCTGGCCCTGCTCAAGAGGCAGGGGGAGGGCCGACCGTGGCACGCAAGGTAGGCGTCTACACCCGGATTTCGCGGGATGACGAGGGCGAGTCTCTGGGAGTCGCCAGGCAGCAGCAGGACTGCGAACGCCTCGCGGATCTCCGATCGTGGCAGGTCGTGAAGACCTACGAGGACAACGACGTGTCGGCGTTCAAGCGCAACGTCGTGCGCGATGAGTTCGAGCTGATGCTGAGAGACCTCCGCGCCGGCCTCATCGACGGAATCGTGGCCTACGACCTAGACCGCCTAGCCCGACAGCCGCGGGACCTGGAACGCCTCATCGAGATCTTCGACGAGCGGCCCCGCCTGGAGTTCGCCACCGTCACGAACGACATCAACCTTGGCTCTCCGGACGGTCGCACCATGGCCCGCATCATGGTCGCGTTCGCCAACAAGTCGTCGCACGACGCGTCACGCCGGATCAAACGCAAGCACCTGGAGCTGGCCCAGCAAGGCAAGGACAGCGGCGGTCCGGCGCCGTACGGCTGGAGCAAGGACGACCGCACCAAGGTCGACCCCACGGCCGCCGAGGCCATCCGCGAGGCACAGCGCGAAGTCCTCGCCGGCGTCCGCATCGGAACCATCCGGACCCGGTGGCAGCAACAGGGGTTGGGCAACCCGCGCGCAGGCACCAAGCGCATGGCCCACCACCACGTCGAGCAGATCCTGACCAACCCCAGGCTGGTCGGCTACCGGACATACCACGGCGAAATCCTGGTCGGCGAGGACGGCGAGCCGGTCAAGGGCAACTGGGAGCGGATCAACACCCTGGAAGAGTGGGAAGCCGTCTGCGCGGCCGTCGCCGAGCGGAAGCAGAAGCATCCCGGCAGGTCGCTCGCCCGTAAGTACCTGCTCTCGGGCATTGCCCGGTGCGGACTGTGCAAGGCGAAGATCCGAGGGCAGAGCAACAACCGCTGGCAGCCAGGATCGAAAGCCGCGAGATACACGTACCAGTGCTCCGTGGTGAACGGCGGATGCGGCAAGGTCGGACGGGTTGGAGAGCCCGTCGACAGGCTCATAGTCCAACTCGCACTCGAAGAACAGCGCGCGCGAGCAGCAGTAACCGCCGTCCCGGCCGATCAGCAGTGGCCGCGCGAGGACGAGTTGCAGCAGGTCTCCCAAGACATCGCCCAACTCGTGGATGCCGAACGCTCGAAACAGATCACGGTGGCCACCCTCTTGCAGCTCCTGCCGGCCAAAGAGCGGCTGCGCGACGAACTCAAACTGGAACGGGCCCGCTTCTACAAGGAGCAGAAGCAGGCCGAGGCAAAGGGCGACGCGGCGAACCTGACCGTCGAAGAGTTCTTTGCGCTGCCAGTCGAACGCCAGCAAGAGATCGTGCTGCACAGCCTCTCAGCCGTGATCATTCACCCAGCCGGACGAGGACGCCGGAAGTTCGACCCGAGCCTGATCGAACCCGTCTGGCGGTGACGATCAGGCCCGCCCCTGCAACACGAGGGCACGGCGTACCCACTCGGCATCACGCTCAGGAGCACGCCGAAGGTGCATTCGCAGCCACTCGTCAGTGCTCATGACCTCACGCTTAGCCGTTGCCTTACGGGGCTCCGGGTTACTGGTCTGACTCATCAAGGGCACCTCCTGCCAGTTCTTCGCGGGCGGTTTCGCGGTTGTGCTGGATGTCGCGGCGGATGTTGGCGGCGAGCCAGGATTCGCCGGGGGTGTGGCCGTGGCCGGCGTAGGTCCAGTGGGCGAGGGTGAGGGTGGTGGCGTCCTCGTCGTCGGGGTCGGGCAGGCCGAGGGCGGTGCGTTGCTGGGCGGCGCGGTAGTCGGCGCGGGTCTGGCGCAGTTCGCCGAGGGTGGTCGAGTAGCGGCGGGACTTGGTGGAGAAGTGGCCGCGGAAGCCGAGCATGTGGGCCCAGTCGCGCAGCTTCCGGTCGGGGTAGAGCGCGTGCAGGTCGAGGCACGCGGCGATGAGCCGGGCCGGGTGATCCGGGACACCGAGCAGGATCAGCGCGTCTTTGCTGCCGATGCGGCGGTCTACGGTGCCGGTGGTCTCGGCCGCTTTCGTGGCGTACTTGGCGACGTAGGAGGCCACGGCCTGTTCGGTGATGTCCTCGCCGTCGCCGAAGGCCCGGATCGGGCGCACGTCGAGCTGTGTGCCCCACCGCAGGGTGCGGGCGGGCTGGTCCCCGGAGGGGGCTACGTCGACTTCCACGCGGGCGGCGGCGGCTTGGATCGCGTCGGTGAGCAGGTCGAGGGTCGCCCAGGCCGGCGGAGGCGAGTCGGGCCCGTCGGGTCCGTCGAAGCGGATCACGGCGTGGAAGTGCACGGCGCCGCGCTTCTGGTACTCAGCGACCTTCCCGAACGAGACCCGGGACTGCTCCTTGGCGTCCTTCTGGGTGAGTCCGGCGTGCTTGGCGATCTCGCGGCGCAGGTAGATCGTGAAGTAGCGCCACAGTTCGGAGGCGTGGTTGTTCCACAGCACCGCCCCGGCGTAGTCGTACGCGTCGGGGTGAAGCGGGGTGCCCAACTCCGGGGCATCCTCGGAGTGGTGGGTGCCGCAGCGGCAGGGCCGGGTGCCGGGCCGGTTGTGGACCGGGCCGAACGAGGGGGCGGTGAGGGTGGCGAACACCCGGGGGTGGTCCCGGATCGTCTCGGGGGTGCCCTTGGCGGGGTCGCCGACGAGGCCCGCGCGGATGAGGTGGTAGGTGTCGCCGGCGTAGGTCCAGGCGCAGGAGGGGCAGCGGGAGGCACGGCGGTTGCCGCAGGCGACGCGGAGCCGTCCGCCGGGTTCGGTGTCGGTCGAGTAGGAGTGCAGCACCTTGCCGGTGGCTGCGTCGCGGGTGACGGTCGAGCCGGTCAGGTGGATGGGGTCGGAGCAGCCGCCGGTGCTGCGGATCTGGTCCTGGATGCGGTCGAAGCCGGGGGACCCGGCCAGCCTCAGCACGTCGGCGAGGGTGGCCGGGTCCAGGCCCGCCGCAGTGGCGGTGTTGTTCACAGGGCGCCGTCCGGGGTGTGGTCGGTCATCCGGTCGAGTGCCGAGGCGGCCTCGATGGCGGCGCGGGCCAGGTCCCGGAGTACGTCAGCGGTGCCGGGCCGGGCCAGGAGGGCGATGTCGATGGCCTCGCCGCCGATGCGGAGGCTCACGAATCCCTCGTCGTCGGGCGTGCTGTCGAAGACGTTGACCCGGCTGGTGGTGTCGGGTTCCAGGTGCGCGGAGGTCGTGACGGTCCTCACTTGTCGTCCTCCGTGGCGGTGTGGCGGTCGATCCAGTCCTCAGCGCAGACCTTGTGCACGGGCTTGCCGCGGTCGGAGCGCAGCGGGGTCGGCTTGTCGCAGAGGACGCACGGCTTGTCACCGCTGGGGTCGAAGTGCTCGGGAGAGCGCCAGTCGAGGAGAGCCACCGCGGTCACCGACCCGTCCGGGCGAGGGCCGCGGGGGCGGTGTGGCCGGTGCCCTGGCAGGCCGGGCAGGTGATCCGGAGGGTGGCGCGGGAGCCGTCGCGGTGTCGGGTGCCGGTGGTGATGGTGGCGGTGGCGAAGCCGTCGCAGTCGCGGCAGACGCGCGTGTTCTGGGCGTGCTGGGGCATGATGAGGCTTCCCTTTCGGGTCCGTTGGATCTGGATGGGAGGAGCCGTCCGGGGCGGCAGCTACTTGGCGGTTGAGGCCGCCCCGGCCGGTGCTACTTGCTGAGCAGGTTCTTGCGCTTGGTGGTGCGGTTGATCGTGTAGCTGAGGCCACCGGTGGCCGACAGGACCGCTACGGCGGCGCCGGCGACGACCTGTGCGACGAAGGCAATCACCAGCAGCAGCGCGATCGACCCGGTGAGGACGACGAGCGTCAGGACGATCGGACCCTTGTAGGAGCGCGGGGCTTCCTGGACGATCACGATGCGGCGCAGGTCGGTGCCGGGCGGAATCTGCCGGTAGAGGTCGGCGGGGATGTGTCCAGCGCGGATCTGGTCATCGGGCAACTGCATGGCTCAGCCCTCCTTTCAGACGCAGCGGTGGGTGCGGGCGGCGAGTTCGGCGGCCGACCGGTCGCCGTATTCGTTGGAGAAGCCGCACTTCGGGGCGGTGCAGGCGGCGGTGTGCCGGGTCTGGCCCCGGCCGTTGTTGAACGTGCCGACCTGCACGGGGCCGATGCGGATCACGTCGTAGAAGCGGTTCGGGCGCACGCGGGTCACCTCCTTTCAGGCGAGTTGGGCGACGATCGCGCCGGCGAGGTCTTCCGGGACCCCGAGGCGAGCGCGCAGGGTGGCGGTGTCGATGTCCGTGCCGGTGCGCGTGCGGTGCTCGGTGGCGACCTTTCGGGCGTGGTCGACCAGGGCAGGCGGCACCGCGGGGACCGAGGCAGCAGCCGGTGCTTGCGGCAGTGCCGGGGCAGGCTCCGGCGTTGGGATCTCCGGGACCGGAACCGGCTCCGAGGTCGGTTCGGGCGCCGCGGGGCGGTCCACGACCGGATCGGGCCGGGTCGCAGGCTCCGGAGCCGGGACGGGGGCCGGGTCGGTGGGAGTGTGGGCGAGGAGGGTGCCGCCGAGGAAGGCCAGGGCGGGCCAGCCGGCGACCAGGATGCGCAACCAAGCTGGAACGTGGTCGAGGTCGAGGAGTCCCGCGGTGGCGATGTTCGCGCCGAGGGAGGCGACCAGGGCGACCAGGAACCAGAACCAGGCCAGCTTCGAGCGCTCAGTGCGCAGCCGGTGCCACACCGCGACCAACAGGAGGTCGACGGAGACGGGGTAGGCCCATGCCTTCCATCCGGTCTGTCCGGCCGCTTCGGCAAGGTCGTGCAGGTGGGCGAAGGACAGGGAACCGGCGATCACGGCCTGAATGAGTACGGCATCGATGCGGATCGAGCGGACCACGACTCTTCACCTCCCCTCGGAGGGTGAGTCGTCGGCGGGGATCTCGCCGGCGCCGAAGCAGTTCAGGCACATGCCGGTCTGCTGGCCGACCGTCCTGCGCTGGCGTCCGACGCGGACGGGGCGGGAGACCTCCCCGGTGCCCTTGCAGGGCGGACACGGGATGGTCTGGGGCGTGGTGGTCTTGCGCGGAGCCATGAGCGATCCCCCTTTCAAGGGGTCAGGGCTGCGAGGTGACCAGCGGCGGGACGGTGGGCATCGGCGGCACCTGCCGGGCCGGGGGCCGGAACGGGGCCAGGAACGGCAGATCCGGGGTCAGGTGCGCGAACTCCCGGCACACGGCCGCCGCTTCAGCCGGCGTGGTCTCGGGGGTGCGGATGCGGGACCAGCCACCGGAGGTGTCACCGGCCACCGCGACACCGGGACGATCGGCCCGGATCGAGGTCGCCGCCATCACCGCGTCCGGGGCGATGTCCCCCAGGCCCATTTCGGCGGTCTGCTTGTCGTTGACCCGGTGGACCACACGGCCGGTGAGCTGGGCCCGCAACGCGGTGGCGCCCCTGCCGAGGTCGGAGCCGAAGCGCTGCCCGCAAACCTCCAGGTAGATGCCGACCGCACGGGCCATCTGACCCAGCCGCACGAGCTGCATGACCGTCCGGTCGCGGGCCGCTTCGTCCTTCTTCGAGGTGACGAAGAACAGCTCTGCCACCTCATCGATCAGGACGATCAGCGGCACCGGCCGCAGCTTCGCGGGCAGGTCCCACACGTCCGAGACACCGTGGAGGGCGAGGAGATCGAAGCGCTCGCTCATTTCCAGGACCAGCGCGTCTATCAGCCGCCCGGCCATGTCCGGGTCCGTGGCCAGAGCCGACAGGCGGGGCGCGTAGCGGCTGTGCTCGACACCGCGCTTGCAGTCGATGCCGATCAACCCGACCGGGAGCTTCGCCAGGCCCTTGACCAAGTTCCGCTGGTACACGGACTTGCCGGACTGGTTCGCACCCAGGGTCAGCGCCATGGGGACCGCGCGGTAGTCCCGCTCGAAGACCGTGCCGTCCTCCCGCAGGGCCACCGGGACCACGAGGCCGCGGGGCTGTGCGGAGCGCGGAAGGCGGACGCGGCGCAGCACGTCGTAGCCCGTCATCCGCAGTTCCACGTAGCCGGGCCGGGTTTCCGCCACGGTGACTGAGTGGACACCGAAGGCGTGGCGCAGCCGTTCCGAGGAGGTGGCCACGTCGGCGGGCTCCAGGCCGGCCGGGAGACGCAGCGTGATGCGCAGCCCGGTCGAGGAGGGGCGGACGCGTCGGACCTTCGGCGGCACCGGCCGGACCTCACGGCGGGCCAGGTTGCGCGTCATGAAGGCCCGCAGTCCGGACGGCTGCACCGTGAGTCCGCACACCTCCATCGTGGACGCGTACGACCAGGTGAACCGGCCCCACGTCAGCGGCAGGCCCACGGTCGACCAGTACACGCGGGGCGCCCGCTGCTTGGCGTAGCCGAGACCGCCGGCACCCGCTAAGGCGCCCGTGGCCTCCAGCCACATCGTCAGGTCGCTCATGGTCAGGCCGCCGCCGTGATCGCGACCGCGCGGAACGAGATCCCGTGGCGCTTCTGGCCGTTGAACTCGTTCTCCCAGTCACGGGCCTTGAGGCCGACCACCCGCACCGGCATGCCCGGGGCCAGACCCTCGGGGTAGCCGGTCTCGGGGATGGTGACCTGGTAGAGGTTGCCCTCTCCGTCGTCCGAGACGAGCAGGCCCACGGTCGACAGGCCCGCACCGGTGTCCCGGTCGATGGCCCGCTCACCGGTCTTCTTGTTCGCCATCTTCGGTTCCGGCGCGGTCGCCACGAACACGATGGCGGTGGAGAGATCGATCTTGAACGACGGCATAGCTCACTCCAGAGCAGGTCAGAGTTAGGCCCCTTGGACCTCTTGCTCAACTTGTTGGTCAAGCTGACACCTAGAGATTGACCCACCGAGAGTGAGACGTCAAGCACTTCGCGCGAACATGTACCAACAAGTTGAGCGAGTGCGTCATGATGGAGGCATGAGCAAGCAGCCGAAGTACCAGCAGGTGGCCGACGCGCTGCGTCGTGAGATCGACAACGGCATGTACGCCCCTGGGGACCGGTTGCCGTCCGAAGCCGAGCTGGCCAGCCGGTTTGACGCCTCGCGGAACACTGTCCGATCCGGTTTGAGCTTGCTGGTCAGCCAAGGGCTCGTTACGTCCAGCCAAGGGCTGGGCTACGAAGTGCGGAAGCACGAAGTCTTCGAGCTGAACGCGTCCCGCTTCGAGAACCTGACTTTCCCGCAGAACGGCGACGCCTACTCAACCGACGTGACGAACGCCGGCCGCCGCCCGCACCAGACGTTCCGAGTCGAGATGACGCCCACCCCGGAGTACATCGCCGAGCGGCTCAAGGTGGAAGTCGGCTCCCGGTCCGTGCTGCGCTTCTGTCACCGGTTCGTCGATGACGTGCCGTGGTCTACGCAGGCGACTCACTACCCGGATTGGCTGATCCAGGAGGCGCCGAGGCTCGCTGAACCAGGCGACATCGACGAAGGCACCACCCGCTACCTGGCTGGCCGAGGGATCGAGCAGGTGGGCTACGCCGACGAAATCTCTACCCGGATGCCGACCCCGGAGGAAGCGCGCCTCTTGGAGATCGGTCCCGGTGTACCAGTCCTGCTTTGGACGCGCACGGGTTACACGACCGAGCGTCCCGCACGCTGCACGGTGACTACCTTCCGCGGGGACCTGAACCGCATGAACTACGAGATTGGCGACCTGGCCGCCCGGAACGAGAACGACGCCAAGTGAGAATCACGAGCGCAACACCCGATGACCTTGATCGGCTGCTCAGCTTCCGGACCGAAGCTGCGGAATGGATCAGCCAGCTCGGTAGCGACCAGTGGAGTCGGCCGTACCCGGCGGACCGCCTCTTGGCGACCATCGAGGCAGGAACAGTCTTCATGCTGAGGGATGGGGAGCGTACCGCCGGCACCATCACACTTACGCCCGAGGCCGAGGAAGGGTTGTGGAGCGCCGAGGAACTGGGCGACTGCTCGATGTTCGTGAACAAGCTGACGGTCGCGCGGGAGTACGCCGGACGAGAGCTTGGAAGCAGACTCCTGGACTGGGCTGGCGATCGCGCGTACCGCGCCGGCGCGAAGTGGCTACGACTCGACGCGTGGACCACCAACGAACGCCTACAGCGGTACTACCTGGACGAAGGTTTTCAGCACGTGAGGACCGTTCTCGAAGGCAACGCCGTCAACGGCGGACCGCGAGTATCTGGCTGGCTTGCCCAACGCCCAACCCGTCCAGCCGAACACGGTCTCACCGACGAGACACCGACCCCTGAACCGCTGCGCACCTGAGTTGTTACAGGTTTCTCTACCTCATCAAGCCCCGGCTGCGCTCCGCTCCGCCGGGCGCGCTTCCCGGCTCCGCTCCGGGCGCCGCTCCTGCCTTCGGCCCGCTCCGCCCGCGCTGCGCCGACGCGCGCCCACACGTGGATAAGGCCCGAGGCCATGAGTCGATCACCGCATAGAACGGGGCGCGGTCAAAGACGATGCCTCCGGCGGGGGATCGGCCGACACCGGGGGGAGGGGGCGCCGTCGCCGACCGCGGGCACGTAGTGGCGTGCGTGGTGTGCTCCCATCCCGCACACCGTCGACCCAGGCAGAGCCGAGCAGACGCGGCCCAGGGGCGTCAAGGTCGTTCGTACAGTGGCGCGCTCCACCTTGACGCCCCTGAACCACGCCCGCTCCACGGTGTGTGGGTCGACGGCGTACGGGATGGGAGCTGGGGTAAGTGGTGGGTTGCTGAAGACCGCCTTCGCGTTACTCCCGGCCGCCCTGAGGCGTCCGTAGGAGCTAATCAAAGCCTGGCGCTCTCCCGCCGATCGCATCGCTCGCAGCACGCATGAACGCCCCGCGTGCTGAGTGACGAGCCCCCTCGAGTGCCGCCTGCTCACTAGTAGCCAACGTGAAGAGGTACTGATCACTGCCGTGATTGGCGAGGGAGACGTCATTGGTCACGTCAGCCACGGACTGACAGGCCGTCCACAGCCTGTGGGCAGCCTGCGCCACCTCATCGGGGCCTTCGAGTATGACGTTGGCGCACGCCTCTCTCAGGTCAAGGATGGCAGCGTCAACCTCTAAGACGATGGGCGCCACAGGAGCTTCAGGCGCGGGCGAGGGCTTAGTTCGCCACAGGTCCTGGATCTTTCGGTCAGCTTCGTGGTACTTCCGCAAAACCTCTAGATAGGCGTCTCGCCTCGCCTCGCGATGCATGATTTTTCGCTGTTCGCGGCGTTCCGCTTCCTTGTCGCGAAACTCTTGGCGACCCCGAAGCAGGCTGAAGCCACCAGTGAGAGCGACACCGAGCAACGCCCCACTAGCACCAATGGCAGCACTCCAGCGGTCAACAGCCATGGGCCCTCAGAGAGCTTCCTTGTTCTGCTTCACAGACTCGCCCGACCTATGTACTGGAGGCAAGACACTCCACGGGAAGTTGATCCAGTCATCGGTCCGCTTCCACACGTACTCGCACTGGACGAGGGAGTGCGACTTCTCGTAGATCACCGCGCTGCGGACCTCGGCGACCGTGTCCAGGCAGAAGTCCCGCACCAGCTTGAGCGTCTTGCCGGTGTCGGCGACGTCATCGGTGATCAGGACCTTCTTGTCGGAGAAGTCGATGACGTTGGGGACCGGCGCGAGCATGACGGGCATGTCGAGCGTGGTCCCGACGCCGGTGTAGAACTCCACGTTCACCAGGTGGATGTTCTTGCAGTCGAGCGCGTACGCCAGCCCGCCGGCGACGAAGACACCCCCGCGGGCGATGGACAGCACTATGTCCGGCTCGTACCCGTCGTCGGCGACGGCCTGAGCGAGTTCGCGCACGGCGACGCCGAACTGCTCGTAGGTCAGGTTCTCCCGAACATCACTCATGCGCGCGTCCTGCTCGTCACTGGGTTCATACCTGGGTCCGATGGAAATTGAGGAAGGAGCGGGAGGCGGTCGGCCCCCGCTGCCCCTGGTAACGGGACCCGTAGCGCTCGCTCCCGTAGGGGTGCTCGGCCGGCGAGGTGAGCCGGAACATGCACAGCTGCCCGATCTTCATCCCCGGCCACAGCTTGATCGGGAGGGTCGCGAGGTTGCTCAGCTCCAGCGTCACGTGCCCCGAGAAGCCCGGGTCGATGAACCCGGCGGTGGAGTGCGTGACGAGCCCGAGCCGCCCGAGCGAGCTCTTCCCCTCCAGCCGCGAGGCGAGGTCGTCGGGGAGGGTGATCACCTCGTACGTGCTGGCCAGCACGAACTCGCCGGGGTGCAGGATGAACGGCTCGTCGCCCTCCGGCTCCACGAGCCGGGTCAGATCCACCTGCTCGACGGAGGGGTCGATGTGCGGGTACCGGTGATTCTCGAACACCCGGAAGTAGCGGTCGAGACGCACGTCGATGCTCGACGGCTGCACCATGGAGTCGTCGAAGGGCTCGATGCGGACCCGTCCGGCGTCGATCTCGGCCCGGATGTCCTTGTCTGAGAGAAGCACGCACCGAGGATACGCAAGGCGCGCGGAGCAGCGACAACCGCCGCCGCGCCGCGCGCCCGGACCCGTACCTGTACTGCCCTGTACTGCTCCCGCTACCGCTTCTCCGCACCCACCGGCACGGCGCTCCGCAGCCGCGCACACCGCGGACATCGGACGAGCCGACCGGGGCCGAGTCGCTCGGCCTGCTGCATCGGGAACGAGGTGGCGGTGAACACGTGCCCATCGGCACAGCGGACGACGGTGCGCTCCATCAAGTCCTTCAAGTCCCTTCCCCAAGAGCCGCGTCTGGCTTACTACCCTGACGACAAAAGCCACAGTACGGGATGAAAGAGACGACTCTCCAGACGGCACTCCGCCCTCACGCACACCTCTCCGGGGGCCCCACCGTACGCCCCAACTCGGAGCCCCCGCAGCCTCATCCCCACCCCCGCACGACCACCGGCCCCACGGGCGCGAACACCGAGGGCCGGGCATGGGGTAGAGTGAGCGAGCGTCCAGGCACCGACCACGGTCGGCGTCTTACGCGGGTGTAGTTTAATGGTAGAACATCAGCTTCCCAAGCTGAGAGCGCGAGTTCGATTCTCGTCACCCGCTCCATAATCAAACCCCAGGTCAGCGATCTGGGGTTTATGCCTTGTCTAGACCATTTTGAGGGCTCCGCTCCCTTTACGTGCCCTAAGTCGAGGCACGGCGGTCATTTGTGCGGCACTACCGAGCCCATCTGAACGACTCGACCCTTCAGCGTCTCAAATAGTGAGACGTTTCATGTGGCCTGCGCCGCTATCACGTGACAAGACCGCGAAGTCGCTTACGCAAAGCAGTAGTTAACAGCGGCTACGTGCAGATCACGACGCGCCATGCTCCGGCAGGAGCCGAAGCGGTCGTACTCACTTCACCGCGTAAGCCCTGAAGCCCGCTCAGAAGCCGCGTTGCCAGTGGTGCTCATTAGGCTCTTGACGTCACCCCGATGACAGGAGGCCGCGCATGGCCGGGTTCGAGATCAACAAGCGGGCCATCGAGAAAGTGCGGCGAGAGATCGCGAAGGAATTCGAGCGAGCGGCCCATAAGCATCCGATCCGAGTCCCGATCGAGGTGAGCACCCCAGACGTTGCCGCCTGGGTGCCAGCAGGGCCCATCGAAAGGGATCCGTACCTCTCTCGCCTCTTGCTGTGGATTGACGACCTGGCCACTCTCCAGCCAGCGGTTTCTGCCTACGGCAGTTCGCCCCCACACTGGGAGCTCGCCGGAGCAGCAGGAAGTCCTCATCCAGGACGTCGAGGTGCTGGAGGTAGCCACGTCCGCCGAGCAGCCGGAGCCCGGACGGATCAGGGCCGCCTATCTGCGCGTGCAGGAAGCCCTGGGCACGATCACGGCCACGACCGCTGGCCTCACGCTGTTGGTACAGCAAGGGCAGGACGCGTACCAAGCAGTGAGCCTTTTCCATCATCGGTCTGAGCTGACCAAATGCAGGGTCACGACGGCTCGGACGAGGCTTGTGACGCGAGTGGTCGAGCACCGCAGCTTGCGAAGGAGTCGCTAGGACTTGAGGGTGGCGACGGCTTGCTCGACCAGGGCCCGGATCTTGGCGTGAGACCGGTTGACGGCTTCCTGACCTCGGGAGAGTGCCTCCCGACGTCCCCAGTATGGGACGCGGACCGTGCCCCCGGCGCCTCGGTATCCCTTGTCGGCCCAGCACGGGATGCCAGCGTCCGTGAGAGTGCGGACGACGCCGTGTTCACGGGCGGCCCGGACCTGGTGGACGGCACCGGGCAGAGCCGGAGAGGCCCACAGCAGCCGCCCGGACGGATCGGCCAGGACCTGCACGTTCATCCCGTGTTTCTTGCGCTTGCCGGAGTAGAAGGGGCGGTCCGCGGCGATGCGGTCGATGGGCAGCAGGGTGCCGTCCAGCAGCACGAATGCCTTCGTCGATGCCGTACGGGCTGCCTCCTCGAGGGATGGGGCAAGTGCGGCCAGGAGCTCGACGGCCTCGGCGACGTACCGGTAGGCGGTCGTGGTGCCGATGCCGAACCCGGCCGCGAGCTGGGCATATGGGTGACCGTTGCGAAGGTGGGCGAGAGTGAGCAGGGCCTGCCGGCCCGGGCTCAGGCGCCGCCACCGGGTGCCGAGCTCGTGACGGTGTCGGCGGATCTTGGCGGACAGGAAGCGCAGGGCAGAGCTGGACACGTCGATGCCCGACGGGTAGACAAGCACACGAAGCCTCTGGTGGAGACGGTTCTCTTGGTCGAAAACCCATCTACCAGGGGCTTCACCTGTCTGTCAGCCCAACTGGACTGTCCAGCGGACTGGTTGGAAAGGGCCCACTGACTTACCCGTACCGTGCTCAGCGCCCGGGGATGCCGTGATATCCGTGGATCTCCTCCTCGTCCCCTGGAGTGTTGCAGTGGAGCAGTACGCGTCGGCCTCGGGCTACGCGAGCATCGTGCAAGCAGGCAGAGATGTGGTGATGCACGGTGAGAGCGCGCCGTACGAGCTCAGGATGTGGCCGTCACCCTCACAGACATTGTCGGCCGAGGAGGCGCGCGCTCAGCCCAGTCGGTTGCTCCGAGCCGGGGAGGAGATCGTCGAGTTCGTCGGCCGGGAGGCCGAATTGGGCACCCTGCGCTTTTGGTGGGACGGCTGTCGAAAACGCGCGCCCGTCGCGTTGCGGCTTATTTATGGGCCAGGAGGTCAGGGCAAGACGCGGCTGGCAGCTCAGGCCGCCCGTATATGGCGGCAGGAGGGGAGGAGTACTTTTCATGCGGTCCCGCGGCCGTACTCCTCGACTGGTCCCGTACCGGAGACCCCGGCGGTCGGAACCGGCTCAGGGACGCTGATCGTGGTCGACTACGCCCAGGAGTGGGACACCAACAGTCTGCTCCGGCTCATCCACGACATGTCCTCCCCTGAAACAGCACCGGTACTGATACTGCTGCTGGCGCGGTCGGCGGGCATGTGGTGGCAGATGCTCGTATCTCGTGTCGTCAGAAGTTTCGACTTGGTGCCGGAGGCGCTCCGACTCGAACCTCTCGTCAGTCGGCCGTCGGACCGAGCGCCTCTCTTCTCCGAAGCCGTCCGTCAGTTCGCCGCCGCTCTCGATGCCCCCGTCGCACCCCTCTCCGGCCTCCGCCTTCCTTCCAGCCTCCAGGACAACAGCGCCTACGACCAAGTACTGACGTTGCACATGTCCGCCCTCGCCCACGTCCTGGCGGCCGTGCAGGACAGCACCGCGCCCAACGACCCCGACAAGCTCTCGGCCTACCTCCTGGCACGCGAGTGCGACCATTGGGCGCGCTTGCACGAACGTGGCCTGCTCAAGGCCGACCCGAACGCAATGTCCCAGGTCATGTACATCGCGGCGCTGACGGGGCCGTTGTCGCACGCGGACGGGACAGCAGCTCTCGAGACCGCCCCCGTCGAGTTGTGGGAGCATCCGGGAAGGCTCATCAAGGACCACTCCGTGTGCTACGCACCGAGCCGAGCGGGCTCCGTGCTCGAACCGCTCTACCCGGACCGGCTCAACGAGGACTTCCTGGCGCTGATGTCCCCCGGGCACGATTGCGCGTTCCCGGCGGACTCGTGGAGCGCTCAAGCACTCGGTCTTCTCCTGAAACCAGACGGCGCCCCCTGGACGCGTACCGCGCTCACCACACTGGCCGAGACCGCCAAGCGATGGCCCCATGTCGCACACGAACATCTCATCCCGCTGTTACATGAACACCCCGAGCTCTGTCTGGAAGCGGGGAGCGCCGCGATCATTGCCCTGACAGAACTGCATGACCTCGACGGCATGCTGGTACTGGACTTGCACGAGCTTCTCGCTGAGCGTCGTCCCGTCGACCTCAATGCCGGCTACGTCGCCCTCCTCACCTGGCTGTCGGACAGGGCTCACCTCTTCCCTGACGACCAACGGGCGCTCGTGAACGCCGCGTTGTGCGGAGCGCTCGGTGAGGTCGGCCGCTATGTGGAAGCCGTCGACTACGGCGAGGCGGCCGTCGCTCTTCTCCGGCGGCTCATGGCGGACGGTGCGGAAGACTGCCGCGGCCATCTCGCCGGCGCTCTGTCCAATCTCTCCGAATACCTCTCCTTGACCGGGGCGTATCAGGCTGCTCTGGATGCCGCATGGGAGGCGGTCTCCTACTATCGGAGCCTCGCGCGCCATGCTCCTGGCGAGTTCGAACTCCGGCTGGCCGTCGCACTCAGCAACGTCGGAAACTGCCTGGCCGTACATCTGGACAGGGCGTCGGAGGCACTGGCTCCCGCCGACGAAGCAGTCCGCATCCTGAGGGGCTTGGACGAGACCGATCCGAACACCCATGCCGGGGTACTCGCCGCGGCGCTGGCGGCCCTCAGCCGAGCAGCCGCCGCCTGGCGCAACGACGCTCTGGCTCTCGAAGCCGCCGAGGAGTCCCTCAACCTCCGCAGGCGCCTGGCCGAGGCCCAGGGAGCCATTCACTCTCCAGAGCTCTCCAGGGCCCTGGACACCTTCGGCAGGGCCCTGTGGAGAACTGGCCGGACGGACGAGGCACTTGCTTCCCTGGAGGAATCCGTCACGATCCAAAGGAGACTCGCCACGATCGTGCCCGACCGCTTCGAACCCATGCTGAACAGCCAACTCCACTACCTCTTCGCACGCTACCGGGAGTTGGGACTCCGGAAGAAGCTGGTATCCATCGCCGAGGAACTGGTCGCGCTGGACCAACGCCGGGTCGACAGAGGCCGACAGGAATACCGGCCCGCTCTGGCCGTCACCACGTACAACCTCGCAGTCGCACGAGGCGGAGCCGGACAATGGGACGAGGCGTGCTCGGCGGCAGACCTTGCGGCCGACCTGATCCGCCCCCGCGCCACACTCGGTGTCGTGGCTTCCGAGGTCGCGCTCGTCCGTTTCCTCTGTGGAGCCGCCCTGATACGCGTGGAAGGACGGAGGGATCCGGGCGGAGTGCCGGGCAAGATCAACGAAGCGCTCGCGGTCTATGCAAGACTCCCCGTCACCCTTCCGGCGTACCTGCGGCGCGAATGCCTCGACGCTTTCGAGGTGTTGGAGGAATCGCTGGAAGCCGCAGGAGACCGTAGCTCGGCAGTCGAACTGAGGAGACGGCGCATGCGCCGCACTCCGATTGGTCAGGTCAACTTGTAGGTATGACGGCGAAGATGAGGGGAGAAGCCATCGGATTTTCCTTGAGCGCACGGGCGTTCAGCCGAATGCCTGTCGCAGGGGGAACGCCGCGATCGGGGGAGCGAATGGATCCGCAGGTGGTGCAGTTCGCACAGACCGCCGGCACGACCGTGGTCGCACTGATGGCCACAGAGGCGTGGAGCGCGACGCGCGACCGGGTTGTCGCGCTGTGGCAGCGTTTCCGGCCGGGCGACGTAGATGGCGTCGAGGCCGCCCTCGACGAGGCACGGGCGCAGATCGTCCTCGCGCGTGAGGGTGAAAGCGAGGCAGAGGACAGATTGGCCGGCGAGTGGCAAGGGCGGATGGTGCTTCTCCTGACGACCGACCCCTCCACAGCACCAGCCCTGGAGCGGGTTCTGCGCGAGGCTCGCGAGCTCCTTCCTCCTGGTGAGCAGTCGTCCATCGGCTCGGTGCGCATCTCGGCCCACGCGACCGGAAACTCCCACGTCTACCAAGCAGGGCGCGACCTGCACATCACCGAGCGGAGTGTCGGCCGCCATACGCGCCCGTGACGTCCGTCCGGACAGGGTGTTCCGTGCCCAACGCGACCAGCACTTCGAGGAACATCATCAGCACAGTCCGGCCGAGCCCGCGAACGGGTGGCTGGGGCCGGTGCCGCGCTCCGTCCGGGTGCCGCTGACGTCCGCTCTGGGTCACGTGGGGACATTCGGCCATCCATTCGGAAGACCTGCCCATCCACGGCCTGCCGGGCGGCACCGACACCTCAAGCGATGTCGTGGACGTTGTGCTCGCTCAGGTCGGATGCATGACGGGCGACGGCGCGGTAGTCGGCATCGTCGTGGAGGACAGCCAGGCCATGGTGGGCAGCAGTACCGGCGATGATGAGATCCACTGCCGAGGCACTGCGATGCTCCCCAGCCTGGGCCATCCGGTGTTGCACCGCACTGATCCAGCGCCCCGCGTTCTTCGGCACGGACACGTCAGGGTATAGGTCAGTGAACATCTCCGCGATCTCGTCGTACTCGCGCCTGTTCCGGGCGCTGTAGAGGAATTCGGCGCGCTGCACGTAACAGGACGCAACGGCCCCCGCGTCGATTGCGTCGTACCAGGCCGATTGCAGCTTAGGATCGCGGAGCAGCCGTACCAGGCCGGACGTGTCGAGCAGGTAGATCACCGGTTGTTCTTCTCCGCCCGGTGCAGACGCTCGGCGTCCTCGACGGCACCCCACTCACGCGCACGCTCGAAGTGCCTGCTGATCCGTGCCGCTCGCTCCTGCTGCTCGGCGTAGAAGTGCAGAGCGAGATTGACCGCCTCCTTCTTGGTCCTGACCTTGGACAGAGCCATGGCGCGCTCTAGGGCATCGTCATCGATGTCGATCTGTGTCACAGACATGCGACACCTCCTGCGCAATGTTGCTGATATACATAGAAGAATACGCCACCAACATCCACGGGTCCACGGCCTACTTAGGCCCGGCGAGATTGAGTCTCAGCGGTAGTCCGGGTGGGCGCGTCGAAATGGCAGCCAGCGTCCCGCTGCGAGCGCTGGTTGCCATATGCCCGGGACGCCGCCGTAGCGCTATGGCTCTGAGTATCTGTACGGATGCGGCTGGTGCCCAGGGGGCTGCATGATCGCTCCGGCAGGGCCCGAACGACGAGGAGGGCAGAGTGAAGCGGTCACAGCGGCGTCGTGCAGGCAAGGCAGGACATAAGGCGGCGCGTGCAATGCCCGTCCTGGAGCCGAGCAGCCGAGACGTCGATGGCACTCGTGTCGGTTACCTCGTCATACATGGGATCGGCAACCAGCACAGGCGCATCGGCTCGGGGCGTTCAGTGCTGCACCACATGGGCCGGAGCATGGTGGACCCGATCGCCAAGGCACACGGTGCGTCATCGGTGACGTGGACGGAGACTCCCGAATGCAGGGAAAGCTCTGGTCAGTGGCCTCTCGGTACCCCGGCCCACGCAACGGTCGGCATCACCGTTCCTGACCAGCCGACGAGGAGGGTGCTCATCGCGGAGGCGGTCTGGGCAGACCGCTTCCGCCGACCAGCGTGGTACCTCCGGTGGCTGCTGACCCTGGGCTACGTCCTGCTAAGCCTGCCCGCAGTGCTTCTGCTGGTCGGTCCAGACCGCCGCGACCGCAGCTTCTGGGCGCCCGTCGAAACCTCGTTCAAGCGCACCTTCCTGAGCTCCCTCCGTGACGGCCTACGCCCCGACGCTTTCCTCACCAGTCCGGACTTTCGCCACTTGGCCCGCATGGGGTGGCGGTTTCTGACTTTGCTCGTGCTCCTGGCCGCATTCATGGCGCTATTCATGAAGCACCCTTGGTGGAGCATCGGCGGTGCGGCCGCCCTGATCTTCCTCCTGTGCACACGGCTGAATCTCGCAGACCATGTGATCACGGCTGCTGCACGAGACCACGAACGAGAGCGGCTGCTCGACTTCTTGGAGGAGCGGCTGCGCTGGATGCGAGAGAACTGCGACAAGATCGTGATCATCGCTCACTCGCAAGGTGGCTTTCTGGCCCACCAGCTCATGGCTCGCCACGGAGGTCGCAATCAGTCGAAGGCGATTCGACTCGTGGGGGTCGGATCGGGCCTCAAGCCCATCTGGGTTCTCCGACAGATCAAGCGTCCGCTCGTTTGGGCGGTGGCATGGATGCTGCCCATCGCCTCGCTCTGCATGGTCTGGGGTACGTCGCCTCTCATCGAACCGAGCAATTCAGAGGTTGCCGCTGCAATGCTGATGCAGTTGAAGGCCATTACACCTTCTCTGGCGTTGCCACTGGCCGTACAGTCCCCCGAGTTCGTCACAGCCATGCTGCACGGCGTGGCTGAGTCGATGGAGCGGACCCAGTTCGGCCTTCTCCTCGTGGGTGACATGCCCTGGGAACGGTGGACCGCCGTCGTGGTGAGTGCGATGCTGACCATCGCTTGCGGGCTGATCGTCAGGTTCCGCATCCACCCCGAGACGAAGGCGCCTTTTGTCTTGCCGCCGTCCAGCGACTCGAAGCAGTTGGAGTGGGAGGAATACAGCAGCCAGCACGACATGGTGGGAAGAATGCTGCTGCCCCCACTCCCACAGAATGTCGAGCAAGAGGCCACACCAGTACTCGGCCACCCATTGGGGGACCACACCAACTACTTCGGGAATGATGGACTTCTCTCGCGCCATCTAGCAGCCAGGCTGCTTACTGACGTTGATTCCCCAACACACGCAAGCCTGGGCGCGCAGCGGTGGGCAGAGGCAGTCGCCCGATACGAACGTGCCCTGCGGAAGCAACATGACCGACGACGCTGCTTTCAAGCAGTGCTCATTCTATGGGTGACTTCAGCTGTTCTAATCCCGCGAATAGCGCGCGGAGCTACCATCGTCGAGGCGGTCATCGCGAGCTGGCAGCCGCTTGCACTAGTGACGGTGGTACTCAGCGCCATATTTACCTGGCGAGGCCGGAAGAGCCACCGGGAGCTGGTTGCCATGCTCGACAACGAACTGCGAGGCGAACTGCAGCCGATGTCGCCAATCAATATCGTGGCCCCCGAACACAGGACCACTACGACACTGGCGCTGGCGATTGGTGCCGTATTCTGCTTCTTCGGGGCCCTGGGGTTGAGTCTGTTGTCGGACCTACAACCAGCCTGGAACGTTCAGTCGATTGGCGCGGCCATGCTCGCCGCCTTCATCCTCGCCGCCCTTGCTGCCGCGACAGGATCCGGTTACCGGATACGGCGACGCTGGGTTGCTGGTGCGGGACTCCTGGCCTGCCTTCCTGCCCTGACCTCTAGCGGTCCCCTCGGCTCAAGTGCCCCTGCGTGGGCGACGGCCCCTGGGGGACTCCTCGCTGCCGTTGTATCGGTGGCAGTAGCGATCGCGCTGATCGGCCTGACCAGGGCACGCGTAGTTTCCCTCCCAGAGGTTGCGTCGGGCCATTCGCTCGTGGTTCCCGGCCAGCGGGAAGTCGCCAATAATCTCGCAACACTCAAGGCCGAGCGCAGATGAGGCAGAAGTCGCAGTCAGACTCCTGATCATTTCGACGCCTCAGGATCTGGGGTGCCCGGGGTTGGGAGGCCGCACACGCTCCCGCACGGAAGAAGCTCTGGATCGCGATGGCGCTCCGACCTCACGCTCCTACCAGCGCAAGGTCCGGCATGTCTCGTCTTCACCGATTCCGACGGATGCCACCGCTCGAGGGGCTACTGTCCAGGCCCAGCGGCGCAGCGCCCGCCCATCCCTCATCACGGGAGTTTCGACATGAGCGGCCACCCGATGTGGTCAGACACGGAGTTCGCGGCATCCGAGACAGCGGCCGGCATGACTGCGGAGGAGATCGACGCGACACTGTCGGCCATGGCCCTCGCCGCGACGGCCCTCCTCCAAGAGTGCAAGGCCGTACAACAGCGCAGGGAGGAATGGGACACACTCAGCGAAGGCGAAATCCGGGATCGGTCGGGTCACCCAGGCTTGCCCTACCGCCCGGAGCGCGTCCTGCTCTCGGTCCGCCTGCAGCTGGCCACCGACTCCGCGCGAGCGTACGAGTCCGCCGCGCACGAGTTCGTCAGCTGGTGGACCGACATCGCGATGGCGGCGTGGAGGTCCGCGGTCCACGGCACACCCCTGCTTCGCGCACGTATGGGAGGGGCGGCGCCGAACACCCTGATGACCAAGGAGGAACTGGCTCTACTGCCACGAGTGGATGAGCACACTCGGCAACTCGTTGAGCTTGGCGCGTTCCTGAGCGCACCGATGGCGTACGAGTCGGCACATGATCACGATCAGGACCTCGAAGCCCTCACCACCGACCTGGGGGCCCGCTCCGGACTGCGCGTTCAGTGGGACGAGACAGGCAAGGCGCGGGCGCTTCCCGAAGACGAACCGGAGGCAAGGCGCCGCCGCCTCTGGGGTGATTTCTGGATCGAACACCGCATCCCCAGGCTCCCGGATCCGCACGAACTGAACCTCCTTGCGGCCCATGCACCGTCACAGACTGCGGAGAGCATTCGCACTGCAGCCAAGGCTGTGATCGAGTCGGTATCGGCGAGACAGCGCCTCTCGGAGATGGAGAACAACGAGGCGCCCTGGACCCCCGTCGAAGCCACCGAATACGACTGTCTGTCCGCGCTGTGGAACGACCTGACCACGCGCCTGGCCGACTTCGCACAGGTCATCACCGCCGGACTGCCCGAAATTCGCGCAGCGCACAGTGACCAGGACGGCAACGGCAGCTGATCTGCCCGACGCGGAAGCTGCCGCTGGCCACGTACTGAAATCTTCCGTGCGGTCCGACATCGATGGACCGGACAACCTCGACAGCGGACTGTGCTTGCCTCGGTGCACCACAATCGTTTCGACAAGGCGTCGTCGCGGTCGACGACGGCCACCGCGGCCTCATCTCCCAGCGCATCGTCGGCCATAGCCCGGCTGATCGCGAGCAGGTGACAGCGCTCCGCTCGTCGGCCCACGACCGGACGCCCACCCTGTCGCGGTCGGCCACCGCGCCTGGCACACCAGCCAGCTGACTGCCCTACTGAACCCGCTCGCGGGTCAGCTGCTCGACGGCACGCGTGCAGGGGGCACCGTACACACCGCGGTCACCTGGGACGACCTGCTGCCGCTCATGTGAGGGATCGCCTTACCGCCGACGTTCATGCCGATGACCAGCAGACATGCTTGGAGTCCGGCCGCCGCTACTTGGAAGTGGTGCTGCAAGGACTGCACAGCTGAGCCGCCAACCCCATCAGCGCGGCCAGGCCCTTGCCGTATCCATGTGTGCAGTCGCGACCACCACGCCGTGCTGCCTGCGTGTCAGAGCCGCTCTCGGTCGCCGCGGACCGAACGCCTGTCCTTGCTCTCCCTCCGCGGTGCGCCGTGCCCATAGCGTGCCCATAAGACCGGACAACCACGGTAAACAGCGGTGCGATCCGCCCCCTGCGATGAGCCAGCGGTAAGGCAACCGTGCAGGTCAGAGGCATAATGCCCGCGCAATCCCGTCGCTTCCCAAGCTGAGAGCGCGAGTTCGATTCTCGTCACCCGCTCCATGCAGAGGGCCCAGGTCATCGACCCGGGCCTTCTTTGTTGTCTGGACCGACCAGGGAATCACACCGTTTGTGCACTGTGTCCGACGGTTGCGCTGTGGCCCGCGCACGCGGTGCTTCCCCGTGATGTCCGGGAAGTGAGGCCGACGTGGCGCGGACAGCATGGTGGAGACACGGCTGCATGTGTTCTCAGCGACCACCGTTCCCATCCTGCTGCACAACATCCGTGCCACCAGAGCCGCACGAGTTGCCCGAGCACCGTCACTTCCCGAGCGGCGAGCGCGAGTTCGGCTCTCGTCGTGTCAGAGCGGGAGATCGTCGGGGAGTACCCGAAACACCTTGTGGTGGCCCAAGGGGCGTACGGCCCGGAAGTCACGTCGGTCGAGGGTGAGGATCGCGTCCGTGTCGTAGTCGGCGGCGAGCGCCACGTTGACCGCGTCGGCGAGGTCGAGGTCCAGCGCACGGTAGCGGACACGGACGGACTGCGCGGCGCCCAGGTGGTCCTCCGTGATCTCCGGCATGACGACGCGCCCCCGGTTCATCCAGCGCCGGAGGTCGTCGACCGCGCCGAGGGCGGCCGTCCTGCCGAGCTCGCGCGTGGCGACGTGGTCCAGTTCGGCCAGCAGCAAGGGGGACATGACCAGGAGGCCGGCCGCCATGATCGCCTCGTTCGCCGCCCGGTGTTCCGGGTGAGCCGAGTCCAGGGCCGCCAGGAGGCCGGACGTGTCGGCGATGACAATGATCACGCGGCGGTTTCGGAATCCGAGTCGGTCTCACGGCGGACGGCGTCGGCGACCGCGTCACGGACCTCCGCCTTGGAGGGCGTGCGGCCCGTCCCCTCGAAGGTGCGCGAGAACAGCGGCTCGTCCCAGACCCTGTTCGCCATGGCCGCGAGGTGGATGCCCTGGCGGATGATCTCGGCCTCGCTGATCCCCCGACGCTTCGCGGCCTCCTTGATGATCGCCAGGTCCTCGGGGTCGGCGTAGACGTTCGTGCGCTTCATGGGCATGTACCAACAGTAGTCCATGTACCGGATTGACACACGCAGGTTCCTCGCTCTTCGGACCATCGGATGCTGGCCGCGCCCACCGAGCCGAGGCGAGGGCCCGGCAGCCCTGTGCGACCGCGACTGCCATGGAGAACTTCTTGACGAGCGCGAGCCTGGCACTGACCGGCAGATTGGCCGCGTTGGCCGCGTTCATCTCCGGAGTGCACTCCTCCGCCACCGCGCCGATCCGCATCAGCGCCTCACCCATGGCTTCTCTGTCCGTGAGTACGGAGTCCATCTGGTCTCGGTCTGCGCCAGCCGGTCGACGAGGCACACCAGCACAGCGGCACAACCTCACAATGCATCACTGGAGATATAGTCGATAGCATCATTGATATCTCTGGAGGCACTCATGAGTCGAACTGTGATCGACCTTGACGATCAGCTGGTCGCGGAGGTGGCCAAAGCGCTCGGGACCAGCACCAAGAAGGAGACGGTCAACACCGCCCTGCGTGAGGTGCTCCAGAACCGACGGCGCGCTCTTGCGCTCACTCGTCTGCGAGCGGCAGCGGAGGACGGCGCTTTTGATCTGGACCTTCTTGAGGACAAGGGGAACCACCGCCGGTGAACGCCGCGCAATTCCTCATCGACACCAGCGCGCTCGCCCGCTTGCTGCGGGGCGATGCCGAGCAGTACGGATGGGACCGGGCGGCAGCAGCCGGGCTCATCGCCACCTGCTCCATCACCGAGCTGGAGTTCTTCTACAGCGCACGCTCCGCCGACGACAGGGCCCAGGGCATCGAGAACATGCGTCTGCTCTTCGGCTGGGTTCCCGTCGATGACCGGGCCTACGACCGCGCCTGGCAAGTCCAGGAGATCCTCACCCAACGCGGGCAGCACCGCAGCGCCGGGCCTGTCGACCTCGTCGTGGCCGCCACGGCTGAAGTGCAGGGACTCACCCTTCTGCACCGCGACCGGGATTTCGAATGTGTGGCGGCTGTCACCGGTCAGGCGCTCCAGTGGTACGGCCCCGAAGCCGGCAAGTGAGCGCGACGGGCACGTCGAACACACGAAGCCCTTGGATACGGAGTCCGGGTTCACCGAGAACAGTGTGAGGTAGACCTGGAAGGCCAGCACGTACGAGCCGCTCTTCGCGGCGGCGAAGAGAAGGAAGGGGCGGTTGGCCGCGATGGTGCGCGCCAGTCGGCGGCGAGCGGGCCGATCAGGATGCCCGCCTGGTGGAAGACGTTGAAGGCGGCGAAGGCGTGCGTTGTTCGGTGGGCTAGTCGCGTCGCTGCGCGGTCGGGATCCGGGGGTGGTTGCCGTCCGCCGGGGGTGACGGCATACGGATCAGTTCGCGTTCGAGTTCGTCCAGGGCGCGGCGGGCTTCCTCGATGCGGTGGGCCAGTGCGGTGTGCTCCGGGCGATCCGGGTGAGGTCGGGGCTCCGAGGAGGTCGTCCCGTCCATTTCGCGGGCCTCGTCGAGGGAGGTGATGACGACGCCGATGAGGATGTTGACGAGGACGAAGGAGGCGAGGAGTACGTAGGAGCCGTAGTAGAGGAGGCTCCAGCGGGAGATGTCGAGGCCCGCGTGGACGGCGTCGCCGATGCCGTCCAAAGTCATCAGCAGGAAGAGGGTGAGCACGGCGCGGCCGATGGAGCCGTAGTGCTCGGGGTCGTGGCCGCCGAAGAAGACCCAGCCCACCATCGCGTAGACGTACAGCAGCAGGGCGCCGACGAGGAGGAAGCTCAGCGTGCCGGGCAGGCTGCGGGCGACGGCTACGAGCACGATGCGCAGTTGGGGCAGGAAGCGAGCGGTTCGCAGGACGCGGGCCAGGCGCAGCAGGCGCAGTACGGTCGTGTTCTCGCGTACGACGGGCAGGAACGCGCACAGGACCACGGCCAGGTCGAAGAGGTTCCACGGGTCCCTGAAGAACTCCCCGGGGCGGTCGGCGTGCGCGGCCAGGCGCAGCACGATCTCCACGGTGAAGGCGGCCAGGCAGAGGTGCTCGGCCAGCCGTAACCAGTGCTGGTGGTCGGCGACGATGCCGGAGTAGGTCTCGACGCCGAGCAGCGCGGCGTTGAGGAGGATCAGGGCGAAGACGGTGACGGCGAACCAGCGCGTCTCGACGACGGCAGTGCACCGGCGGGCCAAGGCCGCTCGGGAACGGGGGATCTGCTGCTGGGGCATCTGCTGCCCGGCCTCCTTCACAGGGCGCGACGGCCCGCTCGGCCCACTCGCGGATGAGGGGCCGACGCGAGGAGCGGTCACGCCGCAGGAGGTTTTCTACAGCACTGTAGATCACGCCGGGCGCACGGCCCGGCTACCGGTGACCGGGGGCGTTACGGGACCTGTCGCTGGAGGTAGCGGGCCAGCAGGTCGTCCAGGCTCACGATGCCGGTGAGCCGCCCCGCGCCGTCGCGGACCACGGCGAGCGACGCCCGCCGTCGGCGCAGCACCTCGATGGCCTCGGCGACCGTGGCGTCCTTTGCCAGTTCGGGCACGGGACGGGCCAGCGCGCGGGCGCCGGTGGACCGTCCCTGTGCTCGCGCCACCAGGACGTCGCGTACGTGCAGGGAGCCGAGGACGGCGTCCTCCCGGCGGACCAGCAGCCGGGTGCGGTCGTGCGCGGCGGCCAGGGCGAGGATCTCCTCTGCCTCGGCGTCGGCGTCGACCGCCACGATGCCGGCGGCCGGAAGCATCAGGTCGCGCACGGGTGTCTCGGGCTCGGTCAGTGACCGGGTCAGCAGGTCGGAGTCGGTTTCACTGATCAGACCCAGCCGTTCGGACTCCTCGACCAGGTGGGTGAGCTGGTCCCGGTTGTGGACGGAGGCCAGTTCGTCGCGCGGGGTGACCCGGCAAAGGCGGACCAGGGCGTTGCTGATGCGGTTGAGGATCCAGATCAGCGGCCGTACGGCACTCGCGACGGCGCGGAAGGGCGGGGACAGCAGCATCGCGGAGCGCTCGGGGTGGGCAATCGCCCAGGACTTGGGCGCCATCTCGCCGAGGACCATGTGGAGGAACACCACGACGATCATCGCCACGGCGAAGGCAACGCCGTAGCTGAGCGCGGGCGGCAGGCCCAACTCGTGCAGCAGCGGGTCCAGTTCGTGGGAGATCGCGGGCTTGGACACCGAGCCGAGTCCCAGCGTGCACACGGTGATGCCGAGCTGGGCGCCCGCCAGCATCAGCGAGAGCTCCCGCATGCCCGCCAACGCGGCCTTGGCGCCGCGCTGTCCGTCGGCCACGGCCTTCTCCATACGGTGCCGCTTGGCGGCGACCAGCGCGAACTCGGCCGCGACGAAGAACCCGCTGCCGACGAGCAGCAGGACGGTGACGAAGAGAGCCATCGGGAAACTCATGCCTGCTCCTCTGCCTTCTCGGCCGGCCGCTCGATCCGGATCCGCTCGGGCACGTGCCGGTCCAGGGTGCGTACGTCGATCTCGGCGCTGCCGCCGCCGCGCAGCTCCACGGTGAGCCGGTCCCCGATCGCCGGGAAGCGGCCGAGCCGGTCGACGATGAGCCCGGCCACGGTCTCGTAGTCGTCCTCCTCGGGCAGCTCGACGCCGGTGGCCTCGGCCACCTCGTCCAGGCGGCGCCCGGCGTCCACCAGCCAGCCCTCGCCGTCCGCGACGGCCACCTCGGTGACGGTGTCCGACTCGTCGGCGATGTCACCCACCAGCTCCTCGGCGATGTCCTCGTAGGTGACGACGCCGGCCACGCCGCCGTGCTCGTCCAGGACGACGGCGAACTCGTCGTCGTCCTCGCGCATCCGCTCCACGGCGTCCGGCAGTGGCAAGGTGTCCGGCAGCAGCAGGGGCCGCCGGGCCGCTGCCCCGGCCGTGGTGGCGGAGACCTGCCCGGCGGGCAGTGCCATCAGCTCCCGCACCCCCAGTACGCCCGCGACGTCGTCCGGGTGGTCCCCGAGTACGGGGTAGTTGGAGTGGCCGTGCCGGGCGATGAGGGTGATGGCCTCGGCGGCCGTGGCGTCCTTGCGGACGAAGACCGCGTCGGCCCGCGGCACCATCACCTCGTGCAGCGTCCGCTCGGAGAACTCCAGGGCGTGGTCGAGCAGCCGGGCCGTACCGCGCGGCAGCTCGCCCTGTTCGTGGGACTCGCCGATCAGGTGGCCCAGCTCCTCCAGGGTGGCGCCGTGGTGCAGTTCTTCGACCGGTTCGATACCGACCTTGCGCAGCAGCTTGTTGGCCGCCCCGTCGAAGATCCGGACGACCGGGCCGACGACTTTCAGATAGGCGAGCGTCGAGCCCGCGAGCGACTTCGCGAGCCTTTCCGGGACGGCGATGGCGAGGTTCTTCGGGGCCAGCTCGCCCAGCACCATCTGCACGACCGTGGCCAGGACGAAGGCGAGGACGACGGAGATGCCGGTGACGGCCCCGTCGGGGATGCCGATGCCGGACAGCACGGGCCGCAGCAGCGCGGAGACGGACGGCTCGGCGATGAAGCCGACCACCAGCCCGGTCACCGTGATGCCGAGCTGGGCGCCCGAGAGCATGAACGACAGCCGCTCCAGCACCTTCAGGGCGCGGGCGGCCCGCTTGTCGCCCCCTTCGGCCTCACGGGCGAGGGCGAGCCGGTCGGCCGAGACGTAGGCGAACTCCTGGGCGACGAAATAGCCCGTACCCGCGGTCAGCACGAACACGGCCAGCACACCCAGCCAGGCTTCCACGACGCTCATCCCGCACCGCCCCGCCGGGTGCCGTGCTCAGGAAGTACTGGGCGCGATGGTCGAGGGCCGTGCCCCGAAGGGTCCGTCGATCTGGCGGACAAGCTCTGGCTCCCTCACTGGATGGGTGACACGAGAACGATTCTGGCCGAAACCGGGTTCCCGGCTCGCTCACTCCCCGGACCCGTGTCGGGGACGGCCGCCTGCTCCGTACCGGCACGTCGCCGAAGGAGGGACCCCCTCACGGAGTGCCTCTCTGGCCAGGTCGGGAGCGTCTTTCGGCCTTTCCGGAGGCGTCCGGCCGGAGCGCGCTCCCCGCCCGTCGGGGCAACTCTATGCTTCTACTCGTTTGTAGAAACAGGCCCCGGGGTGACCCTGGCCGCACACCCGTGGAGAGGGCCGAGTCGGCTTCCGGCCGGACGGCGCCACCTCATGGAACACACGTACGCATAAGGAGTGGACGCCACGATGGTGTTCAAGCGACTTCTCGGCTCGCTCGGTGTGGGCGCCCCCACGGTCGACACGGTGCTCGATCCGGCTCCCGTCCTGCCCGGCGGTACGCTCACCGGCCAGGTTCACCTCAAGGGCGGGCAGGCCGACTTCGACATCGAGCACATCACCCTGGAGCTGGTGGCCCGGGTCGAGGCGGAGCACGAGGACGGGGAGAGCGAGGGCGTCGTCGTCTTCGACCGGTTCACCGTCGGCGGCGGCTTCCGGCTCGGGGCGGGGGAACCGCGCAGCGTGCCCTTCCGGGTCACGCTGCCCTGGGAGACGCCGATCACCGAGCTGTACGGACAGCCGCTGGGCATCGTGCTCGGCGTGCGCACCGAGCTGGCGGTCGCCGGCGCCAGGGACAAGGGCGACCTGGACCAGCTCACCGTCACGGCCCTGCCGGTCCAGGAGGCCGTCCTGGAAGCCTTCGGACAGCTCGGTTTCGGCTTCAGGTCGGCCGATCTGGAGTACGGGCACATCGGTGGGACGGGCCAGCAGCTGCCCTTCTACCAGGAGATCGAGCTCGTCCCCGCTCCTGAGTACGCTCACCGGCTCAACGAGGTCGAGCTGACCTTCCTGGCCGCACCCGGCGGGCTCGACGTGGTCCTGGAGGGGGACAAGCGCGGCGGGCTCTTCTCCTCCGGCCAGGACGCCGTCACCCGCTTCACCGTCGGCCACCACGACGTCCGCGACTGGACCGCAGAGGTGGAGGGGTGGGTCCGGCAGCTCCTCGACCACCACGCGACGCACGGGGCCCACAGCGCGTACGGGCACGGCACGCCGTACACCGACCACGGACACCACGGACACCACGACGACCACCGCTCGGGCCCCGGCGTGGGCACGGCCGTCGCAGCCGGAGCGGCCGGGCTCGCGGTCGGCGTGGTCGGCGGCATGGTCGCCGCGGAAGTCGTGGACGAGGTCGGCGACTTCTTCGCGGGCGACGACGAGGAAGAGGACGAGGGCTGAGGGCCTGCGACCGCCCGAGGGCGGATCACGTCCCCTGGCTGGTGGGCAGCGGGGCGGCCGGCCGGACCGCGGTGAAGTCCTGGAGCTGAAGGCGAGTGGCGGAGAGCAGCAGCAGCCACTCGTCGCAACCCTGCCACGGAGAGAGATCGCCGCCGCCTCCGCGCACCACCCGCGGCCCGTCCCCGGTGCGAGGGCGTGCGTCCGCGGGTGCGTTCGTGAAACGGGGGATCCACACGTCGGCGCAGATCTCGTTCGCCGATCCCATCGCCGCAAGCCCGAAGGCGTTCTCGGCGGCGGCGGTGCGGTCCTCGTCGGCGAAGTCGTCGAGGACCTGGTCCTCCTCCGGCCTCCCGTCCCCCCGGAAGGTCAGCGTGGTCGTCCCCGCCCGGGCGGCATACTCCCACTCCGCCTCACTGGGCAGCCGGAAGGGCAACGCTCCGAGCAGATCGTCCAGGTCGCCCTCGATCCGGGCCGTGCCCGCATCCGACTCGGCGAAGCCGTCCTCGTACTCGGGCAGCCAGTGCCGTACCTGCGCCACCGTGAGCGGATGCCGTGCGATCAGGAACGGCTCGACCCGCACGGTCCGCACCGGCCGGGCCTGGTCGGCGCCGTTGAAGAACGCGTCGAGGTCGTCATCGGCGCCGTCGGTCCGCTCGATGGCACGCACCGCGTCCAACTCCGCGTCGGACAGGCCCATCCGGAACGTCCCACCGGGAACGCTCCGGAAGACCACTCCGGAGGGAGTGTGTCGCCAGGCCGGTCGGCCGGCCACTGTTTCTCGAGCCCACATGGCGCCGGACGCTAGCAGCAGCGGGGCCCCTCGGCCGAAGGAGGGGATCCGGAGCGCGAGTTCGGTTCTCGTCTCCCGCTCCATGCGGAAGGCCCAGGTCGACCTGAGCTTGCCGGTGCCCGGCTACCGGGGCCGGTCGCCGCCGAAGACCTCCTCGACGAGTCGCCGGGTCGCCTTCTGGAAGGCGGCTGCCATGGACATCGTCGTGTCGTCGACGTAGTGCAGTGCGGCGGTCAGGGTCCTGGCGCCGTCGGGTGTGCTGTGCATCAGTGCCGCGTGGCCCGCCATGCCGTCGTTGTGGGTGATGACGGTGCCGCCGCCTTCGCCCGCCTGCTGTACGAACACCCCGAGGCCGTAGCCGGCCTTGGGATGCGGCTCGCACATCTCGGCCAGCAGCGCGGGCGGTCGGGGAGTTGTTCACCACGGTCTTCATGCAATCGGGCCTGCCCAGGATGACGGCCCGGGTGCTGGCCGGCCTCTACACCACCGACGCCGGCAGTCTCACCGCCTCCGAGCTCGCCGAGGGCCTCGGGATCAGCCCGGCGTCCGTCTCCAAGGCGGTCGCGTTCCTGGAGGGCCAGGGCCTCATCCGCCGGGAACGCGACGAACGCCGCCGGGAGCGTTACGTCGTCGACGACGACGTCATGTACCAGTCGATGATGGCCAGCGCCCGCGCCACCGCCCACCTCGGCGAGGTCGCCCGGCAGGGCGTCGGCATCCTCGGCCCCGGCACCCCGGCCGCCGCCCGCCTGGAGAACATCGCCCGCTTCGTCGACTTCGTCTCCGAGAGCATCGCCCGCGCCGCGGACCAGGCCCGCGAGATCCTCCACACGCACCCCGGAACGACCTCGGACGGCAGTGCCTGACCCGCGCCGGGCGGGCGAGGGAGAGAGAAGCGGTTGTCAGCCGGCGGCCTTGAAGCCGCGCAGGCGCAGGCTGTTGCCGACGACGAAGACGGAGGAGAAGGCCATGGCGGCTCCGGCGATCATCGGGTTGAGGAGTCCGGCGGCGGCCAGGGGCAGGGCGGCGATGTTGTAGGCGAAGGCCCAGAAGAGGTTGGACTTGATGGTGCCGAGCGTCTTGCGGGCGAGGCGGATGGCGTCGGCGGCGGCGCGCAGGTCGCCGCGGACGAGGGTGAGGTCGCCCGCCTCGATGGCGGCGTCGGTGCCGGTGCCCATGGCGAGCCCCAGGTCGGCCTGGGCGAGGGCGGCGGCGTCGTTGACCCCGTCGCCCGCCATCGCCACCGCACGTCCCTCGCCCTGGAGGCGCTTGACGACGGCGACCTTGTCCTCGGGCATGACCTCGGCGATCACGTGCTCGGGAGCGATGCCGACCTGAGCCGCCACCGCCTCGGCGACGGCCCGGTTGTCACCGGTGAGGAGGATCGGGGTCAGCCCCAGGGCGCGCAGCCGACCGATGGCTTCGGCGCTGGTCTCCTTGACGGCGTCGGCGACCTCCAGGACGGCCCGCGCCTCGCCGTCCCAGGCGACCGCGATCGCGGTGCGTCCCGCCGCCTCCGCTTCGGCCCTGGCGCGTGCCAGGTCGGCGGGCAGCTCCATGGCCCACTCGGCGAGGAGCTTCTCGCGGCCCACGAGGACGGCATGCCCCTCGACGACGCCCTGCACGCCGAGACCGGGGACGTTGGCGAAGTCCTCCGGGACGGGCAGGGTGCCCGTGCGCTCGGCCGCCCCGGCAGCCACCGCCCGCGCGATCGGGTGCTCGGAGGCGTGCTCCAGGGCGCCGGCCAGGCGCAGTACGTCCCTCTCCCCGGTGCCCTGCGCCGTGTGTACGGCGAGCAGGGTCATGCGGCCGGTGGTGACGGTGCCGGTCTTGTCCAGGACGATGGTGTCGGCCTTGCGGGTGGACTCCAGGACCTCGGGCCCCTTGATGAGGATGCCGAGCTGGGCGCCGCGCCCGGTGCCGACCATGAGCGCGGTCGGGGTGGCCAGCCCCAGGGCGCAGGGGCAGGCGATGATCAGGACGGCCACGGCGGCGGTGAACGCGGCGGTCAGCCCGGAGCCGTTGCCGATCCAGAAGCCGAGGGTGGCCAGCGCGAGGGCGATCACGACCGGGACGAAGACGCCGGAGATGCGGTCGGCGAGCCGCTGGGCGGCCGCCTTGCCGTTCTGCGCGTCCTCCACCAGCTTCGCCATCCGCGCCAGCTGGGTGTCCGCGCCGACCCGCGTCGCCTCGACCACGAGCCGGCCGCCCGCGTTCACGGTCGCACCGGTGACCACGTCGCCCACGCCGACCTCGGCCGGCACCGACTCGCCGGTGAGCATCGACGCGTCGACCGCGGAGGTGCCCTCGACGACCGTGCCGTCGGTCGCGATCTTCTCGCCCGGGCGGACCAGGAAACGGTCGCCGACCCCCAGCTCGCCCACCGGGATCCGCGCCTCACGGCCGTCGCGCAGGACCGTGACGTGCTGGGCGCCCAGTTCCATCAGGGCCTTCAGCGCGGCACCGGCCTTGCGCCTGGAACGGGCCTCGAAGTAGCGCCCGGCGAGGAGGAAGGCGGTCACCCCGGCGGCGGCCTCCAGGTAGATGTTCCCGGCGCCGTCGCTGCGGGCGATGGTCAGTTCGAAGGGGTGGGTCATGCCGGGCGTGCCCGCCGTGCCGAGGAACAGCGCCCACAGCGACCACAGGAACGCCGCCGACGTGCCGACCGAGATCAGGGTGTCCATGGTGGCCGCGCCGTGCCGGGCGTTGGTGAACGCGGCCTTGTGGAAGGGCCAGGCCGCGTACGTCACCACGGGCGCCGCCAGGGTCAGCGACAGCCACTGCCAGTACGCGAACTGGAGCGCCGGCACCATCGCCATCGCGATCACCGGGACGGCCAGCACCACGGCCGTGACCAGCCGTTCCCGCAGCGGCCGCAACGCGTCGACGGCCTCGGCGCTCTCCGGGCCGGACTCCGAGCCGGTGCGCACCGGCTCGGGCTCGCGGGCCGTGTAACCGGTCGCCTCGACCGTGGCGATCAGCTCGGGGACGGACACGTCGCCGGCATAGCTGACCTTCGCCTTCTCGGTGGCGTAGTTGACGGTCGCGGTGACCCCCTCCATCCGGTTCAGCTTCCTCTCGATCCGGGCGGCACACGAAGCGCAGGTCATGCCGCCGATGGCGAGTTCCACCTCGGTGGTGTCGGGGACGGTGGTGTCCATCACTACTCCTCGTGCGGCTCGGGTGGGGCGAACGGGGGAAAGGGGGCCGGGCCCCTGGGGCGGGCCCGGCCGGTCGCGGGACCGTCAGGCGGCGCGGCCGGTGAGCTCGTAGCCGGCGTCGTCGACGACCTCGGCCAGCAGTGCGTCGTCGGGCCGGTCCGCCGTGGTGACCGCGACCCGGCCGGTCTCCAGGTCGACGTCGACCGCCAGGACGCCGTCGAGGGCGCCGATCTCCCGGGTGAGCGTGGCCTCGCAGTGCCCGCAGGTCATCCCGGAGACCTCGTAGACGGTGGTGACCCCCGCGGTCGCGGTGCCGGTGGCGGTGCGCGGGCCGGTGGCGGCGCCGGTGGAGCAGCTGCCGTCAGGGGTGCAGCAGGACATGGTTTCCTCCATGGTTCCTCCATGGTGTTCGTCCATGGTGTCGTCCAGGACGAGGGGCGGACGGGTACCCCCAGGGGGTAGCCGCTGATGTCTCAGGTATACCCCCCTGGGGTATATTTGGCAAACCTCTCGCCGGGTCGGTTGCGGATACCCCCCAGGGGTATAGAGTCGAGACAGTTCGACAGATGCGGCAACGCCGACCCGAGAGGACACGCCATGAACACCGGCGCAAAGATCACCGCCTTCGCCGCCGCGCTCGCGGCCACCTTCGGCACCGCCTACGGCGTCGGTACGGCGGTCGACCCCGCCGCCCCGGAGCGGAGCTCAGCGGCCCACTCGGAGCACGAGAACCCGGCCCCCTCCGGCCACGGCGGACACCCGGACGCGACCCCCGCGGGCCTGCAGATCACCGAGGCGGGACACACCCTGGACCTCAAGACACCGCGCGTGACCGCGGGCGAGAAGACCGAAGTCCGCTTCGCCGTCCGCGACCGGGACGGACGGCAGGTGACGTCCTACCGGCGCGAGCACGGCAAGGAACTGCACCTCGTCCTCGTCTCCCGCGACCTGGCCACCTACCGCCACCTGCACCCCACGCGCGCCGCCGACGGCACCTGGAGCACCCCCGTCGACCTGCCCACCGCCGGCACCTACCGCGTCTTCGCCGACTTCACCCCGGACACCGAGAACGCCACCGACCTCACCCTGGGCGCGGACCTCGCCGTCTCCGGCACGTACAAGGCACCGGCCCCGCCCAAGCCCTCCGCCACCACCACGGTCGACGGCTACACCGTCACCCTCAACGGCGACCTGCGTCCCGGCGAAGCCTCCGCCCTGACCCTCGACGTCAGCCGCGCCGGCCGCCCGGTCACCGACCTGGAGCCCTACCTCGGCGCCTACGGCCACCTGGTCGCGCTGCGCTCCGGCGACCTCGCCTACCTCCACGTCCACCCGAACGGCGAACCCGGCGACGGCACCACCGAGCCCGGCCCCGGCATCTCCTTCACCGCCACCGCGCCCAGCGACGGGACGTACCGCCTCTTCCTCGACTTCCAGCACCGGGGCACCGTCCGCACCGCGGCCTTCACCGTCCGCACCGGGCCGAAGGCGGCCGCCGAAACGCCGAAGCCGACGACCACCGGAGAGACCGGCGGGGAGACCGGCGGGGAGACCGGCGGGGAGACCACCGGAGAGCACGGCGACGGCGACCACCGGCACTGATCCCACCCGGGCGCATCACCTGCCCGAAGAACTCGCGTGCCGCTGTCTATCCCGTCGCCTCCCGTTCGACATCTTGATGTAGGACGCATCGCCCGGAGCCCACAGGACCTGATGAGGGAACACATGGATCAGCTGCTGCGAGTACAGAACTTCACCGTGTCGAGCGATGGCATCGCCGCGGGCGAGGACCAGAGTCTGGAGCGGCCCTTCGGCCACGCCGTCGATCCGGCACGGCTCATGTCCTGGGCCGGCGCCACGGCGAGCTGGCCCAACCGCACCGAGCCAGGGGGGAGCCGGGGCCTCGACGACTACTTCACCCGGGACTTCAGCCACAACATCGGCGCCGAGATCATGGGCCGCAACAAGTTCGGGCCCCAGCGCGGCCCGTGGCAGGACCACGAGTGGCAGGGCTGGTGGGGCGACGAGCCGCCGTTCCGCACGCCGGTGTTCGTCCTGACCCACCACACGCGTCCCTCGTTCACGCTCTCCGACACCACGTTCCACTTCGTGGACGGCGAGCCCGCCACCGTGCTCGCCCAGGCCCGGGAGGCCGCGCAGGGCAAGGACGTACGGCTCGGCGGCGGCGTGACCACCGTCCGGGAGTTCCTGGACGCCGACCTGGTCGACACCCTGCACGTGGTCGTCGCGCCGGTGGAGCTCGGAACCGGGCTGCGCCTGTGGGACTCGTCCGACGAGCTGCTGGACCGGTTCCACAGGGAGGTCGTGCCCAGCCCGAGCGGTGTGACGCACCACCTCTTCTGGCGCAGGTGACGAGCGGGCCCCGCCCGGTGTCACCCCGCGCGTATGACGGCCGCCGCGGAAGGGAGCGTCCGTCCCTCGCGCGCGGCCCCTGTGGGGCTCCGTCGCACCCGGCGCGGCCGGGGCCGTGCCGGCCCGCATCGTCCACGCGCTGGGTGCCGCGAGGACGTCCGCGGACGCCGCGCCCTCGGGGGCCTGACGGCGGCTCGGGCGGGGCGCGTGGGATTGCCGGGCCCCGACGGGGAGCGGCCCCGAGTCCGTGCCCGGAAGACCCGCTCACGTCGGGCGGAGCGGATGCCTGGGCCCCGTCAGGAAGGAGCCGTGCCATGGCTGTTCGGCTGGACACGGACGGCTGGTCGCTCCTCGCGGCCGGGGTCACCGTCCTCTACGCGGCGGCGACGCACTGGTGCATGCCGACTCCCACCGCGAGGCTGCACGCGTTCGCCGCCCCGCTGGCCGGCTGGGTGTTCCTGCTGCCCAGCGCCATGGTGAAGGGCTACTCCGTCGAGCGCACCCTCTACCTCTACAGCGGCGTGCTGCTCACGATCCTCGTGGTCCTGGTGCCGACCGCCAGGAGGGCCGCGGCGGACATCAAGGAGCAGGAGGACAAGCCCTGGGACAAGGTGCCCCTCAACACCTTCTCCCCGTACTGGATGATCGGTTCCGGGACGGCCTGCACAGCCCTGGGGGCGTACCTCTGGCCGCACCTCGGCGCCGCCTGGGAAGCGGGGCGGCGTCACAGGTGGCGGCGGCGAGTCGTCCCCGAACTCCCCCGAGTCGTCCCCGAACTCCCCCGGGTTGTCCCCGAACTCCCCCGGGTTGTCCCCGAACTCCCCCGGGTTTGTCCGTGATCCGTAACGGACGGATCCCCGCGGAGCCCTCCCCCGTCCTGTCATGTGGTCCCCGACGTGATCGCGGACCGGCGGCGGCGAGGAACTACGCGAAGGCGGGGCGGCGGACATGGCGCGACACGGTGGCGGGCGGGGCTGGTACGGCAAGGTCGTCGGGGCGGCGCTCGGTGTGACGATGCTCGCCGTCGGCGCCTCGGTGTGGACCGCGCAGGCCGACTCCGTCGGCGTCGGCGCGACGCCCGGGCCGTCCGCGTCGGCCACGCCGGGCAACGACACCAAGCCGGTCGACGCCGGCATCGTGCACGCCTCGGACGCGGGACCGCGCGGCGTGAACATCACCATCGACGACGGCCCCGACCCGGCGTGGACGCCCCAGGTGCTCGACCTGCTGGAGGAGTACGGGGCGAAGGCCACCTTCTGCATGACGGGCGTTCAGGCCGAGGCCCACCCGGACCTCGTGAAGGACGTCGTCGCCGCCGGGCACCGGCTGTGCGACCACTCGGTGTCGCACGACACCGCCATGGACAAGAAGTCCGAGGCCTACCAGTCCAAGGAGATCCTCGACGCCGAGCGCATGATCACCGAGGCGTCCGGGGGCGTCCGCCCGATGTACTACCGGGCGCCCGGCGGGGCGTTCACCCCCTACAGCCGCAGGCTCGCCGCCTCCCACGGCATGCGCCCGCTGGGCTGGAACGTGGACACCAAGGATTTCGAGCGGCCCGGCACGGAGGCCATCGTCACCACCGTCCAGCGGGAGCTGGCCAATGGTCCGACGATCCTCTTCCACGACGCCGGGGGCGACCGCACCCAGACCGTCGAGGCCCTGCGGCAGGTCCTGCCCTGGCTGAAGGAGCAGGGCCACACCTTCGGGTTCCCGGTGCGCTGAGCGCGGCGTTCGCTCAGACCGTCGGCGCCGGCTCCGGGGCGGGGGCCGTGACCGGACGGCGGCGGGTCGGGATGCCGAGGGTCGGGTTGGCGACGCCCCAGGCCGCGGACTTGCAGACCAGTTCCTTGTAGAGGGCGGCGAGCCGTCCGGTCAGGGCCGCGCCCACGGCACGGTCGTCGGCGGTGACGTACTGGATCAGTCCCTGGCCGCGGCCCAGCGAGATGCACTGGTTGAAGTAGCGCGGCGTCACCTTCGGCAGCTTCCCGTCGGTCAGCCGGGCGGCGATGGCGTCGGCGGCCTGCCAGGCGGTGGGCACGCCCGAGGCGCACGACATCCGCAGCGGCTTGCCCCCGGGGCCCGCCGCCAGCGCGGCGTCGCCGACGGCGTAGACGTCCGGGTGGGACACCGAGCGCATGGTCGCGTCGACCACGATCCGGCCGGTGTCGCAGACGTCCAGCCCGGTGGCCTTCGCCAGGGGGTGGACGGCGAAGCCGGTGGTCCACACCGTGACGTCGGCCGGTACGGCCGTCCCGTCGGCGGTGACGACGTGGTCCGCGGCCACCTCGGTGACGGCGGTGTTCTCGTACGCCGTGACGCCGAGGGCGGCGAAGACCTTCCGCAGGTGGCGGCGGCCCTTGGGGGAGAGCCAGTCGCCGAGGCCGCCGCGGGCCGTGAGCGACACGTCGAGGTCCGGGCGGGCCTCGGCGATCTCGGACGCGGCCTCCAGGCCGGTGAGCCCGCTGCCGACCACGACCACGGACCGGCCGGCCTCCAGCCCCGCCAGGCGCTCGCGCAGCCGGAGCGCTCCCCGGCCACCGGCGATCTCGTGGGCGTGCTCCACGGCACCGGGGACGCCCTGCGGGTCCCAGGCACTGCCGAGGGCGTAGACGAGCGTGTCGTACGCCAGCTCGCCGGCGCCGTCGGGACCGGTGACGAGGACGGCCTTGCGGTCGACGTCCACACCGGTGACCCGCGCGATCCGCACGTCGACGCCGGTGTTCGCGAACATCTCGTCGAGCGGCCGGGCCCTGAGATCCTGGCCGACCGCGAGCTGGTGCATCCGGACCCGTTCGACGAAGTGGGGCTCGGCGTTCACGAGGGTAAGGGCGGCGTCCTCGCTCCGCAGGCGCCTGGCCAGCCGGCCGGCGGCGACGGCTCCGGCGTATCCGGCGCCCAGGACGACGATGCGGTGCCGCGGGGTGTGCTGCATGGCGTGCTCCCTTGTCTCCGGCCGCTGAGGGCTCTCTCCAGCGGGACTCGCCCCTTGAACCGGGCGGCCCGCGGATTCCTGACAGGAGCAGGGAGTGACCTGAGTCACATTTCACGGGGGGGTCAGAAGGCCTGGAGCAGGGGCTCCCCGTGGTCGGCGGCGGCCCACCGACGGGTGGCGCGTTCGAGCTTGTCGGGGTTGACCTGGTTGCGGACGCCCGCGAGCCCCTCGGGCGTGACCTCCAGGCACATGATCCCGATGACCCGGCCCTGCACGACGGCCACGAGGGCGGGGTCGCCGTTGGCGGTGACGGCGTAGATCTCGGCGGGACCGCCGGTCAGGGCGCGCTTGGCCTTGCCGGGCTTGAACAGGCCCCGCAGGAACGTCGCCACGGCGCGGGCACCCTCGAACGCCTTGGCGTGCGCCGGGACCTTCCCGCCGCCGTCGCCGATCGACACCGCGTCCTGGGTGAGCAGCCGGACCAGCGGTTCGGTCCGGCCGCTGGTGGCCGCCGCGAGGAACTCGTCGACGATCCGCCGGGCCGCGGCCTCGTCGACCTCGGTGCGGGCCGTGCCCCGCGCGACGTGCTTCCTGGCCCGGTGCAGGGTCTGCTGGCTGGCGTCCTGCGTGATGTCGAGGATCGCGGCGATCTCCCGGTGCGCGTACCCGAACGCCTCCCGCAGGACGTACACCGCCCGCTCGGTCGGTGAGAGCCGCTCCAGCAGGGCGAGGACCGCGAAGGAGAGCGACTCGCGCTGCTCGGCCGTCTCCGCCGGGCCGAGCATCGGGTCGCCGGCGAGCAGCGGCTCGGGCAGCCACTGCCCCACGTAGGTCTCCCGCCGGGCGCGGGCCGAGGTGAGCTGGTTGAGGCACAGGTTGGTGAGGACCTTGGTCAGCCAGGCCTCCGGGACCTCGACGTGCTCGACGTCGGCCGCCTGCCAGCGCAGGAAGGTCTCCTGCACGGCGTCCTCCGCCTCGCTCGCGGAGCCGAGGAGGCGGTAGGCGATGGCCTCCAGACGGTGCCTGGAGGCCTCGAACCGTTCCACGTCGCGCACGGTCAGTGCCATGGCCCGGAGTCTAACCGCGCCTCAGCGCCCGGCCGCCGGGGCCACCAGGTCCCGCAGCGCGATGTTCAGTTCCAGCACGTTCACCCGCGGTTCGCCGATGAAGCCGAGCGTGCGGGAGCTGGTGTGCTCGTCCACGAGCCGCTGGACGCGCGCGGCGGGCAGGCCGTTCTTCTCGGCGACCCGGCGCACCTGGAGGTCGGCGTACTGCGGGGAGATGTCCGGGTCCAGTCCCGAGCCGGAGGAGGTGACGGCGTCCGCGGGCACGTCCTCGGGCCGCACCGGGTGGCCGGGCACGGAGTTGTCCTTCACCACGGCGGCCTTGGCCTCCTTCACCCACCCGAGCAGTTCCGCGTCGTCGGCGGAGCGGTTGGTGGCCCCGGACAGGATGAGGTCGTACCGGGTGTTGACGCTGTTGGTGCCGAGGCCGTTCCGGGGGCGGCCCTGGAACCACTTCAGGTCCGGCTGGGGGGTCTCCTGGCCGTCCCGCAGGGGCAGGTTGTACGCCTGGCCGATGAGGGACGAGCCGACGACCCCGCCGCCGTCCGCGGTGACCTCCGAGCCGTTCGCCCTCCCGGGGAACAGCCCCTGGGCGAGGCCGGTGACGACGAGCGGGTAGACGATGCCGGTGACGACGGTCAGGACGAGCAGGGCGCGCAGGCCCGCCGCGAACAGCCGGGCGCCGTTGGTCAGCGAAGTGTTCATGTCGGTCAGCCGATCCCGGGAACGAGCGAGACGATCAGGTCGATGAGCTTGATGCCGATGAACGGGGCGACGAGGCCGCCCAGCCCGTAGACGGCGAGGTTGCGGCGCAGCATCCGGTCGGCGCTCATGGGCCGGTACCGCACGCCCTTCAGCGCGAGCGGGACGAGCACCACGATGATCAGCGCGTTGAAGATCACCGCGGACAGGATCGCGGAGGACGGGGAGGACAGGCCCATGATGTTGAGCTTGTCCAGGCCCGGGTAGACGGCCGCGAAGAGCGCCGGGATGATCGCGAAGTACTTGGCGACGTCGTTGGCGATGGAGAACGTCGTGAGCGCCCCGCGCGTGATCAGCAGCTGCTTGCCGATGCCGACGATCTCGATGAGCTTGGTCGGGTCGGAGTCGAGGTCGACCATGTTGCCGGCCTCCTTGGCGGCCGACGTGCCGGTGTTCATGGCCACGCCGACGTCCGCCTGGGCCAGCGCGGGGGCGTCGTTGGTGCCGTCGCCGGTCATCGCGACCAGCTTGCCGCCGGCCTGCTCCCGCTTGATCAGCGCCATCTTGTCCTCGGGCGTGGCCTCCGCGAGGAAGTCGTCGACGCCCGCCTCGTCGGCGATCGCCTTGGCCGTCAGCGGGTTGTCGCCCGTGATCATGACGGTCCTGATGCCCATGCGGCGCAGTTCCTCGAACCGTTCCCGCATGCCCTGCTTGACGACGTCCTTGAGGTGGATGACGCCGAGGACGCGGGCGCCGCGCTCGTCCTCGACGGCGACGAGCAGGGGGGTGCCGCCCGCCGCGGAGATGCGCTCGACGGCCGTGTCCGCGTCCTCGGCCACCGTCCCGCCGCGCTCCCGGACCCAGGCGACGACGGAGCCGGCGGCGCCCTTGCGGACCTGGCGCCCGTCGGCGTTCACGCCGGACATGCGGGTCTGCGCGGTGAACCGGATCCATTCGGCGCCGACCAGTTCGCCCTGGTGCCGTTCCCGCAGGCCGTACTTCTCCTTCGCGAGGATCACGACGGAGCGGCCCTCGGGCGTCTCGTCGGCCAGTGAGGAGAGCTGGGCGGCGTCCGCCAGCTCGGCCCCGGTGGTGCCGCGCACCGGCACGAACTCGGCCGCCTGCCGGTTGCCGAGCGTGATCGTGCCGGTCTTGTCGAGGAGCAGCGTGGAGACGTCGCCGGCGGCCTCGACCGCGCGGCCCGACATCGCCAGCACGTTGCGCTGCACCAGGCGGTCCATGCCCGCGATGCCGATCGCGGAGAGCAGGGCGCCGATCGTGGTCGGGATGAGGCAGACCAGCAGGGCCACCAGGACGACCAGGTCCAGGTGGGTGCCGGCGTAGTCGGCGAAGGGCGGGAGGGTGGCGCAGGCCAGCAGGAAGACGACGGTCAGCGAGGCCAGCAGGATGTTCAGCGCGATCTCGTTCGGCGTCTTCTGCCGGGCCGCCCCCTCGACCAGGTTGATCATCCGGTCGATGAAGGTCTCGCCCGGCTTGGTGGTGATCTTGACGACGACGCGGTCGGAGAGCACCTTGGTGCCCCCGGTGACCGCGGACCGGTCGCCCCCGGACTCGCGGATGACGGGCGCCGACTCCCCGGTGATCGCCGACTCGTCGACCGAGGCGACGCCCTCGACGACGTCGCCGTCGCCGGGGATGACGTCCCCGGCCTCGCAGACGACCAGGTCGCCCACCGTGAGTGCGGTACCGGGGACCGTGCTGCCGTCCACCCGGCGGGCGAGGGTGCCGGTCTTCGCCCGGCGCAGGGTGTCGGCCTGGGCCTTGCCGCGGCCTTCGGCGACCGCCTCCGCCAGGTTGGCGAAGAGCACGGTCAGCCAGAGCCAGGCGCTGATCGTCCAGCCGAACCAGTCGCCGGGGTCGGTGAAGGAGAAGGCCGTGGTCAGGACGGAGCCGACGAGGACGACGAACATCACGGGCGACTTCACCATCACCCGCGGGTCGAGCTTGCGGAACGCGTCGGGCAGCGAGGTGAGCAGGTGCTTCGGGTCGAAGAGGCCCGCGCCGACGCGGCCCGCGCCGGGCTGGTGCGCGGCGGGTGCGTCGTCGTGCGGCGCCCGCTCCGGGGTGCTGGCTGTGGACATGGAGTCCTCTTGCTTCCGCGTGTCGGTGGTCATGCCAGCCCCTCGGCGAGCGGGCCCAGGGCGAGGGCCGGGAAGTAGGTCAGACCGGTGATGATCAGTACGGCGCCCACCAGCAGCCCGGTGAACAGGGGCTTCTCGGTGCGCAGGGTGCCCTGGGTGGCCGGCACGGGCTGCTGTCCGGCCAGCGAGCCGGCGAGGGCCAGGACGAACACCATCGGCACGAAGCGGCCGAGGAGCATGGCGAGACCGAGGGTGGTGTTGAACCACTGGGTGTCGGCGTTCAGGCCCGCGAAGGCCGAGCCGTTGTTGTTCGCGGCGGAGGTGTAGGCGTACAGGATCTCGGAGAAGCCGTGCGCCCCGCTGTTGGTCATCGAGTCGCCCGGGGTGGGCAGGGCCATCGCGGCGGCGGTGAGGACCAGGACCAGGGCGGGGGTGATCAGCAGGTAGCAGGCGGCGTACTTGATCTCGCGGGTGCCGATCTTCTTGCCCAGGTACTCGGGGGTGCGCCCGACCATCAGGCCCGCGATGAAGACCGCGATGACCGCCATGACCAGCATGCCGTAGAGGCCGGAGCCCACCCCGCCGGGCGCGATCTCGCCCAGCATCATGCCGAGCAGGGTGATGCCGCCGCCGAGGCCGGTGAAGGAGGAGTGGAAGGAGTCCACGGCGCCGGTGGAGGTGAGGGTGGTCGACACCGCGAAGATCGACGAGCCGCCGATGCCGAAGCGGACCTCCTTGCCCTCCAGCGCGCCCCCGGCCGCCTGCAAGGCGGGGCCGTGGTGGGCGAACTCGGTCCACATCATCAGGCCGACGAAGGCGAGCCAGATGGTGGCCATCGTCCCGAGGATCGCGTAGCCCTGGCGCACCGAGCCGACCATGACGCCGAAGGTGCGGGTCAGGGCGACCGGGACCAGCAGGATCAGGAAGATCTCGAACAGGTTGGTGAAGGGCGTCGGGTTCTCGAAGGGGTGGGCGGAGTTGGCGTTGAAGTAGCCGCCGCCGTTGGTGCCCAGCTCCTTGATGACCTCCTGCGAGGCGACCGCCCCGCCGTTCCACTGCTGCGAACCGCCCATGAACTGGCCGACCTCGTGGATGCCGGAGAAGTTCTGGATGACCCCGCAGGCCACCAGGAGCACCGCGCCGACGACGGCGAGGGGCACCAGGACGCGGACGACACCGCGGACCAGGTCGGCCCAGAAGTTGCCCAGTTCGCCGGTGCGGGACCGGGCGAAGCCGCGGACCAGGGCGACGGCCACGGCGATGCCGACGGCGGCCGAGACGAAGTTCTGCACGGCCAGACCGGCGGTCTGCACGACGTGGCCCATGGCCTGCTCGCCGTAGTACGACTGCCAGTTGGTGTTGGACACGAAGGACACGGCGGTGTTGAACGCCTGGTCCGGGTCGATGGCGGCGAAGCCGAGCGAGCCGGGCAGGACGCCCTGGAGCCGCTGGAGCAGGTAGAGGAAGAGGACTCCGGCGAGGGAGAAGGCCAGCAGACCGCGCAGGTACGCGGGCCAGCGCATCTCCGTGTCCGGGTCGGCGCCGATGCCCTTGTAGATCCACTTCTCGACCCGCAGGTGCGTGTGCGAGGTGTAGACCCTGGCCAGGTAGTTGCCGAGGGGGACGTAGGCGAGCGCCAGCGCGGCCATGAGCGCGAGCAGCTGGAGCACGCCGGCGAGGACGGGGCTCATGCGGTGCTCAGAACCTCTCGGGGTGGATCAGGGCGAGGACGAGGTAACCGAGCAGGGCGACGGCCACGATCAGGCCGACGATGTTCTCCGCGGTCACAGCTTCGTCACCCCCTTGGCGACCAGGGCGACGAGCGCGAACACCGCGATCGTGGTGACGACGAAGGCCACGTCGGCCATCGCGAGCTCCTAGTGAGGTGCGGAAGAGAAGCTGACAAGGAGATAAGAGCCCTCTTCCGACCGGTTTCGGCCACCGTTGACGGCTTCCATACGGTGATGCGAACGCCTTTGACACGTCTCTGACGACGGGACCGACGGGACGGTCCCCGAGCGCCCGAGGACGACGAGGCGCAGGAGCACGCAGCGCGCCGGCGTGCGGCTCGGTGCCGAGCAGGGTGGACGCCGGGCGTGGCAGAAATGACCGATGCCTCCGTGGTGCCGCTCATGGCACCACGGAGGCATCACCGGCGATCGGCTACTCCGGGAGCCCGTGGGCCGCCACGCGCTTCACCGTTCCCCCGGCCAGGCGGTAGGACAGGCCGACGACCGCACACCGGCCGGCGGCCACCTCGGCCGCCAGCAGCGCCGAGCGGCCCACCAGCCCGTCGACGCTCCGGCGGATGTGCTCGTCCACGAACTCGTCGACCCCGGTGCCGCCCAGGGCGCGCGCCGCGAGCACGCTCGGGATCACCCGCTCCACCACGTCCCCGAGGTAGCCGGCCGGGGCCGTGCCGCCGCCGTGCACGGTTTCGGCGGCCGCGGTGACCGCGCCGCAGGAGTCGTGCCCCAGCACCACCACGAGCGGTGCGCCCAGCACCTGGACGCCGTACTCGACGCTGCCCAGCACCTCCGCGCCCGCCACATGGCCGGCCGTGCGCACCACGAACAGGTCGCCCAGCCCCCGGTCGAAGATGATCTCGGCCGCGAGCCGCGAGTCCGAGCAGCCGAAGAGCACCGCGAACGGATGCTGGCGCGGGGCCAGTTCCGACCGGCGGTCGGCGTCCTGGTTGGGGTGCAGGCGGTCACCGCTCACGAAGCGGGCGTTGCCCTCGAGCAACGCGGCGTAGGCCTCGGCGGGGGAGGAAGGGCTCAGATCGGGCATGGGTGCACGGTACTGGCTCGGCGGCCGGACACCGGGTGACTGGCCGACCGGGCGGCGGGGCGGCGAAGTGGCGGGTCGGCGGGGTGCCGCGGCGCTACGCCGGTGGTGGTCCCGGCTCCGGCTGTCCCGCTCTCAGATCCGCGAGCAGTTCCGCCTGCCCGGCGAGCACGCCGGAGAGGATGCCGCGCGCGACCCTGAGCAGCTCGGCGACCTGCGGGCTGGTCAGGGAGTAGTACACGGTCGACCCCTCCTTGCGGGAGACCACCAGGTTCGACCGGCGCAACACCGCGAGCTGCTGGGACAGGTGAGCCGGCTCGATCCCCACCTCGGGGAGCATCTCCGCCACCGCGTGCTCCCGCTCGCTCAGCAGTTCCAGCACGCGGATGCGCGCCGGGTGGCCGAGCGTCTTGAAGAACTCGGCCTTCAACTGGTACAGCGGCGTGCTCATCGCGCCATCGCCTTCCTCGCACCGCGGCGGCGCGGCCCGGTCGCCCGGCCCCGGACGCCCCGTGTCCGCCCCGTCCTCATCAGCATGCCGCCCATCCTCGCCCGAGCCACCCCTCAGGCCGAATCCGCGGGGGCCGCATCCGGCCTTGCGGAGCGGTGCCCGGTTACTCCGACCGGCCGTGGACGGACGGCATGCCCCGGGCCGCCGGGCGAGGGTGGACGGAAGGCGATCCGCACGGCGGGAATCGAGGCAGACGCGATGGCGGAGGAATGGCGGCGCTCACCGGACGAGGCGAGCTCGGCCGACGAGGGCCCCGGCCCGGACTCCGGTGGGGGATCCGAAGCCCGCCCCGACGCGGGCCCCGACGCCGGCCCCGACGAGCCGTACGCCTCGCTCCTCGACCTGCCGCTCAGCTCCGACCTGAACCGCATCGGCGAGCAGCTGCACGCCCTGGCCCGCGCCCAGCGGACCTTGCAGGAACTGCTCCAGGCGGTGGTCAACATCACCGGCGAGCTGGAGCTGCCCACGGTGCTGCGCCGCATCGTGCGCACCGCCATGGACCTGGTGGGCGCCCGCTACGGCGCCATGGGCGTCCTCGACCAGGAGGGCAGGCTCTTGGAGGAGTTCATCCCGCTGGGGCTCACCACCAAGGAGCTGGCCGATCTGGAAGGGGTGGAGCTGCCGCGGGGCAGGGGCCTGCTCGGGCATCTGATCCACCACCCCGAGCCGCTGCGGGTCATCGACATCGCGCGCCACCCGGAGTCGGCCGGCTTCCCGCCGGGGCACCCGCCGATGCGCAGCCTGCTCGGGGTGGCGATCAGCGTGCGCGGCCGGATCTACGGCAACCTCTACCTCTCCGAACGCAAGGACGGGCAGCCCTTCGACCGGCACGACGAGGGCGTGATCCGGGCGCTGGCCGGCACGGCGGGCGTGGCGATCGAGAACGCCCGGCTCTACCAGCGGGTCCAGAACAGCAGCGAGCAGTTCCAGCGGCTGCTGCTGCCCCGCCTGCCCGACCTGCGGCCCTTCACCGCGGGCGCGGCCTACCTCCCGGCGAGCGCGCCCGCCGCCGTGGGCGGCGACTGGTACGACGCCATGCTGCTGCCCGGCGGGGCCTGCGCGGCGGTGATCGGGGACGTCGTGGGGCACGACCTGCGGGCCGCCGCCGACATGTCCCAGATCCGCAACATGCTGCGCGCCCTGTACTACGACCAGGACGCCCCGCCCAGCACCTCCCTCGCCCGGCTCGACCGGATCATGGACGCCGCCCTGGACGAGGCCCCCGTCGCCACGGCGCTCCTGGCCCGGCTGGAGCCGGCCGACGGCACCTGGCAGCTGCGGTGGTCCAGCGCGGGGCACCCGCCGCCGCTCGTGGTGCTGCCCGACGGGCGGGTCCACTACCTGGACATGGAGCCCGGACTCCCGCTCGGGGTGGCGCCCGACCTGCCCCGGCCCGACCACTGCCGTCCGCTCCCGGTGGACAGCACCGTCATCCTGTTCACCGACGGCCTCGTGGAGGTCCCCGGCCAGCCGCTGGACCGGGGCCTGGACTCCCTGGCCGTGACCGCCTCCCGGCTGGCGGGACTGGCACCCGAGGAGCTGTGCCGGGCCCTGGTCACCCACCGGCCCGGCAACGGCCACGACGACAAGGCCGTCATCGCCCTGCGCACCCCGCCCCTGACGGGCTACGGCTCCTCGTGAACCCGGCCCGCGCACCTCACAGCGGGAGGGTGACCCAGATGCTCTTGCCCCGGCCGTCGCCGTCGCCCCGGACCACCGCGGTGCCGCCCAGGGTCCCGGTGAGCTCCATGACGGTCGCCAGGCCACCGGTCCCGCGGCCGGCGGTGCCCTCGCCGCGCAGCCGCGGCCGGTGCGGGTGCCGGTCGTGCACGGCGAAGGCCAGGCAGCCGGCCCCGGCCGCGTACGTGACGGTCACCTGCTCGCTCGGCGGCGCCGCGTGGCGGACGCTGTTGGTGACCAGCTCGCTGAGGATCAGCAGGGCGGGCGCCACGACGGGGTGCCCGGGGTTCACCCCCCACTCCGCGAGGGCCTGCTCGGCGGTCTCGCGGGCCACCCGGACCGCCGGGGGCGCCGCGGGCAGGGTGAGCACGTGCCGGTGGGACAGGGGCTGGAGCTGGGTGCTCATCGCGTCTCCACATGAGAACCCGGTCCGCGGCTGCCTGACCGGGGTCCACAGCATCCAACGACTTGCGAACTTTCGCAATTCAGCAGACGTGCGGATCCGGGGCTCCCGGGCCGCCCCGCGTCGCGGTCCGCGTCGCTCAGGCCGCCTCGAGTCGCGGTTCCGGCCGCGCCGGCGGTACCGCGGTCACCGGTTCCCACGCCTTCGTGGTCCGTACGTAGCCGTGGATCACCGAAGCCATCGCCAGCAGCAGGAGCGGCCCGAAGACCCACGGGTGCCGGGCCATCTCCGGCGCCAGGTAGCGCGTCGACGCCAGGATCGCGGTGAACACCAGCACCCCGTGGGCGACCAGCAGGCTCCCCGACCGGTCCCAGCCGCGGTCCAGGGCGCGCAGCCCCGCCTCGACCGTGACCGCGAACACCACGCCGGCGACGAGGTCGATGGCGTAGTGGTAGCCGAATCCCAGCGTCGCGGTGAGCGTGGCGACCAGCCAGAACGCGCCCGCCCAGCGCAGCACGCGCGGGCCCTTCCGGGAGTGGATGAAGATCACGGTGGCCCAGGCCGTGTGCAGGCTGGGCATGCAGTTGCGGGGAGTGACCCCGTCGTACGTGAACGGGTGGGGCGAGCCGATCGGCGGGGGGGTGTGCGGCCACAGGTCGGCGATCGCCCAGTCGGTGCCGCCGGTGCCGAAGGCGCCGCCGCCGTAGGCGAAGACCGGTCCGACGACCGGGAAGATCATGTAGATGCCCGGTCCGAGCAGTCCTATCAACAGGAAGGTGCGGACCAGGTGGTGGCGCGGGAACCGGCGCTCGGCCGCCACCGTGCGCAACTGGTACAGGGCGACCACGACCGCGGCCACCGCGAGCTGGACGTAGACCCAGTCCAGTACGTGCTCACCGACCGCGCCCGTGGCCTCGACGGCCCGGCCCATCAGCCACGAGGGGTTGCCCAGCGCGTGGTCGGCGGTCGCCACGTACGGGTCGAGGACCTGCGGGCGGGTCTTGGACGTGATCAGCAGCCAGGCGTCGCCCGTCTTGCGCCCGGCCACCAGCAGGAGGCCCAGCCCGACGCCCTTCAGCAGGAGGATCCGTTCGGGGCCGGTGCGTCGCGTCAGGGCGAGGACCCCGCAGCCCAGGACCACCCACAGCGCGCCGTTGCCGAAGGAGTGGCTGCCGGAGGCGGGGGCCCCGGCCCCCCACCGCACCAGTACGACGGCGAGGTCGATCCCGACCGCGACGGCCGCCGCGACGAACCGCTGGCGCCAGGTCAGCACCACCATGGTCAGTGCCAGACCGGCGTAGAGCAGGGGGCCCGAGGCGGGGGCGAACACCAGCTCCTTGGCCTGGTTGGTCATCGGCCCCGGCAGGCCGTAGCGGCGCGCGGCGATCTCCAGCGCGATGAGGAACGCGAGGGTCGCCGCACCCGCCACGGCCCAGAGTCTCGCCCGCGCCCGGCGCCCGGGTATTCGCGGAGTTTCCCGTGATGACATGCACAGGAAACTAGCCGATCAGCGACTGGGCTCCGGCTGCCAGGCGAAGCCGTCCGGGTCGGCGAACGGGCGGCTGCCGCCGGAGACGACGAGACGGTGCGAACCGGTGCCCTCGGCGGACACGCCCGCGACCTTGGCCAGGGCCCGGCGCTTGTAGAGGGAGAGCTTGACGGTGTCCGGGCCGGTGGCGAACTCGACGTACTTGCCGCCGAAGCTCTTGCCCACGGTCAGGCCCCGCTCGACGTAGAACCGCTTGGTGGCCCTGACGTCCTCGACGCCCAGGAGCAGCACGATCTCGTCCACGTCGCGGGTGATGGGCGCGGTGTCCTTCTTCGCCGACGTCGCGATCTGCCAGACCGTGCCGTCCGGTGCCCGCACGACCCCGCCGTAGCCCCACAGCGACTTCGCGGCGGGCTTGAGGACGGTGGCGCCGGCGTCCACGGCGGCGGTGAAGAGCGCGTCGACGTTGCCGGGCTGCGCCACCACGAGCGACAGCGTGAAGCCGCGGAACCCGCTCGTCGGTGCGTCGCCGGCGCGGACCCGCACCCGCGATCCGTCGAGCCCGAAGGCGTCGGAGTAGAAGCGGGCGGCGGCCTCGGGGTCGGCCACCTCGAGTGTGACGGAGTCGATGGAGTTCATGCCTTCGACGGTAGGGGCGGCCGGTTCCGCCGTGCTTCTCGAAAACTGACCGGTCGTCCGTTCGTTCAGCCGCTCGGGCCCGGCTCGCCCGCGCGCGCCCCCGCCGGGAACCGCGACCCGGCGGCGGCAGAAGTCGGCCCCCGACCCGGGAATATTCCCGCGACGCCGATCGGCCCAAGATTGTCTCCGACGCCCGGCCGAACACGGCGTGCTAGTGTCGAGGGAAGTTGCAGTTGTGGTTGCCTGAAGGTTTTGTCCGACGGGGTGATCATCGCGGCGACCGGAGTGCACACAGGGTGAACTCCGAGCACCGTACCGAAGGAGAAAACATGGCTTCCGGCACCGTGAAGTGGTTCAACGCCGAAAAGGGCTTCGGCTTCATCGAGCAGGACGGCGGCGGCCCCGACGTCTTCGCCCACTACTCCAACATCAACGCGCAGGGCTTCCGCGAGCTGCTCGAGGGCCAGAAGGTGACCTTCGACATCGCGCAGGGCCAGAAGGGCCCGACGGCCGAGAACATCACCCCGGCCTGACGCTCACGCACACTCCGCAGCTGGGGCCCGCACCTTGGGGTGCGGGCCCCAGCTCGCCGCGTTTCCGGGCGCACAGCGCCCCACCCCGCCGCGGGGGCCACCGGCTTCTCCCCGCGCGTTCGCTTCACCCGTGTTTCCCGCAATTCACCGATTCTCCCGGTCCCCTCGGCCCACCACGCCGAAACCGACCGGGCCGGCTCGTTCTTGCGATTCCCTGCGCCGCTCGTCCGCTGCGGGTCTCCCTTGATACGTGCCGTATCAAGGAAGGTTCCCCATGAACCGCACACGCACCAACGACCGCCGACGCACCGGCGAAGGCCCGCGTCGCTCCCGGTCGGGCGGCCGTCCGCAGAACTCCGGCCGCCGTCCGGCCGCCGCCCCCCAGGGCGGTGAGTTCGCACTGCCGAAGACGATCACCCCGGCGCTGCCCGCCGTCGAGACGTTCGCCGAACTCGACCTGCCGGCCCGCATGCTGGCCGCCCTCGGCGACCAGGGCGTGACCGTGCCCTTCCCGATCCAGGCGGCGACCCTGCCGAACTCCCTGGCCGGACGGGACGTCCTCGGCCGCGGCCGCACCGGTTCCGGCAAGACGCTCGCCTTCGGCCTGGCCCTGCTGGCCCGTACGGCGGGCAGGCGCGCCGAGCCGCGGCGTCCGCTCGCGCTGGTCCTCGTCCCCACCCGCGAGCTGGCCCAGCAGGTCACCGACGCGCTCGCCCCGTACGCCCGCGCCGTGGGCCTCAGGTCGGCCACCGTGGTCGGCGGCATGTCCATCGGCCGGCAGGCCGGGGCGCTGCGTTCCGGCGCGGAGGTCGTCGTCGCGACACCCGGACGGCTCAAGGACCTCATCGACCGCGGCGACTGCGCCCTCGGCGACGTCACGATCACGGTGCTGGACGAGGCCGATCAGATGACCGACATGGGCTTCATGCCGCAGGTCACCGCGCTGCTCGACCAGGTGCGGCCGGACGGGCAGCGGATGCTGTTCTCGGCCACCCTCGACCGCAACGTCGACCGGCTGGTGCGCGGCTACCTGACGGACCCGGTGGTCCACTCCGTCGACCCGTCGGCCGGTGCCGTCACCACGATGGAGCACCACGTGCTGCACGTGCACGACGAGGACAAGCAGCGCGCGACCGTCGAGATCGCGGCGCGCGACGGCCGGGTCATCATGTTCCTGGACACCAAGCACCGGGTGGACCGGCTGGTGAAGCAGCTGCTGAAGAGCGGGGTGCGCGCCGCCGGACTGCACGGCGGCAAGTCCCAGCCGCAGCGCACCCGGACCCTCGCCCAGTTCAAGGACGGGCAGGTGACGGCGCTGGTGGCGACCAACGTCGCGGCCCGCGGCATCCACGTCGACAACCTCGACCTGGTCGTCAACGTGGACCCGCCCGGCGACCACAAGGACTACCTGCACCGGGGCGGCCGTACGGCCCGCGCCGGCGAGTCCGGCAGCGTCGTCACCCTGGTGACGCCGGACCAGCGGCGCGAGATGACCCGGCTGATGTCCTTGGCCGGCATCACCCCGCAGGTCACCCCGGTCCGCTCGGGCGAGGCGGAACTGGCCCGCATCACCGGTGCGCAGGCCCCTTCCGGTGTCCCCGTCGTCATCGCCGCACCGGTCGTGGAGCGCCCCCGGCGCGCCGCCTCCGGCGCGGGTTCCTCCTCCCGCGGTCGTCGCGGCCGTTCCTCGCAGGGGCGCGGTGGTGGCGGACAGGGTGCCGGCAGCCAGCCCAACCGCAGCGGCGGCACGCAGCCCCGCAGCGGTCAGGGGCGGTCCGCCGGTGAGGCCCCGCGCCGCAGGCCGCGCCGCCAGTCCGCGGGCGGCTCGACCGGTTCGACCGGCTCGGCGGCCTAGGACCGCCGGGGCGCCCTCGGGGCGCCCCGGGCCCGCACGGAACACCCGCACCTGGAACACCCGCACCTGGAACGTCTGGACCATCTGGAACCCTGGGACTCCCCGCCCCGGGACCGCACGGACCCATCCGCCCCATCCCCGCTTGTGGAGGCATCATGCGCTGTGTCATCGCCCGGTACCCGTTCGACCTCACCAAGGGCGGGGTGCTGGACTCCATGAAGGGCATCACGCCCGAAGCCGTCACCGGTGAGTCGGTCACGATCGGCCGTCGCCGCTACCCCGTCAAGCAGGTGGGCGAGGTCGTCACCCGGCAGGACCGGCGCGACTTCAGCGGCGCCGAGGTGACCCGCGCCATGGCCCGCCTCGGCTTCACCTGCCACCCCGCCCCCGGTGCCGAACCCGCGCCGGCCGCGCCCGCTCCCACGCCGGTCGAGGCGGCGTCCGCGCTGCTCGGCGGCGCCACCGTCCTCCCCCAGGAGCACTGAGGCTCAGGACAGTCCCGTGGCCCGGCCCCCGTCGTCCCAGCGGACCTCCAGCACGCGCTGGACGGCCGCGCGGTCGAGGGGGCCGTACACGTGCGGGAAGAGCGTGCCCTCGGGGACACCCGGTGGCGGCGCGGGTTCGGCGGCCTCCCACCGGCAGCTCGCGGTGAGCCGGTCCTCGTCGACCAGCAGCGCCACCAGCGGCCGGGGCGCGCCGCGGTAGAAGGCGTTGACGACGGCGAGCGCGGTCTCCTCGTCGGGCGCGCAGTGGACGAACCCGTCCTCCGCGAGGGAGACGGGCGCGTAGGGCCGGTCCGGGTCGGCGTCCCACTCGGCGAGCGGCACCAGGTGATAGATCATCGCCCCGTTGTAGCAGCCGTGCGGTCCGCGGCGCCCGTGCCGTACCGCTCTCGGGGGTCGGGCGCCGAGGGGGTGGGGGCCACTGTGCGGGGGGCCCTCGACGGTGCCTGCCGCACGGACGGGTCGCGCGGCTCGACCGGCGGCTCGGAGGTCGAGGGCGTGGCGGCGCTCGTGGTGCGCTCCTGCGTCGGCCGTGCGGGACCGGGGCGCCGCGTGGAGTCGTTCGGCGGGGCCGGGCTCGGCGAGGCCTCCGGCGTGGGGACGGCCGGGGCCGGGGCCATGGGTGGCACGGGCCGCGTGGGCGGGGCGGGGGCCGCCCAGTGCAGCGGCAGCGCGATCAGGGCGGCGGCGGCAGCGGTCGCCGCGGCACCGGCGGCGGCGCGCAGCAGACGCCGCCGGGACGCCGCCCGGCGGATCTCCTCGTAGCGGCCCGGCGGCGGGCCCAGGAATTCGGTGCCGGGACGCAGGACGACCAGCAGCGGATCGTCGCGGTCGCCGTCGCGGTCGGACCCGGGCTCGTCCATCTCGTCCTCAAGGCGTGTGGTCAAGGCTTCTCCTCAGATGGACGCGGAGCAGTTCGCGGGCCGCGTGCAGGTCGGCCTTGACGGTTCCCTCCTTGCGTCCGGTCAGCACGGACACCTCCCGGATCGGCATGTCGGCGTAGTAGTGGAGCAGGATCGGCACCCTCAGTCTCTCCGGCAGCGACTGTACGAGCAGCCGCACCGAGGGGTCGGTCTGTTCGGGGTGCGGGCGCACGGCGACCTCCGCGGTGACCCGGCGCACCGCCCGGCGCTCGCGCTCCAGCTTGCGCCAGTGGTCGCGGACGAGGTTGGCGGCGGTGACGTAGAGGAACCCGCGGGGCTCCTCCACGGACGTCCAGCGGGCCCAGAGCCGGGTGAACGCCTCGGAGGCGATCTCGTGGGCCGTCCCGTCGTCGTCGACGAGCCGGCGGCACCAGCCGGCGAGGCGCGGATACAGGGCGGCGAACAGCTCGGACGCCGCCCTGTCACGGGACCGTTTCAACGCTCTCCATGGTCGTGAGGGTATGCGGTGCGCACCAGGGCCTGCCCCGGGGCCGGTCTGGCAGGCCCTAGGCGCCCTTGGTGGCGCTCAGTTCGGCGAAGACGACGACGTTGTCCCGGTACTCCGTGCCGTCGCGCGGACCGCCGCAGGTGATGAGCCGCAGCTCCGGTCCCGCCACGTCCCCGTAGACGTCGTCCGTGGGGAAGTCGGCCTTCTCGACCGTGCGTACGGAGGTGACCGTGAACTCCGCGGCCGTGCCGTTCCGCAGCCGGGTCTCGATCCGGTCGCCGCGGTGCAGCCGCGCGAGGTGCCGGAAGACGCCGTCGCCGTACCGGCCCACCGTGACGTGGCCGAGGAGGACCGACGGCCCCGCCTGGCCCGGGGTCGGCGAGTGCCGGTACCAGCCGGCGCGGTCGTCGTCCGTGACGGGCGGGACCTCCACCGTGCCGTCCGCGGCCAGCCCGAGGTCCATCACCGGGGTGTCGACCCCGATGGCGGGGATCCGCAGTCCCACCGGCACCGAACGCGCCAGGGGGCGCACGGACTTCGCCGGGGCCTGCTCGGGCGGTGCCGCCGTGGCCGTGGCCGTCGCGGGCGCCGCGCGGCCGGGGGCGGCGTCGCCGTCCCCCTGGCCGCCGCCGCAGCCCACGAGCAGTACGGCCAGCGCGGCGGTCGCGAGGGCCCGGCCGGGGCGCGGGATCATGCGCCGGTCGCCGCCGTCCGTCGACGGCGCACGACGAGGAGGACCGCGCCGCCCGCGAGGAGCACACCGGCACCCGCGCCGATCAGGCCCTCGTCGGTGCCCGTGGCGTCGGACGGCGTCGCCACTCCGGTGTCGGCCGCGCCCCTGGGCACGACGGAGACCTGGCCGTCGGCGGGTGCCCGGGTCGGCCGCTCGGCCGGGACGCTGACGGAGGGCTCGGGGGTCGCCTCGGTCCGTCCGGTGTCCCGGCTCGGGGCGCTCTCGGCGGGCGCGGCGGGGGCCGGGGTGCGGCCGCCGTCGGCGAACGCGGGCGCGGTACCCGCCAGGACGGCGGTGCAGGCCAGGGCCACTGCGGTGAGGATGGTTCGGCGCATCGGATCGCTCTCTCTCGTCGTCGGCATGTCCACGCGTGGGCGCGTCGGCACGCCGCGTGGGGGTGTTGCGGATCGGACGGAGAGACGAGGCGGGGGCGGAGCGGGTTGTAAAGGGCTGGCAAAGTCGGCTTCGGCGGCCACCAGGACGACGGGGACGGGGCGGACCGCAGACGCGCCGAGACGCGCCGAGACGCGCCGAGGGCCCGCACCGTCCGGTGCGGGCCCTCGATACGTGTACTGCGCGCGGGTTACGCGGGAACGATGTTCTCCGCCTGCGGGCCCTTCTGGCCCTGCGTGACGTCGAAGTTCACCCGCTGGCCCTCCTGGAGCTCACGGAAGCCCTGCGCGTTGATGTTCGAGTAGTGGGCGAAGACGTCGGCGCCGCCGCCGTCCTGCGCGATGAAACCGAAGCCCTTTTCGGCGTTGAACCACTTCACGATACCGGAAGCCATGCTTTTTTCTCCTAGGCAGTGCTGAAGGCCCACACTGTGCGGACCCTCCCATCGCCGCGATGATCACCTGCCCGGAAACCCGGTAACACAAATGGCAACCACAACTGCAACTGATGTCCAGCCTAGCACGCAATACTTCGACGGCACGGTAAGAAATCACCCGCAAAGATCTGCCCTTTTTCCCGTCGGACAATTATTCCCGCGCCCGGCGAATAATTGTTTCAGCGGGACGAGATTTCCGTTCACCGCGGTGTCGCTCAGCGTCCGAGGACCAGGACGCCGTACCGGCCGAGCACGGAGGACTGGAGGGTCTCGCCCTCGGCGTAGCGCCAGCCCCAGGAGCGCAGCGCCTGCACGGTCCCGCCGTCGGTGCGGTCCACCAGCGTGATGCCGAGGGCGGCGTCGTGCTCGGCGAGCAGCCGGGCCTGCATGCGCCGGGCGAGGTTCCAGGAACGGTCCTGGTGCTGTCTGCGCACACGGGCCGGGACGACGATCCCGCAGACCAGGAAGAGCCTGCCGGACGCGGCGACGGGCAGCACGGTCCTGGGCAGGTACGGCTCCAATCCCCGCACACCGCGCGGGTCGCCGCCGGGCACGGGATAGCCGTAGGCGCAGCCGGTCAGCACGGTGGTCTCCGCTATCAGCAGGCAGAAGCCCGGACGCCGTACGTCGGCGCCCAGTCGGCGCAGGAAGGCACCGCGCGCCGCGTTCCACGCGCGGGGGCCGCCGCCGGAGGTCTGCGCGTACAGGTCGCCCAACTCGGCCAGCCGGTCCTCTATCTGACACTGGGTCAGCGGCCGCAGCCGCTCACCGGCCAACGGCGAGGAACCGCGCACCGGCCCCGGGCGCCGCGGGTCCGGCCGGGGGGTTCCGGCGGACCGCTCGTGAGGTTCCGTGGTCACCGGCCGCACCGGCACGTGCACCGTCATGAGGCGAGTCCCGCCCCGGGCTCGGGCGAACCGGCCCGGTGTCGTCGATCGCCGGGAGCGGCACCGGTGTCGGGGCCGGTGCACGGCAGGCCCCCGGTTTCTCCACCGTAACTCCGGGCCCCTCCCGCGTCCCGGTGAGTCAGCGGCCGCAGGGCAGGTCGACCTCCAGGGTGGTGGGGCCGCCGGGCGGGCTGGTCAGTCGGAGGGTGCCGTCCAGCGCCGCGACCCGGCGGCGGATGCCGGTCAGGCCCGAGCCGCCATCCTCGTCGGCGCCGCCCCGGCCGTCGTCCTCGACCAGCAGGCGCAGCCGGCCCCCGCGGGCCCGGACCGTGACCGAGGACCGTGCGGCACCGCTGTGCTTCGCGACGTTCGTGAGCGCCTCGGCCGCCACGAAGTACGCCGTCGCCTCGACCGACGCCGCGCACCGCTCGGGTACGTCGGCCTCGACACGGCACGGCACCCCGCAGTCCGCCGCCAGTCCCGACAGCGCGCCCGCCAGGCCCCGGTCGGCCAGGACCGGCGGCAGGATGCCCCGCGCCACCGAACGCAGCTCCGCCAGCGCCTGCTCCGCGGCGGACTGCGCCCGTTCCAGCAGCTCGTCCGCCCCGGCCGGGTCACGCGCCGCCATCCGCCGGGCCGCGCCCAGCAGCACCGTCACCCGCCGTGTACGAGCGGGGGCTGGGCTTCGGCCCGGTCGTCCTCTCCCGCGAACTGGCCGCCGGGCACACCACGACCGGCCTCGACCGGCGGGCCCTGGTCCGCACCGACGGCACGCGGGAGGCGGGGCGGGCGCTCGCCGCGCTGGCCGCCGACCGTCCCGGCCTCGCGGTCGCGAGCACCGCCCCGGACGCCACCGGCGCGGACACCCCGCCCGAGGTGTGGATCAACCTGGCGGTGGTCGTGGTGCTGCTCGGGTACCTGCTGCTGAGCATCGCCAACAAGCTGGTCGCCGCCACCGCCCAGCGCCGGACGGAGATCGCCGCGCTGCGTCTGGTCGGCACGACCCCGCGGCAGATCCGCGCGATGATGCGCCGCGAGGCCGCGGTGATCGCCGCCGCGGCCCTCGTCTCCGGCCTCCTGCTGTCCGCCGTCCCCCTGGCCCTCCTCGGCCAGGGTTTCCTCGGCCGCCCCTGGCCGGCGGGGCCCGCCTGGCTCCTCCCGGCGGTGGCCGCGACGGTGGTGCTGACGTCGTACCTCACCATCGAACTCCCCACCCGCCACGCCCTGCGCACCCCTCCGGCCGACGCGCTGCGAACGCCCTGACGCCGACACGGGGGCCGCCGCCCACCCCGCCGACACGGGGGCCGCCGCCCACCCCGCCGGCCGAGGGCTGCGACCGGCGGTTCGGCGACCGGACGCCCTCGCGACGGGCGGTCCCTCCAGGCCGGACAGACACCCTGTACGACCTGGGCGCTACGGCGGGGCCGGACGCCCTTCACCCCCCGGATGCGACGGCCGGACCGGACGCCCTCCACGACCGGGGCGCTACGGACCGGCCCCGCGACGGGCGCGGGAACACAGCCGGACACGCTCCACGACCCCCGCGCCCCTCCCGGCCCCGCCGACGGCAGGGTCGGAGCCCCACCTCACCGGCCGAAACCGGCGAGCCTTCGCGGTCGGCAGGCCCGTCGGCCCGACTCCTGCACGGCCCGCGCACCACGGCCGCGCGGGGGCCCCGCGGCGGGGCGGGGGGCACAGCCGGACACGCCCCACGACCCGGCGGTTCGGGGACCGGGCCCCCGGCGGCCCGGGAGGTCGGCGGGCGGGCCGGGTGGGGCTGGGCCGGGTGGGGCTCACCCGTGCCGGGTACGGAGGGCCGTACGGGCCGGGAGGGTGACCGCGGCGAGGGTGAGGGCCGCCGCGGTGGTGGCGAAGGCGGCGTGGAGCAGCGGGGGCACGTGCGGGAACTCGCCGGTCAGGCCCCGCATCATCGGGGTCAGCGTGATGACGGCGATGGCGGTGCCCAGGGCCACGCCCGCCGCCGACACCAGCAGGCTCTCCCAGCCCAGCATGCGCAGCACCTGGCGCCGGGTGGAGCCGACGAGGCGGAGCGTGTGCAGTTCGCGGCGGCGGTCCAGGACCGTCATCACCAGGGTGTTGGCCGCGGCGACGGCGGCGAAGCCGCCCAGCACGGCGGCCATCGTGTAGTTCGCCCAGGCGCCGAACTCGCGGTCCACGTTCTGCGCGAGCGCGTACCCGGAGGCGTCCGTGACCTCGCCGAGCACGGTGAGCGGTGCCGCCTCGCCGCCGCTGACCAGCAGCGTGTCGGCGAAGGCCGACGTGACGTGCCCGTCCAGGGACGCGCGGTCCATGGTCACCGCCGGCAGGCCCAGGCCACGGCCGTAGACCGCGACGACCTCGGGGGCGGCCTTCGTGCCGTCGGGGAGGTGGAGCGGCAGCTTGTCGCCGAGCCCGGTGTCCGTGGCGGTGGCGAGGGTCTTGTCGATGGCGATCCGGCCCGGGCCCAGGCGCTCCAGGCCGCCCTCGCGCACGTCCAGGTCCTGGACCTCGGCGAGCTGCGCACCGGGACCCGAGACGCCCTGCGTCGCCGTCCCCTGCAACGAGGTCTCGCCGCCGCCGCGTACGGGCACCAGCACCTGCGTGTCCAGCAGGCTCACGGCCGCGTCGACGCCGGGCAGACGGGCGGCCCGGTCGGCGGCGTCGGCGGGCAGGCCCGCCGGGGCGGTGACGACGTGGTCCGCCGTGACCCCCGCACGGAGCTGCTCCGAGGCGACGTGGCTCTCGCTGGTGTGCATGAAGACCAGCGTCGACGCGAAGGCCATCGCCAGCACGATCGGAGTGATCGCGGAGGCCAGTCGGCGGGCGTTGGTGCGCGAGTTGGCCGCGGCCAGCGACGCGGAGGCACCGCCGCCGCGCAGCAGCAGCCCGAAGAGCGCCGCGCACAGCCGCGCCAGGAGCGGCCCGAGCAGGGCGACGGCCAGCATGAAGAGCATGACGACACCCAGGGAGGCGTTGGCCGCGTCGGACCCGGCGGCGGAGGCCGCCACCCCGGCCAGCACCGAACCGCCGCCGACCGCGGCCAGCCCGAGGACCGTACGGACGACGCCCGGCCGCAGCCGCTCCACCGAGGCCTCGGCGAGCGCCTGCCCCGGCCTGATCCTCGCGGGCCTGCGCCCGGCCGCCCAGCCGGCACCGAGCGCCGTGAGCAGCCCCACCCCGACGGCGGCCAGCAGCGGGAACCCCGACACGTGCACCTCGACCGCCTCCGGGACGGCCCCGCGGTCCCGCATCTGACCGAACCACCAGTGCGCGAGCCCGATGCCCGGCAGGCAGCCGAGCAGCCCGGCGAGCGGGGCGACGAGCAGCGCCTCGGCGGCCACCGCGCGGCGGATCTGGCGCGGGGTGGCGCCGACGGCGCGCAGCAGCGCGAACTCGCGGGTGCGCTGACCGACGGAGAGCGCGACCGTACCGGTCGCGGTGAAGACCGCGACCAGGGTGGCGATCCCGCCGAAGGAACCGCCGACCGCGAAGAGCGTCTCCTTGGCGTACGCCAGCCCGTGGTCCTCGACCTCGCCGCGGTCGTCACCGGTGAGCACCTGCGCGCCCGTGCCCGCGAGGGCCTTTCCGACGGCGTCGGCGAGGGCGTCCGGGTCGACGCCGTCCTCGGCCACGACGGCGACGGCGTCGGCCTTGCCGGGATGCCCGGCCAGCACGGACGCCTCGGCGTCGGCGAACCAGGCCGTGCCCCCGGCACCGCCCGTCCCCTCGCCCGCGGCCTCACCCGCGAGGTCCCCCGCACCGGCTTCGGCCAGCCCGGACACCCGGAAGCCGGCGGGCCCGTCGGCCGTCTCCAGGGCGACGGTGTCGCCGACGCCGACCCGCGCGGTGCGGGCCGCGTCCGCGTCGAGGACCACCTCGCCCGGGTGCGGCGCGGCGCCCTTGGACAGCGCGGTGCCGGTGAAGGCGTGCGAGCCCCAGCCGTGGCCGGTGAGCCCACCGGCGGCGGAGGTGCCCCCGTGCACCGGGAAGGTGAGGTCCGGTACGGAGGTCGCCGCGCCCGGCACCTCGGCGGCCTTCGCCGCCAGCCCCGCGTCCACGCGGGCGGTGTCCGGCAGCGGGTACGCGGTCTCCTCGGGACCGTCGACGGTGTCGGCGACGACACGCGCCGACTGGTCGGCCGCCGCGACGACCTGCGCGTCGGCGTACCGCTCCGCCGGCACCGAGGCACGGATGCCGGTCTCCAGCAGGACGCCGCAGGCCGCGACGATCAGCGCCGACATCATCAGCGCGACGAAGGTGCCCGCGAACGAGGCGGGCTTGAAGCCCACGGCGGCGCGGGCGAGGCCGTTGGGCTTAAAGCTCATGCCGTCACCCCCGTACCGACCCCGGCCCCGACCCCGACCCCGGCCGTCGCCCGCGTTCGGCCGGTGAGCGCGGTCATCCGTGCCGCGATCTCCTCCGCCGAACCCCGTTCGAGGTGGTCGGCGAAGGACCCGTCGGCGAGGAACAGCACACGGTCGGCCCAGGCGGCCGCGGCCGGGTCGTGGGTGACCATGACGACGGTGGCGCCGAGGGTGTCCACCGCGTGCCTCAGCAGCCCGAGGACCTCGGCGGCGGTACCGGTGTCGAGGGCGCCGGTGGGCTCGTCGGCGAAGATCACGTCGGGGGTGGTGACCAGGGCGCGGGCGACGGCCACGCGCTGCTGCTGGCCGCCGGACAGCTCGCCGGGCCGGCGCCGCGCCTTGTCGGCGAGCCCGACCTGCGCGAGCACCGCCGCCGCCCGGCCGCGGTCCTGACGCTGCCCGGCCAGGCGCAGGGGCAGCAGGACGTTCTGTTCCACGGTCAGCGACGGCAGCAGGTTGAACGCCTGGAAGACGAAGCCGAGGCGGCTGCGGCGCAGCTCGGTCAGCTCGTTCTCCTTCATGCCGGTGATCTCCGTGCCGCCGAGGCGCACCGACCCCGCCGACGGCCGGTCGAGCCCGGCGGCGCACTGGAGGAAGGTCGACTTGCCGGACCCGGACGGGCCCATGACGGCGGTGAAGGTGCCACGGGGGAGGCCGAGATCGACGCCCGCGAGCGCGTGCACCGTGCCCGCGCCGCGGCCGTACTACCGCCGGACCCCGCGCAGTTCGACGGCGAGCCCCGGCGTGGCGGCCGGGGCCCGCGGACGGTCGTCCGCCAGTCCCGGCCGGTGCTCGGCCTTCTGCCGCTTGCCCTTGCGTAGCCTCATGGTCCCGTCTCCCTCATCCGTCTCGCCCCGTCCATCAGGTGCGTCTGTGTGACGGAGGGAAGAGTGCGGGGACGGTTCGGCGCCGGGCGTCATACCCGGGAGCCAATGTCGGACTGATACCGCGGTAGGGGTGGTGGGAGGCGTGGAGGCGGGACTACTCCCCCGGCGCCACCAGCCCCGACTCGTAGGCGAAGACCACCGCCTGGGCGCGGTCGCGCAGGTCGAGCTTGGTCAGGACGCGGCTGACGTGCGTCTTCACCGTCTGCTCGGCCAGTACCAGGGTCTGGGCGATCTCCGCGTTGGAGTGCCCTCGGGCGACCAGGGTGAGGACTTCGGTCTCGCGTTCCGTCAGGCCCTTGAGGCGCAGCGCGGGCTTGCCCCGGGACGTAGGGGGGCGCTGCTTGGCGAAGTCGGCGATGAGGCGGCGCGTGACGGAGGGGGCGAGCAGGGCGTCGCCGGAGGCCACCACGCGGACCGCCGCGATGAGGTCGGCCGGCGGCGCGTCCTTCAGCAGGAAGCCGCTGGCGCCCGCGCGCAGCGCCTCGTACACGTAGTCGTCGACGTCGAACGTGGTGAGCATCAGCACCCTCGGCCGGTGGGTGACCCCCGGCGGCGGCGACAGCAGACGGCGCGCGGCCTCCAGCCCGTCCATCTCCGGCATCCGCACGTCCATCAGGACCACGTCCGGATGCGTACGGCGGCTCAGCTCGACGCCCTGGGCGCCGTCGGGGGCCTCGCCCACCACGTCGATGTCGCTCTGGGCGGCCAGCAGCGCGGCGAAGCCCGCCCGCACCATGGCCTGGTCGTCGACGATGATGACGCGCGTCGTCACGTGAAATCCTCTTCCGTCAGGGGGAGTTGTGCGGCGACCCGGAAGCCGCCGTCCGGCAGCGGGCCCGCGTCGAGGGTGCCGCCGACGAGCCGCACCCGCTCGCGCAGGCCGACCAGGCCGTGCCCGGTGCCGCCCACTTCGAGCGGCCCGGCGGTCGGCTCGGGCGGCGGGTCGTTGACCACCAGGACGGTGAGCCGCTCCCCGCCCCGGCCGTCGTCGGGCTGCTCCCCGCCCCGGCCGTCGTCGGGCTGCTCCCCGCCCTGCCCGTCGTCGGGCCGCGCCACCGACAGCGACACGTGCGTCGCGGCACCCGGCGCGTGCCGTACGACGTTCGCGAGGGCCTCCTGCACGATCCGGTACGCCGACAGGCCCACCGCCTCGGGCACCTCGGCCTCGCAGGGAGTGAACTCCACCGGCCCGCCCGTGCGCGCCGTCGCCTCCACCAGCTGCCCGATCTGCGCGAGGCCCGGCTGGGGCACCAGTTCGCCGTGCGACTCCTCGTTGCGCAGCACGCCGAGGAGGCGTCGCATCTCGCCGAGCGACTCCCGCGCGGTCGCCGCGATGGAGGTGAACTCCCGCCGCACGTCCGGCGGCAGCGTGTCGTCGAGGCGGTACTCCGCGGTGTCCGCCTGCACCGTGATGACGGACATGTGGTGCGCCACCACGTCGTGCAACTCGCGCGCGATGCGGGCGCGTTCCTCCAGCAGCGTCCGCCGACCCCGCTCGGCCTCGCTGATGGTCTCCTGCTCGGCCAGCCTGCGCCGCACCTCGGACCGCTCGCGCAGCACACCGCCCAGCAGGAGCGCGACGCCGCCGAGGATGGTGAGCAGCAGCTCCTTGGCGCCGGAGCCGTGCGGGGCGACGAATCCCAGACCGACGTTCGCCCCCGCCGTCGCCAGCCACACCAGCACCAGCGTCCGGGGCCGCTCGCGCAGGCCGAGGGCGAGGCAGAGGGCGACGTACCCGACGAGTTCCATGGGCGGGAACGGCCACAGCAGCCGCTCCTGGAAGTCGACGGAGAGCAGGGCGAGGGCCCCGGCCACATCCCCGGCGAAGACCACGCACCAGGCATGCAGCGGCCGTACGACGGCGAGCAGCAGCGGCGCGGCCTGCGCGACCGCCAGCGCGCTCGCGACACCGCCGTTCAGGCCGTAGTCGGCGGTGAGGACCACGATGGTGGTGGGCAGCAGGACGACGCACAGCACGAACGCCACGGCCCACGGCAGCAGCCGCACCCACCGCCGCGAGGCCCCCGCGAGCAGCGCACGAGGGCGCTCCTCCTCCACTGAGGTCATGGCCACCACCCTAGGTGCCGGGCGAAGCCACGCCGTCACCCTGGAGAGCCAAGCCGGAGTGCTACCCCGGTAGGGGGTCGGCCCGCCCCGAGCGGTCCCTCAGCCTCTGGCCGCCGTGCCTGGAAGGGGCGGACGGGGTGCGCGGCCGGCCGGAGGGTCCGGGCGGCCGCGCGGTGCTACGACGCCACCGGGGTCGTCGGGCCCACGAGTTCCGTCAGGACGTCCTCCATCGTCACGAAGCCCAGGACCGAGCCCGTCTCGCCGGTGACGGCGGCCAGGTGGCTGTCCTCGGCGCGCAGGGCGGTGAGGGTGTCGTCCAGGGGGGTGTCGATGCGGACGCGGGTGACGCGGTGCAGGGCCGTGCGCGGGAAGGGGCTCTCGCGGTCGGTCAGGCCCAGGGTGTCCTTGATGTGCAGGTAGCCGAGGACGGTGCCGCCGGGGCCGGTGACCGGGAAGCGGGAGTAGCCCGCGTCGGCGGCCATGCGTTCCAGCTCGGCCGGGGTGACCGTGTGCGGGACCGTGCGCATCTTCTGCACCGGGACCAGGATCTCGCCGACCGGGCGGGTGCCCAGCTCCAGCGCGTCGCGCAGGCGCTCGCCGTCGGCCGGGGTGAGCAGTCCGGCCTCGCTGGCGTCGACCACCATGCGGGCCAGCTGGTCGTCGGTGAAGACGGCCTCCACCTCGTCCTTCGGCTCCACCCGCAGCAGCTTGAGGAGCGTGTTGGCGAAGGCGTTGATGCCGAAGACGACCGGCTTCAGGGCCCGGGTGAGGGCCACCAGCGGCGGGCCGAGGATCAGCGCGGTGCTCGCCGGGGCGGCCAGCGCGATGTTCTTCGGGATCATCTCGCCGATCAGCATGTGGAGGTACGTCGCCAGGGTCAGGGCGATCGCGAAGGCGACCGGGTGGACCAGCGCGTGCGGCATGTGGACCGCCTCGAACACCGGCTCCATCAGGTGCGCGATGGCCGGTTCCGCGACCGCGCCGAGCACCAGGGAGGAGACGGTGATGCCGAGCTGGGCCGTGGCCAGCATCTGGGAGATGTGCTGGAGGCCCCACAGGGTCATCCGGGCGCGCTTGTCGCCCGCCTTCGCGCGCGGCTCGATCTGGCTGCGGCGCACCGAGATCATGGCGAACTCGGCACCCACGAAGAAGGCGTTGGTCAGCAGCGTCAGCGCGCCGACGAAGAGCTGTACGACGGTCATCGGGCCAGCTCCCGCTCAGGGTGGGCCGACCGCTCACGCACCGACCGCTCACGCGCCGACCGCTCACGCGCCGACCGCTCACGCGCCGACCGCTCACGCGCCGACTGCTCGCGCGGCGCCGCTTCGTGCGCCGGGGCGTCGGCGTCCGGCGCGGGGGCCGTGACCCGGAGGCGGTCGGCACGGTGGTGGTCGACGTCGAGGACGTCGATGCGCCAGCCGTCCAGGGCGACCACGTCGCCCTTGGCGGGGATGCGTGCCAGGTGGGTGGCGACCAGGCCGGCCAGGGTCTCGTAGGGACCCTCCGGCGCGGTCAGGCCGATGCGCTCCAGGTGGTCCAGGCGCAGCGACCCGTCGGCCTCCCAGGCCGCGCGGCCGTCCGGGTCGGCAGGGGCGGGCAGCAGGTCCGGTACCTCGACCGGGTCGTGCTCGTCGCGCACCTCGCCGACGACCTCCTCGACGATGTCCTCGACCGTCGCCACGCCCGCCGTACCGCCGTACTCGTCGATGACGACGGCCATGGTGCGGCCGGCGCGCATGCGCTCCAGGAGGCGGTCTGCGGGCAGGCTGTCCGGCACCAGGAGGGGCGCGGCGGCCAGCTCGGTGACGAGGGTGGCCCGGCGCCTGTCCGGCTCCAGGGCCAGCACGTCGCGGATGTGGACCGTGCCGATGACCTCGTCCAGGCTGTCCCGGTAGACCGGGAAGCGGGACAGGCCGGTGGCGTGCGAGAGGTTCGCGGCGTCGGCGGCGGTGGCGTGGGCCTCCAGGGCCTTGACGTCCACGCGCGGGGTCATGACGTTCTCCGCGGTCAGCTCGCTCAGGTGGAGCGTACGGACGAAGAGCTCGGCCGAGTCGGCCTCCAGGGCGCCCTCCGCGGCCGAGTGCTGGGCGAGGGCGACCAGCTCCTCGGCGCTGCGGGCGGAGGCGAGCTCCTCGGCCGGTTCCAGGCCGAAGCGGCGCACGACTCGGTTCGCCGTGTTGTTCAGGTGCCGGATGAAGGGGCCGAAGGCGGTGGTGAAGCCGCGCTGCGGGCCCGCGACGACCTTCGCGACGGCCAGCGGGCGGGAGATCGCCCAGTTCTTGGGGACCAGCTCGCCGACGACCATCAGGACGACGGTGGACAGCACCACGCCGAGCAGGGTCGCCACCGTGGAGGCGGCGCCGCCCAGACCGATCGCCGTCAGCGGGCCGCGCAGCAGCACCGCGATCGACGGCTCGGCCAGCATGCCGATGACCAGCGAGGTCACCGTGATGCCGAGCTGGGCGCCGGACAGCTGGAGGGTCAGCGAGCGTACGGCCTTCAGGGCGCCGTCGGCGCCGCGCTCACCGGACTCGGCGGCACGCTCCAGGTCGGAGCGCTCGACGGTGGTGAGGGAGAACTCGGCCGCGACGAAGACGGCGCAGGCCAGGGTGAGGAGGAGGGCCAGCAGGAGCAGCAGGACCTCGGTCACCGTGCCACCCCGCTTCCCTCACGCACATACGGGGGCACTGGCGGGCCGGCCGTGGCACGGCCGGTACTGGGAGGCTCCATTACGGAACGGGACTCCTTAACGGGGTCGGTGGACGCCGGTACCAGCCGGGCGCCCGAGGGTTCCCCCTCATGGTAAAGGACGAGCAAAGAGAGCGGGAGTCCAGAGACCCTATGCTTCTACTCGCCTGTAGAGAACGGCCGGACGGCTCCGGTTGTTCCCCGGACGAAAGCGAAGGAGTGAACCGCCTCGATGGTGTTCAAGCGGCTGCTCGGTTCCCTCGGCGTGGGCGGACCCACGGTGGACACGGTCCTCGACCCGGGCGCCGCCCGGCCGGGGGGCACGCTGTCGGGCCGGGTCCGCCTCGTCGGCGGCGCCGCCGACCACGACGTCGAGCAGGTCGCGCTGGAACTGGCTGCCCGCGTGGAGACCGAGACCGAGCACCGGAAGACCGCCCCGGAGGGAGACGGCGAGGGCGTCGTCGTCTTCGACCGGCACACCGTCGGCGGGTCCTTCCGGCTCGCGGCGGGCGAGGAGACGAGCATCCCCTTCGCGGTGACGCTGCCCTGGGAGACCCCGGTGACCGAGCTGCACGGGCGGCCCCTGGGGATCGCGCTCGGCGTGCGCACCGAGCTGGCGGTCGCCGGCGCCCGGGACCGGGGCGGCCTGGACCCGCTCGCCGTGGCGCCGCTCCCGGCCCAGGAAGCCGTCCTGGAGGCCCTCGACGGGCTGGGCTTCGGCTTCCGCTCCGCCGACCTGGAGTACGGCCGCATCGGCGGCACCGGGCAGCAGCTGCCCTTCCGCCAGGAGATCGAGCTGACCCCGCCCTCGCGCTACGCCCACCAGGCCAACGAGATCGAGCTGACCTTCCTGGCCGTGCCCGGCGCCCTCGAAGTGGTGCTGGAGGCGGACAAGCGCGGCGGCCCGTTCTGCGACGACGGGCACGACGCGCTCAGCCGCTTCACCGTCCCGCACGAGGGCCCCGCCGGACCGCGGGACTGGACCGCCCTCGTCGACGGCTGGATCCAGGAGCTGCTCGAGCACCGCGCGTCGTACGGCTCCCACGCGGTGTACGGACACGACTCCGGGTACGCCGGTCACGGGCCGGGGGCGTCCCACGGCGGGCCCGGGGCCGGTGCCGCCCTCGCGGCCGGCGCGGCGGGGATCGCCGGGGGGCTGGTGGCGGCCGAGGTCGTCGACGCGGTGGGGGACTTCTTCGGGGGAGACTCCGAGGACGAGGAAGGCTGATAACTTCTACAGTGCTGTAGAGGGTTCGGGCCGCTCCGCTCCCGGTTCGGCCCCGGACCACCCCCGATCACCCTTTTCCGGCCGACCGGCACGGAGTACGGAGTTCTCATGGCCCTGTGGGACCGCTTCAAGGAGTCCGCGTCGCAGATGCAGACGCAGCTCGTGGCGAAGAAGAACGACCTCAAGAGCGGCGCCTTCCGCGACGCGAGCATGGCGATGTGCGCGCTGGTCGCCGCGGCCGACGGCAGCGTCGACCCCTCGGAGCGGCAGCGGGTCGCCCAGCTGATCTCGACCAACGAGGTGCTGCAGAACTTCCCCGCCGACGACCTGCGCCGCCGCTTCGAGAGCAACCTGGACAAGCTGACCGCCGACTTCGCCTTCGGCAAGGTGAGCATCCTCCAGGAGATCGCCAAGGCGAAGAAGAAGCCCGCCGAGGCACGGGCCGTGATCCAGATCGGCATCGTGATCGGCGGCGCCGACGGGGACTTCGACAAGGACGAGCGCGCCGTGGTCCGCGAGGCGTGCTACGCCCTCGACCTGCCCCCGCACGAGTTCGACCTCTGAGCACTCCCGAGCCCCGCGGGCACCGGGCCCGCCGGCCTTGCCGTAGATTCCGGGTGCGGGCCCGTGCCGCGGGCCCGCACCGTACGACCACCAGGGGAGCGCCGTGTTCGGACTCAGCGAGCTCGCGATCATTCTCATCGTCGTCGCGGCCGTCATCGCCGCCAAGAAGCTCCCCGAGCTGACCCGCTCGGCGGGCAAGTCGGCCCGCATCCTCAAGGCCGAGGCCCGCGCCGCGAGGGACGCGGACGAACCGGGTACGCCGCGCGTCATCCAGGGGGAGACGGTCAAGCGCGAGGACCCCGGAACCGGCCCCCGGGACTGAGCCCGGCGGCAACGGACACGGTCGCGTCGCCGTCCTGTCCGGGACAGCCCGGGACCGCCCGGGACCGCCCGGGACCGCCCGGGACCGCCCGGGACCGCCCGGGACCGCCCGGGGCCGCCCGGGGCCGCCCGGGACCAGGACGGGATCAAAACGGGTCCTCCGGTACGGCCGACAGCAGGCTGTGCACGACGGGGCCCGCCGAACCGCCGCCGGTGACGCCCTCCTCGACGACGACGGCGACGGCGACGTTGCCCCGGTGGGCGACGAGCCAGCCGTTGTTGTCCTGGTCGTCGGAGACCTCGGCGGTGCCGGTCTTGGCCCCGATCTCCCCCGGCAGGTCGGCCAGGACGTGCGCGGTGCCGTCGGTGACGGTGGCCCGCATCAGCCCGCGCAGCTGGGTGACGACCTCGTCGGGGAGCGGCTCGGTGCGGGTCCCGTTCTCGTTGCCCGCGGTGACGGACGGCTGGTGGAACCGGCCGGACACCGCGGTGGCCGTCACCGACGCCATGATCAGGGGGTTGGCCTGGACGCGGCCCTGCCCGATCATCGACGCGGCCTTCTCCGTCTCGTCCTTGGGCACCGGCACCGAGCCGTCGTACGTCGGGATGCCGACGTGCCACTCCTGGCCGACCCCGAAGTAGGTGCGCGCGACCTTCCCCAGCTCCCCGTCGTCGAGCTTGCCCCGCAGCCCGATGAAGGCGGTGTTGCAGGACTCGGTGAAGTCCTTGCGGAAGGTGGCTCCGGGGTGCTCGGAGGTCTCCACGTTGTGGAACTCCTTGCCCACGGTCAGGTACTTGGGGCAGTCCACGACGTCGTCGGGCGCGACCGCGTCCTTGAGCAGCAGGGCACTGCTGGTGACGATCTTCCAGGTGGAGCCGGGCGCGTAGGTGCCGGAGGCGGCGCGGTTGAAGCCGGAGGAGGGCGAGTTGGCGAGGGCGAGGACCTCGCCGTTGTCGACGCGCAGGGCGACCAGGGAGGCGTTCTTGCCGTCGGCCCGGCCGAGGGCCCGCTCGGCGGCGGACTGCCAGTCGGCGTCCAGGGTGGTGCGCACGGGCCGGTCCGCGGTGGCCGGGTCGGGCTTCTTGCCAAAGGACGCCTCGGTGCGCACGGTCTCGCCGCTGGCCCGGTCGACCAGCTCGACCGCGCCGCGCGGACCGCCGCCGCCCGCGTCGCCGGCCAGCCGCCCCAGGAGCGGGGCCAGGGACGGGTAGGCGTCGCCCACGAGGGAGACCCCCTGGCGGTCGGTGACCTTCGTCGGGGCGGTCTCCTCGCGTTGAAGGCGGAACTTCTCCGTCTCGCTCAGCCGCGGGTGCACCAGCGACAGCCGCCAGTCCACCTTCCAGCCGCCGTCGCCCTGCTCGCGCAGCGGCAGCCGCGACGCGTACGTCCAGGTGCCCAGGCCGCTGACCGGCATCCGGGCGGTGAAGGGGACGCCGAGGGTGCCGTCCTCTTCCTCCTTCACGCCGTCCTCCGCCGCCGTCAGCTTCGGTTTCTCGATGTCGAGCCCCGCGGTGAAGCTCTGCAGCACCTCCCGCGCCTTGGCGGGATCGGTGGTGCGTCCGGCGGCGTCCGGCAGCCGACCGGCGGCCCAGTCGGCGAGGAACGCGCGCGCCTGCCTCATCGCGGCGGGGTCGGGCCCGTCGTCGCCGCGCGCGAAGGGGCCGAACCCGGCGGCGTACGAGCCGCCCGCGGCGATCGCGAGGACGACGCCCACGGCGGCCACGGCCCGGACACCCTTGCGGGGCCCGCGGCGGCGGGGAGCGGGGGCGGGCGGAGAGGTGGAGTAGGGGGAGGCGGGGTGGGGAGCGTGGGGCATGGGAGGTCCTTGTCGGTCGGTCAGCGGCCGGGGCCGGTGAGGAAGTCGAGGATCGTGTCGGTGGCGTCGAGGGCCTTGCTGACGGGGCCGAACCCCTCGGGCGGCGCGACGGTCGAGCCCGGCCAGGTGTGACCGGCGTCGTCGACGACGAGGAGTTGCACGGTGCCGCCGGGCCGCCGCTCGCCGCCGGGCGCACCGCCCTTGAGCCGCCACACCGTCCGGTCGTAGCCCTTCTCCTCCCGAGTGACCGGCGCGCCCGCGCCCCCGGCCGCCGCGAAGGCGGCCGCGCTGTCCCGGGCGGACCGGGTCGGCAGGATCGGCTCCCCGGGGTCCGGCGGCGGGGAGGGCAGGCCCGCGAGTGGCCGTACGGGGTCGTCGGCGCCGTAGACGACCACGACCGGGACCGGCCCCGTGGGCTGCACCGCGGCCGCCCCCGTGGGAAGTTGGCCGGACACCGAGGCCGCGCCCGCCAGCAGGGTGGGACGCTCGGCGGCCATGCGCAGGGCCATCGAGCCGCCGTTGGAGAACCCGGCGACGTAGACCTGGTCGGGGTCGGCCCGTTCAGTGCGGACCAGGTGCTCGATCAGCGCCTCGGTGAACCGGACGTCCAGGTCCGGGTCCGGGCGCTGCTTCGTCGCCCGGGTGCCCGCGCCCCAGCCGTGGCCGAGGCCCTCGGGAAAGGCGACGAGCATGCCGCGCGCGGTGGCCGCCCGCTCCAACCGGGTCTTGGCACGCAGTTCGGCGGCGTCGGCGCCCCGGCCGTGGAAGGCGATGAGGAGGGGCCTCGGGGCGTCGTCGGTGGCGGCGGAGGCGGGGGCGGGCCGGTGCAGGAGGTACTGGCGGATGTCCCCGTCCACCCGGAGCCGCGCGGAGACCTCCGGCGCCGGGGTGCCCGTACCGCCGGCGGACGGGCCGCTCGCCGCCGGCCCCGCGGTCGGACGGCCGGAGTCGGCGCCGGCGTGCGGACCGGTGGCGCAACCGGCCAGGGGGAGGACGAGGGCGAGGGCGAGCACGCCGGGCCACCGGAGGGCGCGGCGCGCGAGGCGACGGTCACCGCCGGGGTCACTGTCACGGCCGCGGTCACTGTCACAGTCACGGTCACGGCCGCGGTCACTGTCACGGCCGGGGTCACGGTCACGGTCACGGAAGGAACGCATGGCCCGAGGAGAGCAACCGCTCCGAGTCCCTGTCCAAGACCGATATGAATGTCGGATCGATCAATCACCAATATGATTACTGGTCGTGGACCTGGTGCGGCACCTGGAGTGCTTCGTGGCTGTTGCAGAAGAGTCACACTTCGGGCGTGCCGCCGCCCGGCTCGGCATGGCCCAGCCGCCCCTGTCGCAGCGCATCCAACGGCTGGAGAAGGAGCTGGGCGTCCGGCTCTTCGAGCGCTCCAGCCGCCACGTGACGATCACCGAGGCGGGCACGCTGCTGCTCGCCGAGGCCCGTGAGCTGCTGGCCCGCGCCGAGGCGCTGCGGACCGCCGCGCGCCGCATCCGGGACGGCGAGAGCGGCCTGCTGCGCGCCGCCCTGTCCCCCGACATCTCCGGCGAGACGGTCGCCGCCCTGCTGGCCGACTTCCGCCACCGGCACGCGGGGCTGGAACTGGAGCTGCACGAGCTGACCACCGCCCAGCAGCTCGCCGGGTTCGCCGCCCACGAACTGGACGTCGGCCTCATCCACCACCCCTGCGACGTCACGGGACTGGAGCTGGGCCCGGTGCTCCGCCGCGACCTCGGCGTCCTGCTGCCGCGCGGCGCGCCCCAGACGCGGCTGGACGAGGTGCCGCTCGCCGCCCTCACCGGCTACGACCTGGTCCTCTTCCCGCGCGCCGACGCCCCCGCCGTCTACGACGACCTGCTCACCGCCTGCGCCCGGGGCGGCTACACGCCCGCCGCGGTACGGCACGGCCAGGGGGCCAGCTTCGTCCGCGGCCTGGTCCTGTCGTCCGGGGCCGTCGCGCTCGGCCCCCGCGACACCCGGCTCGTGGCCCCCGGCGACCAGGACCTGGTCTGGCGTCCGCTGGCCGGGGCGCCGCCCGCCTGGCGGCACTCCGCGGCCTGGCCCAAGGGGCGCGGCGACGCCGCCGTCGGCGCCTTCGCGGACGCGGCCACCCACGCGCTGCGCACCACGGCGGGCGCCCACTCCGAGACGCCCGCCCGGCCCCTGCACCTGCGCCCGGCATCGGAGTACTGGCTATGACCGGCCCCACCACCCCCCGCCACCGCCCGGCACCGGACGGCGCCCTCCGGACGACCTCCACGCGCGCCGGAGCGCGCGCCGGAGCTCGCGACGCGGCGGACGCCCGGCCCACGGGTTCCCACTCGGCACCGGAGGCCCGGTCATGACCGAGAACGCCACCGCCGCACGGCTGGACGCGGCCTTCGCCGAGGCCGGGGTGACCGGGTGGCTGCACGCCGTGGACATCGACTCGGGGGCGCAGGTCGGGGCCGGGGCGGACCAGCCGGTCTGCACGGCCAGCGTCCACAAGGTGTGCGTACTGGTGGCGCTGCACGAACTGGCGGCGGCCGGGGAGCTTGAACTCACCGAGCAGGTCGAGTGCCCGCCCACCGGACGCACCCCGGGGCCCACCGGGCTCGCGGCCATGCTCGACCCGGCCCGGCTGTCGCTGCGCGACGCCGCCTACCTGATGATGTCCGTCAGCGACAACACCGCCGCCGACCTGCTGCTGCGCCGGGTCGGCCTGGACGCCGTCAACCGCGCCACGGCCCGGCTCGGCCTCACCCGGACGCGCGCGGTGTACGGCTTCGGCGAGATGCTGGGCACCATGCGCGAGGACGCCGGGCCCGACGGTGCCCGGGCGCTGACCGACCCGCACGTCATCACCCGGCTGCGCGCCCTGGACCCGGCCCGCACCAACCGCAGCACCCCCCGCGACATGACCCGCCTGCTCGGCGCCCTGTGGCGGGACGAGACCTGCCCGCCCGAGTACGGTGCCGCGATGCGCCGGATCATGGGTCTCCAGGTGTGGCCGCACCGCCTGGCCTCGGGCTTCCCCTTCGACGACGTGCACGTGGCCGGCAAGACCGGCAGCCTGCCGACCCTGCGCAACGAGGTCGGCGTCGTCGAATACCCCGACGGGGGCCGCTACGCCGTGGCCGTCTTCACGCGCACCGCCCACACGGCGGCCGTGCTCCCGGCGGCGGACGCGGTGATCGGCACCGCGGCCCGGATCGCGGTGGAGGCCCTGCGCGCACCCTGACGGCCGGGGCCCGCGTCATCCCGCGTCATCCCGCGTTGTCGCGCCAGCGCCCGCCGCTGGGCGCCGAGTCGAAACGGGTCGACGCCGAGCCGTTGCCGCTGAAGTCGTTACCGGAGACCCGGCCGCCCGTCCAGGTGGCCTCGGGCGCGATCCACACGGCGTGGACCTGGGTGCGGGGGTGCCCGTCGTCCCGGACGCGGTTGCCGTGCACGTACGGGTGGGTCACGGCCGCGGCGGCGGTGAGACCGGCGCGCGGGGCCGGGGAGTCCGGGAGGCGGTAGGCGGTGCCGGGCGCGGGGGTGCCGTCGGGCCAGGCGGTGTCCGTGCCGGGGCGCACGGGGGCGAGGGTGAGGCGGGTGGCGGTGTTGTCGGTGACCACGGCGGTGACCGGGACGGTGGCCTGGACGGCGACCGGGACGGTGGCCTCGGCGGTGACCGGGGCGGTGGCCTGGACGGTGACCTCGGCGGTGGTTCCGGTCGTGGCGTCGGTCGTGGCGACGGTCGTGGCGTCGGTCGGGGCCTCTGTCCCCTCCGGGCCGCCGCCGACCGTCAGTTCCTTGCCGCGGTGGCCGCCCGGGAGCCAGTCGGCCCGCTCGTCGGTCAGCGAGAGCGGCCCGCAGCGCACGCCCTCCCCGCCCCCTCGCGTCGGTGGCGCGGCCCGGCGGCCGTTGCCGCGGATCCGGTTGCCGAAGATCGCGGGCTCGTGCAGCGGGGCGTCGAGGCGGATGCCGTCCAGCGCGTTGTCGTGGATGTCGTTCGACTCCAGGACGATGTCCGTGGCGGGCTCCTGGTCGCCGCCGGTCAGGTTGTGCTGCCAGTAGCCGTACCGCCCGTTGTTGCTCACCCGGTTGCCGTGGAAGCCGTACGGCCCCGGGGTGTTGCCCAGTGCGATCCCGTCCCCCGCGTTGCCGTCGATCACGCACCCGGTGACGAGGCCGCCGCGCCCGCCGACGCTCGTCGTGCCCTGCGCCGACACGTCGAACCCGGCGACGTGGTTGCCGAGCATCGTGCAGCCGGTGACCAGGAGGCCGTCGGCGCCCCAGTCGGAGATGCCGTAGCGGTTGTCCTCGGTGTGGCAGGCGGTGACGCGGATGCCGCGCGGCGGGACCCACTCCTCCTGCTGGAGTTCGAGGAAGATGCCGTTGGTGCCGTTGCCGCGCGCGGTGCAGCCGGTCACCGCCAGCCGTTCGACCGGCCCCCACCCGCCGACCCCGATCCCGATGCCCGCGCCGCCCATCTTCCCGCCGGGGTCCTGGCGCCCGCACCGCTCGGTCAGCACCCCCTCCACCACCGTGTCCTGGAGGAAGTCGCACCCGAAGCCGGTGGCGGCGGTGTCGTGGATGTACAGGTCGCTGAAGCGCCCGCGCAGCACGTACTGGAGCCCCAGCCCCTTGGCCAGTACCTCGTACTCCTCGGTCACCACCCCCCGTCCGTCGATCTCGAAGTGGGCGAAGGTGACGTCCGCGATGTGGTGGTCCCGCCCCGCGCCGTGCTGCGCGGTGGTGAACCAGGCCAGGGGCACCGGCCGGGCGGGGGCGCCCGGGTTGGCGAGGGCGAAGCACGTGGCGCCGCGTCCGGCACCGACCAGCGAGACGCCGCTGCGCCAGAGGACCGGCTCGTCGCGGATCACGTACCGCCCGGCCGGCACGCGGACCGTGCGCGGCCGGCCGTCCTCGGCGGTGGCGTCGCCCAGCGCGTCCACCAGCCTCTGCAGGGCCGGCCGGTCGTCGGCGGTGCCGTCCCCGACCAGGCCGTACTCATGCGCGTGGGCCGTCAACGGCGCGCTCATGGGCTGCTCCTTCCACCGGTGACGCGGAAGGGACGGCGGCCCGAGGCGGGCACCGCCCCGTGCCGCCCGGGTACCAGCCACCGGCCCTTCCCAACCGCGCGTTCGATCAGTCGAACAAATGTGGGGACATATCAGGCGCTTTATCCCATTTGGGGGTGCATAATCAGAACATGAGTACGGGAACGTATGTAGTGCTGGCCGCGCCTTCGGGCGGGCTCAAGGTGACGGTGGTCTTCATCATCGGGCTGGTGATCGCCGGCGGGTTGATCTGGGCCGTACGCACGGGCATGCGGGTCATGGACCGGGAGCCCGACCGCCCCCGCGCCGACGAACAGCCGCACCTCCCGGCCACCGGGGCCGTCCGCGAGGAGCGGGAGATGCGCGAACCCGACGAGATCCCGCTGAACAACGACGGGAGCCCGCGGCTCATGCCCTACGAACTGCACCACTCGGGCAGCCGCCGCGGCGACGACCAGAAGCGGCGCCGCTGGCTGCCGGGGTCGAGCGGAGCCTTCGGCAGCGGTGGGCCGGGACACGTCTGAGACCGTGGACGACGCCGTCGCCGGTGCCTTCACGGACGAGGTCTACGCGGCCCGCATGGACCGCACCGCGTACGCGGCCGCCACCCTCGGGCTCGCCGGTGTGCTGGTCACCCCCGGGGCCGACCTGGTGTGGCTGTGCGGCTACCGGCCCACCGCCCCAGCCGAACGCCTCACCCTCCTCGTCCTGACCGCCACCTCCCAGCCCAGGCTGCTGGTGCCCGCGGTCGACCGCCCCACCGCCGAGGCGGCCCCCGGCGCGGGCGCGATACGGGTGTCCGACTGGTGGGAGGGCCAGGACGCCTACGCCGCCGCGGCCGGGCTGCTGCGCCCGCACGGACGGTACGCCGTCTCCGACGCGACCTGGGCGCTGCACCTGCTCTGCCTCCAGGCGTCCCTGCCGCTGGCCACCTACCAGCCGCTGTCCGTCGTGCTGCCGATGCGGCGCGCGGTGAAGGACGAGCACGAGGTGGCCCGGTTGACGGCCGCCGCGGCGGCGGCGGACGCCGCCTATGAGGAGGTCCTCGGGCTGCGCTTCGGCGGGCGCAGCGAGCGCGAGGTGGCCGCCGACCTGACCGGGCTGCTGCGCGCGCACGGCCGCAGCCGGGTCGACTTCACGGTCGTCGGCGCCGGACCGCACGCCGCCGACCCGCACCACCGGCCCGGGGACCGGGTCATCGGCGACGGCGACATGGTCGTCCTGGACTTCGGCGGCCTGCGGGACGGCTACGGCTTCGACATCGCCCGCACCGTCCACGTCGGGGCGCCGACGGACGAGGAGCGCCGGGTCCACGAGACCGTCCGGGCGGCCCAGCGGGCGGCCTTCGCGGCGGTGCGGCCCGGGGTGTCCTGCCAGGACGTCGACCGGGCGGCCCGCGCGGTGATCGAGGAGGCCGGTCACGCCGGGCACGTCGCGCCCCGCACCGGCCACGGCGTCGGCGTGACCACCCACGAGCCGCCCTATCTGGGCGAGGGCGAGGAACAGCCCCTCGAACCGGGGATGTGCTTCTCCATCGAGCCCGGCATCCACCTCCCGGACCGCTTCGGCGTCCGCATCGAGGACGTCGTGACCTGCACGGAGGACGGGGGCCGACGCCTCAACACCACCTCGCACGAGCTGGCGATCGTGCACTGAGCGCACCATCCCCGGCCCCCGGCCCCCTGGCCCTGCGTTCCGCGCCCCGCACACCCGGGGCCACCACACTCACTGGCCCCGCACCGGGTGCCCCGCACGCCGGACCCGCGCTCCGCACCCCGCACCCCGCGCCCCGCACCCTCATGCTCTGCAACCCCGGACCCCGCGCACCGCGCAACCCCGCACCGCCCCTCCGCCATCCCCTTCGCGCGCCATCCCTTTCGCGCAAGCGCTCCCACCGACCTCGGTCGCGACGCCGGACTGTCCCGGCGCGCTGACCGCCGACCGCTGACCGCCGACCGCCGACCGGAAGGCCGAGGTCCCGGCGCGGGCGCCCCGCGCTTCGGCGCGCTGGGCTCGGCCACCGGACGCGAAAGCCCCGCCGAAGACGCACGCCCCCGGGCACGCCCCGGCGCGCCGCGCCCGACGCCGTGGGCGTACGCGCCCGGCGCCGGGGCGTGGGGATTCGAGCGCCCCCGCGTAGGGTCACCGCGTCGGCGTCCCCGCGAAGGACAAGGAGCCCCCGCCGTGAGCACCGCACCCGAGCAGCAGCAGCCCATTCCGGTGATCATCGACTGCGACACCGGCATCGACGACGCCCTGGCCCTGCTGCTGGCGGTCCGCCACCCGCGGCTGGACCTGCGCGCGGTCACCTGCGTGGCCGGGAACACCGATGTGGCCGGGGTCGTACGGAACACGCTGACCGTGCTGGAACGGGCCGGGGCCCCGCACGTCCCCGTCGCCCGGGGTGCCGAGCGGCCGCTGATCGAGGGCGTGCGCACCGCGCGGCACGTGCACGGGGCCGACGGCATGGGCGACCTCGGGCTGCCCGCGCCCACCCGCACCCCCGCCGACGTGGACGCGGTGACACTGCTGCGCCGGGAGATCCTCGCCTCCCCGCGCCCGGTCACCCTGATCCCCACCGCGCCGCTGACCAACATCGCGCTGCTGCTGCGCACCCACCCCGAGGTCACCCGCAACATCGAGCGGATCGTGTTCATGGGCGGCGCGGTGGCCACCGGGAACGCGACGCCGGTCGCCGAGTTCAACGTGTGGCACGACCCGGAGGCCGCCGCGATCCTGCTCACCGCGGGGGTGCCGATCACGATGTACGGGCTGGACGTGTTCGAGCGGGTGATCGTGCCGGGACCGGACGTCCGGCGGCTGCGCGCGAGCGCCGAGCCCGGCACCCGGCTCGCCGGGGAACTGCTCGCCCACCGCGGCCCGGCCACCGACGCCACCGACCCCGGCGGTGGGCTGGGCGACGCGGGCGCGGTCTGCGCGGTGATCGACCCGGCGGGCCTGACCACGCACCGGCTGCCCGTCGAGGTGTCGCTGGCCCCCGGCCCGTCCCGCGGCCAGACCCTCGTCGACCGCCGGCTGCGCGTCGGCGAGTCCGAACTGCACGACGGCATGCGCCAACAGCCCCTCGTCGACGTGGCCCTGGACGTGGACGTGGCCCGGTACGTGGAGCTGTACCTGGGCACGGTCGAGCGCACGGAAGCGTAGTCACCGGCGCGTCGCGGGCGCAGGCGTTCGCTTTTCGGGTGATCTGGACAGACGTACCAGATCAGTTCGTGTCGCCCGCACGTACCGACTCGGCATCTCGAAGGAGGCCGCGTGACCGTACGCAGCACCGCCAGCACCCCCGATCTGTCGTCCAAGGACCCCGACTGGTGGCGGCAGGCCGTCATCTACCAGGTCTACCCCCGCAGTTTCGCCGACGCCGACGGCGACGGGCTCGGGGACCTGCGCGGCGTCACCCAGCGGCTGACCCACCTGGCCGCCCTGGGCGTCGACGCCCTGTGGCTCAGCCCCTTCTACCCCTCCGAACTCGCCGACGGCGGCTACGACGTCGACGACTACCGCGACGTCGACCCGCGCCTGGGCACGCTGGACGACTTCGACGCGATGGCCGCGGAGGCCCACCGGCTGGGCCTGAAGGTGATCGTCGACCTGGTTCCCAACCACACCTCGCACCGCCACGCCTGGTTCCGGGAGGCGCTGGAGGCCGGTCCCGGTTCCGCCGCCCGCGACCGCTACGTCTTCCGGGACGGCCGCGGCGCGCACGGCGAACTCCCGCCCACCGACTGGCAGTCCGTCTTCGGCGGCAGCGCCTGGCAGCGGGTGCCCGACGGACAGTGGTACCTGCACCTCTTCGCACCCCAGCAGCCCGACCTGAACTGGGAGAACGAACAGGTCCGCGCCGACTTCCGCACCACGCTGAGGTTCTGGTGCGACCGGGGCGTCGACGGCTTCCGCGTCGACGTCGCGCACGCGCTGGTCAAGGACCTCACCGAGCCGCTGCGCGACCTCGGCTCCCCCGAGCTGAGCGGCGAGGCGGCCCTGACCCGATTCGCGCCGGGCACCCACCCCTTCTACGACCGCGACGAGGTCCACGAGGTCTACCGCGACTGGCGCAAGATCCTCGACGCCTACACCCCGCCCCGCACGGCCGTCGCCGAGGCCTGGGTCCCGGGCCCCCGGCGTGTGCTGTACGCCCGCCCGGACGAACTCGGCCAGGCCTTCAACTTCGAGTACCTCCAGACCGGCTGGGACGCCGCCGAGCTGCGCGAGGTCATCACCGGCTCGCTGGCCGACGCGCGGGCCGCCGGCGCCTCGGCGACCTGGGTGCTGTCCAACCACGACGTCGTCCGGCACGCCACCCGCCTGGTCCTGCCGCCGGACACGGACACCGACGCCTGGCTGCTGTCCGGCGGCCACGCACCCCCCGTCGACGCGGCGGCCGGACTGCGCCGGGCCCGCGCGGCGACGCTGCTGATGCTGGCGCTGCCCGGCTCGGCGTACCTCTACCAGGGCGAGGAGCTGGGGCTGCCCGAGGTGGCCGACCTGCCCACCGAGGTCCTCCAGGACCCGATCTGGGAGCAGACCGGCCACGTCCGCAAGGGCCGCGACGGCTGCCGGGTGCCGCTGCCCTGGACGACGGAGGGACCCTCGTACGGCTTCGGCGCGGGCGCGGCGTGGCTGCCGCAGCCACCGGGCTTCGCGGCGTACGCCGTCCAGGCCCAGGACGGGGTGGCGGGCTCGACCCTGGAGCTGTACCGCACGGCCCTGCGCCTGCGCCGCAAGCTGCTCGACGGCGAGGCGCTGACCTGGTCGGACGACGTCCCGGCGGGCGTGCTGCGGTTCGACCGCTCGGAGGGCTGGCGCTGTGTCACCAACCTCTCCGGCCGGACGGTGGACCTCCCGGCCGGAGAGGTGCTGCTGAGCAGCGCGCCGCTGGAGGACGGCCGGCTGGGCCCGGACACGACGGTGTGGCTCGGCCTGTAGCGGGTCCGCGCGGCCGTCGGGTGCTCTCACCCGGACGGCCGCGCTCGCTGGTGGCGCGGCGGGGACGGTGGTGCGGTGGAGGGGTGACCGATCCTGAACGGCGCCGGTCGCACCGGCCCTCCAGGAGGCACCGATGCAGCACGCCCCCGCCGTCCTCCCGTCGCCCGCCCCCGCCGTCCTCCCGTCGCCCGCCCCCGCCGCCCGCCCGCTGCTCGGCGCCGCGCTCGCGGTGGTGCTGGCGCTGACGGCGACCGCCCTGTGCCGCCGGCGGGCTACAGCGGCGGCTGGGCGGGCGCAGGTCCCAGGGTGGTCGTGCCGGGCGCGGTGCGGTGGCCGAGGCCGGTGCGGTACGCGTCCAGGGCCGCCTCCACGCGGCCGGTGCGGCGCAGCAGGTCGCCCAGGAGCCGGCACAGGTCGGCCAGGTCACCGGCGGCCCCGGCCCGCTCCAGCAGGCTCAGCGCCCGGACGTAGTGCTCCTCGGCGGCCTCGGTGTCCCGGGCGTCCTCGGCGATGATGCCGAGCAGCCGGTGCGCGCCCGCGGAGTGCACGGCGCCGCGCTCCGAGGAGAGGTCGTCGAGGACGCCGTGCAGCAGTTCGGCGGCCTCCTCGGACTTGCCGCGCCGGTGCAGCACGTCGGCCAGTTCGACGGCGACCTGGCTGCTGTAGAGGGCGGCGCGGGTGGCCGACAGCATGCCGAGCGCCTCGCGCATCTCCGCCTCCGCGCGCGGGAGTTCGCCGTTCTGCGCGCAGACGTAGCCGCGCATCCAGTGGCAGTTGGCCAGCTCGGTGCGCAGTTGCAGCGTGCGGTACAGCTCGGCCGCCTTGGCGAGCGAGGCGTCGGCGTCGGCGAGGCGGCCCTCGGCGAGCAGGGTGCGGGCGACGGAGCGGTGCATACGGGCCACCAGAGCGGGGTCCCCGGCGCTGGGGGCGAGGGAGAGGGCCAGTTCGGCGGCCTGGGCGGCGCGCGCGTGGGCGCCCATGTCCATGTACGGGCCGATCGCGCTGGCGTAGAGCAGCAGCAGCGCGTCGGGGTCGTGCAGGCCGCCGCGGTTCAACTCGTCGAGGGTGGACTCCAGCAGGTAGACGGCGTAGCGGAGTTCACCGGCGAGGTAGTGGGAGAGCGCCCGTCCGCGCAGCGCGGGGACCCGGGCGGGCAGCGGGGCGCCGGCGTCCACGAGGCACTGCTCGGCCCGCTCGAAGTACTGCCGTCCGGCGGCCAGTTCGCCGGTCTCCACGGCGCACTCCCCGAGTCCGAGCAGCGCGGCGGCCCGCTCCTCGGCCAGCTCGTACGCCTCGGCCTCGGCGAGCAGTCCCGCGTACTGGTCGGCCGCCTGTTCGGCGCCCTCGGTGGCGAGGGTGCGCTGCGCCTCGGTGAGCCGGAGCCGCAGGTCGGTGGCGAGGTGGGCGGGGCGTCCGGTGGCCAGCTCCTCGTAGCCGACGCCGAGCCGGTCGGCGAGGTGGCGCAGCGCCTCGTCGGAGGGGCGGACGCGACCGGCCTCCAGGGTGGAGATGTAGGCCGGTGTGTACGCCGGTTCCGCCAACTGGCGCTGGGTCATCCCGCGTTCGGCCCGCAGCCGTTGCACCCGGCGTCCGATGGCGTTTCGGTCGTCACGGTCGCCCACTGCCAACTCCCCATGAGGCTCTTGCCGTTCGGCTCGGACGGCTCTAGGTTAAACCGCGTATTAAGCGCGCTTAACCGTGCTTGACACAATCCCTGATTCCGCAGAGGACACCGTGCCCCCACGCTCCCGCACCGCCGAACGTTACGCCAGAGCCCTCGCCGCCGCCCTCGCCGCCGTGGCCTGCCTGCTGCTGGCCGCGAACGCGGGCCCCTCGGACACGCCACCGACCCCCGCCCCGGCCCCCGACGCCGCCCGGCAGGCGGACGAACTGGCCTCCGCGGGCGGCTAGACCCGACGGCCCGACGGCGGAGACCCCACGACTGAGTCCCCCTCACGGCCGAGTCCCCACGACCGAGCCCCCCTCACGACCCAGCGCCCACGACCGAGCCCCCACGACCCAGCGTCCACGACCGAGCCCCCTCACGGCCGAGAGCCCCGACAGCGTGCCCCTCCCCGGGGCACCCACCGGAGGGCGTGCGCTCAGCCCTGGGTCTGGAGGCGGCTCAGTTCGCGCTGGACGTGGTCCAGGGCACCCTCTCGGCGGCCGGGTACGCGACCGCGCAGCAGGGCGAGGGACGCGCCCAGTTCGCGGGCCCGGCCGGTGTCGCGGATCAGCCCCCACTGGTGGTGGGCCCGGTCGACGGCCGCCTCCACGGCGGGCGCCTGCGCGGGCTGCCCGGCGCCGAGCCGGGCCTCGGCCACCGTCAGCCAGGTCCGGCAGCTGCGCACCGGGTCCCCCGCGAACATCGCCAGGTCGGCCCGGACCTCGGTCCAGTGCAGCGCGTCCTCGGAGGCGGGCCCGCGCGCCTGGGCCGCGGCCCGCTCGTGCCGGGCGGCGAGCGCGTCGGCGTCACCGTGCCGCCCGGACCGCACGGCCGCGGCGATGACGGCGTGCGGGTCGCCCGCCACCGGCCCCGGGGCCGTCAGCACCAGGTCCGCGCCGGCCACCGCGCCGCTGTCCGCGGCGTCGGCCGCGGCCCGGGCCAGCGCCTGCTGGTGCAGTTCCTCCGGCGCCGGCCGGTGCCCGCTGCGCAGGATCGTCGCCACGCCCCGCATGTACGAGGGGACGGCCACCGTCCGCCGTGCGGGCGGCGGCGCGACGCGGCCGTACACCGCGTTGTTGCGCCCGGAGTCCAACGGGCTGGTCCGCAGCCACTCCCAGGTCTCCCGGTCGGCGTGCAGGTCGAGCAGCAGCGTCGTCGCGCCGCTCGGCCGCAGCCGCAGCTCCTCGCGGATCCAGTGCCAGGGCAGCGCGGTGTACCGGACGGTCGACGGCGTCGTGCGGGCCAGCGCCAGGTGCGGCAGACGCTGGCGCCGGTCCAGTTGCAGCTGCCCGGCGACGTACACCGTGAGGGGTCCGGGGGCCGCCGCCGCGGCCCGCAGCCGGGTGAGGACCGCCTGCGGCTCCAGCGGGTCGGCGAGTTCGACGACGTTGGCCGTGTCCGTGCCGGAGAGCACGGCGGGCGGCACCGCCGCGAGCACGGGGAGCACGGAGGCGGCGTCCACCAGGCACCCACGGCCCACGGGCGACGCCGCGAGCAGCAGCACGGTTCCGGGCATGTCCCCTCCCCCTGTCGATCAGGTACGGCAGCACCGTAACCGCTGCGACTGCGAAGCGGGGCACTCAGCCGTCGGCGGCGGGATCCTGACCGGCCGGTGTCCGCCGTACCGCGAAGACCGTGGTGTCGTCGGCCACCCGCCCCCGGCAGTGCCGCAGCGTGCCGTCCCGTACGAGGGCCACCAGCCGCGCGGGGTCGGCGCTGCGCGCGTCGGCGGCGACGGCCCGGGCGAGGTCGTCGGCCGGCCGGTAGAAGACCCCGGCCGGATCGCGGGCCTCGGTCACCCCGTCGGTGACCAGCAGCAGTGTCTCGTCCGCGGCCAGCCGCAGCCGGTGCACCGGGGGCACGGGCGGCGCCCCGGACCGGCCGCCGGACACCAGTTCGGCCATGCCCAGCGGCAGCCCGCCCACCACCGGCAGCACGCGCACGCCGCGGGGGCCGATCGCCATCGGGGGATCGTGGCCGAAGACGACGGCCTCCATCGCGTCCGGCAGACCGGGCGGGAAGCCGATCAGCACCGCGGTGGCGAACCGGTCGCCGTCGGACCGGCCGAGCGCCGCGGTGTGCCCGCGGTGGCGCACCATCCGGACCTCCAGGCGCTCGGCAACCGTCGCGAGGTCCGCCTCGTGGTAGGCGGCCTCGCGGAAGGTGCCGAGCAGCGCCGCGGCCGTCTCCACCGCGCCCAGCCCCTTGCCCTGCACGTCGCCGACGAGGACCCGGGTGCCGTGCGGTCCGGGCTGGATGTCGTAGAAGTCGCCGCCGACGCGGGCCTCGCTGTCCGCGGCGAGGTAGACGGCGGCGTGGTCGAGGCCGCCGAAGCCGACCGGGAGCGGACGCAGCACGGTGCGGCGGGTGGTGTCGGCGATGTCCCGCATGTGCAGCATCCGCCGCTCGCCGTCCACCCGGAACCCGGCCGCCGCCACGGCGATGGCACCGCCGAGGACGACCAGGACCAGTCCGGGCAGCCCGGTCTCCTCACGGTGCTGCCAGACGGTGTCGGCACAGACGTAGACGAGGAGCGCGAGCAGGGCGAAGACGGCCGTGCCCGCCACCCCGCACATCGCGGCGGCGACGCCCGGGACCAGCACGGTCCAGGAGATGATCTCGAAGGCGCCGGTGGTGACGTCGCCCGCGGCGATGCCGATGAGCAGCAGCAGCGGGAACACCCAGGCCACCGTGCGACCGCGCACACTGAGCAGTTCGTGCCGGGACACGGCGTCGCCCCGGCCGACGGCGCGCACGAGCCGTCCGAGCGGCCGCCATCGGGCGCGCACCGGGCTGCGGACACGACCCCTCACGGGCCCCAGCGAAGCACGCGGCCGACCGGCCCGCATCCCGAGTTGCCGGCCGGCGGACCCAGGTGTGCCCTGGTAGACGGGGGCAGACGGGGCGAGGCGAGAGGAGTGCTCCCATGGCTCACGCGATACCCGCACGCGAAACGTCCACCGGCGCCGGGACCCGCACCGGAACGGGCGCGTCCGGTCCCACGACGCCCAACGTCTTCGGCAGGCGGACGCACCTGCTGGCGAAGTGGGCGATGCCCCTCGCGATCGGCCTGGTCTACGGCTACTGGGCCGCGTCCATCCGCCGCCACGGCGGCCCCATCACCGGCTGGAACCTGCTGTTCGGCTTCATGACGGTGCTCGCCTTCGCGCTCCTGTGGTACGCGGTCCGGGCGGTGGCCGACCGGCTGCCCCGCGAGGGCCACGCGGTGCTGTGGGGGGCCTTCGCGGGCAGCGCGCTGGGCTTCCTGTACTCGGGCAGCGGCGTGGCCATGTTCACCAGCATCCTGGTGTCCCTGCTGCTCGCGGCGGCGGTGACGGCCGGGCTGTACTACCACTACGCCACCCACCAGGACGCCGAGGAGGCGCGGGCGGCCCGGCACCGCACCCGCGCCCTCACCCGCACCACCTGACCGGCTCGTCCCCGGGGGCCATATGCAGTCACACCGGTCGCCCGGCGGGGGCACGGGGGTTTGCCTGGAAGGGTGTTCCCCCGCCTTCGGAGCGCCCTGTCGGCCGTCCTGATCGTCCTCGCCAGCCTGCTCGCACCGTGCGCCACGCTGGCGGGCTGGGCGATGCACGGGCCGGCCGACACGGACCGGTACGTGGCGGCCATGGCCCCGCTCGCCGACGACCCGGCCGTACGGGACGCCGCCGCCGACAGACTGGGCGCCGGGTTCGCGGGATACGTCGACGGGGCCGCGGCCGGGCCCGTGAACGGCACCGTGCGGCTCTTCGTGCGGGACGCGGCCCGGTCGTTCACCCGCACCGAGGCCTTCCACGAGGGCTGGGACGCGGCCAACCGCACCGTCCACGCCGCCGTGCTGCGCGCCCTGCGCGACGACGACGCGGCCGGACGCGCGGTCACCGCCGACCTGGCCCCCGTCACCGAACGCGTGAGGGACCGGCTCGCCGAGGACCACGTGCCCTTCGCCCGGCGCATCCCGGTCCGGCACATCGCGGTCACCGTGCTCCCGGCCCACGAGGCGGACCGGCTCAGGAAGGGCTACCACGTGCTCGACGTCGCCGCCCTCTGGCTGCCGCTGGCGGCCGTCGTCTTCGCGGTCACCGGCATCACCGTCGCCGCCTGCCGCCGCCGCGCCGTCACGGCCGCCGGGATCGGCACCGCCCTCGGCGGGGCGCTGCTCGCCCTCTCCGTGCTGGTCGGCCGCCGGCTCACGGTCGCGGAGCTCCCCGGCCCGGTGAACGGCCCCGCCGCGGGCGCCGTGTACGACGCCCTCACCCGGACCCTGCGCACCGCCTCCTGGCTCCTCGTCGCCCTCGGCCTCACCGTCGCGCTGGCCTCCTGGCTCGTGGGCCGCCACCGTCGGGCGCCGCGCCGCCGGTCCCCCGACCGGCCCGCCGCCGAACCGGGCCCCGCCCGGCCGACGCGCACCCGGCTCTGACACCGCCCGGCGGCGGGGCCCCTCCCACGGTCTCTGCGTTGCGCCCGCTCAGACGCCGATGTCGCGGCCGTCCGCGCGCCACACCGCCACGACCGCCGGGCGCACGATCTTCCCGGGTCCGTCGGGCCAGGTGCTGGCCGGCCGCTCCACGGAGGCGCCGTCGACCTCGCCCGGGTGCTGCACCGCGACCAGCACCCGCCGGTCCTGCACGAGCGGACCGCAGGTCTCGGCGCCGGTCGGCACGGTCAGGAACTGCTTCAGCTCACCGCGCCGGTCGCCCTTGGTCGCCACGCCGAACAGCCCGTCATGGCTGCCGAGCGCGTTGCCGTCGGTGGAGATCCACAGGTTGCCGTGGTCGTCAAAGGCGACGTTGTCGGGGCAGGAGATCGGGCTGACCCGGTCCTTGGGGAAGCCCGCGAAGTAGGTCGCCGGGTCCTCCGGGTCACCCGCGACGAGGAACAGCGACCAGCCGAACGCGGTGGCGTCGGCCCGGTTGCGGCGCTCGGTCAGCTCCAGGACGTGACCGTGCTTGTTGGCGTTGCGCGGGTTGGCCTCGTCGGGACCCGCGTAGCCGCTCTTGCCCCGGTTGGAGTTGTTGGTGAGGGCGACGTACACCTTGCCGGTGCTCGGCGAGGGCTCGATGTCCTCGGGCCGGTCCATCTTGGTGGCGCCGACCTTGTCCCCGGCGAGCCGCGTGAAGACGCACACCTCCTCGGCGCTCATCCCCTCGACGTGCGAGACGGCACCGTCCTCGGTGGCGGTCACCAGCGGAATCCACTCGCCGGCGCCGTCGAACTCACCGTCGCGCGGCAGCGTGCCCGTGCCGTCGATCTCGATCGCCGGGGAGTCGCCGCTGAGCCTGGCGACGTACAGGGTGCCCTCGTCCAGCAGCGAGAGGTTGTGCTCACGGGCCCAGCGGGAGTTCCCCTGCCGCATCCGCTTGCTGCCGACGAACTTGTAGAAGTAGTCGAACCGCTCGTCGTCGCCGGTGTAGACGACCGGCCGCCCGTCGTCCGTCAGCCGCACGGTCGCGGCCTCGTGCTTGAACCGGCCGAGCAGCGTGTGCTTGCGCGGGGTCGAGTCGGGGTCGTACGGGTCGAGTTCGACGACGTACCCGAACCGGTGCACCTCGTTCGGCTCCCGCGCCACGTCGAACCGCTTGTCGAACCGCTCCCACTTCCGCTCGGTGGCGCCGGTCCCGATCCCGTACCGCTTGTCGGTGGCGCGGGAGGCGTTGGCGAAGTACTGGTTGAAGTTCTCCTCGCCGTGCAGGGTCGTGCCCCACGGGGTGGTGCCGCCGGAGCAGTTGTTGAGGGTGCCGAGCACCTTGCGGCCGGTGCGGTCGGCGGAGGTCTTCACCAGGTCGGACCCGGCGGCCGGGCCGGTCAGCCGGAACTCGCTGGTGGCGGTGACGCGCCGGTTCAGCCGGTGCCGCGGGACGGGCGTGAGCCGCCCGCTCCTCTTCTCCTCCGCCACGGCGACGACGGACAGCCCGTGCGCGGCCCAGGCGATCTCGACCTGCTCGCGGGTGGGGTTCTCGGGGTCGTAGCCGCGGAACATGAGCACCTCGTCGGTGTACTCGTGGTTCGCGACGAGCAGTTGCCGGTCGTGCTCGCCCCGCAGCGGCAGCAGGGCGAGGAAGTCGTTGTTGTACCCGAACTGCCCGGCCTGCGCCTTGGCGGTCTGCTTCTCGGCGTCGAAGGCGGGCGCCCCGCGCAGGATGGGTTCACCCCAACGGATGACGACCTCCTGCCGGTACCCCTCCGGGACGGTCACCGCGTCGTCGGTGTTGGGCGCGACGGGCGTGAAGCGCAGCCCCCGCGCGCCCTGCGCCCCGGACGGCTTGCCGTGCCCCTTTCCGGCCGCGGGCGCGGCCTCGGCCGACGGCGCCCCCGCCAGGCCGACGGCCCCGGCGCCCGCGGCGGCGACGGTCACGACGGCGGCGGCACGCATCATGGAACGGCGGCTGAGCGCCCCGGCGATGACATCGCCGACGTACTCGTTGGAGCTGGTGTTCGGCACCTCGTGGAAGCAGGCGTCACCACACCGGAAACGGCAGGTCATCGCGGACCGGCCGCCAGGATGCGAACCGGACGGCGTCCCGATCAACGGCAGGAGCTTGCGCACTGTGTTCTCCCCTTGAGAATCCCTGTATGCCCTGGTGTCAGCGCGACCGTAGGTGCACATACGTGCGGGGACCGGGCGTCGCGGTGAACGAAGGGTGAACCCGCGGAAGCCGTGGGGGAATGGCGGCTTCGTCTCGATCCCGCCTTGACGCGTCGCCGCCCGCGTGCCAGACCCTGCACAAGATCACAAGCCGGGCCCGCTAACCTTACGTGTCCGTCCTGGCCAGGGATTGACGGCACCAACTCACTCGAAGGGTTGCGCACATGGGCATTCTCACTCTCCTGCGGAACGCGTTCGGCCGGTCACGCAAGGAACGGACCGCACAGGCGGAGGGTGCGACGCAGGAGACGGCACCGCCGGCCATCGAGCCGGAGCCGACGCTCCCGTCCCAGCCCACCGCACCCCCGGAGCCGGCCGAGACCCCGGCCCAGCCGGAGTCCTCCCGGATCCCCGAGCCCCGCTCGGAACCCACCCCCGACGAGCACGACCTCGTCAAGGCCGCCTTCACCAACGTCACGGTCCCCAAGCCGACGAACCGCCCCACGGACCCCACTCCGCCCCCGACCCCCGAGCCCGAGGCCAAGGCCGAGCCGGAAGCCAAGGCCGAGCCGGAGCTGCGGTCCGAGGCGGAACCCGAGCCGGAGCAGCAAGCCCAGGCGGAACCCGAAGCCAAGCCTGCATCCGAGACCAAGCCGGAGCCGAAGCCGGAGGCCGAGGCTAAGCCGGAGCCGGAGGCCGAGGCTAAGCCGGAGCCGGAGGCCGAGGCTAAGCCGGAGCCGGAGGCCGAGGCTAAGCCGGAGCCGAAAGCGGAGGCCGAGGCTAAGCCGGAGCCGAAAGCGGAGGCCGAGGCTAAGCCGGAGACCAAGACAAAGCCCGAAACCGAGCCCGTGCCCGCGGCTGAGCCGAAGCCGGAGGCCAAGGCCCAGGCGGAACCCGAAGCGGAAGCGGAGCCGGAGGCCCAGACGGACCCCGAAGCCGAGGATGAGCCGGAGACCGGGACAAAGCCCGAAACCGAGCCCGCGTCCAAGGCCGAGGCTGAGCCGGAGGCAGAGGCAGAGGCAGAGGCAGAGGCGGAAGCGGAGCCGGCGACCAAGGCGGAGCTTGAGCCGAAGGCCGAGCCGGAGCCGAAGGCCGAGCCGGAGGCCGAGCCGGAGCCGAAGGCCGAGCCGGAGCCGGAGGCCAAGGTGGAGCCGAAGCCGGAACAGCAGGCCGAGGCGGAGCCGAAGGCTCAGGCGGAGCAGCAGGCGGACCCGGAGGCGGACCCGGAGGCGGACCCGGAGGCCGAGGCGGAGCCGAAGGCCACCCCCGCACCCTCGGCCGCCGACGGCGAGGACGCCCCACAGGGGCCACCCGCACCCGACAACGAAACCGGCACGGGCGGTGCGGGTGGGAACACGGACGCCGAAGGCGCAGCCGAGGCGTCACACCCCGCAACAACCGCCGCCCACCTCCGCACCCAGGCCCCCACCCTCACCGCCGCCTACAAGGCCGCCGCCACCACCCTCAAGAAGCACGACCTCACCGGCGCCCGCGCCAAGGTCCACCTCGTCCTCGACCGCTCCGCCTCCATGCGCCCGTACTACAAGGACGGCTCCGCCCAGGCCCTCGCCGAGCAGACCCTCGCGCTCGCCGCGCACCTCGACCCCGAGGCCACGGTCCACGTCACGTTCTTCTCCACGGAAGTGGACGGCACCGGCGACCTGACCCTCACCGACCACGAGAACAAGATCGACGAGCTGCACGCAGCGCTCGGCCGCATGGGCCGCACCAGCTACCACGCCGCCGTCGAGGCAGTCCTCGCCCACCACACCGAGCACGCACCCCCCGGTACCCCCGCCCTCGTGGTCTTCCAGACGGACGGCGCCCCCGACGCCAAGACCCCGGCCACCCAGGCCCTCACGGACGCCGCCGCGAGCCACCCGAACGTCCACTTCTCCTTCGTCGCCTTCGGTGACCCGGAGAACAAGGCCTTCGACTACCTCCGCAAGCTCAAGACGGGCAACGCCTCCCACTTCCTGGCCGGCGAGACCCCGAAGGAGCTGACCGACAAGGAGCTGTACGAGGGCGTACTGGCCACCTGGCGCCCGTAGCCGGACACGGCAGCCGAGCTGTCGGCCCCTCGGGGGGTGGACGAAGGGGAAGCCCTCCGTCCACCCCCCGAAACGCGTGTGAGTCGATCTCCACGAGCCCAGTAGGATTTCGCCCATGGCGGCCACTGGAACCGAGAAGCAGGGGGCGAAGGCGTACTACGTCTCGACCCCCATCTACTACGTCAACGACGCTCCTCACCTGGGCCACGCCTATACGACCGTCGCAGGCGACGTGCTCACCCGCTGGCACCGCCAGCGCGGCGAGAAGGTGTGGTACCTCACCGGCACGGACGAGCACGGTCAGAAGATCATGCGCACGGCCGAGGCCAACGGGGTCACCCCGCAGGCCTGGGCCGACAAGCTCGTCACCGAGGCCTGGAAGCCCCTGTGGGAGCACCTGGAGATCGCGAACGACGACTTCATCCGCACCACGCAGAAGCGGCACACCGACCGCGTCCAGGAGTTCGTGCAGGACCTGTACGACAAGGGCGAGATCTACAAGGGCGGCTACGAGGGCCCGTACTGCGTGGGCTGCGAGGAGTACAAGCTCCCCGGCGAGCTGCTCGACGGCGAGGGCGAGTACGCGGGCCAGAAGCTGTGCCCGATCCACAAGAAGCCGGTGGAGATCCTCAGCGAGGAGAACTACTTCTTCAAGCTGAGCGAGTACAGCGAGAAGCTGCTCGCCCACTACGAGGCCAACCCGGGCTTCATCCAGCCCGAGTCCGCGCGCAACGAGGTCGTGAATTTCGTCCGCCAGGGCCTCCAGGACCTCTCCATCTCCCGCTCGACCTTCGACTGGGGCGTGCCGGTCCCGTGGGACGACAAGCACGTCATCTACGTGTGGGTCGACGCCCTGCTGAACTACGCCACCGCGGTCGGGTACAACGAGAACCCCGAGAAGTTCGAGTCGACGTTCCCCGCCGACGTGCACCTGGTCGGCAAGGACATCCTCCGCTTCCACGCGATCATCTGGCCCGCGATGCTGATGGCTCAGGGCCTGCCCCTGCCCGGGAAGATCGCCGCGAACGGCTGGCTGATGGTCGGCGGCGAGAAGATGTCGAAGTCCAACCTGACCGGCATCAAGCCGCAGGACCTGACCACGCACTTCGGTGTGGACGCCTACCGCTGGTACTTCCTGCGCGCGATCGCCTTCGGCCAGGACGGCAGCTTCTCCTGGGAGGACTTCTCCGCCCGCTACACCAGCGAGCTGGCCAACGACTACGGCAACCTCGCCTCCCGTGTGGCGGCCATGGTCACCAAGTACTTCGGGGGCGAGCTGCCGGCCGCGACGGCCGACGGGGACGCGGAGAAGGCGATCCACGACGGTCTGACCAAGGCCGTCACGGAGGCCGACCGGAAGATCGGCGAGGAGCTGGACTTCCAGGGCGGGATCCTGGCGGTCTTCGACTTCGTCAAGCAGGTCAACGGCTACATCACCGAGCAGGAGCCCTGGAAGGTCGCGAAGGACGACTCCCCGGAGGGCAAGGCCCGCCTGGCGACGATCCTCTACACGGCCGCGGAAGCGCTCCGCGCCGTGGCGGTCCTCCTGAACCCGATCATGCCGGACACCTCCCAGAAGCTCTGGGACTCCCTCGGCGCCGAGCCCTCCCTCGGCCCCCTCGCGGACCAGCGGGTCCAGGACGCCGCAGACTGGGGCCGGCTGCCCGCCGGTGCGACCGTCACCAAGGGCGCGGTGCTCTTCCCGCGTCTCGAGGAGAAGCCGACCGCGTAACGCGCTCGCTACAGCGGGGGCCCGGGAGAGGCGAAGGCTTCTCCCGGGCCCTGCGTGTTTGCGAAGATCGAACGAAGAACCGGCTCACGTGGGGGGACATCCATGGCACTCTTCGGCAACGCGCACAGCATCGACCCGGGCCAGGCGCAGCAGGAGTACGCGCGCCTGCTCGGTCACGGCGAGCAGGTGCACGCCGCCTACCTGCTGATCCGCGACACCATCCTGTTCACCGACCGGCGGCTGATCCTGGTCGACAAGCAGGGCATCACCGGCAAGAAGACCGAGTACCACTCGATCCCGTACCGCAGCATCACGCACTTCGCGGTGGAGACGGCCGGTCACTTCGACCTCGACGCCGAACTGAAGATCTGGCTGTCCGGCTCCCAGGCCCCCATCCAGAAGACCTTCACCAAGGGCGTCGACATCTACGAGGTCCAGGCGATCCTGACCCAGTTCGTGGCGCGCTAGACCCGCGCCCGGCCGTCAGCTGTCGGCCGCGTACGCCACGAAGCCTGCCCACGCCTGCGTCGCCAACGCGAGGCGTGGGCTCGCGTCGCGGTACTTGGAATCACGGACGTGCACGGTGCCGGGGCCGGCGGCCACCTCGACGCAGTCGTTTCCGTCGCCGCTGCTGCTGTAGCTGCTCCTGAGCCACACCAGCGCGGAGTCGTCCCTGGTGGACGGTGTGCCGCTCATGTTTCTCCAAGCATCTGCTCGATGAACGCCCGCGACTCCCGGGGCGTGAGCGCCTGGGCCCGGACCATGCTATAGCGCAGGTCAAGGATGCGAATCTGCTTCGGATCGGTTACCGGTCGCCCGCTGAACGCCCCTTCGGAGCGACCGACCGCCGTGCCGTCCGGAAACTTCAACACCTCGATCAGCCCGCCCGTGCCGAAGTGATCCTCGACCTCCGTCGGCATCACTTGGACCGACACGTTCCGCAACTCACCCAGCTCCAGCAACCGTTCAAGCTGCCGACGCCACACCATTCTGCCCCCGACCGGGCGTCGAAGCGTCACCTCTTCCTGGACGAAGCTGATCGTCGGCGCGGGTGACCTCTCGAAGATGGAACGGCGAGCCATGCGGGCGGCCACCATGCGCTCCGTCTCCTCGTCCGAGTAGGCAGGCAACCACGCGTCGAAGAGCGCCCGCATGTGCTCCTCGGTCTGCAACAGGCCGTGGACGTTGTGATTGCTGTACAGCCCCGCCTCAACCGCCTGCGACTCCAACTTGGCGATCTCCCGCACCCTCTTCGGATACCGGACCTTCGCCACGTCCTCCTTCATCGCGGCGAGCAGCCCACCCGCGCCCAACACCTCGTCGGCCATGTCCAGATACTCCGGCCGGGGAATCCGCTTCCCACCCTCGATCTTGTAGACGAGATCCTCGCCGTACCCCACGGCCTGGCCGAACTCACCGGCCCGCATCCCCACGGCCTCCCGGCGCAGCTTCAACTGCCGCCCCACGGTGGCGACCACCGCCACACCCCACTCGTCGTCCGGGTCCACCTCCCACCCCGGCTCGTCAGCCTCGGTCCTGAGCTGCCGAACCTCACCGTCGACCGACAGGCGCACCCCTCCGTCGTACCGCGTCGTACCAGCCACGCCCTACCCCTACGCACCCCTCGGAGAGCCGGACACCACCGGACAACGACCCGCAACCCGAGGGGGCGGGTTCCGGTCGCACCTGCGCCCCCTATGAACCACTCACCGGAGAGAAAAGCACCCCGCCAAGCCCCACCCCTCCCTCCCGCCGGGTGCGGTCACTCCCGCGGGTGAATATGCCAACTTGGCGGGATTCGGGCCCGGTTGCGTGCCCTACGCTCAGCGGCGACACGACCACCACCAGACATGCGACGGCCCCCGCCGGGAGTGGCTTCCCAATGCGAGGGCCTGACCACCAAGGAAGGCTGCTGTTCCCGATGGCTGCCCAGCACCCTAACGCCCACACGCCCGCCACGTCCCGAACCCCGGGCGAAGACCACCCCCACGAGCCGCCGCTCGCGGGCGTCGTCCACCAAGCGCCTCCCCGCCGTGCCGCAGCCGTCGTGTCCCGCCCCCGCACTCCTCCAGGCGGCCGTCGACGTCCTCACCGGCCTGCGCCGCCGCGATCCCGCCTGCTCCTGTCCGCCACCGACGCCGAACACCTCGCCCCGGGTGTCGCCGCCTGGCTGGAGCGCGAGGTCGCCCCCACCGCCGTACGGCACGCGCTGACCGAGAACCTGCCCAACGAGCCCTTGGTCCGGCCCGCCGCTTTCCTCGCCCACCGCCTGACCGCCCAGCTGCCGCGACTGCCGATCCGATCTTCCGGAGGACGCCTAGCATGAACGTGACGATCCTTGCCCCTGGGCACAGAAGACGAGGAGCGAGCGCCATGACCATCGCCCCAGACAACCCGCAGCAGGGCGCCTCCCACCTCTACCGGGCCATGCGGGACTTCGTTCAGACCATGGACGACACCCTGCCCGGGAAGTTCGAGATCACCAAGGAAGGAATCGTCCACGACATGATGTCGCCCGGAGGGCCGCACGAGGTCACAGCCGCGCACATCAGCCGCCGTCTCGAAAAGATGCTGCCGGACGCGTTGCTGGCCCATACCGGCACACCTGATGTGGAGGATGAGCCCGAGGGCATCATGCGCCATCCCGACGTCATGGTGATCGCATGGGCGGATCTGGACGTCCAGGGCTCGATCAACCCTCGCGCGCTCATCGCCGCCATCGAAGTGGTCTCCCGCTCCAACCCGGACAACGACTGGGTAACCAAGACGCGCGACTACCCCCTCATGGGTGTGCCCACCTACGCGATCTTCGATCCGCGCACGGGCGAGGGCGCCGTCCTCACCGACATCCACACCACCCCCGACGGCCCCCGCTACGCCACCCGCAAGGACTTCGTCTACGGCGAGGACGTCACCATCGCCGACTGGACCATCTCGACCCGGAACCTGCCGCTCTACCAGGAGGAAGGCCAGGGCCAGGGGTGAAGGCGGCGAAGGGCCCGGCGCCGGAGAGCGATCCGGTGCCGGGCCCCTGTGCGTGCCGTCGGCGGACTACTTCGGCTGCGGCTTGCGCACCGTCAGGTGCAGCTCCCTCAGCCGGGACTCGTCCAGCTCGGTCGGGGCGCCCATCATCAGGTCCTGGGCGTTGCCGTTGAGCGGGAAGGCGATGGTCTCGCGGATGTTGGGCTCGTCGGCCAGCAGCATGACGATGCGGTCGACGCCGGGGGCGATGCCGCCGTGCGGCGGGGCGCCGAAGCGGAAGGCACGCAGCATGCCGGCGAACTCGCGCTCCACGGTCTCCGCGTCGTAGCCCGCGATCTCGAAGGCCTTGAGCATGATCTCCGGCTCGTGGTTCCGGATCGCGCCGGAGGACAGCTCGACGCCGTTGCAGACGATGTCGTACTGCCAGGCCAGGATGTCCAGCGGGTCCTGGGACTGGAGGGCCTCCATGCCGCCCTGGGGCATCGAGAAGGGGTTGTGGGAGAAGTCGATCTTCCCCGTCTCCTCGTCCTTCTCGTACATCGGGAAGTCGACGATCCAGCAGAAGCGGAAGACGTTCTCCTCGAAGTGGCCGGCACGCTTGGCGGCCTCGACGCGGACCGCGCCCATGATCTTGGAGACCTCGTCGAACTCGCCCGCGCCGAAGAACACCGCGTGGCCGGGGGCGAGCGAGAGCCGCTTGGTCAGCTCCGCGACGTTCTCCTCGGTGAGGAACTTCGCGATCGGGCCGGACAGCTTGCCGTCCTCGCCGACGCGGACCCAGGCCAGGCCCTTGGCGCCCTGCGAGACGGCGTAGTCGCCGAGCTGGTCGAAGAACTTGCGCGGCTGCGCGGAGACGTCCGGGACGGGCAGCGCGCGCACGTGCTTTCCGGCGAAGGCCTTGAACTCCGAGCCCTCGAAGACGTCGGTGAGGTCGACCAGCTCCAGCTGGGCGCGCAGGTCGGGCTTGTCGGAGCCGTACTTCAGCATCGCCTCGCGGAACGGGATCCGCGGGAACGGCGAGGTCACGTGGCGGCCGTTGCCGAACTCCTCGAACAGCTCGGTCATGAGCTGCTCGATCGGGCGGAAGACGTCCTCCTGCTCGACGAAGCTCATCTCGACGTCGAGCTGGTAGAACTCGCCCGGCGAACGGTCGGCGCGGGCGTCCTCGTCGCGGAAGCAGGGCGCGATCTGGAAGTACCGGTCGAAGCCCGAGATCATCAGCAGCTGCTTGAACTGCTGCGGCGCCTGGGGCAGGGCGTAGAAGCGGCCCGCGTGCAGGCGGGAGGGGACCACGAAGTCCCGCGCGCCCTCGGGGGAGGTGGCGGTGAGGATGGGCGTCGCCATCTCGTTGAAGCCGAGGGCGACCATCTTGCTGCGGATCGAGGCGATGACCGAGGTGCGCAGCAAGATGTTGCGGTGCATGCGCTCACGGCGCAGGTCCAGGAAGCGGTACTCCAGCCGCCGCTCCTCGTTGACCCCGTCCTCGGTGTTGATGGTGAAGGGCAGCGGCTGGGCGGCGCCGAGCAGCTCGACCTCGCCCACCTCGACCTCGACCTCACCGGTGGGCAGGTCGGGGTTGATGTTCTCGGCGCCGCGGGAGACGACCCGGCCGTCGACCCGAACGGTCGATTCCTTGGTCAGCTTGTCCAGCGCCTCGTACGCCTCGGTGCCCGGACGGGCGACGAGCTGCGTGATGCCGTAGTGATCGCGCAGATCGATGAAGAGGATGCCGCCCAGGTCGCGCCGATTGTGCAGCCAGCCACTCAGCCGGACGTCGGTGCCGACGTCAGAGGAGCGGAGCTCGCCGCAGGTGTGGGACCTGTACCGATGCATCGTCGTTCATCCAGCCTTCGCGGATCGGGGATGGCGTTTCGCGTTTCACGTGAAACAACCCCAGCGTACCGGGCAGCAACGGCTGCCTTCCTCCCCCTGGACCCGCGAAGGGCCCGCTCCGACGGCCCGGCGAGCGGTGGCAGCGTCCGCTCACCTCTTCTTAAAGTGGGGCAATGCGCACTGGTGAGCCCCTGCCCGAGGTGGGGGACGTCCTCGCCTCCCTCGCGACCGGACTGTGGCACTGGGACACCGCCACGGGTCAGGTCGAGGTGGACGCGGAGGCCGCCCGCCTGCTCGGGCTGCCCCCGGAACGGGCGTGCCTCAGGGAGGCGCAGGTGAGGGCCCGGCTGCACCCGGTGGACTGGAACGAGATCACCGGCGTGGTCCAGCTCGCCGTCGCCGAGGGCACCCTCGCCGAGGTCCGCATCCGGATCATGGACGAGCACGGCCATGTCGTCCGGGTCGTACGCAGCCGCTCCAGGCCCTCCTTCGACCCCGAACGCAAGGCGTACGACCTGATCGGCACCCTCCAGGAGGTCGCCGAACCGCGGCCGGGCACCCCCGCCGGGCGCAGTGCGGTCACCGGCGAGTGGCGCCGCTCGCGGGAGGCCTTCCTGCTGGACGCGGGCCGGGCGCTGGCCGAGGCACGCTCCACCGAGGAGGTGCTGCGGGTGGCGGCCGGACTGTCGATGCCGGGCTTCTCCCCGGACGGCCTCGCGGTCTTCGGGGTCTCCGGCGACCGCCTCACCGTCATCGGCCACCACGGACAGCCGGCGAACGAGGCCAACCCGTTCGTGGACATGTCCCTGGAGACGGCCTACCCGGCGGCGGAGGTGGTCCGCACCGGCCGCGCGGTCTACCTCTCCTCACCGCAGCAGTACCGGTCGCGCTATCCCATGACGTGGTCGCTGGCCGAGCGTTTCGGCCGGCGTTCCTGGGCCTATCTGCCGCTGACCGTCGCGGGCCGGACGATGGGCGCCTGGATGGCCGCCTTCGCGTACCCGGTGGCCTTCACGCCGGACGAGCGCTCCGTGCTGACCACGGTGGCGCGGATGCTCGCCCAGGCCCTGTCCCGGGCCGGTGCCGCGGAGAACCAGCGCGAGCTGGCCGAGGGGCTGCAACGCTCGATGCTGCCCATGCTCGGCCCGGAGATCCCCGGCATGGCCCTCGCCGCCCGCTACGTCCCCACCGGCGGCGGCCTCCAGGTCGGCGGCGACTGGTACGACATGATCCCGCTGCCCGGGGGCCGCTTCGCCCTGGTGATCGGCGACGTCCAGGGACACGACGTGCGCGCGGCCGGACTGATGGGCCAGCTGCGCATCGCCCTGCGCGCCTACGCCTCCGAGGGCCACCGTCCCGACGCGGTGCTCGCCCGCGCCTCCCACTTCTTCCACGGTCTCGCCGCGGCCGAGGACGACCCGGGCGACCTGCGCTTCGCGACCTGCTACTACGCCGAGGTCGACCCCGCCACCGGCACCGTGGACAGCGCCCGCGCGGGCCATCTGGACCCGGTGGTGCGCATGGCGGACGGGACGGCGCTGATCCTCGCCACCGCGGGCGGGCTGCCGCTGGGGATCGACCCGGACTCCGACTACCCGATCACCCGGCTGGCCCTGGAGCCCGGGGACACCCTGATGCTGTGCACGGACGGCCTGGTCGAGACCGGCGGCCACGACCTCCAGAGCGGCTGGCACCGGCTGCGCGTGATCCTGGAGGAGCACACCGGTGGCCTGGAGGAACTGGCCGACTCACTGGTCCAGGCCGTGCACGGCCCCTCCTCGCACCACACCACCGGCCCCCTCGCCGACCGCCGGGAGGACGACATCGCGCTGGTGCTGCTGTGCCGGCAGGGCGCGGGCTGCGGCTGCGGCGAATCCACCGCGACCCGGGCGCCGGTGCGCCGCACGATGCTGTCCATCGCCCAGTCCGAGCCCGCCAGGATCGCCACCGCCCGGCAGCACCTGCGCGACCTGCTGCACGACTGGCCGGTCGAGGACCAGCGGGACGCGGCGGTCCTGCTGCTCTCCGAGATGCTGACGAACGTCCTGGTCCACACCGACACCGACGCCCTGCTCGTCGCCGAGGTCGCGGGGGAGCCGGGCGAGCGGCGGATCCGGGTGGAGGTCACCGACAACGGCGACGACCTCCCGCACAAGCGCAGGCCCGGGGAGATGGCGTCCTCCGGACGCGGGCTGATGCTGGTCGAACTGCTCGCGGACGCCTGGGGCGTCGCCCCGCGCGGCGAGGGCAAGAGCATCTGGTACGAGCTCTACGAGTCCCCCGGCCCGGACGACGCCCCCGGCCCCGCGGCCGGTCCGGAGTCCGGCCCCGAGGTGGTCGAAGCCCCGTAGCGTCCCTGGAACTCGTGCACGACTCCGAACGCCGCTGCGGTCAGCGGCACGGCGAGGAGCAGCCCCAGGATGCCCGCCACCGACGCCCCCGCGGTGAGCGCCAGCAGCACGACCGCCGGGTGCATCTGCACCGTCCGGCTCTGGATCACCGGCTGGAGCACATGCCCCTCCAGCACCTGCACGGCCAGCACCACGCCCAGGGTCCACAGCGCGATGACGAACCCCCGGTCGGCCAGCGCCACCAGCACCGCCACGGCACCGGAGATGAACGCGCCGAGATACGGGATGTAGGCGCCGACGAAGACCAGCGCCCCGAGCCCGACCGCGCCGGGGACGCGCAGGACGAGCAGTCCGACGGTGATGCAGAGCGCGTCGATCAGCGCGATCAGGGTCGTGCCCCGCATGAAGCCCTCGACGGCCTCGAAGGCCCGCCGCGCCATGGCCTCGACCGTGTCGGCGGAGCCGGGCGGGGCGAGGGCGCGCACCGTGGCGACGGCCCGGTCAGAGTCGCGCAGGAAGAAGAAGACGAGCAGCAGGGCGAGCACGGCCATGGCCAGCATCTCGCCGACCACGCTGATCCCGGTCACCACGCCCGAGGCGGCCGTACCGCCGAACTTGCCCAGCAGCTCACGCGCGTTGGAGGCGATGTCGTCCAGCGAGGTCCCGGCGGCGCCGAAGTGGTCGGCGACGCCCTTGGCCGCGTGCCGCAACGAGGCGACGATCTGGTCGCCGGTCTCCACGAGGGCGGAGACCACGATGTACACGGCCCCGCCGACCACGGCCAGCACGGCCGCACAGGTCAGCCCGGCGGCCAGCGAACGCTGCACATGCGCCTTCACCAGCCGCGCGTGCAGCGGTCGGAGCAGCGCGGTGCCGAGCAGCGCGAGCAGCGCCGGCGCCACCGCGGTGCGGAACTCGACGCAGAGCCGGATCGCGACGTAGACGACACCGCTGGCGAGCAGGACGACGGCGCACCAGGCGGCGAACCGGCGGACCGGACCGGGGAGCAGCTGCACGCCTCCACCCGATCACGCGGCGGGCGGGCTGTCCTGCGCGGACGGCCCGCCCGGGTGACGCGCTGTCAGGCTCCGGGGCCCTCGCCCGACATGCCGTGCACCGCCGGGACGGTGCCGAGACGGCCCTTCTGGAAGTCCTCGAAGGCCTGCATCAGCTCGTCCTTGGTGTTCATCACGAACGGGCCGTAGTGGGCCATCGGCTCCCGGATCGGCCGGCCGCCGAGCAGCACGACCTCCAGGTCGGGGGTGTGCGAGTCCTGCTTCTCGTCCGCGCGGACGGTCAACGAACCGCCGGCGCCGAAGACCGCAGTCTGGCCCAGCTGGATCGGACGGCGCTCGGCACCGACCGAGCCCTTGCCCGCCAGCACGTACGCCAGCCCGTTGAAGTCCTCCCGCCACGGCAGCGTGACCTCCGCACCCGGCGCCACCGTCGCGTGGATCATCGTGATCGGCGTGTGCGTGATGCCGGGACCAGCGTGCCCGTCCAGCTCACCGGCGATCACGCGCAGCAGCGCGCCGCCGTCGGGCGTGGTCAGCAGCTGGACGTTGCCGCCGCGGATGTCCTGGTAGCGCGGAGGCATCATCTTGTCCTTGGCCGGCAGGTTCACCCACAGCTGGAGGCCGTGGAAGAGACCGCCGGACATCACGAGGTGCTCCGGCGGGGCCTCGATGTGCAGCAGGCCCGCGCCCGCCGTCATCCACTGGGTGTCGCCGTTTGTGATGGTGCCGCCACCACCCTGCGAGTCCTGGTGGTCGAAGATCCCGTCAATGATGTACGTGACGGTCTCGAAGCCGCGGTGCGGGTGCCACGGGGTGCCTTTCGGCTCCCCAGGCTGATAGTCCACCTCACCCATCTGATCCATCATGATGAACGGATCCAGGTGGCGGTAGTTGATCCCGGCGAACGCGCGGCGCACCGGGAAGCCCTCACCCTCGAAACCGCTGGGCGCGGTCGTGACGGTGAGCACGGGACGTGCGACGGCGTCGGCGGACGCGGATACGCGGGGCAGCGTCAGCGGGTTCTCGACGGTCACGGCAGGCATGTCGACCTCCTCGGGCGATGTGCGTCCCACTTTAGTTGAGCGTTGAACTTCTTGCCACCCCCAACCGAGAAAGCCCGGAGGGCATTCCCTCCGGGCTCGCGGCAGCGGCGACCGATCAGCCGTACATGCGGCGCATGGCGAAATCGACCATCTGTTCGACGGCCTTCGCGTCGAACACCATCCGGTGCTCGCCCTCCATGTCCAGGACGAAGCCGTAGCCGGTCGGCAGCAGATCGATCACCTCCGCGCCGGTGATCACGAAGTACTTCGACTCCTTGCCCGCGTACCGGCGCAGCTCCTTCAGACCGGTGAACATCGGGATGACCGGCTGCTGGGTGTTGTGCAGCGCGAGGAAGCCGGGGTTGTCGCCGCGGGGGCAGTAGACCTTCGAGGTCGCGAAGATCTGCTGGAAGTCCTCGGCGGACATCTGGCCGGTGGTGAAGGCGCGCACCGCGTCCGCGAGCGAGGGCGGGGACGGCTCGGGGTACAGCGGCGGCTGCTGCCCGTACCCGCCGCCCATCGGCTGCTGCGGCGGGGCGTACTGCTGCTGCTGTTGGCCCGCGGTCTGGTCGTAGCCGTACATGCAGCACAGAGTAACGAGTAACGAGTCACAGATGGGCGGCCCGGGGTTGCTTCTTATTACCGACGGGTAGCATCATCGGAGCTACTAGTTGGTACGTGTACGGATGCGAGGAGCGAGTGCCTCGCCGATCTCTCAACGGAGCCGTCGCCATGGGGCACTACAAGCCGAATCTCCGGGACATCGAGTTCAACCTCTTCGAGGTGCTCGGCCGCGACAAGGTCTACGGCAGCGGCCCGTTCGCGGAGATGGACACCGACACCGCCAAGAGCGTGCTGGAGGAGCTGACCCGCCTCTCCGAGAACGAGCTGGCCGAGTCCTTCGCCGACGCCGACCGCAACCCGCCGGTGTTCGACCCCGAGACCAACACCGCGCCGGTCCCGGCGTCCTTCAGGAAGAGCTACCAGGCCTTCATGGACTCCGAGTACTGGCGGCTCGGCCTGCCCGAGGAGATCGGCGGCACCACCTCGCCCCGCTCCCTGATCTGGGCCTACGCGGAGCTGATCCTCGGTGCCAACCCGGCCGTGTGGATGTACTCCTCCGGCCCGGCGTTCGCCGGCATCCTCTTCGAGGAGGGCAACGAGGTCCAGAAGCACATCGCCTCGATCGCCGTCGAGAAGCAGTGGGGCTCCACCATGGTCCTCACCGAGCCGGACGCCGGTTCGGACGTGGGCGCCGGCCGCACCAAGGCCGTCGAGCAGGAGGACGGCTCCTGGCACATCGAGGGCGTCAAGCGCTTCATCACGTCCGGCGAGCACGACATGTCGGAGAACATCCTCCACTACGTCCTCGCCCGCCCCGAGGGCGCCGGCCCCGGCACCAAGGGCCTGTCGCTCTTCCTCGTCCCGAAGTACGAGTTCGACTTCGAGACCGGCGAGCTGGGCGAGCGCAACGGCGTCTACGCCACCAACGTCGAGCACAAGATGGGCCTGAAGGCCTCCAACACCTGCGAGATGACCTTCGGCGACCGCCACCCCGCCAAGGGCTGGCTGATCGGCGACAAGCACGACGGCATCCGCCAGATGTTCCGGATCATCGAGTTCGCCCGCATGATGGTCGGCACGAAGGCGATCTCCACCCTCTCCACGGGCTACCTCAACGCCCTGGAGTACGCCAAGGAGCGCGTCCAGGGCCCGGACCTGGCCAACTTCATGGACAAGTCGGCCCCCAAGGTCACCATCACGCACCACCCGGACGTGCGCCGCTCCCTGATGACGCAGAAGGCGTACGCCGAGGGCATGCGCGCCCTCGTCATGTACACCGCCTCCGTCCAGGACGAGATCCAGGTCAAGGAGGCGAACGGCGAGGACGCCTCGGCCGAGCACGCCCTCAACGACCTGCTGCTGCCGATCGTCAAGGGCTACGGCTCGGAGAAGGCCTACGAGCAGCTCGCCCAGTCCCTGCAGACCTTCGGCGGCTCCGGGTTCCTCCAGGAGTACCCGATCGAGCAGTACATCCGGGACGCCAAGATCGACACCCTGTACGAGGGCACCACGGCGATCCAGGGCCAGGACTACTTCTTCCGGAAGATCGTCCGCAACCAGGGCGCCGCGCTGAACTCGGTCGCCGAGGACATCAAGAAGTTCCTCGCCCTCGGCACCGGCGGCGAGGAGCTGTCCGGCGCCCGCGAGCACCTGGCCAAGGCCGCCGTCGAGCTGGAGGCCATCGTCGGCCTGATGCTCACCGACCTCGCGGCCACCGAGCAGGACGTCAAGAACATCTACAAGGTGGGCCTCAACACCACCCGCCTGCTGCTGGCCTCCGGCGACGTGATCGTCGGCTACCTGCTCCTCAAGGGCGCCGCCGTCGCCGCCGAGAAGCTGCCCACCGCGTCCGCCAAGGACCAGGCCTTCTACACCGGCAAGATCGCCGCGGCGAAGTTCTTCGCGGCCAACGTCCTGCCCGGCCTCACCCTGGCCCGCAAGGTCGCCCAGGGCGTCGAGCTGGACCTGATGGAGCTGGACGAGGCCGCGTTCTAGGACGGGTCCGGCACCCCGGTCCCGTTCCGCACAACCCCACGAGGGCCCGCTCCCGCCGGACGGGAGGCGGGCCCTCGCACGTCGTTAAGGTGAACCCCATGAGCGCACCCTCCCGCTTCGACCGCGGCCACACCGACGACCTGATGACCTTCCTGTCGGCGAGCCCGACGCCGTACCACGCCGTGGCGAGTGCCGCCGAGCGGCTGGAGAAGGCCGGTTTCCGCCAGGTCGCGGAGACCGACGCCTGGGAGGGGACCAGCGGCGGCAAGTACGTGCTGCGCGGCGGCGCGATCGTCGCCTGGTACGTGCCGGAGGGCGCCGCGGCGCACACCCCCTTCCGCGTCGTCGGCGCCCACACCGACTCCCCCAACCTGCGCGTCAAGCCCCGCCCGGACACCGGGGCGCACGGCTGGCGCCAGGTCGCCGTGGAGATCTACGGCGGCCCGCTGATGAACTCCTGGCTGGACCGCGACCTGGGCCTGGCCGGCCGCCTCTCGCTGCGCGACGGCTCGACGCGCCTGGTCGACGTCGCCCGCCCGCTGCTGCGCGTCCCGCAGCTCGCCATCCACATGGACCGCGCCGTCTCCACGGACGGACTCAAGCTCGACAAGCAGCGCCACCTCCAGCCCGTGTGGGGCCTGGGCGACACCGTCCGCGACGGCGACCTGATCGCCTTCCTGGAGGACGAGGCGGGGCTCGCCCGCGGCGAGGTCACCGGCTGGGACCTGATGACGCACTCGGTGGAGCCCCCGGCCTACCTGGGCCGCGACAAGGAGCTGGTGGCGGGTCCGCGGATGGACAACCTGCTGTCCGTGCACGCCGGGACGGCCGCCCTGGCCGCGGTCGCCACCTCGGGCGGCGACCTGCCGTACATCCCCGTGCTGGCCGCCTTCGACCACGAGGAGACCGGCTCCCAGTCGGACACCGGCGCCGACGGACCGCTGCTCGGCAGCGTGCTGGAACGCTCGGTGTTCGCGCGCGGCGGCTCCTACGAGGACCGGGCGCGCGCCTTCGCCGGCACCGTCTGCCTGTCCTCCGACACGGGCCACGCCGTCCACCCCAACTACGCGGAACGGCACGACCCGACGCACCACCCGCGCGTCAACGGCGGCCCGATCCTCAAGGTCAACGTCAACAACCGCTACGCCACCGACGGTTCGGGCCGCGCGGTGTTCGCCGCCGCGTGCGAGAAGGCGGACGTCCCCTTCCAGACCTTCGTCTCCAACAACTCCATGCCGTGCGGCACGACCATCGGCCCGATCACGGCGGCCCGGCACGGCATCAGCACCGTCGACATCGGCGTGGCCATCCTGTCGATGCACAGCGCCCGGGAGTTGTGCGGCGCCGACGACCCGCACCTGCTGGCCAACGCGCTGGTGGCGTTCCTCCAGCCGTAGACCGGAGCGCGGAACACCGCCCCACGGCATGAGGGTTGGGGCCCGGGGTACCCGAACGGAACCGGATCGACCGGAATCCCGGAACCGACCGGCTCTGACAGGGAGGCAACACTCATGGGCCTCGGCGGGTGCATCATCCTCATCGCCGTGGGAGCCATCCTCACGTTCGCGACCGACTGGGACATGCAGGGCGTCAACCTGGACCTGGTCGGCGTGATCTTCATGGTCGTCGGCCTGATCGGCGTCGCCACGTTCAGCAGCATCGCCCGGCGCCGCCGTGTCGTGGTGCCGCCGTCGACCCCGGTCGTCGAGGACCGGCCCCACCCCACGCAGGACGGCTACCACAACGGTTACGGCGCCTGAGCCGGCCGCGCGTACTCCCGGCAGTCAGCCTGTCGGCCTACCGGCCGCGTCCCGGGGCGGCCGGCGGGGAAGCGGTGGGAGCATGAGATTCCTCGTGTACGACCGGCTCCTCGGCATCGGCGACGACTACTGGATCGAGGACGACCACGGCAACAAGGTCTTCCTCGTCGACGGCAAGGCCATGCGGCTGCGGGACACCTGGGAGCTGAAGGACGCCCAGGGGCGCGTGCTCATCGACATCCACCAGAAGATGTTCGCCCTGCGCGACACGATGGTGATCGAACGGGCCGGCGAGCCCCTGGCACGCATCCGGCGCAAACGGCTGTCCCTGCTCCGCAACCACTACCGGGTCGCCCTGGCCGACGGCACCGAACTGGACGTCAGCGGCAAGATCCTCGACCGAGAGTTCGCCATCGAGTACGACGGCGAACTGCTGGCCGTCGCCTCCCGGCGCTGGCTCACCCTCCGGGACACCTACGGCGTCGACGTCGTCCGGGACGACGCGGACCCGGCGCTGCTGATCGCCCTGACGGTGTGCGTGATCCACCTCGCGGAGAAGGAGCGGGAGGACGACTGAGGACGGGCGGCCCGGCGGCGCCTCACGCCGTGCGGCGGACGGCACGGCCGAGGAGCAGGGGGACGACCAGGTGGTGCACCGGCGCGGCCAGCGACCAGCGCACCCGGCCGGTCGGCCCCTCGAAGTTCACGTACGTCGCCCAGACCAGCCGCGCGTCGTCGACGGTCACGACGTTGCGGGCGGTCAGCGACGGGGCGCGGGCCTCCACGGCGATCCGGTCCGGCCCGGACTCCACCGTGCGCCAGCCGATCACGTGCCGTCGAGAGGCCCTCGGACCCAGGCGCAGCCCCAGCACGACCGACCAGCCCGCCCGGAGCAGGGTGCGCAGCGGCGCCGGAGTGTCCTCGAAGGTGACCCGGGCCCACTCCTCGGCCGTCCGGCGGGGCAGGCCGGCGAGCGGAAGCACGAACGCCGACGCGAAGTGGGCACCGGCGGGCTCCACCCGGACGCGGCGGATCGCGGAGTTGGTGGTGCGTGCCATACCCGTCATTGTGGGCGACACGGCAGGGCGTCAAACACGCCGTGTCACTCCCTCTTCACCCACTGCGCCCGGCCCGCACGGCTCGCCCGGCCCGCACGGCTCGCCCGGCGCGGTCAGCCGCGCGGGGGGTCCAGACCCAGCACCCGGTCCTTCAGGGCCGGGAACTGCTCCCGGGTCCGCGCCACCCGCTCCGGGGCGAACTCCACCGTGAGGACCTCCTCGTCCGCGCCGGCCTCCGCGAGCACCTCGCCCCAGGGATCCACCACGATCGAGTGACCGGCCTGCGGAACTCCGGCGTGCGTACCCGCCGTCCCGCAGGCGAGGACGAACGCCTGGTTCTCCACGGCCCGCGCCTGCGCCAGGAGCGTCCAGTGGGACCGGCGGCGCTCCGGCCAGCCGGCCGGGACGACGAGGATCTCGGCCCCGGCGTCGACGAGGGAGCGGAAGAGCTCGGGGAAGCGCAGGTCGTAGCAGGTCGCCACGCCGAGGGTGGTCTCCGGCAGCCGGACCGTCACCGGCTCGCGTCCCGCGCCCATCAGCACGGCCTCGCCCTTGTCGAAGCCGAAGCGGTGGATCTTCCGGTAGGAGGCGGCCAGGTCTCCGGCGGGGGAGAAGAGGAGAGAGGTGTTGTAGATCCGTCCGTCGGGGTCGCGCTCGGGGACCGACCCCGCGTGCAGCCACACGCCCGCGTCACCCGCCGCCTTCGCCATCGCCTCGTACGTCGGTCCGCGCAGCGGCTCGGCCGCCGCGTCGAACTCCTCGTAGGCGAACGCGCCCGTGGTCCACAGCTCCGGCAGCACGACGAGATCGGCGCCCGCCTGCTCCCGTACCAGAGCCGCCGCCCTCACGCGACGCGCTTCGACCGTTTCGTCCTCGTTCACGGCGATTTGGATCAAAGAGGCGCGCACACTACCACCGTCCTGGCATTCGAGCCGTCCACACGGGCCTACGATCGTCACACGAAAGCACTGCCGGGGTGTCGCACAGCAGCGTAACTTAGCCTCCCAAGACGCCCGCCGACTGCCGCCGCCGCCACTGGCACCGCTGCCGCCAACCGCCCGTGTACCGACCGCCGAGGGGTCCCGTTCCGTGAGTCTGCATCCCACCCTCCAGCCCTACGCCGACGCCTGGACTCACTCCATCGAGGCGATATCCGAGCTGGTCCAGCCGCTTGTGGAGGCAGAGTGGAACCGCCGGACCCCCTGCCCGGGCTGGTCGGTGCGCGACGTCGTCTCGCACGTCATGGGCCTGGACTCCGAGATGCTCGGCGACCCCCGCCCCATCCACACCCTGCCGCGCGACCTCTACCACGTCACCAACGACCACCAGCGCTACATGGAGATGCAGGTCGACGTCCGCCGCCACCACACGGCGCCGGAGATGACCTCCGAGCTGGAGTACATGGTCATCCGGCGCAACCGCCAGCTGCGCAACGAGTCGCGGGACCCCGGCACCAAGGTGCGCGGCCCGCTCGGCACCGAGCTGACCCTGGAGGAGGCGATGCGCCGGCACGCCTTCGACGTGTGGGCGCACGAGCAGGACCTGCGCACGGCCCTCGGCCGCCCCGGCAACCTCGACTCCCCCGGCGCGCACGTCGCGCGGGACGTGCTGCTCGGCGAGCTGCCCGCCGTCGTCGCCGAGCGGGCGGACGCGCCGCGCAGCTCGGCCGTCGTCTTCGACGTGCACGGACCGGTCGAGTTCCTGCGCACCATCCGCGTCGACATCCAGGGCCGCGGCACCCTCGAGTCGTCCCCGGCCCTCGGCCCGGCCGCCACCCTCACCCTCGACTGGGAGACATACGTCCGCCTGGCCTGCGGCCGGGTGACTCCCCAGGCGGCGCAGGACCGCATCAAGACGGAGGGCGACCCGGACCTGGCGGCGGCGATCCTGCGCCACTTCGCCGTCACGCAGTGAGTCCTCCGGCCCGTCGGGGGTGCCCTTCTGCGGGGGAGACCGAGGACGAGGCCGATCGGACCGACGCGGGAGTCCGGGGGCGGCAGCCCCCGGACCGGCCCGCACCCACGCCGGGTGCCTACACCGGCACGTGCACCGTCTCGACCCGGCTGGCGACCAACCGCTCCCGCTCCCGCAGCACGGCCCGCTTGCGCAACCTGAGAATCTGCGTGACCCCGACCGCCTGCAACACGAACACGGACGAGAACGCGACCCCGTAGTCGTCCCCCGTCGCGTCCAGCAGCACCCCCACCGCGAACAGCGTGGTCATCGACGCCATGAAGCCCCCCATGTTCGTGATCCCGGACGCCGTCCCCTGCCGCTCGGGCGGATTCGCCGGCCGCGCGAAGTCGAAGCCGATCATCGACGCCGGTCCGCACGCACCCAGCACCGCGCACAGCACCACGAGCAGCCACATCGGCGCGTGCTCGGCCGGGTAGGCCAGCGTCACCGCCCACAAGGTGGCCGTCGCGCCCACCGTGCCGAGCGCCAGCGGCAGCCGCGCCGCGTGGTGCCGGGCGATGACCTGGCCGTAGACCAGACCGACGGCCATGTTGGACAGGACCACGAGGGTGAGCAGCGTGCCGGCCGTGGCCCGGGACAGCCCCTGCGCCTCGACCAGGAACGGCAACCCCCACAGCAGCAGGAACACCATCGCCGGGAACTGGGTGGTGAAGTGCACCCACAGCCCGAGCCGCGTCCCCGGCTCCCGCCAGGACAGCGCGATCTGCCGCCGCACGTACGCGGCCCCCTGGTGCGGCAGCGGCTCCGGCTCGTGGCCCTCGGGGTGGTCCTTGAGGAAGAGCAGCAACAGGACGAAGACGACGACACCGGCCAGCGCACTGCCCGCGAACGCCGCGGTCCAGCCGATGCCGTGCAGCAGCCGGGCCAGCACCAGGGTGGACACCAGGTTGCCCGCCATGCCGGCCAGGCCGGCCAGCTGGGCGACCATGGGCCCGCGCCGGGCGGGGAACCAGCGGGTGCCCAGCCGCAGCACGCTGATGAACGTCATCGCGTCCCCGCATCCCAGCAGCGCCCGCGAGGCCAGCGCCATGCCGTACGACGGGGAGAAGGCGAAGCCCAGCTGCCCGGCCGTGAACAGCACGACGCCGATGCCCAGCACCTTCTTGGTGCCGAGCCGGTCCACCAGCAGGCCGACGGGTATCTGCATGCCGGCGTAGACCAGCAGCTGGAGGATCGAGAAGGTGGACAGCGCGGAGGCGTTGACGTGGAAGCGGTCGGCGGCGTCCAGGCCGGCGACCCCGAGGGAGGTCCGGAAGATGACGGCGACGAAGTAGACGGAGACGCCGATGCCCCACACGGCGATCGCACGGCGGCCGCCCGGGGGATCACCGGGCAGGACCTTGCCGGCCGAGGTGGCCGTACTCATCGGACCTCCCCCCGCGCCAGGTGCGAGAACCACCCCACGTGCCGGCCCACCACGGCGACGGCCGCCTCCGCGTCGCCGGAGCGCAGCGCGTCGAGGAGTTCCGCGTGCTCGGCGAGGGTCTTGGCGATCCGGTCGGGGTGGGAGTGCATGACGGCGACGCCCATGCGCAACTGGCGGTCGCGGAGCTGGTCGTAGAGGCGGGAGAGGATCTCGTTGCCGCCGCTGCGGACGATCTCGGCGTGGAAGCAGCGGTCGGTGACGGAGGCGGCGGCGAAGTCACCGGCGGCGGCCTGCTCCCGCTGCCGGGCGAGCAGTTCCTCCAGCCGCTCCACGAGCCCCGGCGGGGCGGGTACGGCCTTCCTGGCGGCGTGCTCCTCGACCAGCAGCCGGGTCTCGACCACGTCCGCGATCTCCTGGGCGGAGACGGGCAGGACCAGTGCGCCCTTCTTGGGGTAGAGCCGGATCAGCCCTTCGGACTCCAGCCGCAGCAGCGCCTCGCGCACCGGGGTGCGGGAGACGCCCACGGCCTCGGCCAGCTCGCCCTCGGTGAGCAGTGTCCCGCCCTCGTAACGACGCTCCAGGACGCCCTGCTTGACGTGGGTGTAGACGCGGTCCGCCGCGGGGGGTTGCTTCACTGCCGTGGTCATGCCGACAGGATAGATACAACAGGGGCGCAAGAGGGATCCGTTCCAGCATCCGGACGGCCGCCCACCCCCGGAGGGAACGGGGCGATTTCCCCCACCCCACCGCGCAACCTTTCACCCCCGTCGGGTGTCGCACTGACGCGGCCACCTCTGCGTCGAGCACAACTCGGCCGCGACCATGGGGAATTAACCACAATCGGGGTAATCAACTCAATGAACACCATTTCGGGCGTCCGCCTGCGTCGAGCCCTCGCCGTCGCCCTGACCGGCGGCGCGGTCCTCGCCACCGGAGCCCTCGCCGCCGCACCCGCCCAGGCCGCCGCACCCGAGCGCGCCCTCGCGGCACCCGTGCAGGCCGCCGCCGCGCCCTCGATCGTCGCCAAGGGCGGCTTCGTGATGAACAACGCGACCGGCAGGACCCTCTACACCAAGGCCGCCGACACCAAGCGCTCCACCGGCTCCACGACCAAGATCATGACCGCCAAGGTCGTGCTCTCCCAGCCGAAGCTGAACCTGGACGCCAAGGTCACGATCCAGATGGCGTACAGCGACTACATCGTGTCGAAGAACGCCTCCTCCGCCCGCCTGATCGTCGGCGACAAGGTGACGGTCCGCCAGCTGCTGTACGGGCTGATGCTGCCGTCCGGCTGCGACGCCGCGTACGCGCTGGCCGACAAGTTCGGCTCGGGCAAGACGCGGGCGGCCCGGGTGAAGTCGTTCATCGGCAAGATGAACGCGACCGCCAAGAGCCTCGGCCTGAAGAACACGCACTTCGACTCGTTCGACGGCATCGGCAACGGCAAGAACTACTCCACCCCGCGCGACCTCACGAAACTCGCGAGCAACGCGATGAAGAACTCCACCTTCCGCACCGTCGTGAAGACCAAGAAGTACACGGCGAAGACGACGACCAAGAAGGGCGGCACCCGCACGATGGCGCCCTGGACCAACACCAACACGCTGCTGGGAAGTTACAGCGGCGCGATCGGCGTGAAGACCGGGTCGGGCCCGGAGGCCAAGTACTGCCTGGTCTTCGCCGCGACCCGGAAGGGCAAGACCGTCATCGGCACGGTGCTGGCGTCCTCGTCGACCACGCAGCGCGCCAAGGACGCCACGAAGCTCATGAACTACGCCTTCGCGAAGTAGACCTGCCGCCCGCACACCGGACACCTCACCACCGAGAAGGGCCCGTCGCCGACGCGACGGGCCCTTCGACCCACTGGGGCCCGCGCCGCCGGGCGCGCCCGCATCAGCGGGACGGTGTCCGCGGCCTCGCCCGGTCTCGTACACGCACTCGTCGGCCTCCGCCAGGGCTTTCGATCATCTTCGCTCGCAGTCGTGAACATTCGCGGGCCCGCTGGCATATGCCCATACCTCCGCCCTACGTTCCGCGACGGAGGTGGTTCCCATGAACGAACCCAGCAAGCGGCAGAACCCCGGCACGCGCCACGAGGCGATCGACGCCGGCGACTTCGTCTACGCGGCCACCGGCGCCCGGGTGCGCCGACTGACCATGCCGGACGGAAGCCACTGGTTTCCGGCGGTGGACGTGTGCAAGGAACTCGGACACAGCAACTCTCGAAAGGCCCTCACAGATCACGTTCCCGATGAGCACCGAGAATTGCTCGAGACTGTAACTGGACGTTACGGTCTCGGCGTTCCCGCAGGCAGGGGGTGGCGTCGAGACTTGCACGTGATCTCTCTGCAAGGTCTCATCCTCCTCGTCAACGCCTGCACCAAACCGGCCTGCGCCCCCTTCAAGCAGTGGGTCGCCGAAGTCATCGAGACCGTGCAGCGCGAGGGGTCGTACTCGCTGGACGAGGCCGAGGTGCAGCCCCTCGAACCGGGCGCCCCCGTCGCCTACGCCATGCCGGACCAGGTCGCCGAGGCGATCGTCCGGCTGGAGGCGCACAACCTCAAACTGGACGAGGCGCTGGCCGAAGGCCAACGTACGTCCATCGCGTTGCAAAGGGAGATGCTCTCCACCCAGCAGGCCACCCTCGCCACCCAGCAGGCGACCCTCGCCGTGCAGCAGGCGATGGTGCACGCACTGGAACGCATCGCGGACCGGTTCGACACCCTCGTCCTCCACCAGCGGGCGCCCCTCGGCCGTCTCGCGCCGGTACGCACCACGGAGTCCGTGCTGGCCGACTGGCGGCAGCGGTTGTCCGTGACCGAGGACGTGTGGACGGTCGCCCAGGTGATCGCACCCGTGCTCGTCGAGCAGGGCGAGCTGCGGGAGCCCCTGGAGTCCATCGCCGCCCGTACGGGGCTCTCCGTGCGCAGGGTCAACGAATGTCTCCGGCTGCTGCGCACCCACGCCTGCATCCGCTCGCGGGGCGGGGCCGAGGACGGGGCCCCGGTGTACGTGCTGCACCAGGGCTCAGGCCAGAACAGCAGGAGGGGCGTCGCAACACCAACTTGCGGCGCCCCTCCCGTCATGAACCTAGTCGGTTCTCGGCTCTCATGCCCAGCTGATCAACCGCTTCGGCTGCTCCAGGACCGCCGCCACGTCGGCGAGGACCTTGGAGCCCAGCTCGCCGTCGACCAGGCGGTGGTCGAAGCTCAGGGCCAGGGTGGTCACCTGACGCGGCTTCACCTTGCCCTTGTGGACCCAGGGCTGGAGCTTGATCGCGCCGACGGCGAGGATCGCGGACTCGCCCGGGTTGAGGATCGGTGTGCCGGTGTCGACGCCGAAGACGCCGACGTTGGTGATGGTCACCGTGCCGCCCTGCATGGCGGCCGGGGAGGTCTTGCCCTCCCTGGCCGTCGACACCAGCTCGCCCAGCGCCCCCGCCAGCTGCGGCAGCGTCTGGGCGTGGGCGTCCTTGATGTTCGGGACGATCAGGCCGCGCGGGGTGGCGGCGGCGATGCCCAGGTTGACGTAGTGCTTGACCACGATCTCCTGGGCCGCCTCGTCCCAGGACGCGTTGATGTCCGGGTTGCGCCTGATCGCGACGAGGAGGGCCTTGGCGATCAGGAGGAGCGGGTTCACCCGCAGGCCCGCGTACTCCTTGTCCTGCTTCAGCTCCTCGACCAGCTTCATCGTGCGCGTCACGTCGACCGTCACGAACTCGGTCACGTGCGGCGCCGTGAACGCCGAACCGACCATCGCCGCCGCCGTCGCCTTGCGCACGCCCTTGACCGGGACACGCGTCTCCCGCGTCCCGTCGTACGACGCCGGGGCCGCCGTCGGGGACGGGGCGGGCGCGACGGCCGCGGGAGCCGCCTCCGGCTGCGCGGCCGGGGTGGTCGCCGACACCGCCGCGTGCACGTCCTCGCGGGTGATGATGCCGTCCGGGCCGGAGGGGACCACGGTCGCCAGGTCGACGCCGAGGTCCTTGGCGAGTTTGCGCACGGGGGGCTTGGCCAGCGGCCGGTCGCCGGTGACCGGCGCGGCCGGTGCCGCGGGCGCCGGTGCCGCGGACGCCGGTGCCGCGTGTCCGTGGCCGTTCAGCTCGGCCTGGATCGCCGCCGACGGCGTCTGAGCGGCGGCCGGGGCTTCCGCCCCCTTGCGGGGGCGGCGCCTGGTCGCGGAGGTGGAGACCCCGTAGCCGACCAGGACCGGCTGGCGGCCCTCCGGCTTGGGCTCCTCCGCCACGGTCTCCGCCACGGCCTCCTGCACCGGCTCCGCGACCGCCGCCGCGCCGTCCCCGACGGCCACCGCGATGATCGACGTCCCCACGTCGACCGTGGTGCCCTCGGGGAAGTGCAGCTCGCGGACCACACCGTCGTAGGGGATGGGCAGTTCGACCGCGGCCTTGGCCGTCTCGACCTCGCACACCACCTGGCCGTCGGTGACCGTGTCACCGGGCTGCACGTACCACTTGAGGATCTCTGCCTCGGTGAGTCCCTCGCCCACGTCGGGCATCTTGAACTCACGTACGGAGCTGTCCGTCATCGTCGTCACGCTCCCCTCCCTCAGTACGCCAGCGAGCGGTCGACGGCATCCAGCACCCGGTCCAGGTCGGGCAGGTACTCCTCCTCCAGGCGGGCCGGCGGGTACGGGGCGTGGTAGCCGCCGACCCTGAGCACCGGGGCCTCCAGGTGGTAGAAGCAGCGCTCCGTGATCCGGGCCGCGATCTCCGCGCCCGAGCCGAGGAACACCGGCGCCTCGTGGACCACGATCAGGCGGCGGGTCTTCTCCACCGAGGCCTGGACCGTGTCGAAGTCGACCGGCGAGATCGAGCGCAGGTCGACGACCTCCAGGGAGCGGCCCTCCTCGGCCGCCGCGTCGGCGACCTCCTGGCAGAGCTTCACCATCGGGCCGTAGGCGGCCAGCGTGAGGTCGGTGCCCTCGCGCACCACCCGCGCGGTGTGCAGCGGGCCGGGGATGGCCTCCCTGTCGACCTCGGCCTTGTCCCAGTAGCGGCGCTTGGGCTCGAAGTAGATCACCGGGTCGTCGCTCTGGATGGCCTGCTGCATCATCCAGTACGCGTCCGCCGCGTTGGAGGGGCTGACCACCTTCAGGCCCGCCACATGCGCGAACAGGGCCTCGGGGGACTCGGAGTGGTGCTCGACCGCGCCGATGCCGCCGCCGTAGGGGATGCGGATGACGACCGGCATCTTGACCTTGCCCAGCGAGCGCGCGTGCATCTTCGCGAGCTGGGTGACGATCTGGTCGTAGGCCGGGAACACGAAACCGTCGAACTGGATCTCCACCACCGGGCGGTACCCGCGCAGGGCCAGGCCGATGGCGGTGCCGACGATGCCGGACTCGGCCAGCGGGGTGTCGATGACCCGGTCCTCGCCGAAGTCCTTCTGCAGGCCGTCGGTGACCCGGAAGACACCGCCGAGCTTGCCGACGTCCTCGCCCATGATCAGGACCTTGGGGTCCGACTCCAGTGCGCGGCGCAGCGACTCGTTGATCGCCTTCGCCAGCGCCATCTTCTCCGCTGCCATGTCAGACCCCCTCTGCGTCTGCGAACGATGCCTGGTAGGCGGCGAACTGGGCCCGCTCCTCGTCCACGAGCGCGTGTCCGTCCGCGTACACGTTCTCGAAGATGGCGAACCGGTCCGGGTCCGGCATGGCACGGACCACTTCGCGCACTCGTTTGCCCAACGTCTCGCTCTCGGCCTCCAGTTCCGCGAAGAACCCCTCGTCCGCGTGGTGTGCGGACTCCAGGTAGCGGCGAAGCCGCAGGATCGGGTCCTTGGCCTCCCAGGCGACGCGCTCGTCGTCGTGCCGGTAGCGGGAGGGGTCGTCCGAGGTGGTGTGGGCGCCCATGCGGTACGTGTACGCCTCGATCAGGGCCGGTCCCTCGCCGCGCCGGGCGCGGTCCAGGGCCCAGCGGGTGACCGCGAGGGAGGCCAGCACGTCGTTGCCGTCGACGCGGACGCCGGGGAAGCCGAAGCCCTGGGCGCGCTGGTACAGCGGCACCCGGGTCTGCTTCTCGTTGGACTCGGAGATCGCCCACTGGTTGTTCTGGCAGAAGAACACCACGGGGGCGTTGTAGACGGCGGCGAAGTTGAACGCCTCGCTGACGTCGCCCTGGCTGGAGGCGCCGTCGCCGAAGTACGCGATCACGCCCGAGTCCGCGCCGTCCTTGGCCACGCCCATCGCGTAGCCCGTGGCGTGCAGCGCCTGCGAGCCGATGACGATGGTGTAGAGGTGGAAGTTGTTGCCGTTGGGGTCCCAGCCGCCGTTGTTCACGCCGCGGAACATGCCGAGCAGGTTGGTCGGGTCCACCCCGCGGCACCAGGCGACGCCGTGCTCGCGGTAGGTCGGGAAGACGTAGTCGTCCTCGCGGGTGGCCCGGCCGGAGCCGATCTGGGCCGCCTCCTGGCCGAGGAGGGAGGCCCACAGGCCCAGCTCGCCCTGGCGCTGCAGGGCGGTGGCCTCGGCGTCGAAGCGCCGGGTGAGCACCATGTCGCGGTACAGACCGCGCAGCTCGTCGGGGGTGATGTCGGCGACGTACGAGGCGTACTCGGCGTAGGCCGAGTCCTTGGCGGTCTCGACGCGCTCGCCCTCGGGTGTCAGCAGCTGCACCAGCTCCGTTTCGGAGCCCTTCGCGGCAGCGGTACGGGTGCTGCTGCTGGTGGTGCTGGTGGTGCGCTTGCCACCGGTGCCGGCCTTGGTGCCGGCGGTCCCGGCCGCCTTGGTGCCGGCGGTCCCGGCCGCCTTGGTGCCGGCGGTCCCGGCCGCCTTGGTGCCGGCGGTCCCGGCCGCCTTGCTTCCGGCGCTGCGTCGCGGCTTGCGCGCGGCAGTGCTCTCGGTCACGTGTGCTCCTCCGTCGGTCCGGCCCCCGGGTTCGCCGGAAGCCAGTGCGGCTCACCTGCGGCCCGGCGGACGCACGAGGGTGGGTGCGGCCCGATCGGGAACAGGCGTGACAGGTGCCCCGGCGAGCGCCCTGCGAACAGCACGTTACCCAGTGCTCCACATTTCTGTGAAACCCTTCCTGACCTGCGTTTTTACTCGGATTTCCAAGTAAATCGACCCAGGAGGGAGGTTTTACTGGTCACAGCCTTGCAGGGGGCCGGAACAACGGCACGTTATCCCGGCCACCCCGGGCACGGGAAGAGCCGGTGTGTGAGACTGACCGCGTGCGCGAAGACGGAAAAATCCGGGTATTCCTCCTCGACGACCACGAGGTGGTCCGGCGCGGGGTGCACGATCTGCTCGCCGGCGAGGCCGACATCGAGGTGGTGGGCGAGGCCGGCACCGCCGCCGAGGCGCAGGCCCGGGTCACGGCCACCCGTCCGGACGTCGCCGTCCTGGACGTACGGCTGCCGGACGGCAGCGGCGTCGAGGTCTGCCGGGACATCCGCTCCCGGGACGAGTCCGTCCGCTGCCTGATGCTGACCTCCTTCGCCGACGACGAGGCCCTCTTCGACGCGATCATGGCGGGCGCCTCCGGCTACGTCCTCAAGGACATCCGCGGCGCCGAGCTGCTCGGTGCCGTACGGGAGGTGGCGGCCGGGAAGTCGCTGCTCGACCCGGCGGCCACCGCGCGCGTGCTGGAGCGGCTGCGCGACGGCGGGACGAAGCCCGACGACCGGCTGGCCCGGCTCACCGAGCAGGAGCGCCGCATCCTGCGACTGATCGGCGAGGGACTGACCAACCGCGCGATCGGCGAGCGGCTGAACCTGGCGGAGAAGACGATCAAGAACTACGTGTCCAGCCTGCTGGGCAAGCTCGGCATGCAGCGGCGCTCGCAGGCCGCCGCCTTCGTGGCCCGACTGGAGGCCGAGAACCGCTGACCGGCGCACGCTCCCGGGGTGGTACGGATTTACTCGGGACTTACGTCCCCTCCTGCCGGGGCGGGCGACCCTGTTCCCGTGCCCCGCGTTCCCGCACAGTGGGGCCATGCCCTCCGACGAACAGCTCGCCGTCGGCCTGCTCGGCCGCACCGCCTACGGCCGGGCGGCCACCACGCTGCGCGCCCTGCCCTTCCTCGCCCACGCGCGGCACATCGTGGCCGACGGGCGGGTCCTGCTGCGGATGCCGAGGAGCTGGGGGTACCACCGGATGTGCGCCGGGAGCGTCGTCGCGTACGGAGCGGACAACCTGACCTCCGCGCGGCCCGGCGAGAGCCTGTGGACCGTGCAGGTCCTGGGCCGGTGCGAGGAGCACGAGCCGAGCACGGCCGAGCTGGAGCGGTTCGGCCCGGCGCCGGACCGGGTGGACGGCGGGCCGTTCGAGGCCGCCTACCTGCGCCTGGACCCGCAGTTCGGCACGGTGCACTTCACGGACGGGGCGACCGGCCCCCTGTGACGGGGGCCGGGGCGGTCATTCGCCCGCCGGGTCCTCGCCGCCCGGGTCGCCGGTGGCGCCCGCGTCGGTGCCGCCCGTCGGGTCTCCGGTCGGGCCCCCCGTCGGCGGCGTCGCCGGGTCGGTCGTCGGGTCGTCGGTCGGCGTCGTCGGGTCACCCGTCGGATCGCGGGTCGGGTCACCCGTCGGATCGTCCGTCGCGGTGTGCGACGGGCTCCAGGACGGTGTGTACGGCCGGTCCCAGTCCCCGTCGCCGCTGCCGCCCCCGCCCGAGCCCTGCTCGGTGCCCGGGTCGGTGGTCTCCTGCGTCGCCTCGTCGCTGGGCGAGGAGCTGGGCGACTCCTCGCCGGTGCTCTGGGAGGTGGTCGCCGAGGGGCTCTTGTCCGTCTCGGTGCCGCCCTTGCCGTCGTCGCCGTTGTTCAGGGCGAGCGCGACGCCCGCCGCGATGGCGATCACCGCGAGGACGGCCAGTATCCACAGCTTGCCGCGGCCGCTGCCCTTGTTGCCGCCGCCCTCGAAGCCGCCGTCGTCCCCGTCGTAGCGGCCCGGCAGGATCGGCTGGGGGATCTGCTGGGTGCCCGACGCCCCGTGGTCGGCGGGGTGCGGCATCACCGTCGTACCCGCGAGACCGGCCGACGGGGTGTGCCGGCCGTCGTGCGCGGCGACCGGGCCGGTGTTCCAGGTGCCGGTGTGGCCGCCCTGCTCGTACAGCATCTGCAAGCCGTACTGGACCAGGCCGCGCATCTCCTCGGCGGTCTGGAAGCGGTCGTCGGGCTCCTTGGCCAGCGAGCGCATCACCAGGCCGTCCAGCTCCGGCGGGGTGGCGTCGGAGACCTCGGACGGGGGCGTCGGGATGTCCTGCACGTGCTGGTAGACCACCGACAGCGGGGTCTCCCCGGTGAACGGGGGCCGCAGCGCGAGGAGTTCGTAGAGCAGGCAGCCCGTCGCGTACAGGTCGGAGCGGTGGTCGACGGCCTTGCCGAGCGCCTGCTCGGGGGAGAGGTACTGCGGGGTGCCCATGACCATGCCGGTCTGCGTCATCGTCGACTGGGCGCCGTGCAGGGCGCGCGCGATGCCGAAGTCCATCACCTTCACCGCGCCGTTGTTGGTGATGATGACGTTGGCGGGCTTGATGTCGCGGTGCACGATGCCGTGCTGGTGCGAGTAGGCCAGCGCCTCCAGGACGCCGGAGACGATGATCAGCGCCTGCTCGGGGCCGGGCGCCTCCGCGTTGAGGAGGAGGTCGCGGATGGTGCGCCCCTCGACGATCTCCATCACGATGTACGGCACGGACTGGCCGCCGGCGACGTCCTCGCCCGAGTCGTACACGGCCACGATGGCGTGGTGGTTGAGTCCGGCCACGGACTGCGCCTCGCGCGTGAACCGCGCCTTGGAGACCGGGTCCTCGGCGAGGTCCGGGCGCAGCAGCTTGACCGCCACGGTGCGTCCCAGGCGGACGTCCTCCGCGGCGAACACCTCGGCCATGCCGCCCCGCCCGAGCCTGCGGGTCAGCCGGTACCGGCCGTCGCCGACCAGGCCGCCGTTGCCCCAGTTCTCCGGCGCGTCAGACATACCGCCGCCAGATGCCTCGGGTTCGGACGGGCCCTGGGCGCGCTGCTGCTGTGCCATCAGTCCTCGCCGTCGTTTCTGCCCGCGGTACGCGCGGTGTTGTCACGGTCTCCGTCGGCCACGCTACAGCCTTCGCGGGGGCCTCCGGTCCGGGATGGGCGCCGGGACCGGACATGAGACGGACCGGTCATGAAACCCTGGTTCCGTACTCTCGTGCAAATTCCGTGCAGCGGCAGTACGCCGGCTGTAACGCTTCCGCGACGCTTCTTTCGCGTACGGTCACGGAACGGGCACCGCGCTTGACGTGTCGGTGCCCTGGGGCAGACTTGGCCGGGAATAGCACTTTCGATCACGAGCGCGCGTGCCGCCGCCACCGGCGCCCGCCGTCTATGGGGGACGCAGAGACATGAGCCAGGACGCCGCCGGACAAGGACGGTACGCGGGGCGGGCACTCGCCGGCGGCCGTTACCAGCTGCGCGACCTGCTCGGCGAGGGCGGCATGGCCTCCGTGCACCTGGCGTACGACTCCGTCCTCGACCGGCAGGTCGCGATCAAGACACTGCACACCGAGCTGGGTCGCGAACAGGCCTTCCGCGAGCGCTTCCGCCGCGAGGCGCAGGCCGTGGCCAAGCTCACGCACACCAACATCGTCTCGGTCTTCGACACCGGCGAGGACGTCCTCGACTCCATGACGACGCCGTACATCGTCATGGAGTACGTCGAGGGCCGCCCGCTGGGCTCGGTGCTCGACGAGGACGTGCGGCAGCACGGCGCGATGCCCGCCGACAAGGCTCTGAAGATCACCGCGGACGTGCTGGCCGCGCTGGAGATCAGCCACGAGATGGGCCTGGTCCACCGCGACATCAAGCCGGGCAACGTGATGATGACCAAGCGCGGCGTGGTCAAGGTGATGGACTTCGGCATCGCCCGCGCCATGCAGTCCGGCGTGACCTCGATGACGCAGACCGGCATGGTCGTCGGCACCCCGCAGTACCTCTCTCCGGAGCAGGCCCTCGGCCGCGGGGTCGACGCCCGCTCCGACCTGTACTCGGTCGGCATCATGCTGTTCCAGCTGGTCACCGGGCGCCTGCCGTTCGACGCCGACTCGCCGCTCGCGATCGCGTACGCGCACGTGCAGGAGGAGCCGGTCGCCCCGTCCGCCGTGAACCGGGCGCTGCCCCCGGCTGTGGACGCGCTGGTGGCCCGCGCGCTGAAGAAGAACCCCAACGAACGCTTCCCCAACGCCGAGGCGATGCGCGACGAATGCCTGCGGGTGGCGGCCTCCTTCCAGGCGGCGCCGCCCAGCATCGTGCCCGGCGCCCCGACGTCGAGCGGCGCGGGCGTCGGCTCCGCGGTGTTCCCGCCGGTCGACCAGGGCGCCCCGGCGCCCACGGGCCCCGTCCAGACGCCCTACCGGCCGACGCCGGCCCCCGGCCCGAACCCGTACGGCGCCCCGGCCCCGGCGGCGGCGCACTCGTCGGCGTACGGCTATCCGCAGCAGGCCGGCTACCCGACGCCGGCCCCGACGCCGTACGCGCAGCAGCAGGGCGCGTCCACGCCGCCGCCGTACAACCTGACGCCGACCGCCCACGGTGCCGGTTCCCCGGGCGGCGGCCGGAGCAACAAGCCGGTGATCATCGGCTCGATCGTGGTCGCCGCCGTGGCCGTGGGCGGGCTGATCGCCGCGCTGCTGATGAACAGCGGCGGGGACGAGGACCCGCAGGCCGGGGGCGGCTCGTCCACCGCGTCGGTCTCCGCGTCGCCGTCGAGGGCGGCGGGCTACCGCGGGCCGGACAAGGAGAAGACGATCGAGAAGGACGAGTGCACCGAGCCGGAGGAGTCGTACAACGACCCCGACAAGATCAGGGTGCCGGACTTCACGTTCAAGTACATCGGCTCGGTCAAGGAGTGCTTCAACGCCGCGGGCTGGCGGATGAAGGTCGTCGAGGTCGACGAGAACACCTACGGCGAGGGCTCGGTCCGGGACCAGTTCCCCACCGCCGGCACGGACGTCGACCCGGAGAACATGCCGGAGATCCAGCTCAAGGTCTCGACGGGCAACCCGCCGACCGAATGACCCGTGGCATGACCGACGGCTGACGTCCAAGGGCCCGGCAGCACACGCTGCCGGGCCCTTCGCGCAGTCCTACAGGCGCGCAGTCCTTACAGGTAGGGGCCGCCGGAACGGCCGCCCGGCTGCGGGGGCTCCTCGCCCTCCGGCAGGGTGCCCGGCGGAAGCGCGCGGCGCATCTGCTCCAGCTGGGCCCGCGCGGCCATCTGCTGGGCGAACAGCGTGGTCTGGATCCCGTGGAAGAGTCCCTCCAGCCAGCCGACCAGCTGTGCCTGCGCGATCCGCAGTTCGGCGTCGGTCGGGGTGCCGTCGTCCGTGAAGGGCAGGGAGAGCCGCTCCAGCTCCTCCACCAGCTCCGGGGCCAGACCGTCCTCCAGCTCCTTCACCGAGCTGGCGTGGATCTCCTTGAGCCGGACCCGGCTCGCCTCGTCCAGGGGAGCGACCCGCACCTCTTCGAGCAGCTGCTTGATCATGCTGCCGATCCGCATGACCTTGGCGGGCTGTTCCACCTGCTCGGTCACCGGAATCTCGCGGGAGTCGTCGTCCCCGCCGCCGCTGAGCGCCATTCCGTCCTGGCCGACGACCAGGATCTGGGGGTTGTCCGGCGACCTGTCGTTCCTCGGCATCTCCATGCCGCCATTGTCTCGCACCCCCGGGCCCCGGACGGGCGGTGCCCCCGCCGAAACCGTCCCGACGCGTTCGGCGGCGCCCAAAATGCCGGTCACCTCGGTGGATGTGAGGCTTGTTCCGTCGCTTTTCGCGACGCTTTCCACGACCGCACCTCACCGGGAGGGGGTCACGGACGTGACTCCATGGCTGCGCGCACTGCGGGCGACGGGGCTGGTAGGGGCCCTGGGGGCCGGCGCGGTGGTGGCACCGTACGGGGCGGAGCAGGCCCACGGCACCGGGTGGCCGGTGGCACCGTTCACGGTGGCGGCGACGCCGACACCGGGGCCGTCCGCGCCGGGGGCGGCCGGCGTCCCGGACGGTTCCGGCACCCATGACGGGCGCGGCGGTCACGAACGTCCCCGGCACCCCGACGGCCACGACCGCCCGGACCGCCCGGACGCCCGGCCCTCCGCGGAATCCGGCCCGGGCCATGGTTCGCCCACGCCCTCGCCCGCCTCCCCCAAGCCGTCGGCGTCGGCGTCGGCGTCCGGCGGTCCGCCCGATGCCGAACCCTCCCGGGGCGGGCACCTGCCGGGTGAGGGAAGACATCGGCCCGGTCACGGCGAGGAGCGTGAGCCGGAGCACGACGGCGGGGACGAGAACGGCGGTCGGTACCGGGACGAGGACGGCGACGGCGACGTCGCCCCCGAGGCCCCGGCCACCGCCCTGCCGCCCGGTCCCACCGAGGCCGCCGAGGTGTCCCCGGCCGCCCCGTCCCGGTCCCCGTCGCACAGCGGCGCGCCCACCCGGGCCGCCGCCGAGCCCGTACTGCGGGTCCTCCCGCTGGGCAGCGGGCTGGTGCTCATCGGACTCGGCCTGGCCCTGGGCCTCGTGGGACTGCGCCTGCGCCGGGGGTAGGGCCTGCCTCGCGGCCCGGGCCCGCCGCCGCGTACCGGCCGCGCCTCGTCTACGGGGCGATCAGCAGCACCTTGCCGATGTGCCCGCTCTCCTCCACCACCCGGTGGCCCTCCGCGGCCTCGCTCATCGGCATCTCGCGGTCGACGACCGGACGGACGTGCCCCCCGGCGAACAGCGGCCAGACGTGCTCGCGCACGGCCGCCACGATCGCCGCCTTCTCCTCCAGCGGCCGGGCCCTGAGCGAGGTGGCGCTGACGGCGGCGCGCTTGGCGAGCAGCGTGCCGATGTTCAGCTCGCCCTTGCGGCCGCCCTGCATGCCGATGATCGCGAGCCGGCCGTTCACGGCGAGGGCCTGGACGTTGCGGTCCAGGTACTTCGCGCCCATGTTGTCGAGGATGACGTCGGCGCCCGCGCCGCCCGTGGCCTCCTTCACCTCGGCGACGAAGTCCTGCTCCCGGTAGTTGATCAGGACGTCCGCGCCCAGCTCGGCGCAGCGCTCCAGCTTCTCCCCGGTGCCGGCCGTCACCGCGACCCTCGCGCCCACCGCCTTGGCCAGCTGGATCGCCATGGTGCCGATCCCGCTGGAGCCGCCGTGCACCAGCAGCGTCTCGCCGGGGCGCAGGTGGGCGACCATGAAGACGTTGGACCAGACGGTGCAGACCACCTCGGGCAGCGCCGCCGCCGCCTTCACGTCGACGCCCTGCGGCACCGGCAGCAGCTGTCCGGCCGGGACGACGACCTTCTCGGCGTAGCCGCCGCCCGCGAGCAGCGCGCACACCTCCTCGCCGACGGCCCAGCCGGACACGCCGGGGCCGACGGCCGCCACGCGCCCGGAGCACTCCAGGCCCGGGTACGGGGAGGCACCGGGCGGGGGGTCGTAGAAGCCCTGGCGCTGCATGATGTCGGCGCGGTTGACGGCGCTGGCCGCCACCTCGACCAGGACCTCGCCCTCGCCGGGCTGCGGGTCGGGGACCTCGGCCCACACCAGCGCCTCGGGGCCTCCGGGTTCGGGAATCGTGATCGCATGCATGGGGCCGACGCTACTCCTGTGTCCCCCGTCCTCCCCGTACGCCGGTGTCTCGGTGGACATCGGCATCGTCAAGGGCGTCTTCGACCGCATCCGCCCGCGGCCGATCCGGCGGCCCTCGGCGAGGGTCGGCCATCTCCTCGGCGACGTGCTGCGCCGCGCCATCGCCTCCCTCGTGATGCTCTCCGTCGGACGGCCCGCAAGCCGCCGCTCACGGCGGGCGGGCGCCGGGGCCGGGCCGCGAGGGGCGGCTCAGTCGCGGGGGAACGGGCGGGCGTCGGGCGTCACATGGGTGGCCGGTGTCGCCCGCACGATCGTGATCAGGCGGTCCGTCAGCTCCAGTTCGCCGACCGCGGGATCGTCGTAGCCCAGCACCCGGTGTCCGCGCAGCACACTCACCACCAGGTCGTCCGTCTGACGCGGTTTCTTGCCCACCTCGGCCTTTATGACGGGCCGTTCGACGAGGTCGAGTCCGCTGCCCTGGCTGATCAGGTCCTCCATCACCATGCCGGCGGCGGGGCTGAGCACCGAGAGCCCGAGCAACCGCCCCGCGGCGCTGGCGCTGGTGATCACGGCGTCGGCGCCGGACTGCTTCAGCAGCGGCGCGTTCTCCTCCTCGCGGACCGCGACCACGATCTTCGCGCCGCGGTTGAGCTGCCGGGCCGTCAGCGTGACCAGCACGGCCGTGTCGTCGCGCTGCGTGGCGATGATGATCTGCTTCGCCCGGTACGCCTCGGCCCGGTTGAGCACGTCGCTGCGGGTCGCGTCGCCGACCACGCCCGCGTAGCCGTGGGCCGTCGCCGCCTCGATGGCCTTGCCGCTGGGGTCGACCACGACCACCTGGTCCTTGCGCAGCCCGGTCGCGCAGACGGTCTGGATCGCCGACCGCCCCTTGGTTCCGAAGCCGACGACGACGGTGTGATCGCGCAAGGCAGACCTCCAGCGGTTCAGGCGCCACTCCTCCCGAGTGCGCTCGGTGAGGGCTTCCAGCGTGGTGCCGACCAGGATGATCAGGAAGAGCACGCGCAGGGGCGTGATGACGAAGATGTTGGTCAGCCGGGCGGCGTCGCTGACGGGCGTGATGTCACCGTAGCCGGTGGTGGAGAGGGTGACGGTGGCGTAGTAGAAGGAGTCGAGGAGGTCGACGGAGCCGTCGGAGTTGTCGGTGTAGCCGTCGTGGTCCGCGTACACGATGAAGGCCGTCACCACGAGCACCACCAGGGCGATGGACAGCCGCTTGGCGACCTGGCGGAACGGATGCTCCACCAGCTTCCTGGGGAGTTTCACCTTGTGGGTCACGAAGTGCTCGTCCGCCTGGCGCGCGATCGCGTCCTGGCCCGGAAGTTTCACGTGAAACACACCCCGATCCCGCCGGTCGCCCAGGGCAGGTCGAGCAGTTCGGCCTCCTGCCCCGACCGCGCGCCGCCCGGCGGTACGACGGCCAGGGCGTCGGCGGCCGCGATGCCGCGCAGCATCGCCGGACCGTTGTAGCGCAGCGGCACGGCACCCTCGTCGCGCAGTACGACGGGCACCAGCCGGGTGTCGTGCGGGTGCCCGTGCACCGCGTCCCGCAGCGGCAGCGTGTACGGCTCGGGCGCCGGGCGGGCGGCAAGGGTGCGCAGCAGCGGCTCGGCGAGGGTGAGCAGGCCGGAGACGGCGGCGAGGGGGTTGCCGGGCAGCCCGACGAGGTGCTGGTCGTCCTTGAGCCGGGCCAGCAGCATGGGGTGGCCGGGGCGTACCTCGACGCCGTCGACGAGGAGCTCGGCGCCGATCCGGCGCAGGGTCGGGTGGACGTGGTCGACGGGTCCCGCGGCGGTGCCGCCGGTCGTGACGATCAGGTCGGCGTCGCAGGACGTGACGGCCCGGTGCAGCGCCTCGGCGTCGTCGCCGATCCGGGTCACGGAGCGGACCTCGGCGCCCAGCGCGCGCAGCCAGGGCGGCAGCATCGGGCCGAGCGCGTCCCGGATGAGGCCGTCGTGCGGGAGACCCCCGGTGAGAAGTTCGTCGCCGAGGACCAGGACGTCGACCCGGGGGCGGGGGACCGCGGTGAGCGTGTCGTATCCGGCGGCGGCGGCCAGCCCCAGTACCGCCGGGGTCGCGAGGGTGCCGACGGGCAGCAGCTGGTCGCCGCTGCGGCACTCCTGACCCCGGGGGCGGATGTCCTGACCGTGCACGACGTCGCGGGTGGGGTGCAGGCGCCCGCGTTCGTCGGTGCGGCCGTGCTCGGAGCGCAGTACGGCGGTGGTGTCCGGGGGGACGCGTGCGCCGGTGGCGATACGGACGGCCTCACCGTCGACGAGGGGCGCGGGCTCCACGTGTCCGGCCAGGACGTCCTCGTCGCGCACCGTCCAGGGGCCCGGCCCGGCCAGGGCCCAGCCGTCCATCGCGGAGGTGTCGAAGGAGGGCAGGTCGGTGAGGGCGGCCAGGGGCGCGGCCAGGGTGAGGCCGAGGGCCGCGTCGAGGGGCACGGCGAGCGGGGTGCGGCGGGCGGCACGGGCCGCGGCGCGGGCGGCGCGCTCGGCGGTCGTCCGCGCCACGGGCCAGGGGGTCGCACGGTGGCGGGAGTTGGCCGGGTGGTGCGGGGCGGTCGATCCGTGTCCGCCGGGGCCGGGACGGGTGGGGCCGCGGTGTGCGGGGCCGGGATTCTCCCTCACCAGGGCGAGCGCCTCCTCGACGTCGAGATCCTCGGCCTGCGCGTCGGACCACGTGCCGGGGGAGGTCATCACGCGTCCGGGCGGGTGTCGGGGGTGGCGTCGGGGGCCGCGTCGGGCCTGCCCTTCGCGGGGGCGGCCCCGGCGTCGGCGGCCTCCTCGGCCCAGCGCAGGGCGAGGGCCGCGGCCTTGCGGGCGGCCTCGGCGACGGCCTCGGGGCCTCCCTGGGCCCGCCCGGCCGCGTAACCGACGAGGAAGGTGGTCAGCGGGGCGGCCGGCCTGGCCACCCCGTGGGCGGCGTCGCGCGCGAGATCGAGCAGGATCCCGGTGTCGACGTCCAGGTCGATGCCCAACTCGTCCTTGGCTGCGGAAATCCATTCATCCAACACGTGACCATGCTCCCTGATGCGTGCCCTTGCGGTGGCGATGTCGTCCCAGGTGTCGCAGTCGAAGGAGGCGACGGCGTCCGGGACGCGGGTGAGGCGCAGAGCGCCGGTCAGGCGGCGCAGCGGCAGCCCGGTGAGGTCCGGCCGGCCCTCGCGTTCCTCCCGGTCGCGGGCGAGCGCGGCCAGTTCGCGGCGCAGCGCGGCTGTGCGGTAGGCGGCGACGAGGGGCTGGTCGCGGCCGTCGGCGTCGGTGAGCAGCGCCCCGTCGGCGTCGCCCGCGACGAGGGCCGCCAGCAGCCGCCCGACGGTCGGCCCGGCGAGGAACGGCAGGTCGGCGGAGAGCACCACGACGTGCTCGGCGGCGGTGTGCCGCAGCCCGGCGGCGAGGGCGGCGAGCGGTCCACCGCCGGGCGGGTCCTCGCGCGCCCAGGTCACCGGGCGCCCGGTGGGCCGGGGGTCGGCGACGACGACGGTGGTCCGCGCCCCGGCGCAGGCGGCGAGCACCCGGTCGAGGAGCGCGCGTCCGCCCACCCGCAGTCCGGGCTTGTCCGCGCCCCCGAGCCGCCGGGCGGCCCCGCCGGCGAGCACGACGGCGTCATACCCGGCGCGGCCGTCACCCGTCGCGGGGTCGGTGCCGACGCCCGGGTCGCCGGGGGGCTCGTACGCGGTCACCCCCCGAGTATGGGGCCCGGGGCGATCACAGGGAACGCAGGGGAGCACACGTGATCGGAGGGGGTGCGGACACACCGTCACCTTGTGGGCGCATCCCCCAGGTCACAGGGTGCGCAGCAGCACCGCCGGCTGTTCCACGCAGTCCGCCACGTACCGCAGGAAACCGCCCGCCGTGCCGCCGTCGCACACCCGGTGGTCGAAGGTGAGCGACAGCTGCACGACCTGTCGCGCCGCCAACTCGCCCTCGTGCACCCAGGGCTTGGGGACGATGCGGCCGACGCCGAGCATGGCCGCCTCGGGGTGGTTGATGATCGGCGTGGAGCCGTCGACGCCGAACACGCCGTAGTTGTTCAGCGTGAAGGTGCCGCCGGTCAGCTCGCCCGGCGTCAGCCTGCCCGCGCGGGCCGCCTCGGTCAGCCGGGCGAACTCCGCGCTCAGCCCCTCGGCGTCGCGCGCGTGCGCGTCCCGGACGACCGGCACGACCAGCCCCCGGTCCGTCTGCGCGGCGAAGCCGAGGTGGACCCGGTCCAGCCGGACGATCTCCCGGGCCTCCGTGTCGACCGTCGCGTTCAGCTCGGGGAAGCGGGCCAGGGCGGCCGTGCAGATCCGGGCCAGCAGGGCGAGCAGGGAGATCCGGGGCCCGCCGGACGCGTTCATCGCGGTGCGCGCCCGCATCAGCTCGGTCGCGTCGGCGTCCACCCAGCAGGTCGCGTCCGGGATCTCGCGCCGGCTGCGGGAGAGCTTGTCGGCGACGGCGCCGCGCACGCCCTTGAGGGGGACGCGGGTGCCGTCGGAGCCCGGGGCGGGAGAAGGGGAGGAGAACCCGGAGGAGGCGGAGGTGGCGGAGGAGGCGACGGACGCGGCATCCGGCTCCCGGTCCGTCCCGGGCCCCTGGTCCGCCGCGCGGCCGCCCTGCGCCGCGGCGGCACGCAGCGCGTACTCCACGTCCGCCCGCAGGATCAGCCCGTCCGGTCCTGAACCGGTGAGCTCGCGCAGGTCCAGGTCGTGCTGCCGGGCCAGCCTGCGCACCAGCGGGGAGATGACCGGGACCGGCCCGTCCACCGGCTCGGCGGCACGGACCGGGGCGTCCACCGGCTCGGAGGCACGGACCGGGGCGTCCGTCTCCTTCTCGGCGGCGCGGGCCCAGCCGTTCGCCCGCCCGGAGGCGCCGGTGACGGCCGGCCGACCGGCGCGCACCCTGCGGCGCCGCGCGGGTGCCTCGGAGGTGCCGTAGCCCACCAGGACGTTGCCGGAGCCCTCCGCCTTCTTCTCGGCGGCGGGCGTCCCCGCCTCCTGTGCCCCGGCGCCACCCGTACCGGCGCCCCCCGTACCGGCGCCCCCCGTACCGGCGCCCCCCGTACCGGCACCGCGCACCGGGCCCTCGGCCGCCGCGTCGCCCTCGCCCACCGCCACGGTCACCAGCGGCGCCCCGACGGGCAGCTCCGTGCCCTCCTCGCCGAAGCGCGCGGTGACCACACCCCCGTAGGGACAGGGCACCTCGACCATCGCCTTGGCCGTCTCGACCTCGACGACCGGCTGGTCCACGGCGACCACGTCACCGACCTCGACCAGCCAGCGGACGATCTCCGCCTCGGTGAGCCCCTCGCCGAGGTCGGGCAGCTTGAACTCCAGGCTGCGCCCGTCAGAAGCGTGTGCCATCAGCTTTCGGCCTCCCACTGCAGGCGCCCCACGGCGTCCAGGATCCGGTCCACACCAGGCAGGTGGTGACGCTCCAGCATCGGCGGAGGATACGGGATGTCGAACCCGGCCACACGCAGCACCGGTGCCTCCAGGTGGTGGAAGCAGCGCTCCGTGACCCGGGCCGCGATCTCCCCGCCCGGGCCCCCGAAGGAACCCGACTCGTGGACGACGACCGCGCGTCCCGTCCGCCGCACCGAAGCGCACACCGTTTCGTCGTCGAACGGCACCAGGGAGCGCAGATCGACGACTTCGAGGTCCCAGCCCTCGGCCCGGGCCGCCTCGGCCGCCTCCATGCAGACGGCCAGCGACGGTCCGTACGTGATGAGCGTGGCGCTCCGGCCGAAGCGCCGCACCACCGCGCGGCCCACCGGTTCAACGGACGCCGGCTCCTCGGGGTTCCACGTGTCCTTCGACCAGTACAGCCGCTTCGGTTCGAGGAAGACCACCGGGTCGTCGGAGGCGATGGAGGCGCGCAGCAGCCCGTAGGCGTCGGCGACCGTCGCGGGCGTGACGACATGGAGCCCCGGAGTCGCCATGTAGTACGCCTCGGACGAGTCGCTGTGGTGCTCGACGCCGCCGATGCCGCCGCCGTAGGGGACCCGGATGGTCAGCGGCAGGGGCATCGTCCCGCGCGTGCGGTTGCGCATCTTGGTGACATGGCTGACGACCTGCTCGAACGCCGGGTAGGCGAAGGCGTCGAACTGCATCTCGACGACCGGGCGCAGCCCGTACATCGCCATGCCAACGGCGGTGCCGAGGATGCCGGCCTCGGCGAGCGGGGTGTCCGTGCAGCGGTCGTCGCCGAACTCCGCGGCGAGCCCGTCGGTGATCCGGAAGACCCCGCCGAGGGTGCCCACGTCCTCGCCGAGGACGTGCACGGCCGGGTCGGCGGCCATGGCGTCGCGCAGCGCGCGCGTGAGGGCCTGCGCCATGGTGGCCGGCTTGGCGGCGACAGTCGTCATCGGTGTCCCCCCTGCGGTGCGGACGCGGAATCCGCCGGGGCCTGGGCCTGGGCCTCGGCCTCGGCCTCCGCCTCCAGCTCCGCGCGCAGCTGGGCCTGCTGCTCGCGCAGTTGCGGCGTCGGCTCGGCGTAGACGTGGGCGAACAGGTCCAGCGGGTCGAGCTGTGGGTCCTGGTTCATGCGGGCGCGCAGGTCGGCGGCCATGGTCTCGGCGTCCTCGCGGGCGGCGCGGATGCCGTCCTCGTCGAGCAGGCCCCGCTCGGTCAGCTCCCGCTCCAGCAGCTCGACCGGGTCGTGCCGGCGCCAGGTCTCCACCTCGGCGTCGCCCCGGTAGCGCGTGGCGTCGTCGGCGTTGGTGTGCGCCTCGACGCGATAGGTCACCGCCTCCACCAGGGTGGGGCCGCCGCCCTCGCGCGCGTGCCGCACGGCCTCGGACAGGACCTCGTGCACCGCGGCGGCGTCGTTGCCGTCGACCAGGCGGCCGGGCATCCCGTAGCCGACGGCCTTGTGGGCCAGCGAGGGGGCGGCGGTCTGCTTGTCGAGCGGGACGGAGATCGCGAAGCCGTTGTTCTGCACGAGGAAGACGACCGGGGCCCGCCAGACGGCGGCGAAGTTCAGCGCCTCGTGGAAGTCGCCCTCGCTGGTGCCGCCGTCGCCGACCATGGCCAGCGCGACCACGTCGTCGCCCTTGAGGCGCGCGGCGTGGGCCAGACCCACGGCGTGCGGCAGCTGGGTGGCCAGCGGCGTGGACAGCGGGGCCACCCGGTGCTCGTAGGGGTCGTAGCCGGTGTGCCAGTCGCCGCGCAGCAGGGTCAGGGCCTCGACGGGGTCGACGCCGCGCGAGACGACCGCGAGGGTGTCGCGGTAGCTGGGGAAGAGCCAGTCCTGCTCCTGGAGGACCAGCGCGGCGGCGACCTCGCACGCCTCCTGGCCGGCGCTGGAGGGGTAGACGGCCAGCCGGCCCTGCTTGGTCAGCGCCGTGGCCTGCGCGTTGTAACGGCGGCCGCGCACCAGCCGGGCGTACAGGGTGCGCAGCAGCTCGGTGTCGGCGCGGTCCGCGGCCTTGGTGCCGAGGACGCGGTAGGGCTCCGTGTCGGGCAGCAGCGGCGCGGGGTCGGTTCGGGGCTGCCAGGCGGGCGGCGGTGTGGGCCGGTACGCGCCCCGCTGCTCCATGACCGTCATGACGGCACCTCCTCGTGGGAGCGGCTCTGGGCTCGCCACGGGTGTGACGGGCCTCACCTACCGATTGTTCGGTCGTCGGCACATTTTGGCTACACGCACCCCCAGGCTGTGGACAAACGGTTCTCCACAGCCTGAGATGGACGCAGGACGTCCATGAGGGGAAGGCGGGGGCACGTGGCATCTGAACAAATGGCCGATCGCCCTGGGGAGGGCGGCGGCACGGACGAGGCGGGCGCCCCGCCCCCGCGCCCGCTGGACGCCATCGACCAGGACATCCTGCGCATGCTCCAGGCGGACGGCCGGGCCTCGATACGGTCGGTGGCGGAGCGGGTGCACGTCTCCCGCGCCAACGCCTACGCACGCATCAACCGGCTCGTCGAGGACGGCGTCATCCGCGGTTTCGGCGCCCGCGTCGACCACGAACGCGCCGGGCACGGCACCTCGGCCTACATCACCCTGAAGATCGTCCAGAACTCCTGGCGGACGGTCCGCGCCCAACTGCGGCAGTTGCCCGGGGCCTCGCACATCGCCCTGGTGGGCGGCGACTTCGACGTCCTGCTGCTGGTGCACACCCCGGACAACCGCGCCCTGCGCGAACTGGTGCTCAGCCGCCTCCAGGCCATCCCCGAGGTGCTCAGCACCCGCACCCTGCTGGTCTTCGAGACCGAGGACCTCGAACCGCAGAGCTGACCGCGCCCCGGAGCATTCAGGACGCCTTGCGCAACCCTCCGAACACCAGCCGCGCCACCGCGTCGACCACCTCGCGCTCGCCCGTGCCGCCCGTAGCGCCCCGGCCGTCGGGACCGTCCGGGCGGTACCACTCGACGATCGAGTTGATCATGCCGAAGACGAGGCGGGTCGCGAGCCGGACCTCCACGTCCGCGCGCACGTCCCCCTCGGCCGCCGCGTCCTTCAGCAGGGCGGCGACCCGGTGGTCGAACTCGCGCCGCCGCTCCAGCGCCCACCGCTCGGTACCCGTGTTGCCGCGCACCCGCAGCAGCAGCGTCACGTAGGGCAGCTCGGCCATGAGCACCTCGACCATGCGCCGCACGACGTACTCGAGGCGCTCGGCGGCGGTCCCCACGCGCGCGTGCTCCTCGTCGAGGATCCCGAAGAGCTCGTCCAGGGCCCGGCTGACGGCCCGGCGCAGCAGCTCCTCCTTGCCCGTGACGTGGTGGTATATCGACGACTTGGAGATCCCCGCCGCCTTGGACAGGTGCTCCATGGAGGTGCCGTCGTAGCCGCGCTCGATGAAGACCTGCACGGCGACGGACAGCAGCGTCTCGGGCGTGTACGTGTCGCGCTTGGCGGTGGTCATGAGGGAGTGCCCTCCTGCTTGTCGGCGGCGTACGCGTGGCGGTGGAGCGCCAGGGAGGGCGCGTACCGGCCCGAGGGCGCGCACTTGTGCAGGTTGTCGAGGAGCCCGCGGGCCCAGTCGCCGCCCAGCCGGCGGCTCCACTCCAGGGGGCCCAGCGGGTAGTTGACGCCCAGGCGCATCGCGGTGTCGACGTCCTCCTCGGTGGCCACGCCCTGGGCGACCGCCTCGACGGCCAGGTCGATGATCCGCGCCACCGTGCGGGCGACGATCATCCCGGGGACGTCACCGATGACGCTGACCTTCTTGCCGAGCGCCTGGAACAGACCGGTGGCCCGGGCGAGGGTCCGCGGCGGGGTGGACCGTGACGCGGACAGGGCGACGCGGGTGGCCCGCCGGTAGTCGAGCGCGAGGTCGAAGTGGACGACGTCCCGGGACTCCCCGCAGGACCGCCCGTCGGCCAGCACGAGCCGCCCCCCGCCGGGCAGCACCAGCCCGGTGCCGTGGTCCTCGCCCGCGCGGACCTCGATGCCCGCCTCGCGGATCAGCGCGACCAGCTCGGCCGCCGGGCCCAGGTCCCCCTCGACGACGACGTACGCGGGCGCCTCGGCCGGTTCGGCGGTGTGCGGCTCGGGACGTTCGGCGCCGTCCCCGTAGTCGTACCAGCCCTGCCCGCTCTTGCGGCCGAGCCGGCCGGACTCGACCAGGCGGCGCTGGGCCAGGGACGGGGTGAAGCGCACGTCCTGGAAGAACGCCTGCCACACCGAGTGCGTGACGGACTCGTTGACGTCCTGCCCGATGAGGTCGGTCAGCTCGAAGGCGCCCATCTTGAAACCGCCCGACTCGCGCAGCACGGCGTCGACGGTGGCCGGGTCGGCGCCCCGGTCCTCGTGGACGGCGAGGGCCTCGGCGTAGAAGGGCCGGGCGATGCGGTTGACGATGAAGCCGGGGGTGTCGGCACAGGCCACCGGGGTCTTGCCCCAGGCACGGGCCGTCTCGTACGCGCGCGTGGCCGACGCGGGGTCGGTGGCGAACCCGGAGACCACCTCCACCAGCGGGAGCAGCGGCGCGGGGTTGAAGAAGTGCAGGCCCACGAAGCGGCCGGGCACGCGCAGCGCGCCGCCGACGGCGGTGACGGACAGGGAGGAGGTGTTGGTGGCGAGCAGGCAGTCGTCGCCGACGACGTCCTCCAGCGCCCGGAACAGCTCCTGCTTGACGTCCAGCCGCTCCACGACCGCCTCGACGACGAGCGCGCAGCCGGCGAGCCCGGCGAGGGACTGGGCGGGCGTGAGCCGGGCGCGGGCGGCGTCCCGTTCGGCGCCGGTGAGGCGGTCCTTCTCGACGAGCCGGTCCAGCCGGGCGCCGATCGCGGCGGCCGCTTCCCGGGCCCGGCCCGGGGCGGCGTCGTACAGCCGCACGGGATGGCCCGCGACCAGCGCCACCTGGGCGATGCCCTGGCCCATGGTGCCGGTGCCGACGACGGCCACGGGGCTGCTGAGGTCGAGTGCTGTCATGTGCGCGATCCTCCCGCACGGGGTTTTCCACAGATGCGGCGGTCCCCCTTGTCCCGACCGATCGTTCGGTTACTCTAGCCGTGTCCGCCTGTTCCTGCCCAGGTTTCCCTCCAGGTCCACACACTCGACGACGAGGAGTTGGTCCCGCATGGCCGCCGAACTCACCGCCCACCAGCTGATCGCCCGGCACCGGCCGACCCTGGACCTGGCGCTGGAGACGATCCGCACGCGCGCGTACTGGTCCCCCCACCCCGAGCACCCCAAGGCCTACGGGGAGGACGGCAGCCTGGACACCGCCGCGGGCAAGGCCGCCTTCGACGCCCTGGCCGGCACCCGCCTCGACCTCGGCCAGCCCGGCACCGACGGCTGGGTGGGCGGCGAGATCTCCCCGTACGGGATCGAGCTGGGCGTGGAGTACCCGCACGCGGACCTCGACGTGCTGCTGCCCGCCATGCGGACCGGCCAGAAGGCGTGGCGGGACGCGGGCGCGGAGCTGCGCGCGATGGTCTGCCTGGAGATCCTCGGGCGGATCGCCGACCGGACCATGGAGTTCGCCCAGGCGGTCATGCACACCTCCGGGCAGGCCTTCATGATGGCGTTCCAGGCGGGCGGCCCGCACGCCCAGGACCGCGGCATGGAGGCCGTCGCCTACGCGTACGTGGAGCAGTCCCGCACGCCGGAGACGGCGGAGTGGACCAAGCCGCAGGGCAAGCGCGACCCGCTCGCGCTCACCAAGCGCTTCACCCCGGTCCCGCGCGGCATCGGCCTGGTCATCGGCTGCAACACCTTCCCGACGTGGAACGGCTACCCCGGCCTGTTCGCCTCCCTCGCCACCGGCAACGCGGTGCTGGTCAAGCCGCACCCCCGCGCGGTGCTGCCGCTCGCGCTCACCGTCCAGGTCGCCCGCGACGTCCTCACCGAGGCCGGTTTCGACCCGAACCTGGTCGCGCTGGCCGCCGAGCGCCCCGGCGAGGGCATCGCCAAGACCCTCGCGACCCGCCCCGAGATCCGGATCATCGACTACACCGGCTCCACCGCCTTCGGCGACTGGCTGGAGGCCAACGCCCGCCAGGCCCAGGTGTACACGGAGAAGGCCGGCGTCAACACGGTGATCGTGGAGTCGACCGACGACTACCAGGGCATGCTCGCCAACCTGGCCTTCTCGCTCTCCCTCTACAGCGGCCAGATGTGCACCACCCCGCAGAACCTGCTCATCCCCCGCGACGGCATCCGCACCGACCAGGGCGCCAAGACCTACGACGAGGTCACCGCCGACCTGGCCCGCGCCGTCGACGGCCTCCTCGGCGACGACGCCCGCGCCAACGCCCTGCTCGGCGCCATCGTCAACCCGGACGTCAAGGCCCGCCTGGAGGCCGCCGCCGGTCTCGGCGAGGTGGCCCTCGCCTCCCGCGAGGTGACCAACCCGGAGTTCCCGGACGCGGTCGTGCGCACCCCGGTGATCGTCAAGCTGGACGGCGCCAAGCCCGAGGACGAGGCCGCCCACACCAGCGAGTGCTTCGGCCCGGTCTCCTTCGCCGTCGCCGTCGACTCCGCCGGCCACGCCCTGGAGCTGCTGCGCCGCAGCGTCCGCGAGAAGGGCGCGATGACGGTGGGCGCGTACACGACCGACCCGGAGGTCGAGGAGGCCGTGCAGGAGGTCTGCCTGGAGGAGGCGGCCCAGCTCTCCCTGAACCTCACCGGCGGCGTGTACGTGAACCAGACGGCCGCCTTCTCCGACTTCCACGGCTCCGGCGGCAACCCGGCGGCCAACGCGGCCCTGTGCGACGGCGCGTTCGTCGCGAACCGCTTCCGGGTGGTGGAGGTCCGCCGCCCGGCCTGAGACCGATGCTCTAGGGCGCGCCGTGCGGCGCGCCGCCTCCGGCGCTCCAGTGGTACAGCGTCATGGCCACACTGGTGGCGAGGTTGTAGCTGGAGACCTGGGGGCGCATCGGCAGCGCCACCAGGTGGTCGGCCCGGGCGCGCAGCTCGCGGGAGAGCCCGCTGCGCTCGGAGCCGAAGGCGAGCAGCGCCTCGTCCGGCAGCCTCAGCCCCCGGATGTCCTCGCCCTCCGGGTCCAGCGCGAACACCGGCCCCGGCGGCAGATCGGCCACCTCCAGCCGCTCCACGACGGTCGCGAAGTGCAGCCCCGCCCCCCCGCGCACCACGGTGGGGTGCCAGGGGTCGAGGGTGCCCGTGGTGACCACGCCGGTCGCCCCGAAACCGGCGGCCAGCCGGATCACCGCCCCCGCGTTGCCGAGATTGCGCGGCTGGTCGAGGACCACGACGGGGGCTCGGCGGGGCATGCGGGCCAGCGCCTCCAGCCCCGCCGCCCGGGAGGGCCGTACGGCCAGGGCGGCCACCGCGGTGGGGTGCGGCCGCGCGACGAGCGACGCGTACGTCTCGTGCGGCACCTCGGTCAGCAGCCCCGTCAACGCCTCGCGCACATCCGGCGCCAGCTCGTCGGCGAGGGCCAGGGCGCCCGCGCGGTCACTGGTGACCGCCACCGGCACCGCAGCGCCGAAGCGCAGCGCGTGCTTGAGGGCGTGGAAGCCGTCCAGCAGCACGCACCGGTCGGCGTGCCGGTGCCAGGCGGCCGAGGGGCCGGAAACGGGGCCTGGGCCTGGGCCGGATGAGGTCATGCCCGGAAGCCTACGTGCGTGTGCTCGGGGCCCTTCCCGTCCGCCGCGCCCGCTCCCGCAGGTCCCCCGTCCTCCTCGCCCCTGGGGCCCGGCACCGTCGCCGGCCGGCCCGCCCCGGACCCGGCGGGCGCACCCGCGGGGGCCGCCGCGGGCCCCCGGCCGGACAGCCGGCCGCGCACGCGCGCCGCCCAGCCGCCCAGCCGGCGCAGGAACGAGGTCGGCAGGAAGACCGCGTCGGCGGCGATCATCGCCAGCGAGAAGAACGGCAGCCCGAGCGTCACGGCGATCACCGCGTGCTCGGTCATCATCACGGCGAGGAGCACGTTCTTGACCCGCCGGTTGAACAGCGTGAACGGGAAGGCGACCTGCACCGCGACCGTGCCGTACGTGATGAGCATGACCATCGTGCCGCTGGCGGCCAGCAGGTCGGAGAGCGCGGGCCACGGCGAGAAGTAGTCCAACTGCAGCGGGTAGTAGACGGCCGTACCGTCCTGCCAGCGCGAACCCTGGATCTTGTACCAGCCGGCCGTCGCGTAGATCAGACACGCCTCGGCCATGATCACGACCAGCGCGCCGTTGTGCACGATGTTGGTGACCACGTCCAGCAGGATCCGCGGCTGGCCGCCCTCCGCGCCCCGCTCCACGACCCACCACAGCCCCAGCGCGACCCACACCGCCCACAGCAGCGCCGGGACGAACCAGTCGCCGTCGAGGCCGCCCGCCAGCACCACCGTGAGCAGCAGGAACCCACCGGCGCACCACAGCACCGGGCCGACCCGGTCCGTCACCCGCTCGCCCCGCGCGCGTGCCTCCGCCGCCCGCCGGGCGCGGCGCGCGTCCAGCGACCACACCTGGGAGCACCGGGTGAGGACCAGGTAGATGCTCATCAGGTGGATGACGTTGTCGCCGCCGTCCCCCATGAAGACGCTGCGGTTCTGCAGCGAGAGCACCCCGACCATGAACAGCACGGACATCGTCCGGGTGCGCCAGCCCAGCAGCAGCAGCACGCTGCTCAGGACGGCCAGCGCGTAGACGATCTCGAACCAGGCCCGCCCGTCCGACCACATCAGCGCCGTGAAGGCGCCGTTGTCCGCGGTCAACTGCTCGGCGAGTTCGTGGCTCCAGGGCCCGTCCGGCCCGTACAGCTCGTCGCGGTGGGGCAGTTCGCGCAGCAGAAAGAGCAGCCAGGTGGCACTGAAGCCGATACGGATCACGGCGGTCTGGTACGGACCGAGCGCGGCACCGGTGACGCGGGCGATGCCGCGGGAGACCGAGAGGACGGCGGCGTTCACGCGGCGCCCCCTTCCCGTCCGGCACGACCGGCGTCCGCGCCCCCGGTTTCCGCGGCCACGGACCACCAGGGCAGTTCGCGCAGCGTCGGCCGGTCGGAGACCTTCTCACCGCTCCACGGGGGCGGCTTCACGTTCGTGGTCCGGGAACGGTACTGCACGCGCTCGACGACACCGCCGGGTCCGGCGGCATCGTGGCGGTCCAGGCGCAGGAGGGCGATGCGCCGCAGATACGTCTCGGACAGGGCACCCCGCAGGCCCACCGGGCGGTCCTCGGAGTCGTGGCTGGCGACGAAGAAGTCCCAGGCCCGGCGCAGTTCGTTCTGCTGGGTGTGGCTCGGCAGCGGATTGCCGTCGATGGCCCGGCCGTCCTCCGCGGACAGGTCGTACCAGCCGGTCGTCCGTATCTCGCCGCCCGCCGTACTGACCTCCGCGCGGACCTGGACGGAGACGTTCTGCTGGAGGGGGTTGGGCGCGAAGAGCTTCCAGTTCTGCTCGAACTCCGGGAAGACCCACTCGTCCACCACGGAACCGTGCTGCTTGGTGAGGGTGTTGGACGGGGCCACGTGCAGGAACACCAGGCCTATGTGGGCACAGACGGCGACCGCGACCACCGCGAGCGCGACCACGGCACCGACCTGGTAGCGCGGGGAGAGCGCGGCGACGCCGGTACGGGGGGCGGGGGGCTGCGCGGCAGCGCCCTCCACGGCGGGACCGGCTTCCTCCGGAGCGGTGGCCACGGCGCCCTCGGCCGCCCCGTCGGCTCCGTCCGCTCCGTCCGCTCCGTCCGCTCCGTCCGCTCCGTCCGCTCCGTCCGCTCCCGATGCTTGTGCCGGCCCCTCGGCAGCGACGGAACTCCCGGCGGACCCGGTGACCTCGGCGGACCCGGTGACCTCGGCGGACCCGATGGCCTCGGCGATACCGGCCGACCCACCGGTTTCCGTCGAATCCACCGCGCCGTCCGGCCCGTCCGGCCCAGCCGGTCCGTCCTGCCCCCGCCGAGCGCCCGAGCCCTTGTCGTACGCGTCCATTCCGCCCCGTTCGGTCCCGATCCGTCCATCCGCCCGCCCCGCCCCGGGAAGCCCCCGCGCCACCCGTGCGGCTGCTCGGCGACGTTCGAACGGGAACGGTACTCAGGACCGGCCGCCCGCACAGCCCCCGGCGGACCGGACGCACCGTGGCCGTCGCCACATCCGGCGGGGACAGCCTAGAGAACGTGCCCCGGCTCGCCCTTGTCGTCCACCACGGGACGCCCGGCCGCGGCCCACTCCTGCATGCCTCCGTCGACGTTCACCGCGTCGACGCCCTGCTGGACCAGGTACATCGTGACCTGCGCCGAACGCCCCCCGACGCGGCAGAGCACGTGCACCCGGCCGTCCTGCGGCGCGGCCTCGGCGAACTCACCGTACCGGGCCACGAACTCGCTGAGGGGAATGTGCAGCGCCCCGGCGGCATGCCCCGCCTCCCACTCGTCGTCCTCGCGGACGTCCAGCAGGAACGCACCGTCCTCGAGGTCCTCGATCCCGACCGTGGGCACACCAGCTCCGAAACTCATGCCCCAGACGCTACCCGAGCCGCCACCCGACGGCTCAGTCCTGCGCGAGCACCCCGGCCAGCTCCGCCTCCCGCTCGCGCACCTGGGTCGCCAGCTGCTCGGCGATCTCGTCGAGCAGCCGGTCGGGGTCGTCCGGGGCCAGCCTGAGCATGGCGCCGATCGCACTCTCCTCCAGCTCCTTGGCGAGCAGGGTGAGCAGTTCCTTGCGCCGGTCGAGCCATTCGAGGCGGGCGTACAGCTCCTCGCCGCGGCTCGGGCGACGCTCGGGCACCGGTCCGGCGGCCCATTCCTCGGCCAGCTCGCGCAGTTCCGCCTCGTCGCCGCGGGCGTAGGCGGCGTTGACACGGGTGATGAACTCCTCGCGCCGGATCCGCTCGGCCTCCTCCTGCGCCAGGTCGGGGTGGGCCTTGCGGGCCAGCTCCCGGTAGAGCCTGCGGGCCTCCTCGCCGGGCCTGACCCGCTGCGGGGGCCGTACCTCCTGGCCGGTGAGCATCGCCGTGGCCTCCGGGAACAGCCCGTCCCCGTCCATCCAGCCGTTCAGCAGCTCCTCGACGCCCGGGATCGGCATCAGCCGGGCCCGTGCCTCGTCGGCCCGGCGCCGGTCCTCGGCCTCGCCCGTACGGGCCGCCCTGGCCTCGAGGATCTGCGCCTCCAGCTCCTCGAGCCGGGCGTACACCGGGCCGAGCCGCTGCTCGTGCAGCCGCGAGAAGTTCTCGACCTCCACACGGAAGGTCTCCAGGGCGATCTCGTACTCGATGAGTGCCTGCTCGGCGGCCCGTACGGCCTGTTCCAGCCGTTCCTCGGGACGCGGCGCACCGCCCTGCTCGGGCTCAGCTTCCGGCGTCGTCACCCGACCAGCCTAGGGCCTGTCCGGCGCACCGTGCCCCGGACGCGGACCGGGGACCGCCCGCACGCCCCCTCACACCCCCAGCTCCGCCGCGACCCGCCCCGCGCGCACCGCGGCCACCAGCTCCCCGTGGTCCGCCTCGGTGCGGTCGGCGTAGGCGACGGCGAAGGCGGCCACCGCCTCGTCCAGCTCGCCGTTCTTGCCGCAGTAGCCCGCGACCAGCCGCGGGTCGGCGCTGTGCGCGTGGGCCCGGGCCAGCAGGGCGCCGGTCATCCGGCCGTAGTCGTCCAGCTGGTCGGCGGCCAGGGCCGCGGGGTCGACGCTGCCCTTGCGGTTGCGGAACTGCCGTACCTGGAAGGGCCGTCCGTCCACCGAGGTCCAGCCGAGCAGGATGTCGCTGACCACCTGCATCCGCTTCTGCCCCATGACCACCCGGCGGCCCTCGTGCCCGGCCTCGGGAGCCTCGAAGCCGGCGGTGGCGAGATGGGGCAGCAGCGCGGAGGGCCGGGCCTCCTTGACCTGCAGCACGAGCGGTTCGCCCCGGTGGTCCAGGAGCAGCACCACGTACGAGCGCGTGCCCACGCTGCCGGTGCCGACGACCCGGAAGGCCACGTCGTGCACCGCGTACCGGGCGAGCAGCGGCAGCCGGTCCTCGGAGAGGGTGGCCAGGTACCCCTCCAGGGCGCCCGCGACCGCCGCCGCCTCGGCGTCCGTCACCCGGCGCAGCACCGGCACCGCGTCCACGAAGCGCCGCCCGCCGTCCTCGGTGGACTCGGTGGACTTCGCGGCGAAGCGCCCGCTGGTGTTGGCCCGCGCCTTCTCGGAGACCCGTTCCAGCGTGCCGAGCAGGTCGTGCGCGTCGGTGTGGGAGACCAGTTCCTCGTCCGCGATGGCGTTCCAGGCGTCCAGCGCCGGGAGCCTCGCCAGCAGCCGCATGGTGCGCCGGTAGGCGCCGGCCGTGTCGTGGGCGGCCTCGCGGCAGGTGTCCTCGTCGGCCCCGGCCTCCCGGCCCGCGAGGACGAGCGAGGCGGCGAGCCGCTTGAGGTCCCACTCCCAGGGTCCGTGGACCGTCTCGTCGAAGTCGTTCAGGTCGATGACCAGGCCGCCGCGGGCGTCGCCGTAGAGACCGAAGTTGGCGGCGTGCGCGTCCCCGCAGATCTGTGCGCCGATCCCGGTCACCGGCGTACGCGCCAGGTCGTACGCCATCAGGCCCGCCGACCCGCGCAGGAAGGCGAACGGCGTGGCCGCCATGCGCCCGGCGCGGATCGGGGTGAGCCCCGGTATCCGGCCGCGGTGGGACTCCTCGACCGCGCTCACCGCGTCCGGCCGCGCGGCGTCCGGGTCGAGCACGGCGTGCGCGGAGCGCGGGACGCGGGTGCGCAGCGCCTTGCCCTCCGCCTTCGGCGAACCGGCCACGGGCCACCGCGCGAATCCGGGGACGACCGGCAGCCGCCCGCCCCGCGCCGCCCCTCCCGCCCCACGCGCCGTCCCCCGCGTCCCCTCCGCGCCCGCGCCCGTCCGCACCGTCGGCACCATCACGGCCGCCTCTCCCGCCGTCTCTCCCGCCGCCCCTCCGGTCGCCGCCTCCGTGCCCGCCCCCGCCGTCGCCCCGGTCATCCCGGCCGCCCTCCCCGTACTCGTCGTACCCGTCCGGACCCGTGCGCCGGACCGCGCCGCGCCGGCGCGCCACGACCGTACCCCCGGCCGCACCGCCCGTACACGGGACCTGCACGGGGCCCGTCCGCCGCCCTCATAACGCCGCGCAGGGGGCGGAACAGGAGGTGCCCGCGCCCCCTGCGGCGCGCCTACGGTGGCCAGCGATCACCACGGAGCGCGCCCGCCGGAGCGACCGCAGCGGCCTGCCCCGCCCCGGCGGGCGCGCTCCCTGTCCCCGTCCCCGACGTCCCGGATGCCGCACGTCCCGCACACCTTCCCCAGGGACCACCCACCGAGGAGACCGAGGAACCGCCATGACCTCCGACACCCCCACCACCCCCCAAGAGCCCGCACCCGGGCCCCGGCCCGGCCCCGGCCCGGATTCCGGCGCCGACCGCGGGGTCAGCCGCAAGACGCTGCTCAGGGCGGCCGTCGCCGCCGGCGCCACTGTCCCGCTGCTCGCCACCGGCGGTATCGCGCTGGCCCGCGACGCCGCCCGCTCCTCCACCGGCCGGACCCTCACGCCGACCCCGTACTGCGACGACGGGGACGACCTGACGCCCGACCAGATGGAGGGCCCGTACTTCAAGCCCAACTCGCCGCTGCGCACCAACCTGGTCACGTCCGGCACCCCGGGCACCCCGCTGACCGTCGGCGGCTACGTCTTCGGCCGGAACTGCGTCCCGCTGTCCGGCGTCCTGCTCGACTTCTGGCAGGCCGACGCCGCCGGCGCCTACGACATGGCCGGGTACACCTTCCGCGGCCACCAGTTCAGCGACTCCACCGGCGCCTTCTCCCTGCGGACGATCGTGCCCGGCCTCTACCCCGGCCGCACCCGGCACATCCACGTCAAGGTGCAGGCCCCCGGCGAGCCCGTGCTGACCACCCAGCTCTACTTCCCCGGCGAGCCCCGCAACAGCACGGACATGATCTTCGACCCGGCCCTGCTGATGAACGTCCGCGGCGCCGGCGGCGGCAAGGAGGCCACCTTCGACTTCGTCCTGAACGTGGACGGCGACACCGGCCCCACGAACCCGCCGACCGACCCGCCCACCGACCCGCCGGGCGGCACCTGGACGAGCGGCCGCGCCTACACCGCCGGCGACCGGGTGACGTACGGCGGCCGCTCCTACCGGTGCCTTCAGGCGCACACCTCGATGAGCGGCTGGGAACCGCCGAACGTGCCGGCCCTGTGGCGGCCGGAGCCCTGAGACCTTCCTCACAGCGCACCCGTCACGGGCCCGCGCACGGACACGCGAAAGCCCCCCAGGTCCGAGACCTGGGGGGCTTTCGACTGGTGCGCGAGGGGGGAGTTGAACCCCCACGCCCTTGCGGGCACTGGAACCTGAATCCAGCGCGTCTGCCTATTCCGCCACCCGCGCATTGGGTGTGTCTTCCGGGCTTTTCCTTGCGGTCCGGCGCCTTCCGACACGAGAACATTAGCACGCTGGAAGGGGTCGACTCACATCCCTTTCCCCCGGCGGACCGGGGCGCCCGCCCTCCTTCGGGCACTCGTCCCGGTCCGTGGCCGTTCACGTATCAACCTCGTACCGGTCCGGCCCGTCTCCCCAGGAGCCGGGGGATGACCGCGGTCAGGTGCGGGACACTGGTTTGCGGCCGCCTCTACGATCCTGGGCATGAATACCTGCGGGAGCACATCCCAAGGGCCCGCGGGAGTTCGAAGGGGAACTCCGGCGGGAACTCCGAGAGGCGTCGACACCCGTCGACCGGGCCGACAGGGGGAACCAGCCGATCGACCGGCGCGTGGATACGATCAGTAAGCAGTACCAGGTGGGCAGTGCGCGACCGCAGGGCACTGCCCCGGGCGGCACGAAGCGACACAGCACGGCGCAGGGCGGCAGTACGCAGGGCAGCAGTACGCAGGGCAGTGGACAGGACGGCAGCGACGGAGGAGGTGCCCCATGGGAGTCCTGAAGAAGTTCGAGCAGCGTCTCGAAGGTCTGGTCAACGGCACCTTCGCGAAGGTGTTCAAGTCCGAGGTGCAACCCGTGGAGATCGCGGGAGCGCTCCAGCGCGAATGCGACAACAACGCGACCATCTGGAACCGCGACCGCACCGTCGTACCCAACGACTTCATCGTGGAGCTGAGCACGCCCGACTTCGAGCGCCTCAGCCCCTACTCCGGGCAGCTCGGCGACGAGCTGGCCGGCATGGTCCGCGACTACGCAAAGCAGCAGCGCTACACCTTCATGGGACCGATCAAGGTCCACCTGGAGAAGGCGGACGACCTCGACACCGGCCTGTACCGGGTGCGCAGCCGTACGCTCGCCTCCTCCACCAGCCACCAGGGCGGCCCGGGCGCCGCCGCGCCCCCGGCCCCGCCCGCGCGGCCCGCCGCACCGGGCGGCGGGTACGGCTATCCGCCGGCCGCCCCCGCGGGCGCCCCGCCCATGCCGTCCGCGCCGCCACCCGGCCGCCCCGGCGGCTACGGCTACCCGCAGCCCGCCGGCGGCCAGCAGCCCCCGGCCGCACCCGCACCCGGCCGCACCCGCCACTGGATCGAGATCAACGGCACCCGCCATCAGATCTCCCGCGCGACGCTCGTACTCGGACGCAGCACCGAGGCCGACGTGCGGATCGACGACCCCGGCGTCTCCCGCCGGCACTGCGAGATCCGGACCGGAACGCCCTCGACGATCCAGGATCTCGGGTCCACCAACGGCATCGTGGTGGACGGGCAGCACACCACCCGCGCTACGCTCCGCGACGGCTCGCGGATCGTCGTGGGCAGCACCACCGTTATCTACAGGCAAGCCGAAGGGTGATCCGGGGGCAATGTCAGAGCTGACCCTCACGGTCATGCGGCTGGGTTTTCTCGCCGTACTGTGGCTGTTCGTGATCGTGGCCGTGCAGGTCATCCGCAGCGACCTCTTCGGTACGCGGGTCACCCAGCGCGGCGCGCGGCGCGACGCCGCCCGACCGCAGCAGACCGCCACGCGCCAGGGCCAGGCGCCTCCACCGCAGCGCCAGCAGTCCGGCGGGGGCCGCGGCCGCCGGGGCGCGCCCACCAAGCTGGTCGTGACGGAGGGCACCCTCACCGGCACCACCGTTGCCCTCCAGGGCCAGACCATCACGCTCGGCCGGGCACACGACTCGACGATCGTGCTGGACGACGACTACGCCTCCAGCCGCCATGCCAGGATCTACCCGGACCAGAACGGCCAGTGGATCGTCGAGGACCTGGGCTCCACCAACGGCACCTACCTGGACCGGGCCCGGCTGACGACTCCCACGCCGATCGGCCCCGGGGCGCCGATCCGCATCGGCAAGACCGTCATCGAGCTGCGGAAGTAGTGCTACACCAATGAATCAGCGCGAGCGGAGCGAGCACGCAGCGGCGGCCGGCACCCCGGGCCCCGGCGCGCTCCCGACCGGAGGGTGGGCAGTGTGGCTCGACACGACCGGCTGCAGTCGGAGCCGACGGGCGAGGTGCGCATGAGTCTGTCACTGCGCTTCGCCGCCGGTTCCCACAAGGGCATGATCCGGGAGGGCAACGAGGACTCCGGCTACGCCGGCCCGCGCCTGCTCGCCATCGCCGACGGCATGGGCGGCCAGGCCGCCGGCGAGGTCGCCTCCTCCGAGGTGATCTCCACCATCGTCGCCCTCGACGACGACGTGCCCGGCTCCGACGTCCTGACCTCCCTCGGCGCCGCCGTCCAGCGCGCCAACGACCAGCTGCGCCAGATGGTCGAGGAGGACCCCGCCCTGGAGGGCATGGGCACCACGCTCACCGCCCTGCTGTGGACCGGCCAGCGCCTGGGCATGGTCCACGTCGGCGACTCCCGCGCCTACCTGCTGCGCGACGGCGTCCTCACCCAGATCACCCAGGACCACACCTGGGTGCAGCGCCTCGTGGACGAGGGCCGGATCACCGAGGAGGAGGCGGGCACCCACCCGCAGCGCTCCCTGCTGATGCGCGCCCTCGGCAGCGGCGACCACGTCGAGCCCGACCTGTCCATCCGCGAGGTGCGGGCCGGCGACCGCTACCTGATCTGCTCCGACGGGCTCTCCGGCGTCGTCTCCCACCAGACGATGGAGGACACCCTCGCCAGCTACCAGGGCCCCCAGGAGACCGTCCAGGAGCTGATCCAGCTCGCCCTGCGCGGCGGCGGCCCCGACAACATCACCGTCATCGTCGCCGACGTCCTCGACCTCGACACCGGTGACACCCTCGCCGGACAGCTCTCCGACACCCCCGTGGTCGTCGGCGCCGTCGCCGAGAACCAGGCCCAGATGGGCGACAACGGCATCATGCAGACCCCGGCCGGCCGCGCCGCGGGCCTCGGCCGGCAGGGCGGACAGCGCGGCGGGAGCGGCGAGTTCGGCCCGCCCGGCAGCGGCGACGTCACCGGCTTCATCCCGACCGGCGGCTTCGACGACTACGGCCCCGACGACTTCGTCAAACCCCGCAAGAACCGCAGGTGGCTCAAGCGGTCCCTCTACACCGTCCTCGCCCTCGCCGTCATCGGCGGCGGCACCTACGGCGGCTGGCGCTGGACCCAGACCCAGTACTACGTCGGCACCAACGACGACCACCTCGCGCTCTACCGGGGCATCAGCCAGGACCTCGCCTGGGTCTCGCTCTCGAAGGTCCAGAAGGACCACCCCGAGATCGAACTCAAGTACCTGCCGCCCTACCAGCAGAAACTGGTCGAGGCCACCATCCCCGAGGGCGACCTCAACGACGCCCGGGCCAAGATCGAGGAACTGGCCGTCCAGGCCTCCGCCTGCAAGAAGCAGGCCGACCGGCGCACCGCGGAGACCGAGAAGAACGCGAAGACGGGCGAGGGCGAGGCCGGCGGCACCACGGGAACCACTCCCGCCTCCTTCACGTCCAAGGCGTCACCCAGCCCGAACCCGTCGGGCTCGCCCGAGGCACCCGAATCGTCCGAGTCCCCGTCCACGACCGCACCCACTCCAGGCTCAGGACCGACCCTCTCGGAGGAAGAGCAGAAGGTCGTCTCGCTGTGCGGTAAGCAGTAGGCAAGCCGTGAGAGGCCCTGTCACACGATGAGCAGTACTACCAACCCGTCGACGCACCACACGTCCACGATCGGCGCCATCGGCGCCCCGAGCCGGCGCAACACCGAGCTGGCTCTGCTCGTGTTCGCCGTCCTCATCCCGGTCTTCGCCTACGCCAACGTGGGACTGGCCATCAACGACGAGGTGCCCGCGGGCCTGTTGAGCTACGGCTTCGGCCTCGGCCTGCTGGCCGGCGTCGGCCACCTCGTCGTGCGCAAGTTCGCGCCGTACGCGGACCCGCTGCTGCTGCCGCTGGCCACCCTGCTCAACGGCCTGGGACTCGTCGCCATCTGGCGCCTGGACCAGTCCGAGCTGCTCCAGAGCATCGACCAGGCCGGCACCGCGGCACCCCGCCAGCTGATCTACACCGCGATGGGCATCGCCCTGTTCGTCGCCGTGCTCGTCTTCCTCAAGGACCACCGCGTCCTGCAGCGCTACACCTACATCTCCATGGTCGGCGCCCTGTTCCTGCTGCTGCTCCCGCTCGTACCGGGGCTCGGCAAGAACATCTACGGCGCCAAGATCTGGATCCAGGTCGGCTCCTTCTCCATCCAGCCCGGTGAGTTCGCCAAGATCGTCCTCGCGATCTTCTTCGCCGGCTACCTGATGGTGAAGCGCGACGCGCTCGCGCTGGCCAGCCGCCGCTTCATGGGCCTCTACCTGCCGCGCGGCCGGGACCTCGGGCCCATCCTGGTGGTCTGGATCGTCTCGATCCTCATCCTGGTCTTCGAGACCGACCTCGGCACCTCGCTGCTGTTCTTCGGCATGTTCGTGATCATGCTGTACGTCGCCACCGAGCGGACCAGCTGGATCGTCTTCGGCCTGATGATGTCCGCCGTCGGCGCCGTCGGCGTGGCCAGCTTCGAACCGCACATCCAGCAGCGCGTCGACGCCTGGCTCGACCCGATGAAGGAGTACGCGCTCTCCCGCGCGGGCGTCGGCGGCCACTCCGAGCAGGCCCAGCAGGCCCTGTGGGCCTTCGGCTCCGGCGGCACCCTCGGCACCGGCTGGGGCCAGGGCCACTCCGAGCTGATCCGCTTCGCCGCCAACTCCGACTTCATCCTCGCCACCTTCGGCGAGGAACTGGGCCTGGCCGGCCTGATGGCCCTGCTCCTGCTCTACGCCTTGATCGTGGAACGCGGCGTGCGCACCGCCCTCGCCGCCCGCGACCCCTTCGGCAAGCTCCTCGCCATCGGCCTCTCCGGCGCCTTCGCCCTCCAGGTCTTCGTCGTCGCCGGCGGTGTCATGGGCCTCATCCCGCTGACCGGTATGACCATGCCCTTCCTGGCGTACGGCGGTTCCTCCGTCATCGCCAACTGGGCGTTGATCGGGATCCTGCTGCGCATCAGCGACACCGCGCGCAGACCGGCACCCGCCGCGCCCGCCAACCCCGACGCCGAGATGACCCAGGTGGTCCGACCGTGAACAAGCCACTGCGCCGAATCGCGATCTTCTGCGGCCTCCTCGTCCTCACCCTGCTCATCCGGGACAACTGGCTCCAGTACGTCCAGGCCGACGAGCTCAAGGAGGACGAGCACAACCGCCGGGTCGCCATCGAGCGGTACGCCACCCCGCGCGGCGACATCATCGTCGACGGCAAGGCCATCACCGGACACGCCACCACCGAGGGCGACTTCAAGTACAAGCGCACCTACAAGGACGGCGCCATGTGGGCGCCCGTCACCGGGTACGTCTCCCAGGCCTTCGGCGCCACCCAGCTCGAGTCCATCGACGACGGCATCCTCACCGGCAACGACGACCGGCTGTTCTTCCGCAACACCCTCGACATGATCACGGGGAAGAAGCGCGAGGGCGGCAACGTCGTCACCACCCTCAACAGCGCCGCCCAGAAGGCCGCCTACGACGGTCTGAAGAAGCAGGGCGCCAAGGGCGCCGTCGTCGCGATCGAGCCGTCCACCGGCAAGATCCTCTCGATGGCCTCGTACCCCTCGTACGACCCCACCGCCTTCGCGGGCAGCAACACCGCGGCCGGTGAGGCCTGGAACCGGCTGCAGAAGAAGAACAACCCCGACGACCCGATGCTCAACCGCGCCCTGCGCGAGGTCTACCCGCCCGGCTCCACCTTCAAGGTGGTCACCGCGGCGGCGGCCCTGGAGCACGGGAAGTACGACTCGGCGGACGAGAAGACCGACTCCCCGCTGCCCTGGACGATGCCCGGCACCACCACCGAGCTGAAGAACGAGGGCAACATCCCCTGCGAGAACGCCACCCTCCGCGAGGCCCTGCGCGTCTCCTGCAACACCGTCTTCGGCAAGCTCGGCGCCGACCTCGGCAACGACGAGATGCTGGAGACGGCCAAGAAGTTCGGCTTCACCGAGGAGCAGTTCGTCCCGGTCCGCTCCAGCGCCTCCGTCTTCTCCGACAACATGAACGACTCGCAGGTCGCGCTCTCCTCCATCGGCCAGTACAACACCGCGGCCACCCCGCTGCAGATGGCCATGGTGTCCTCCGCCATCGCCAACAACGGCACCCTGATGAAGCCGTACATGGTCGACGAGCTCCAGGCCCCCAACCTCGACACGATCGAGAAGACGGACCCGGAGGAGATGAGCAAGCCGCTGTCCGCGGACAACGCGCAGATCCTCCAGTCCATGATGGAGACCGTCGTCGAGGACGGCACGGGAACCAACGCCAAGATCGACGGCGTCAAGGTGGGCGGCAAGACCGGTACCGCACAGCACGGCGAGAACAACAGCGCGAACCCGTACGCCTGGTTCATCTCGTACGCCAAGGCGGACGACGGCAGCTCGCCCGTCGCCGTGGCCGTGGTGATCGAGGACGAGAACGCCGTCCGTGACGACATCTCCGGCGGCGGCCTCGCGGCACCGATCGCGAAGAACGTCATGGAGGCCGTCATCGACAGCAAGAAGTGACCGCGCCATGAACGGGACGTGACTCCGGTCACGTCTTCTTCACATCGGCGCACGTTGCGATACCGGTCCTGTATCGGCTGCCCGGCTCGGCCAAGGGGCCACGAGCGAGCCGGGTACGGTAGGCCGGACGGCAGCCTCCGACCGTACAAGCATGCCGGTCGGGACCGACGGAGAGGTCTGGTAGGTAACCATGGAAGAGCCGCGTCGCCTCGGCGGCCGGTACGAGCTGGGCCCTGTGCTCGGCCGTGGTGGCATGGCGGAGGTTTACCACGCGCATGACACCCGGCTCGGGCGCCAGGTGGCGGTGAAGACGCTGCGCGCGGACATGGCGCGCGACCCGTCCTTCCAGGCCCGCTTCCGCCGGGAGGCCCAGTCGGCCGCCTCGCTCAACCATCCCGCGATCGTGGCGGTCTACGACACGGGCGAGGACTACATCGACAACGTGTCGATCCCGTACATCGTCATGGAGTACGTCGACGGCTCCACGCTCCGGGAACTGCTCCACTCCGGCCGCAAGCTGCTGCCGGAGCGGACGCTGGAGATGACCATCGGCATCCTCCAGGCGCTGGAGTACTCGCACCGGGCGGGCATCGTCCACCGCGACATCAAGCCGGCCAACGTCATGCTGACGCGCAACGGCCAGGTCAAGGTCATGGACTTCGGCATCGCCCGCGCCATGGGCGACTCCGGCATGACGATGACCCAGACTTCCGCCGTGATCGGCACCGCCCAGTACCTCTCCCCGGAGCAGGCCAAGGGCGAGCAGGTCGACGCCCGCTCCGACCTGTACTCCACGGGCTGCCTGCTCTACGAGCTGCTGACCGTGCGCCCGCCCTTCGTCGGCGACTCCCCGGTCGCGGTCGCCTACCAGCACGTGCGCGAGGAACCGCAGGCGCCGAGCGTCTTCGATCCCGAGATCACGCCCGAGATGGACGCGATCGTGCTGAAGGCCCTGGTCAAGGACCCGGACTACCGCTACCAGTCGGCCGACGAGATGCGCGCCGACATCGAGGCCTGCCTCGACGGCCAGCCCGTCGGAGCCACCGCCGCGATGGGCGCCATGGCGGCCGGCGGCTACGGCGCCTACCCCGACGACCAGCCGACCACCGCCCTGCGCTCCGACGCGGGCGCCGGCGCCACGACCATGCTGCCGCCCACGAACCCGGACGACGGCGGCTACGGCTACGACGACCGCCCCGACCGGCGCCGCCAGCAGCCCCGCAAGAAGAACACCGCCACGATCTTCCTGGTCCTGGCCGGCATCCTCGTCCTCGTCGGCGCGATCCTGATCGGCAAGTACGCCTTCAGCGGGGACGGCGGGCCGGGCAACGGCACGGTCGACGTGCCCGCCCTGATCGGTCAGACGCAGAACGACGCGGAGAAACTGCTCACCAACTCCGACCTCAAGCTGGGGACGGTCGAGCAGAAGCCCTGCGAGGACCAGAAGAAGGGCAGCATCTGCGACCAGGACCCCGAGCAGGGCACCAGCGTCGACAAGGGGTCCACGGTCAATCTGGTGGTCTCCACGGGAGCGCCGAAGGTCGCCGTCCCGAACGTGATCGACAAGAACGTCGACGAGGCCACCAAGCAGCTCGAGGACAAGGGCTTCGAGGTCGAGACCAAGCAGACCGAGTCCTCCCAGGACGAGGGCACGGTCCTCGACCAGAACCCCGAACCGGGCAAGGAGCTGGAGAAGGGCTCGACGGTGACCCTGGAGGTCGCCAAGGCCGAGGAGAAGGCCACGGTGCCGGACGTCGTCGGCCGTAGCTGCGACGAGGCCAAGGCCCAGATGGAGAGCAGCGGCCTCGACGCCACCTGCACGGACCAGCCCACCAACGACCCGAACCAGGTGGACAAGGTCATCTCCACCACGCCCCAGGCGAACCAGCAGGTCGACCCGGGCTCCAAGGTCACGATCGTCGTCGGCAAGGCCGTGGAGAAGACGAAGGTCCCCGAGATCAAGCTCGGCACGCCCCTGGGCCAGGCTCAGCAGACGCTTCAGCAGGCCGGCTTCACCAACATCCAGGTCAACGGTCCGAATGACGGCAACGCCGTCGTCATAGGACAGAACCCGCCGGCCAACAGCGAGGTCGACGACCCGGCTGCCACGCCGATCACCCTCACCACGGTGGGCGGCAACGGCGGCAACGGCGGTGGTGACAACGGCGGCGTCATCGCCGGCCTCACCGGCGGCCGGGACTGACCCGACGGCCTGAACGACCGGAGCCCCGGTCCCTCCGCTCGACGGGGGGACCGGGGCTCCGTCGCAGGCGCCCGCGCGGTGGGCCTCAGCGCCTCAACGCCATCAGCGCAGCTCCTTCGGCGGGGTCCGTTCCCCGTCCACCTTCTCCGTGCGGACCAGCTCGCCCCAGACCACGTACCGGTAGCGGCTCGTGTAGACCGGGGTGCAGGTCGTCAGGGTGATGTAGTGGCCGGCCTTCTTCTTGCCGGACTCGCCGGGGACCGCGTCCAGGACGTCGACGTTGAACTTCGAGGTCTCCGGGAGGACGGCGTACGCCTTGTAGACGTACCAGGTGTCCTTCGTCTCGAAGACGATCGGGTCACCCTTCTCGATCTTGTCGATGTTGTGGAACTTCGCGCCGTGCCCGTCCCGGTGGGCGGCGAGCGCGAAGTTGCCCTTCTTGCCCGAGGTGGGCAGCGTCGCCTCGACCGGGTCGGTGTAGTAGCCGGCCACGCCGTCGTTGAGGACCTTCATCGACGTGCCCTTCTCCACCAGGACGTCGCCCTCGCCCATCGCCGGGACGTGCAGGAAGCCGATGCCCGCCTTGGTGTCCAGGGCCCCGGGGCCGTCCGCGCCGACGCGGTCCTGGGCCCAGTGGTCACGGACCTTCTCGGCCTGCTTGTCCGCCGCGCGGTCGGCGACCACGTTCGTCCACCACAGCGAGTAGACGACGAACAGGCCCAGCACCAGGCCCGCGGTGATGAGCAGCTCGCCGAAGACGCTCACCGCCTGCGCGACGATCCGCCGGGGACCGCGCCCGCGGGGGCCCGCCCCGGGCTCCGGTGGGCCGTCCTCGCCGGCGTGCTCGTGCTGCTCCGTGTCGGTGGTCGCTGCCACTGGTCATCCGCCCTTAACTGACGAGCGCATCCGGCTTGCCCTTGCTGCGCGGCCGTTCCTCGACCATCTTGCCCCAGACGATCATGCGGTACTTGCTGGTGAACTCCGGCGTGCACGTGGTGAGGGTGATGTAGCGGCCGGGGCCCTTGAAGCCCGACTGCTTGGGGACCGGGTCCAGCACACTGACGTTGCTCGGCGACGTCACCGGCAGGATCGACGCCATCTTGTACACGAAGTACTTGTCCTGCGTCTCCACCACGATCGGGTCGCCAGGCGCCAGCTTGTTGATGTACCGGAAGGGCTCGCCGTGCGTGTTGCGGTGCCCCGCGAGGCCGAAGTTGCCGGTCCTGGCGTCCGGCATCGCCGTCTTCAGACCGTCCTCCCCGTAGTGCCCGACCATGCCCCGGTCCAGCACCTTCTTGTTGCTGGTGCCCTCCGCGATCGGCACCACCACGTCCAGCTTGGGAATGTGCAGCAGCGCGAAGCCCTGCCCCGGCTCGAACGTCCCCGGGTTGCGCGTGCCGTTCGCCCAGTCGTCCTGGAGGTTGCTCGCGGCCTGGTTCGCCTGCGCGTGCGCCCGCACGTTCGTCCACCACAGCTGGTAGGTGACGAACAGCAGCATCAGCACACCGGTCGTGATGAAGATCTCACCGATCGCCCGGCTGGCGATCACCGCGGCGCCGGGCTTGCGCGCACGGGCCTGCCGACGGGCCTCCACGCGCGACAGAGGCGCTTGGGGGGCCTCCTCGGCCTCCTGCTCCGGAGACTGGCCCCTGGGCGCCCCACGGCGCCCGTGACGCCGTTTCGCGGCCTTCCGGCGGGCCGCCCGCCCCCCGCCCGCGGGTCCGTCCCCGGGCCCGCCCCCGGCGGATTCCGTCTCGGTGGCCGTCCCGCGCGCGGGAGGCTCCGGGACCCGCAGCGCCACCGTCTCGTCGTCGAGGAGCGGCGACCGGTACTGCTCCCCGAACGCACCGGAATCCCCGTACGGCTGCCCGTACGGGGATCCCTGGTCACCGGCCGTGCCGGACTCGCGCTCGGGGCGCAGCGCGGTCACGCCGTGGCCCTGCCCACCACCGGGGCGAGCCCCGCCGACCTCGCCACCGCGTCCCGGTCGCCGCACTCCACCAGCCAGTTGGCCAGCATCCGGTGCCCGTGCTCGGTCAGCACCGACTCCGGGTGGAACTGCACGCCCTCGACGAGCAGTTCCCGGTGGCGCAGGCCCATCACGATCCCGTCGGGCGTGCGGGCCGTCACCTCCAGCTCCGCCGGCACCGTGGCCGGCTCCGCGGCCAGCGAGTGGTACCGCGTCGCCGTGAACGGCGAGGGCAGCCCGGCGAAGACGCCCCGGCCGGTGTGCTCCACTGGCGAGGTCTTGCCGTGCAGCAACTCGGGCGCCCGGTCGACGACACCGCCGTAGGCCACCTGCATGGACTGCATGCCCAGGCACACGCCGAAGACCGGCACCCCGGTCGCCGCGCAGTGCCGCACCATCTCGACGCACACCCCGGCCTGCTCCGGCGTGCCCGGGCCGGGCGAGAGCAGGACGCCGTCGAAGCCGTCCTGGGCGTGGGCCGTCGACACCTCGTCGTTGCGCAGCACCTCGCACTCGGCGCCGAGTTGGTACAGGTACTGGACCAGGTTGAAGACGAAGCTGTCGTAGTTGTCGACGACGAGGATGCGCGCGCTCACTGGTTGTCCACCGTCACATCGTTGAAGGGGAGCAGCGGTTCGGCCCACGGGAAGACGTACTGGAAGAGGACGTAGACCACGATCATCGCCAGCATGAGCGAGAGCAGCGCCTTCACCCACGCGTTCCCCGGCAGATGCCGCCAGATCCAGCCGTACATGCCGTCCCTTCCGTCGCACCACGGCGCCAGACTCACGCCGTACCGCACCAGACTAGCGGCGCGGGACCCCGGGGAACGGCCCTACTCCACAGGCTGGGCATAGTGCAGGTCGGCCGCGCCCGAGTAGCCCGGCAGCGTCACCCGGCCGTCGTTCTCGACCTTCCAGCCGAGCCCGTAGACGTTGACGTACACCATGTAGTTCTGGATCGCGGGCGACTTCGCCAGCGCGTCCTTCAGGTCCTCCGGGTCGCCGACCGCCTGGATCTTGTACGGCGGTGAGTAGACGCGGCCCTGGAGGATCAGGGTGTTGCCCACGCAGCGCACCGCGCTGGTGGAGATCAGCCGCTGGTCCATGACCTTGATGCCCTTCGCGCCGCCCTGCCACAGCGCGTTCACCACGGCTTGCAGGTCCTGCTGGTGGATCACCAGGTAGTCGGGCTGCGGTTCCGGATAGCCGGGGAGCTTCGCGGTGGCGTCCGGCGGGGCGTCGTCGAGCGTGACGGTGACCGCCTCGCCCTTCAGCTTCTGCGTGCCCGCCTTCCTCTCCAGCGCCGCGAGCTTGTCGTCCTCCGACTTCGTACGGCCGTCGTCGCGTTCGGCGAGTGATTCGACGTCCTCGCGCAGGGTGCCGTTGGACTCCTCCAGATCTCCGTTCGCCCGGCTGCGCTCGTGGATGAGATCGGACAACTTGAGCAAAGAGGCGTCCGTACGGATATTGGTGCCCTTCGCGGTATTGAAGCTGGTGAAGAAAATAAGTCCCGCGAGTGCGAAGACGGCCGCGGTGAGGACCCGCACGGGCCGGAAACGGCGCCGGCGGTCGGGGCTGGATCCCGTCCCGGGGGAGTCGGCAGAATTGCTCAACGTACCCTTATCTCCTTCGGCGCCACGGAAGGACTACGCTAACGGACGCCCGGGGGAGCGCTCAGAGTCCCCTTGTCCCCACGTACGCCGCACCCCGAGACCGAACCCCGTTCCCTGCGCGGCCACGCAGCGCATCGACAGGAGAGACCCTCGTGCCGAAGTCACGTATCCGCAAGAAGGCCGATTACACGCCGCCGCCCTCCAAGGAGGCGACCAGCATCAAGCTGACCAGCCGCGGCTGGGTGGCACCGGTGATGCTGGCCATGTTCGTCATCGGTCTGGCCTGGATCGTCGTCTTCTACGTCACCGACGGTTCCCTGCCCATCGACTCGCTGGGCAACTGGAACATCGTGGTGGGCTTCGGTTTCATCGCCGCGGGGTTCGGCGTCTCCACGCAGTGGAAGTAGCCCCGGCGGCGACTCCCCGGTAGCTCTGCCCAGGGGTATTCACGGAGTTATCCACAGGCGCTGTCCACACGGTGGGGAAAAAGAAAGACGATCTGTGGATAACCCGCCGGGCATTGACACCGGTGTGACGGAAGTACCGGCTGAATCCAGGTTCCGAAAACGTGTTCGCCCCCTGTCTGACCTGCGAGAACACTGGTCAGCGACAGGGGGCACACCTGTTCCCGCACGCTGTGCACAAGATCCGCCACCTACTGTGGACAACGGCGCGCTCAGGTGAGCTGGGCCGTCCTCACCAGGGTCAGTCCCACGACGATCAGTAGGACCAGCGCGCAGGTGCCGTACTGGACGAGGGTGCGCCGCTCCCGCGGGGCGTGGAGCATGGCGTAGCCGATCGCGGCGCCCGCGACGAGGCCGCCGACGTGGGCCTGCCAAGCGATGTTGGCCCAGGTGAACGTGAAGACCAGGTTGATCGCCAGCAGGATGACGACCGGCCGCATGTCCGCGTTGAGGCGCCGGACCAGGGCGGCGGTGGCGCCGAAGAGACCGAAGATCGCCCCTGAGGCGCCGAGCGAGGGCTGGTTCGGCGCGGCGATCAGGTACGTGAGGGCGCTGCCCGCCAGCCCGGAGCAGAAGTAGAGGGCGAGGTAGCGTGCTCGCCCCAGGGCCCCTTCCAGCGGTCCGCCGAGCCACCAGAGGCTGAGCATGTTGAACAGGATGTGCATGTAGCTGCTGTGCAGGAACATCGCGGTCAGCAGCCGGTACCACTGGCCCTCGGCCACGCCCTCCACCGGGCCGGGGAAGGTGAGGTACGCCTGGCCGAGCAGCTCGAACCGATGGGTGAAGCGGTCCCCGACGGAGAGCTGGACCAGGAAGAGGGCCAGGTTGACCCCGATCAGAACCTTGGTGACCAGCCGCGGGTCGGCGGCGACGGTGCCGCCGGCGAGAGTGCGGGGCATGGAGGCGGTGGGCGCCGGACCGCTCCCGCCGGTGCGACCGCTCGCACAGTCGGGGCAGTGGAAGCCGACGGAGGCGTTGACCATGCAGTCCGGGCAGATGGGGCGCTCGCAGCGGGTGCAGCGGATACCGGTCTCGCGGTCGGGGTGGCGATAGCAACCGGGCAGGCTCTGGGCATCCGGTCGGCCGGCGGCCGCGTGGTCCATGGCATCCCCTCGGTCGTCCCTGCGGGCGGTGTGTGCAGATGCACCGCCCCGCCCTTTTCTACGGACGGGCGGCGCATTTGGTTCCTGCCCGCTCGGCGGGGCGTCAGGCGTTCCGCGTTTCGACGACGACCGACTCGATGACGATGTCGGTGAGGGGCCGCTCGGTGCGCGGGTTGGTCCGGGCGGCGGCGATGGTGTCGACGACCTTCTGGCTGGCCGGGTCGGTCACTTCGCCGAAGATCGTGTGCTTGCGGTTCAGCCAGGTCGTCGGGGAGACGGTGATGAAGAACTGCGAGCCGTTGGTGCCGGGACCGGCGTTGGCCATGGCCATCAGGTAGGGCTTGTCGAAGGCGAGGTCGGGGTGGAACTCGTCGGGGAACTGGTAGCCGGGGTCGCCGGTGCCGTTGCCCAGCGGGTCGCCGCCCTGGATCATGAAGCCGCTCAGGACCCGGTGGAAGACGGTGCCGTCGTAGAGCCGGGCCATGGACTTCTCGCCGGTGGCGGGGTGGGTCCACTCCCGCTCGCCGCGGGCCAGCTCGACGAAGTTCTTGACGGTCCTGGGGGCGTGGTTCGGCAGCAGCCGGACCACGATGTCACCTTGGCTGGTCTTCAGGGTGGCGTAGAGCTGCTCGGCCACGATGTGCCTTCCCTCGTCCTGCTGTGCGCATCGATCCTCGCACGGTCGGGGGCGCGCTCGTCGCTCATCCCGCTGGGTCACGAGCGTGGGGAGCCGATCCGTGACATGGTCGTGGGCAGGCTCGTGTTGCCCGGTATTCATCCGTTATTGGTGTAGATCATGTCTTGCTCGCAACTTCATCACCACTTGTCCCAGAGGGCGCGGCGGCATCGTCCGTGACCCGGATGCCCGCCCTCACATGCCTGGCGGTGCGTCCGCAGGCATGATCCGTAAAAGGGTGGAAAGTCGAATTACCGTACGCCACCGAGGAGGAGGAACCCGTGACCCGCATCGACAGCGTGCGCGCCGCGACCGGTTCGGCGAAGGACAGCGTGCTGCACGCCGCGGAAGTGGTGGCGCCCTACGCCGACACGGCCAAGGACAGGGCCGCTCACTACGCACAGGAGGCGCGCGTACGGCTGGCGCCCAAGGTGTCGCAGGCCGCAGACCAGGCCCGGCTTCAGTACGGTGCGCGGGTCGCGCCGCGACTGGAGCAGGCCCGTACGCATGTGCCGCCGAAGATGGACGCGGCCGCGCAGGAGGCCGCGATCCGCGCCCGCCTGGCCGCTCGGCAGGCGGCCGACTACTCACGACCGAGGATCGAGCAGGCGGTGGCCGCCGCCGGCCCCGTGCGCGACGAGGCCACGGCGCGTGGTGCGGCCGCGCTGGCCGCGCTGCGCGGTCAGGTCACGGCCAAGGAGATCCAGCGGCTGACGCGCAGGCACCAGCGGCGGGCCAGGGCCGGCCGGGTCGCCAAGGCCCTCGCGGTGATCGGCATCGTCGCGGGCGGCGCCTTCGCCGCGTGGAAGTGGTGGGACAAGCAGGCCAACCCGGACTGGCTGGTCGAGCCGCCGGAGGCGACCGAGGTCCCCGAGTCGGGCCGACTGTCGTCGGTGGACGGTACGGGCGAGGCGATCCTCGATCCCGAGGTGCAGGCCAAGCAGGCCCAGGAGGAGGCGGCGGAGGGCGACGAGCCCCGCTGACCCTCCTCGCTCGCCGTACGGTGTCGGCCGCGTTCTGTCGTTTCCTTACCGCCGCGGGGCGGGAGACCCAAGGTCTCCCGCCCCGCGGCGGCGATGTTTCACGTGAAACGAACGGTGCTCAGCGACCGTAGCGGCGTTCCCGCAGGGAGTAGGAGCGCAGGGCCCGCAGGAAGTCGATCTCGCGGAAGTCCGGCCAGTAGGTCTCGCAGAAGTGGACCTCCGCGTAGGCGGACTGCCAGAGCAGGAACCCGGAGAGCCGCTGCTCGCCGGAGGTGCGGATGATGAGGTCGGACTCGGACCGCGTCTTGGAGTACAGGTGCTTGGAGATGTGCTCCATGGTGAAGGTCTCGATGAACTCGTCGATGTCACCACCCTGGGAGCTGTGCTCCATCAGGGCCGAGCGCACCGCGTCGACGATCTCGCGCCTGCCCCCGTAGCCCACGGCGACGTCGACCTTGGTGCCGCCCTTGCGGCCCTCGGTGGCGGCGGTGGCGGTCTTGAGGCGGCTCGCGGACTCCGCCGGCAGCAGGTCCAGGGCCCCGACGGCTTCGACGGGCCAGGGGTTGCCCGGCGCGGCCAACTGCTCGACGACCTCGGCGATGATGTCGATGAGGGGGTTCAGCTGCTCTTCGGGCCGGTGCAGGTTGTCGTCGGAGAGCATGAACAGGGTGACGTGCTCGATCTGCGCGGAGTCGCACCAGCGCAGGAAGTCCAGCACCTTCGCGCCGCCGGCCCGGTAACCCTCGCGGGGGTCGTCGATGCCCGACATCTTGGCCCACCGGCGGTTGCCGTCGAGCATGATGCCGATGTGCTGGGGGCGTGGGCGTCCTTCCAACTCCCTGACCAGCCGCTTCATGTAGAGCGCGTCGAGAGCGGCTCGTACCTTCGCCCGCATGGTCTACCCCTTCCACCTCGTCGGTAGCGAACGGACGGCTCCGACGGCGATGAGCCACGTGGCACCGCCCCGCGGGGGTGTGGCGCTGATGCCCTGTGGGGTGACGATATCAAGAGCAGACAGCGCCGCCCGGGTGCCGAGAGGGACCCGTCCATGGGCCCGTTCCGTCGCCCGGGCGGGCGCCGGAGCCTTCTTCCACGTGCTCAACTGGCCCTTTCCCTCCGGTTGTTGTTGATCACCAGGCCGGTGCGGGCGGTGTCGGGCACGGCGTGAGGGGGACGACGGTGAGGAACGTCTCCGTCCGCCGGGGCCCGGACGGCGGGCCCGGACGGCGGGGCCGCTGCGGCCCGTCTGGGGGAAAAGAGCGCCTCCGACCCATGTTCCCGCAGGTCGGAGGCGTTCTTGACGGTGGAGCCTAGGGGAGTCGAACCCCTGACATCTGCCATGCAAAGACAGCGCTCTACCAACTGAGCTAAGGCCCCTCGGGTGGCGCCGCCGGTCCTGGTCTCGCGGACCGTCGGGTGCCGCGGACAAGAGTACCGGGTCGCCCCCCGTATCTCACAAATGATTGGGGGTCCCGGGGAACGACCACGCTCCGTAAGATGCTCGGCGTGGTTCGCTGGAGCGAACTGCGGTTTTTGGGGAAGCGATGGGGAGACGCAATGGACGCCGCACAGCAGGAAGCCACCGCAAGAGCGCGGGAACTGCAGCGGAACTGGTACGGGGAGCCGCTGGGGGCGCTCTTCCGCAAGCTTATCGACGATCTCGGTCTCAACCAGGCTCGTCTCGCGGGAGTGCTGGGGCTGTCCGCGCCGATGCTGTCGCAGCTGATGAGCGGCCAGCGGGCGAAGATCGGAAATCCCGCGGTGGTCCAGCGGGTGCAGCTGCTGCAGGACCTGGCGGGGCAGGTCGCCGACGGCAGTGTGAGCGCGGCCGAGGCCACGGAGCGCATGGACGAGATCAAGAAGTCGCAAGGGGGCTCGGTGCTCAGCAACACCACGACGACCACCAGTAGTTCGGGTGCGCCCACGGTCAAGCGGGTGGTCCGGGAGATCCAGTCGCTGCTGCGCTCGGTGGCGGCGGCCGGGGACATCATCGACGCTGCGGACTCCCTCTCCTCCTCGCACCCGGAGCTGGCCGAGTTCCTGCGGGTGTACGGCGCGGGACGCACCTCGGACGCGGTCGCGCACTACCAGTCCCACCAGAACTGACCCCGCGGTCCGGTCGCCGAGGGGGGTCGGCGGCCGGGTCGGCGGGAGTGGCGCGACAGGTCCCAGGGGAGGAGCGGCGCACAGCCATGGGTGAGGTCTTCGCGGGCCGGTACGAGCTGGTCGACCCGATCGGCCGGGGCGGGGTGGGTGCCGTCTGGCGTGCCTGGGACCACCGCCGCAGGCGTTATGTGGCCGCGAAGGTGCTGCAGCAGCGGGACGCGCACGCGCTGCTGCGGTTCGTGCGTGAGCAGGCGCTGCGCATCGATCACCCCCATGTGCTGGCGCCCGCGAGCTGGGCCGCCGACGACGACCAGGTCCTGTTCACGATGGACCTGGTCACGGGTGGTTCGCTGGTCCATCTGGTCGGGGACTACGGGCCCCTGCCGCCCGAGTTCGTGTGCACGCTGCTCGACCAGCTCCTGTCGGGCCTGGCCGCGGTGCACGCGGAGGGTGTGGTGCACCGTGACATCAAGCCCGCCAACCTGCTCCTCGAAGCGACGGGGACGGGCCGTCCGCGCCTCAGGCTGTCCGACTTCGGCATCGCGATGCGGCTGGGTGAGCCCCGGCTGACGGAGACCAACCTCGTGGTGGGGACGCCGGGTTACCTGGCGCCGGAGCAGATGATGGGCGCGGAGCCGGACTTCCCGGCGGACCTGTTCGCGGTGGGTCTGGTCGCCCTGTACCTGCTGGAGGGGGCGAAGCCTGACGCCAAGGCGCTCGTGCAGCACTTCGCCGAGCACGGCACGCCGCTCGCGCCGCGGGGGATTCCCGAGCCGTTGTGGCAGGTCGTGGCGACGCTGTTGCAGCCGGATCCGTCGGCGAGGTTCCGTACCGCGACGGGGGCGCGCAAGGCGCTGGCCGCGGCGGTGGAGCTGTTGCCGGAGCCCGGGCCCGACGACGAGCTGATCGAGATCTTCGACCAAGTGGGCCCGCTGCCCACGGGATTCGGCCCCGAGGGCCCGCTCCAGAGGGCCTCGGGCGTGGACGACGTACCGACGGACCCTCGACACCCCGCGAGCCCGTCCCCGTCCCCGTCCCCGTCCCCGCACACCACACCACCGACGCCCGCCCGGCCGGCCCCGCCGACGCCACCGGTCGGCCCGCCGTCCGACCAGGGCCGTCCGCCGTCCGCCGTCCCGGGCAGGGACACGACACCGGCGTCCGCCCCGCCCGGCGCACCACCCGCTCCCGACGGCACGCCGTCCGACCCCACCGGCACCACCTCCGGCCACGGTTGGCCCCCACCGGGCACGGACCGGACGCCGCCCACCCCGCCGACGCCACCGGTCGGCCCGCCGTCCCATCCCGCCGGACACCCCTCCGCCCCGACCGGCACCCCGCCCGGCCAGGGCTGGACGTCCTCCGTCCCCGGCGGGCCGCCGTCGGCGCCCGGCCCGGCGAACCCGGCTCCGGGTGGAACGGCGCGAGCGGGTGCCCTGTCGGAGACCGGCGGTTTCCACCTGCCGCCGCCGCGGCCGACCGACACCCCGGCGTCGGCTTCGACGGCCGACGCGCAGCAACCGCCCGCACAGCAACCGGCGTTCACCGGATCGCCGCAGCACCTGCCGCATCACCCGCCGCCGGACCGGACGCCGTACCGGACGCCGCAAGGGCCGCCGTCGCCCGCGCAGGCCCTCGCGCCCTCCCCGCCGCAGCGCGCCGACGTTCCCACCGCCGCCTACACCGTCCGGAACCCGCGGTCCTCCCCTCCCGCCCAGCACCGTGGTGCGCGGCGGCGGCGCCGTCCCGGTCCCCCGGCCCGGGTAGCCCTACCGCTGCTGCTGCTCGCGCTGGCCTGCTACGCCGTGGGGTTCTGGGCGCTGGCCCGTATCTGAGTCAAGCGCGCCGGGACGGGTCCCCGGCCCTGCGCCGGGCCACCACCGTCCACACGGCGAGGGCGAGGAGCAGCAGGCTGCCGGTGCCGATCCCGCCGACGGCGACCGCCTTCATGGCGAGGTCGTCGTGAGCGGCGGCGGTCACGGGCGCGGCGGCCCGGTCCCGCGCGGAGACCTCGAACAGGCCCTTCGGCCGCGACTCCCCCGCGTAGTCGGGTCCCGACCCTGCCGTGCCCCCGAGCCGCAGGCGCAGCGTCAGTCCGAACGGGCCCTGGCCGAAGTCGTCGGCCACCTGGGCCGCGAGGTGGACCACGACGTAGTACTCACCGGCGAACCGCAGCGCGCCGACCTGTCCGGCGGTGGCGTACCGGTTGGGGTACGCCACCGGCGCCAGGGGGGCGAGGCCGACGGTGGTCCGGCGCCCGGTGTAGCCCTTGGCGGCGTCGTCGACCTTGCCGCGCACGGGGTTGTGCAGGGCCAGGCGCAGGGCTCCGGTGGCATAGCCGGAGGCGTCCGCGGAACCGGCGAGTTCGGCGGTGGCGTACACCTGGCGGCCCCAGTCGACCGGCACCTTGTAGTAAAGGGTCTCCCCGGGCCGGATCTCGTCCCGCCAGACGCCCTGCCCGACGAGGGTCGCGTGGGCGAAGCCGTTGCCGCCCGCCCGGCGCTGCGGCGCGCCGGAGAGCGGTTCGGGCGAGGCGGAGTCCCAGGTCTCGGGGGCCCTGGTGGGGCCGGTCTCGCGCGGGCGGGGTTCGGTGGCGGCGGTGAGCTCCAGCTCCCAGTCGTCCGGCGGGGAGTCCTGGGGCCGGGTCCGCTCGACGCCGACGTAGTAGGTGCCGGGCTCCTGGCACCGGTGGGCGCCGGGGTCGATCTCGCGCATGCCCCAGGCGGTGACCGGGCGGGGGCTGCGGGCGGCGCCGAAGGTCGCGCTCTGCACGGAGCAGGAGCCGCCGTCGGCGTCCTGCACAAAGACCCGGATGCCGTCGACGGCGGTGACCTCGCCGTCGGCGCCGGGTACGGCGGTGACGGAGACGTAGGCGTCGGAGGCGTCGTCGAGTTCGAGGCGGTAATAGAGGACACCGTTCCTCGGCAGGGAGCTGCGGTACGTGGAGCCGGCCTCCAGCGGTTCGGCGCCCTCGGTGGCCCGCGCGCCCGCGATCCGCAGGGCGTCGCCGGCGAAGCCGTACCCGGCGCTCGCACCGGCCGCACGGGCGGTGGCTCCGGGCAGGGCCGCGGTCGTGGCCAGTACGAGGGCGGCGGCCGGCACCGCCACCCGGCCGGACACCCTCGGGCGCGCGGTCACCGACGGCCGCGCGCGCCCCGCTCCGGCGTGCCGCCGAGCCCTACACCACCGTGCCATGACCCGCCACCCCTCGCCCTCACCGGCGCCGTCGCCGCCCGCCCCCAGCGGACCGTGCCCCGTCGGAACAACACAAAACCCCGACCGTATGACGGCCGGGGTCTGCTCAGGACCGGATGTCGGTCGTTCTCACGAACCCGTGGGCACGGAGTCAGTCGCCTCCGTCCACAGATCCTGCTCGGCGCGATCCGCCTGGATCTGGCGGTACACGAGGAGCCCGCCGATGGCGGCCAGTGCGACCAGGAGAAGCTTCTTCACCGCGCGACCTCGTCTTTCCTTGACGTAGGGGACCTCTGGCGCCCGACTATACACACCGGCCGATACCGATCGGTGACCTGCGTCGGCGGTCAACTGCCGGTCGCCGGAACCCTCTAGAAGCGGACGAACCCATTCTGATCGGAGGGTGATCACACCCTCACGGGCGGTGACTTTTGCCCGCCTCTCTCCCTTCTTGGCACCTTTTCCAACCTCTTGCGGCTATTCGGGTGGTGTTCATCTGAACATCGACGCGCCACGGGCGCAGGTCCACCACTTCGCGACGCACATACACATCATGAGGAAAGTACGCAAATCGCCCAACCCGAAAGTGAGGGGTCATGGCCCGGAACAAGGTCCTGACGCTCTGGACCACCATCGTCACCGCCTTCCTCGCGCTGTGCACGGCGCTCGGACTCATCACGACGACGGCCGCCGCGGCCGTACCGCAGACCGGAACGCACAGCAACACCGAGAGCACCTCCCCGGAGGCGGCACCCGCGGCCGCGGCCCCCCGGCCCTGGTCCCGAACCGGTTCCCTGCCCCCCACGATGAAGCAGCGCATCCGCGCCGAGGCCCACGGCGCGGCGCCCAGTTGCCGCCACCGCCCGCTCGCCGACGCCACAGCCACCAGCACGACCGCCACGACCGCCGCCCCGGCCGCCGCCACCGCCACGACCACCGGCGTCCACTGCGGCGACACCGCCGTCGAGCCCCGGGCCCGGCACTCCATCCCGCTCCAGCGCTGAGCGGCCCGCACCACCCCGACCCCGGCACCACGGCGATCTGCGTACGCACCACACGCGAGAAACGGCCCGGCGGCTCGACAGAGCAGCCGGGCCGCCGTCGTGTGTGCGCGGGACCGTGCGATACCCCGTCAATCCCGGCCATCTCACCCCCAACTCTTCAAGACCTCTTGAGGAGTTGTAGCCTGCGGCCATGCCCAAGGCCTACGAAGTGATCGCGGACGATCTGCGGCGCTCCATCCGCGCGGGTGAGCGGCGCCCGGGCGACCGACTGCCCTCGGAGGCCGACCTCGCCCACCACTACCGGCGCAGCGTTCCGACCGTCCAGAACGCGCTCCGGCTGCTGAGCGACGAGGGCCTGATCGACAAGCGGCACGGTCTCGGCACCTTCGTCCGCCGGCCCCGCACCCCGGCGGTGCGGGACAACCGCCGGCACCAGTGGGAGAAGGACCGGGCCCGGCGCCCGCTGGCCACGCGGGCCGAGACGGGCGCCACGGAGCGCGACACCGGCCTGCGGCCCCACGACCTCGTCTTCCACGCCGAGTACCGCGAGCGGGAGGCGTCCGCGGAACTGGCCGAGGCCTTCGGCGTCCCGGAGGGCACCGTGCTCCTCCGGCGCGTCTACCGGACGCGGTACTCGGCCGAGCCCGCCCCGTTCAACCTCGTGACCTCCTACCTCGTCCGCGACCTGATCGCGGCCAACCCCGACCTCCTGGACGAGGCCAACGAGCCCTGGCCGGGCGGCACCCAGCACCAGCTCAGCACCGTGGGCATAGAACTGGACCGCGTGGAGGAGCGTCTGACCGCCCGCCCGCCGACACCGGAGGAGGCCGCGGCCCTGGACCTGCCGCCGGGCACGTCGGTGATCCTGCTCCGCAAGACCTCGTACGACACGGACGGCCGGGTGGTCGACGTCTCCGACGTCACGCTGCCCGGCGACCGCACCGAACTGCTCTTCACGACCCGTCTGGAAAGGTGGTGAGTGCCGTCGTGAACCGGCGCGTCATCGTCGTCACGGCCGTCCACGGCCCCTCCGCCCCCTTCCTCCCCGAGGCCCACGCCTCGCTGTGCGCACAGGAACTGCCCGCCGGCTGGGAGTGGCGCTGGGTGATCCAGGAGGACGGCCGCACCGAGGACGTCCGGCCCTACGTGCCCGACGACCCGCGGGTCGTGTTCCGCCAGGGGCGCCACGGCCGGCAGGGCGGGCCCGGGGTGGCGCGCACCATGGCCCTGGCCCACGCGGACGGCGCCTACGTGAAGGTCCTGGACGCCGACGACCGGCTCACGCCGGGCGCTCTGGCCCGCGACCTGGCCGTCCTGGAGGCCGACCCGTCGATCGGGTGGGCGACCTCGCGGGTCCTGGACCTCCTGCCCGACGGTTCGACGGCCGGCTTCCCCGGCGACCCGGCGCACGGGCCGATCGAGCGCGGGGCGGTGCTCGACTTCTGGAAGGCCAACGGCTTCCGCGCCCAGGTCCACCCGGCGACCCTCCTCGTCCGGCGTGACCTGCTGCTCGCCCTCGGCGGCTGGATGGCCCTGCCCGCGTCCGAGGACACCGGCCTGCTGCTGGCGCTGGGCGGCGTGAGCCGGGGCTGGTTCTCGGCGGAGGTCGGCCTTCTCTACCGCAAGTGGGAGGGCCAGGAGACCGGTCAGGCGGCCCATGTGGACCCCGCGGAGCGCGATGCCCGGATGGCGGTGGTGGAGGCCAGGGCCCGTGCGCTGACGGCCTTCGGGTGGAGCCTGCCGGAGGGCTCCGACGGCACCGGCCGCTCGGACGGCCCGCACGAGCGCCCCTGAGGACAGCCGGCGGGGCACAGATGTACAGGAGGAGGGGCGGGGGGCTCAGGAGGAGCGGGGGCTCAGGAGGGGGGCTCAGGAGGGGCGGAGGGGCACAGGAGGTGCGCGGCGGCGCGGCGGTCAGGGCAGCCGTTCCGCGTCGGTCCGCGAGAAGACCAGGTCGCTCTCCTCGGTCACCGGCCCGCGCAGACGGACCGGCGCCCGGGGCGCACCGCTGAGCGCCGCGGGGTAGCTCCCGGGCGCGTAGTCGTTGGCCAGCCGGTAGACGTGGAACCCGGCCTCCCGCATCACCGCCAGCAGGTCGTCGGCCCGGTCACCGAGCCGGGCCATGCGCTCGGGCGACACCTCGACCGTGATCTCCACGTCGGACCGCAGGGCGCCCAGCACCGGCGCGAGGCCGCGCACGACGCTCCCCTCCGCGCCCTCGACGTCGATCTTGATCACCCGGGCGGTCGCGATCTCCGCCGCGTCGAGGAGTTCCGGCAGCGGCCGGGCCTCCGTGCGGAAACTGGACTCCACCGGGCCGTCGTAGGGGACGATGCTGTTCGCCCCCGTGTTCCGTGCGCTGGCGAGCGCGAAGGTCAGCGTCCTGGGGCGGTCGGAGACGGCGGCGTTGAGCGCCCGGACGTTGCCGAGGGCGTTGAGCCGGGTGTTCCGCACCAGGCGCTGGTGGAGGTCGGGCGACGCCTCGATCGCGACGACCCGGCCCCCGTCACCGACGAGCCGGGCCGCCAGGACGCTGAAGACGCCGATGTTGGCCCCCACGTCGACGAAGCCGTCCCCCGGCCGCAGCCGGCGCCGCAGCCAGCCCGTCAGGTGCGGCTCCCAGACGCCGAACAGGTACAGGTAGCGCTGGATGAGGTCCTGCGTGTCCACGGCGAACAGATCGCCGCTCCGCGCCTCGACGACGGCCCGGCGCGGGTGCTCGCGCAGCCACGGGTTCAGCCAGCGCGTGGCGAGGGCCGCCTTCCCGAGGGTGCCGGGGCCGTTTCGCACGTACCGGGCGGCGAGGCCGGCCAGGGCCTCGGCGACGGCGGTGCTCGGCCCGCCCCGGGTACTCAGCCCCGGCCCCCTTCCGTCTCCGCGGCCGTGAGGGTGATCGCGGCGGACGGACACCCCTCGGCCGCCTCCCTCACCCGGGGGGCGTCGACGTCGTGTTCCCGGCCGGGTATGACGGCGCCGAGGCCGTCCACCTGCGTGAAGACGGCGGGGGCCCGGTGGACGCAGTCTCCGGATCCGTAACACTGCTCGGGGTCGACGGAGATCCTCATGCGCACTCCAGGGGCGGTCGGTTCGGAGCCTTCACGACCTGCCTGCCCACGGACCGGCACGCTGAATCCGCCCTGCCCGCCCGCCTGTTGGCCGACCCGCCCCGGTCCTCATAAGATCATCCGACACTCGTACGCAGTGCGGAGTTGTGACTGGGGGACGGTTTGGGGACCGGCGAGCAACTCGTGACGATCGCCGCCGTGCTGCTCGGCGCGCTGACCACACACGTCACGAACCACCTGATGGAGCGGAGCAGGAACCGCCACCGCCTGCTCACGCGCTGGGACGACAAGAAGGTCGACGCCTACGGGGAGTACGTGGACGCCGCCAAGATGAGGATCGCCGCGTCCGTGCCGCTGTACGAGGCGCGGGAGGGGCTGCGCGAGAGCCACCGCAGCGAGGAGGAGCTGCGGGAGGACCTGGCGGCGGCGAGCCTGCGCTGGGGCGCGGCCTTCGAGCGGGTCATGCTGCTCGGCGGGGACGAGGCCATCGAGTCAGGGCACGAGCTGAACGTGGTGCTCGCCGAGATCGACTGGCAGGCGACCGGCCGTGTCGAGGGCAGCCTGGAGGAGTGGCGGGAGCGGCACCGGGCGGCCTTCCGCGCCATCAACGCCTTCCACGAGGACGCCAGGGCCGATCTCGGCATCCGGGGCGGCGTCACCGGCGAGAAGCACCCGGAGCGCGATCTGCTGGTCCCGCCCGCACGCCGTTCGGCCGCCGGGGACTGACGGCGGGGCCGCGTCGTCCAGGCGGGGCCGCGTCGTCCACACGTGCGCGTCGGCATGGTTTGGCTCCGGTCCCTCCCCTCGTGGGGACCGGTGCCAAACCATGCCGGCGCCGTTCTCGCGTGCGGTACCGGACCGGGTCGGAAGGGGCGGGCCGCCGAAGCTGACCGAGAACATGCGGCGTCATGGGGTAGCTCTCCGAGTGCTGAGCCGCTGACCTGTCCGGGTGCCGCGGGGCCGCCTCGCCACTGCGACGGGATCCTGCCACCCGCGGTCGCCGCAGAGGAGGTTCCGGAACCTGGGGCCCGCCGTAGCCGCAGGTCAGCCGTATAGAGTGAGTTTTCCGGTCCGGACGTCCAGGTGCGGGGGAAGTAAGGAGTGGAGACCTTGAGTTCCGACTCAGGGGCACGCACGGCCTTCGCAGAACGCCTCGCACTGCTGTACAGGGAGGCCGGCAACCCTCCCCTCAAGCGTGTGTCCGAGGCCGTCGTCCGGCTCCAGCGGGTCGACGAACGGGGCCGGCCCGTGCGGGTCTCCGCCCAGCGGATCAGTGACTGGCGGCGCGCCAAGAACGTGCCCGCCCAGTTCCCCGCCCTCGCGGCCGTCCTGCACGTCCTCATCCCCCAGGCGCGGCGCGCCCGGCCGGTACCGGTCTCGGCCGGCCTGTACGACCTGGCCCAGTGGCAGCGCCTGTGGGAGCGGGCGGTGGCCGACCCGACCGGTGAACGCCCGGCGCCGGCCGCGGCGGCCGAGCAGTCCCCCGCCGAGGCTCCGGCGGCCCCCGGCGGGGTCTGCCCCTACCGGGGACTGGCCGCCTACCGCCGGCAGGACGCCGACTGGTTCTTCGGGCGGGAGCGGAGCACGCGGGCCCTCGTCGCCCAGCTCCACGCGACGCAGGACACCGGCGGCCTGGTCATGCTCGTGGGCGCCTCCGGAGCGGGGAAGTCCTCGCTGCTCAACGCCGGCCTGGTGCCCGCCCTGCGCACGGGCGCGCCGGACTCCTGTGACGGTCCGCCCAGGCGGGTGCTCCAGTTCGTGCCGGGGGCCGATCCGCTGGGCGAGCTGACCCGCCACGTACCGCAGCTCGCGTCCGTCGTCGGTGCCATAAGGGAAGCGGCGACCGAGGAGGCGGCGACCTCCGAGTCCGGCTCCGCCCAGACCCTCCCCGCGGGCGACCCGTTGACGGAGGACACCGCGAGGGCGGCCTTCGCGGCATGGGCGGCCACCGCGGAGGACCCGTCGGGACGGGACGGGGTGGGCGGGACGGACACGAGAGACGGACCGGCGGACGGGCAGCCCGGGCGGACAGGGCAGACGAGGCAGACGGCGCAGGCAGGCCGGAACACCCAGGTCGGCCGGACTGGTCGAACTGGCCGAGCCGACGAAGACAGCCGAGGCAACAAAGACCCCGGAGACAACGGCGACGACGAAGACGACAGGGACGACAGGGACGACAGGGACAACGGCGACCGAGACGACGGAGACAACCGGGCAACCCCGGCTGCCCCGACGGCTGCCCGCCCGGTCGTCATCGTGGACCAGTTCGAGGAGCTCTTCACCCTCTGCGCCGAGGAAGCGGACCGGCGCGTGTTCATCCGGCTGCTCCAGGCCGCCTGCGCCCCCGGAGCCGACGGGGAGCCGCCGCCGGTGCTGGTGACCCTGGGCGTACGTGCCGACTTCTACGACCGGTGCCTGCGGTACCCCGAGCTGGCCGACGCGCTGCAGCACCGGCACATGGTGCTCGGGCCGCTGACCACCGCGGAACTGCGCGAGGCGGTGACCGCTCCGGCCAGAGCCGTCGGCATGGAGCTCGAACCGGGACTCGCCGAGCTGATCATCCGCGAGGTGAGCACCGACGGCCCGCGCGGGGCCCACGACGCGGGTGTGCTGCCGCTCCTCTCCCACGCCCTGCTCGCGACCTGGCAGCGGCGCAAGGCGGGCCGGCTGACCCTGGCCGGATACCGCGCGGCCGGCGGCATCCAGGGCGCGGTGGCCGCGACCGCCGAGCGGGCCTGGTCCGGTCTGGACCCGGCGGCCCGCACGGCCGCGCGGCTGCTGCTGCTCAGGCTGGTCCGGCTGAGCGAGGACACCCAGGCCACCCGCAGGCGCAGCACGCGGCGCCGGCTGGCCGAGGAGTCGCGGGACCCGGACAAGACCGAGGAGTCCCTCGAGGCGCTGGTGCGGGCCCGGCTGGTGACGCTCGACTCGGACACCGTGGAGATCACCCACGAGGCCCTGCTCCACGCCTGGCCCCGGCTGCGCGACTGGATCGACGAGGACCGCGCCGGAAACCTGCTGCGCCAGCGGCTGGAGGAGGACGGCCTGGCCTGGGAGGAGTCGGACCGCGACAGCGCACTGCTCTACCGGGGCTCCCGGCTGGCGCAGGCCGGCGGCTGGGCGAAGTCGGCCGGCGACACCTACCTGACCCGCAGCGCGGTGGAGTTCCTGGCCGCCGCGGTCAAGCTGCGCAGGCGCACCGTCATGATCAGTCGGGCCGCGGTGTCGGCGCTGGTCGTGCTGGCCCTCGTGGCCGTCGGCTCGGCGGTGCTCGCCTGGCAGCAGCGCAACGACGCCGTGTTCGAGCAGGTGGTCGCCGAAGCGGACCGGGTCGAGGACACGGACCCCTCTCTGTCAGCCCAGCTCGACCTGGCGGCGCACCGCCTGCGCCCGGACGACGAGGACGTCAGGAACCGACTGATCTCGATCGTGAACGCCCCCCTGGCCACCCCGCTCCTCGGGCACACGGGCGCCGTGTACCTCACCTCCTTCAGTCCCGACGGGCGGACCCTGGCGACGGCCAGCTACGACCGGACCGTCCGGCTCTGGGACGTGTCGGACCCCGGGCGCCCGAAGCAGCTGGGCAAGCCCCTCACAGGCCACACGAGCTGGGTGAGCACCGCGGTCTTCAGTCCGGACGGCCGCACCCTGGCCAGCGCCTCGGACGACGGCACGATCCGCCTGTGGGACGTGCGCGACCCCAGCCGCCCGCGCCCGCTCGGCTCCCCCCTGACCGGCCGCGGCGGCACCGTCTACCTGCTCGCCTTCAGCCCGGACGGCCGCACCCTCGCCTCCGCCCACGACGACCACGCGGTCCGCCTGTGGAACGTGGCCGACCCGCGCCGCCCCGAGGCCCTCGACACCCTGACCGGCTCCACCGCGGCGGTGCGCTCGGTGGCCTTCAGTCCCGACGGACACACCCTCGCGGCCGGCGGCGACGACGAGAAGGTCCGGCTCTGGGACGTGGCCGACCCGCGCCGCCCCGAGCCGGTCGGCACACCGCTGGCCGGCCACAGCGGCCTGGTGCACTCCGTGGCCTTCAGCCCCGACGGCCGCACCCTCGCCAGCGGCAGCGCGGACGACACCGTGCAGCTCTGGGACGTCACCGATCCCGCCGCGGCCCAGCCCGTCGGCGCACCGCTCACCGGTCACAGCGGGCCCGTCTGGGCGGTGGCGTTCAGCCCCGACGGCGCCATGCTCGCCGCGAGCAGCGCGGACAGTACGGCCAGCCTGTGGAACGTCAGCGACCCGGCCTACCCCTCGCAGGTCGGCGTGCCCCTCGCCGGAGGCAGCGGTGAGATGTACGCCCTCGGCTTCAGCCCCGACGGCCACACCCTCGCCACCGGCAGCGGTGACAGCAAGGTCCGCCTGTGGTCGCTGCCGACGTCGGACGTGATCGGCCGTATCGGGGACTTCCGCCCGGCGGACGGCAGGGTGCTGGCCACGGCGGCCCGCGACGGCCGGGTCCGGCTGTGGGACGTGACGGACCCCGCCCGGCCCGTGTCGCTGAGCGCCCCCTTCAGGCCGGGGGAGGGAGACATACGGTCTCTGGTGTTCTCCCCGGACGGCGAGACGCTCGCGGTGCTCGTGGGGGGCCGCGCGCTGCAACTGTGGGACGTCACGGACCCGGCCCGGCCCAAGGCCCACGGACCGCCCATGGCGCTGCGCACCCGGTACGCGGGCCCCGACACGCTGGCGTTCAGCCCCGACGGCCACCTCCTGGCCACGGCCGACGACGACCGCACCATCCAGTTGTGGAACGCCGAGGACCCCGCCCGCCTGCGCCGCCTGGGCAAGCCGCTCGCCGGCCACACGGGATACGTCAACACGCTCGCCTTCAGCCCGGACGGCCGCACCCTCGCCAGCGGCGGCGCGGACGACGCCGTACGCCTGTGGGACGTCACCGACCCGGCGCACGCCGCCCGCCTCGGTGCGCCCCGCACCGGGCACCTGGGCCCCGTCAACGTCCTCGCCTACAGTCCCGACGGCCGCACCCTGGCCAGCGGCAGCGACGACGGCACGGTCCGGCTCTGGGACGTCACCGGGCCGGGCGGAACCTCCGGGGCCCGGACCACGCTCGCCGGACACACCGACTCGGTGATGTCCCTGACGTTCAGCCGCGACGGCTCCACCCTGGCCAGCGGCGCCAACGACAACGCGGTCCGGCTCTGGAGCGTCACCGACCCCGCCGAGGCCGCCCCGAACGGGCAGGCGATGAGCCTCAACGCCAAGACGGGCACCTTCCTGTCCTTCAGCCCCGTGCGCCGCATGCTCGGGGTCTCCAGCGGCACGGACACCGTCCGGCTGTGGAGCCTGGGCGTGGACGACGCCATCGACCGCATCTGCTCGGCCACCCGGGGTGTGCTGACCGAGGAGAAGTGGCACGAGTACCTGCCGCGCCTGGATTACGAACCGCCGTGCGAGCAATGAGAACACCGACAAAAACGTGATCCCCGTCACATCACCGGCACCCGACCGACCAGTCGGCACCCACCGGACACCCGGCCTTGTTAGCCTTGGCCATGGCCCGGCCGCTGGCGCATCCCCCGTCGCCAGCGGTCGGGTCTTTTCCTGCCCGCCGCACAGGACCTCGACCGGCCAAACCGGAACGCCAGGACGCCCCCGGGGATTTCGACCGCGAACGCCGAAGACCCCCAACCGGATCCGGCTGGGGGTCTTCGTCTGGTGTGGGGCTAACAGGATTTGAACCTGTGGCCTCATCCTTATCAGGGATGCGCTCTAACCAACTGAGCTATAGCCCCGCCGCGCTCTGCGGTGTGTGTCCCGCGCGCTGACCCCTGAAGATTAGCGCACGAGGCGGGCAGTCCCAAAATCGGTTGTCGCGCGGCTGACGAGCGCGGTCGGGCTCGCCGATCACTCGTCCTCGGCGAGCGTCAGCTCCACGCCGCCGACGAAGCCGGCGGACAGGTTGTAGATGAACGCGCCGAGGGTGGCCAGGGCCGTCGCGAGGACGACGTCGATCACCGCGATGATCGTCGTGAACAGCAGCACGTTGGGCAGCGACAGGAAGGACTGCAGGTCGAAGCCGTTGGACTCGTTGGATCCGGTGGCTTCGGAGATCGTGCCGCCGACCGTCGAGAAGACGCCCATGGCGTCCATGACCATCCACAGCACGGCGGCCGCGACGATGGTGCAGATGCCGAGCGCGATGGACAGCAGGAAGCTGACCTTCATCACCGACCACGGGTCGGCCTTCGACACGCGCAGGCGCGCCTTGCGCACGCGGGGCGTGGTGCGCGCGCCGGTGCGCGGGCGGCGCACGGCCGCCGTGTTGCCGCCGTGGGTCTGGTAGGCCTGCGGCGGGTGGTAGGGCCCGCCGGGCTGCTGGGGCTGCCGTTCTCCCGGCAGCGGCGAGGCCGCCTGCTGAGTCTGCTGGCCTCGGGTGTCCGTCACAGTTCCCCCCTGGGATCCATGCGTTGAGGACGAGCTCTCCGAGTGCGAGTCGGTCGCTCCGTCGTCGATCTTGCGCAGTTGAGTCGTGTGCGAATCCGTCGCACGCGCGGCGGAGCCACGGCCGCCGCCGCCCGTTTCCGTACCCGTGGGGGTACCGGTCGATCCGGCGCCCGTGGCTCCGCTCACGATGACTCTCTCCTCGTGCTACTCGGCCGAGGGCGCCTCACCCTCGTCCGTGCCGGTGGTCGCGGCACCCTCGGCGGTCTCGTCGACGGCCACATCGCCGTCGACCTCCTCCGCCTCGCGTCCCGCCTCGGCGTTGCGTGCGATGCCGACGACGGCATCGCGCTTGCCCAGATTGATCAGTTGAACGCCCATGGTGTCACGGCCGGTCTCCCTGACCCCGTTGACTCGCGTACGAATCACACCGCCCGAGAGTGTGATGGCGAGGATCTCGTCGTGCTCCTCGACCACCAGCGCGCCCACGAGCGACCCGCGGTCCTCGACGATCTTGGCGGCCTTGATGCCGAGGCCACCGCGACCCTGGACGCGGTACTCGTCGACGGAGGTCCGCTTCGCGTACCCGCCGTCGGTGGCAGTGAACACGAACGTACCGGCTCGAACAACATTCATCGAGAGCAGCTCGTCCCCTTCGCGGAAACTCATGCCCTTGACGCCCGAGGTGGCACGGCCCATCGGACGCAGCGTGTCGTCCGACGCGGTGAACCTGATCGACTGTGCCTTCTTACTGATCAGCAGCAAATCGTCCTCGGCCGAGACGAGTTCGGCTCCGATCAGTTCGTCGTCGCTTCCGTCCGCCTGCTCCCGCAGGTTGATGGCGATGACACCGCCCGAGCGCGGCGAGTCGTAGTCCTTCAGCGGCGTCTTCTTCACCAGGCCGGCCTTGGTGGCCAGGACCAGGTACGGAACCGCCTCGTAGTCGCGGATCGCGCGGATCTGGGCGATCGTCTCGTCCGGCTGGAAGGCCAGCAGGTTCGCCACGTGCTGGCCGCGCGCGTCCCGGCCGGCGTCCGGCAGCTCGTAGGCCTTGGCGCGGTAGACGCGGCCCTTGTTGGTGAAGAACAGCAGCCAGTGGTGCGTGGTGGACACGAAGAAGTGGTTGACGATGTCGTCTTCCTTGAGCTTCGCGCCGCGCACCCCCTTGCCGCCCCGCTTCTGCGCCCGGTAGTCGTCGGTCTTGGTGCGCTTGATGTAACCGCCACGCGTGACCGTGACGACGATGTCCTCCTCGGCGATCAGGTCCTCGATGGACATGTCGCCCTCGTAAGGGATCAGCTTCGTCTTGCGGTCGTCGCCGTACTTCTCGACGAGCGCGGCCAGCTCCTCGCTGACGATCCCGCGCTGGCGCACGGGGGAGGCGAGGATCTCGTTGTACTCGTTGATCTTCGCCTGGAGCTCGTCGTGCTCACGGACGATCTTCTGCCGCTCCAGGGCCGCCAGGCGGCGCAGCTGCATCTCCAGGATGGCGTTGGCCTGGATCTCGTCGATCTCCAGGAGGTCCATCAGGCCCCCGCGCGCGACCTCGACGGTCTCGCTGCGCCGGATCAGCGCGATGACCTCGTCGATGGCGTCCAGCGCCTTGAGCAGACCGCGCAGGATGTGCGCGCGCTCCTCCGCCTTGCGCAGCCTGAAGCGCGTACGGCGGACGATGACCTCGATCTGGTGGTTCACCCAGTGGCGGATGAACGCGTCCAGCGACAGGGTGCGCGGCACGCCGTCGACCAGGGCCAGCATGTTGGCGCCGAAGTTCGACTGGAGGTCGGTGTGCTTGTACAGGTTGTTCAGGACGACCTTGGCGACCGCGTCCCGCTTGAGCACGATCACCAGGCGCTGGCCGGTGCGCGAGGACGTCTCGTCGCGGACGTCCGCGATGCCGCCGATCTTGCCGTCCTTCACCAGGTCGGCGATCTTCTGCGCGAGATTGTCGGGGTTGGTCTGGTACGGCAGCTCCGTGACCACCAGGCACTGGCGGTTCTGGATCTCCTCGACCTCGACGACCGCGCGCATGGTGATCGAGCCGCGGCCCGTGCGGTAGGCCTCCTCGATGCCCTTGCGGCCCACCACCAGCGCGCCGGTGGGGAAGTCGGGGCCCTTGATGCGCTCGATGAGCGCGTCCAGCAGCTCCTCGTGCGAGGCCTCGTAGTTGTCCAGGTACCACTGGGCGCCGGCCGCGACCTCGCGCAGGTTGTGCGGCGGGATGTTGGTCGCCATGCCGACCGCGATGCCCGCCGAGCCGTTGATCAGCAGGTTCGGGAAGCGGGCCGGCAGGACGGTCGGCTCCTGGGACCGGCCGTCGTAGTTGTCCGTGAAGTCGACGGTCTCCTCGTCGATGTCGCGGACCATCTCCATCGACAGCGGTGCCATCTTGCACTCGGTGTAGCGCATGGCCGCCGCCGGGTCGTTGCCCGGCGAGCCGAAGTTGCCGTTGGAGTCGACCAGCGGCATCCGCATCGACCAGGGCTGGGCGAGGCGGACCAGCGCGTCGTAGATGGAGCTGTCGCCGTGCGGGTGGTAGTTGCCCATGACGTCGCCGACGACGCGGGCGCACTTGTAGAAGCCGCGCTCGGGGCGGTAGCCGCCGTCGTACATCGCGTACAGCACGCGCCGGTGCACGGGCTTGAGGCCGTCGCGGACGTCGGGCAGCGCACGCGAGACGATGACGGACATCGCGTAGTCGAGGTACGAGCGCTGCATCTCCGTCTCGAGCCCGACGGGCTCGACACGCATCGCCAGGGCGTCACCCTCGGGCGTGGTCACAGGAGTGTTCTCGTCGGTCATTGCTGGTGAAGGTCCTTCCTGGTGCGGTCAGCTGAGACCGACTCAGATGTCGAGGAAGCGGACGTCCTTGGCGTTGCGCTGGATGAACGCGCGCCGGGCCTCGACGTCCTCGCCCATCAGCACCGAGAACAGGTCGTCGGCCTGCGCGGCGTCGTCGAGCGTGACCTGGCCGAGGACGCGGTGCTCCTGGTCCATGGTCGTGATGCGCAGCTCCTCGGCGTTCATCTCGCCGAGGCCCTTGAAGCGCTGCACGGAGTCCTCGCGGATGCGCTTGCCGGCCTGGCGGCCCATCTCGATCAGCGCGTCGCGCTCCCGGTCGGAGTACGCGTACTCGAAGTCGTCCCGGCCCCACTTGATCTTGTACAGCGGCGGGCGGGACAGGTACACGTGCCCGGACTCGACCAGCGGCCGCATGAAGCGGAACAGGAAGGTCAGCAGCAGGGTGTTGATGTGCTGGCCGTCGACGTCGGCGTCCGCCATCAGGATGATCTTGTGATAGCGGAGCTTCTCGATGTCGAAGTCCTCGTGCACACCGGTGCCGAACGCGGAGATCATCGCCTGGATCTCCTGGTTCTGCAGGATCCGGTCGATGCGCGCCTTCTCGACGTTGAGGATCTTGCCTCGGATCGGGAGGATCGCCTGGTACTGCGGGTTGCGGCCGGACTTGGCCGAGCCGCCGGCGGAGTCTCCCTCGACGATGAAGATCTCGCACTTGGTCGGGTCGTTGGACTGGCAGTCGGACAGCTTGCCCGGCAGCGAGGCCGACTCCAGCAGGCCCTTGCGACGCGTCAGGTCGCGGGCCTTGCGGGCCGCCACGCGCGCGTGGGCCGCCTGGATGCCCTTGCGGATGATGTCCGCGGCCTCGTTGGGGTTGCGGTCGAGCCAGTCCGTCAGGTGCTCGTAGACGACCTTCTGGACGAAGGTCTTCACCTCGGTGTTGCCCAGCTTCGTCTTGGTCTGGCCCTCGAACTGGGGCTCGCTCAGCTTCACCGAGATGATCGCGGTCAGACCCTCGCGGATGTCGTCACCCGTGAGGTTGTCGTCCTTCTCGCGCAGCAGCTTCTTGTCCCGCGCGTACTTGTTGATCAGCGAGGTGAGCGCCGCGCGGAAGCCCTCCTCGTGCGTGCCGCCCTCGTGCGTGTGGATGATGTTGGCGAAGGAGTACACACCCTCCGTGTAGCCGCCGTTCCACTGCATCGCGACCTCGAGGGAGAGGCTCTTCTCCTTGTCCTCGGCCTCCAGGTCGATCACCGTGGGGTGGACCAGCTCTCCCTTGCGGGAGTTGAGGTACGTCACGAAGTCGACGATGCCGCCCTCGTAGTGGTACGAGACGCTCTTGTCCTCGTGCTTCTCGTCCTCGCCCGCCTCGTCCGCACCGGCGGTGGCCTTCGCCGACTCGCGCTCGTCGGTGAGGTTGATCCTCAGGCCCTTGTTGAGGAAGGCCATCTCCTGGAAGCGCCGCGACAGCGTCTCGAAGGAGTAGTCGGTGGTCTCGAAGATGTCGCCGTCGGCCCAGAAGGTGACCGACGTGCCGGTCTCCTCGGTGGCCTCGTGCCGGGCGAGCGCCGCCGTGGGGACGCCGAGCTTGTACTCCTGCGTCCAGCGGTAGCCGTCGGTCCTGACCTCCACCGCGACCCTCGTGGAAAGGGCGTTGACGACGGAGACGCCCACGCCGTGCAGACCGCCGGAGACCGCGTAGCCGCCGCCGCCGAACTTGCCGCCCGCGTGCAGCACGGTCAGCACGACCTCGACGGCGGGCTTCCCCTCGGAGGGGACGATGCCCACCGGGATGCCACGGCCGTTGTCGACGACCCGGACCCCGCCGTCGGCGAGGATCGTCACGTCGATCGTGTCCGCGTGACCGGCCAGCGCCTCGTCGACGGAGTTGTCCACGACCTCCTGCACCAGGTGGTGCAGACCGCGCTCACCGGTCGAGCCGATGTACATACCGGGTCGCTTGCGGACCGCGTCCAGACCCTCGAGGACGGTGATGGCACTGGCGTCGTACGACGCGGAGGCATCGCCGGGCGAGGTGCTCACCGCGTCGTTCACGCCGGTGTCGGTGGACGGGTTGTTCTCGTTGGGGTTGCCGGAATCGGCCACGAAGCGCCCTTTCTGGCACAGCACGAGCCGGGCTCGTCGGCAGGTTGCCGGAGCGGCTGCGGCATGTTGCGTTGGTAAGCCTTGATCAGCGTTGCTCAGCTAGTCCCGGACGGTCCCCGTACTCGGGGCGGGATTCTCTCTCATTCTACCGGTACCACTGACACTGATGGGGGTTTGCCGGTACCTGAGTCCGCATGTGCCGCCCTGAACGAGGCTTGTCCGACTCCCGATATACGGAAGGGGGCCTCAAGAGGCTCACAACGGCACTCAGCGCTTCGAGGCGTCAACCCTTTGCTACTTGGGAGTCAGAACCCGCTCCGACGGCCCGCGCGGGGGTACGACGCGGCGCGCGCGGACGGTTCACTCCGACCCTCGGCGCGCTTTTTTGTGAGGTACGTCACGTATGCCTGACGGGGTGCCAGACCACCCGTACGTCACCCGTAGGTGTCGCCCGGCCCCTGGCTGCCGGGCGCCCGCAACGGCCCGTAACGCCGGCCGGGACCACCCGCGCCACCCGGTCCGAGGACCTTGATCATCCGCACCGATCCGTGCCCCAGGTCCTCGTTGAGACGGGCCACCAGCGTCGGCGCGAGCAGCCGCAGGTTCGTCGCCCACGCCGTCGAGTCGCAGCGCACCACCAGCACCCGCTCGTCCTCGTCGTACCGCTCCGGCACACAGTGCTTCGCCACGTCCTCACCGACGATCTGCGGCCAGCGGCCCATCACCCCGCCCACCGCCGCCGGAGTCTCCCAGCCGCGCTCGGTGATCAGCCGGTTGATCGCGGAACCCAGCGCCATGGGGTCACGGCCGTCGGCCCGCGCCCCGGAGCGCAGGCCCCCGCGCCGCGCCTGCTTCTTCTGCTGGGCCGCGTCCCCGCGCGCGCGTGCCGCCTCCCGCGCCGCCCTGAGCGCCACACGCGCGAGGTCGACGCCGGACGGCTCCGGGCCGCTCCCGCGCTCGCGGGGGGACGGTGCGGGGCCCGGCTCCGGTGCGCCCCCGCTCATACGCGCTCCACCGTCCCCTCCGCCACCGTGAACCGCGCCCCCGCCAGCACATGCGGTACGTCGTCGTCGACCGCGGCCGTCACCAGCACCTGCTCCCCGGGCGCCACCAGCTCGGCCAGCCGCTCCCGGCGCCGCGCGTCCAGCTCGGCGAAGACGTCGTCCAGCACCAGCACCGGCTCGTTGCCCTCCGCCCGCAACAGATCGAACGAGGCCAGCCTGAGCGCCAGCGCGTACGACCACGACTCGCCGTGGGAGGCGTAGCCCTTGGCGGGCAGGGAGCCGAGCTTCAGCAGCAGGTCGTCCCGGTGCGGACCGACCAGCGTGACGCCCCGCTCGATCTCCTGCTTGCGCGCCTCGGCGAGCGCCGCCATCAGCTGCTCGTAGAGGTCCTCGCGCGTGTGCGCCTCACCGGGCGCCGAGGGCTTGTAATCCAGGGCGACGGGGCCGCCGCCGGGGGCCAGCTGCTCGTACGCCTTGTCGGCCAGCGGCTGCACGGCCGCGATCAGGTCGAGGCGCTGGGCGAGCAGCTCGGCGCCCGCGCGCGCGAGGTGCTGGTCCCAGACCTCGAGCGTGGACAGGTCCAGCGTGCGGCCGCCGTGCCGGCGGGCGAGCGCGGCCGACTTCAGCAGGGTGTTGCGCTGCTTGAGGACCCGGTCGTAGTCGGAGCGCACCCCGGCCATCCGCGGCGAACGGGCGGTGATCAGCTCGTCCAGGAAACGGCGTCGCTCACCGGGATCGCCCTTCACCAGCGCGAGGTCCTCCGGCGCGAAGAGCACGGTGCGCACGATGCCGAGCACGTCACGCGGCTTGACCTGCGCGGACCTGTTGACGCGGGCGCGGTTGGCCCGGCCCGGGTTCAGCTCCAGCTCGATCAGCTGCTGCCGCTCGCCCTGCCGGACCTGGGCCCGGATCACGGCACGCTCGGCGCCCATGCGCACCAGCGGGGCGTCGAAGGAGACCCGGTGGCTGCCGAGGGTGGCGAGGTAGCCGACCGCCTCGACCAGGTTCGTCTTGCCCTGCCCATTCGGGCCGACGAAGGCGGTGACGCCCGGGTCCAGGGGCACCTCGACCCGGGCGTACGAACGGAAGTCGGCCAGCGACAGATGCGTGACGTGCATGGTCGTGCGCCGACCTCCCCAGCCTTCCGGTTACTTCTTCTCGACCGCGTGGCCGCCGAACTGGTTCCGCAGCGCGGCGATCATCTTCATCTGCGGCGAGTCGTCCTGCCGGGACGCGAACCGCGCGAAGAGGGAGGCCGTGATCGCGGGCAGCGGCACCGCGTTGTCGATCGCCGCCTCCACAGTCCAGCGTCCCTCACCGGAGTCCTGTGCATAACCCCGGAGCCCGTCCAGGTGCTCGTCGTCGTCGAGCGCGTTGACCGCCAGGTCGAGCAGCCAGGAACGGATCACCGTGCCCTCCTGCCAGGAGCGGAAGACCTCGCGGACGTTCTCCACGGAGTCGACCTTCTCCAGCAGCTCCCAGCCCTCGGCGTAGGCCTGCATCATGGCGTACTCGATGCCGTTGTGGACCATCTTCGCGAAGTGGCCCGCGCCCACCTTGCCGGCGTGCACGGCACCGAAGTCGCCCTCCGGCTTGAGGGCGTCGAAGACCGGCTGCACCTTGGCGACGTTCTCGGCGTCGCCGCCGTACATCAGCGCGTAACCGTTCTCCAGGCCCCACACGCCGCCGGAGACGCCGCAGTCGACGAAGCCTATGCCCTTGGCCGCCAGCTCCTCGGCGTGCTTCTCGTCGTCCGTCCAGCGGGAGTTGCCGCCGTCCACGACGACGTCGCCGGGCTCCAGCAGCTCGCCGAGCCGGTCGACGGTGGCCTGGGTGGCCTCGCCGGCCGGGACCATCACCCACACCACGCGCGGTGCGCTGAGCTTGCCCACAAGCTCTTCCAGGCTGTGGACGTCGGCGAGGTCCGGATTGCGGTCGAATCCGACGACGGTGTGGCCCGCGCGGCGGATCCGCTCGCGCATGTTGCCGCCCATCTTGCCGAGGCCGACGAGACCGAGCTCCATCAGTTGTGTTCCTTAGGTGTGCGAGGTGGCAAGGCGGCACCTCCGAACCCGCCGGATGCGTGCCGCGGCACTTTCGTACCCGCGTCGAGCCTAAACCCGGACGCCCGTGCACAGCTGTGGGCATACGCGCTCAGACGTATGCCCCCACCTGCGGGTTCGTCCCCACCCTGTGGACGGCCACCGACGGTGCCACCGGCCGCGAGCGAAGCTCAGCCGCTCAGCCGCACCGGCATGATCAGGTACTTGTAGGCCTCGTCCGCCTCGGCGTCCACCGCGGGCTTGCCGCTGAGCAGGGCCGGCTTCGTGGACGTCGTGAAGGACAGCTGCGCGACCGGGGAGTCGATCGCGCTCAGGCCGTCCAGCAGGAAGGTCGGGTTGAAGGCGATCGAGATGTCGTCGCCCTCCAGCTGGGCGTCGACCCTTTCCACAGCCTGTGCGTCGTCACTGGAGCCGGCCTCCAGGATGAGCACGCCCTGCTCGAAGCTGAGCCGCACCGGGGTGTTGCGCTCGGCGACCAGCGCCACGCGCTTGACGGCCTCCACGAAGGGGGCGGTCTCGATCACCGCGACGCTGTTGAACTCCGTCGGGAAGAGCGTCTTGTACTTCGGGAGGTCGCCCTCCAGCAGACGCGTCGTCGTGCGGCGGCCCGCGCCCTCGAAACCGATCAGGCCCTCGCCCGCGCCCGAGCCGGACAGCGCCAGGATCACCTGGTCACCGCTGGTCAGCGCCTTGGCGGTGTCCTGGAGCGTCTTGGCGGGCACCAGGGCGACCGCGGAGATGTCCGGGTTCTCCGGCTTCCACAGGAACTCGCGGACCGCGAAGCGGTAGCGGTCGGTGGAGGCCAGCGTCACCGAGTCGCCCTCGATCTCGATGCGCACACCGGTCAGGACGGGCAGCGTGTCGTCGCGGCCGGCGGCGATGGCCACCTGCTGCACGGCCGAGGCGAAGACCTCGCCGGGGACCGTGCCCGTCGCCTCCGGCATCTGCGGCAGCGCCGGGTACTCCTCCACCGGCAGGGTGTGGAGGGTGAACCGCGAGGAGCCGCAGACCACCGTCGCCCGTACACCGTCTGTGGAAATCTCCACCGGCCGGTTGGGGAGGGCGCGGGAGATGTCCGCGAGCAGCCGGCCCGAGACGAGGACCGTGCCCTCCTCCTCGACCTCCGCCTCCACCGACACCCGCGCCGAGACCTCGTAGTCGAAGCTGGACAGGCTCAACTGCCCCTCCTCGGCCTTCAGCAGCAGGCCCGCGAGGACCGGCGCCGGCGGACGGGCCGGGAGGCTGCGAGCCGCCCAGGCCACTGCCTCCGCGAGTACGTCGCGTTCCACCCGGATCTTCACTGTTGCCGCCTCCTGCTGTTGCCGGCGCTGCTCGCCCTGCTTCGCCTTCGTCGTCTGACCGGTGTCGTCCGCCGCTGTGAGGGGCAGAACACCGGGGACCAGTCTGACGCACCCCACTGACAGTAGGTGCCGTTCGGGGTCAAGTCGTGACGAGGGGCGGTCGGGCTCGAGAGAGCGAGTTGTGCACAGGACCCGCTTCGAAACGGATTCCGCTCTCTCTCTAGTCGTCAGTAGTAGTAGGGCCTGTGGATACCGTGGATAACCTCGTTTGCCCAGGTCAGGGCAGGAATTTTGTCCACGGGGCCTGTGGGCGGAGCCGGTGGACAACCGGGCCCTTCTGTGGAGAACAGAAAGTTCTGCACACACCGTGCACAGGGAGAGGCGACTTCTCCCCAGCGCCGTCCCCAGCTTTACCCACGTTTCCCACAGCCCAACCAGGCAGCCTGGTGTGACGCCTTTCACTCGACGCGGTGACAGGGCGCGTCACGTTGCCGAACAGTGGACAGGCATGTGGAGAAGCCGGGAATCGCTGGGGACAACCCCGCCCATCCTGTGGGTTGCCCGTGGACAACCGCATGCACAGCCTGTGGACCAGTTCTTTGTCCACAGGCTGTGGAGATCCTTCGTCCACGAATCCACAGGGAGCTGACCTGCGCTGATGATCCCTCAACAGCCTGGCCTGTGGACAGGATCGGGACAACTTCCCAGTCCCCAAGGTGTGGACGGAAAAAACCGGCCCAATCTGTGGAGGACGCCCGTAACCCGGCAGGTATTCGAACAGCGGCCAGGACAGCCGTACGAGCCGGTGGGGAGGCGGGGACGTGCGGAGGCGGGCCCGGAGCACGCGAAAGGCGCCCTCGGGAGGTCCCGGGGGCGCCTTTCGAGGCCGGTGCCGGCGGCCGTCAGCCGTTCTTGATGCGGTTGGTCAGCTCGGTCACCTGGTTGTAGATCGAGCGCCGCTCGGCCATCAGATTGCGGATCTTGCGGTCGGCGTGCATCACCGTGGTGTGGTCCCGGCCGCCGAACAGCGCGCCGATCTTCGGCAGCGAGAGGTCCGTCAGCTCGCGGCACAGGTACATGGCGATCTGCCGGGCGGTCACGAGCGCCCGCCCGCGCGAGGTGCCGCACAGGTCCTCGACCGTGAGGCCGAAGTAGTCCGCGGTCGCGCCCATGATGGCCGTGGACGTGATCTCGGGCGCCGAGTCCTCGCCGCCGGGGATCAGGTCCTTGAGGACGATCTCGGTCAGGCCCAGGTCCACCGGCTGCCGGTTGAGCGACGCGAAGGCCGTCACCCGGATCAGCGCGCCCTCCAGCTCGCGGATGTTGCGCGAGATCCGCGAGGCGATGAACTCCAGCACCTCCGGCGGGGCGTTGAGCTGCTCCTGGACCGCCTTCTTGCGCAGGATCGCGATGCGCGTCTCCAGCTCCGGCGGCTGGACGTCGGTGATCAGCCCCCACTCGAAGCGGTTGCGGAGCCGGTCCTCCAGGGTCACCAGCTGCTTGGGCGGCCGGTCGCTGGAGAGCACGATCTGCTTGTTGGCGTTGTGGAGGGTGTTGAAGGTGTGGAAGAACTCCTCCTGCGTCGACTCCTTGTCCGCGAGGAACTGGATGTCGTCCACGAGCAGGATGTCCATCTCGCGGTAGCGCTTGCGGAAGCTGTCGCCCTTGCCGTCGCGGATGGAGTTGATGAACTCGTTGGTGAACTCCTCCGAGCTGACGTAGCGCACCCGCGTGCCCGGGTACAGGCTGCGCGCGTAGTGCCCGATGGCGTGCAGCAGGTGGGTCTTGCCGAGTCCCGACTCCCCGTAGATGAACAGGGGGTTGTACGCCTTGGCGGGTGCTTCGGCGACGGCCACGGCCGCCGCGTGGGCGAAGCGGTTGGAGGCGCCGATGACGAAGGTGTCGAAGAGGTACTTCGGGTTCAGCCGCGCGGTCGGCTCGCCGGGGCCGGTCGCCGGCGCGGGCTGTGCGGCCAGCGGTCCGGGCGCGCCGGTGGCGGGTCCGGGTCCGACGGGGCCGCCGCGATGGACGTGGCCCGACCCCGAGGGGGGCTCGGGCAGATCGCGGCGGGGGCCGCGCTGCTCGTAGTCGCCCCGCTGCTGGTCGTAGTCCGCGCGCGGCTTGTCGTAGTCGCCCCGCTGCTGCTCGTAGTCGCCGCGGGCCTTCTCGTAGTCGCTCCGGGACTGCTCGTACTCGCCGCGCTGGGCCTCGTACGAGGGGCGCTCGGGCGGCTGCGGCCGGTAGTCCTGCGGGTACGAGGAGTGCGGGTCGTGGGAGTACGGCGGCGGCTCCTGGCCGTAGGGCTCCTGGGACGGGGAGGCGTAGGGGTCCCGCTCCGGGAAGCCGAGGCGCTGCTGCTGCCAGCCGTAGTCGTCCTGCTGCGCGGGGCGGGGCCAGGAGCCGGGCTCGGGGCGCTGGTACTCCTGCGGGTAGGCGGGCCGGGCGGTGGGGAGCTGGTCGGCGCGGTGGCGCCCGTACCCCTCGTACTCGTCGCGGTACTCCTCGCGGCCGCCCTGCCCGGGGGCGGGGAGCTCGGGCTCCTCGTAGCGGGACGGAGGGCGGGAGGGCGGTGCCTGGGGCGCCTGGGGAGCGGGGCCTGCCGGTTCGCCCGCGGTGTCGTCGACGGTGATCGCGATGCGGATCGGGCGCCCGCACTCGCGGCTCAGGGTCTCGCTGACGATCGGGGCGAGGCGGCCCTCCAGTACGCCCTTCGCAAATTCGTTCGGTACGGCGAGCAGGGCCGTGTCGGCGACCAGCGCGAGCGGCTGGCAGCGGCGGATCCAGTGCTCGTCCTTCGACTCGACGCCCTGCCCGCGGCCCTCGCCGAGGAGTTGCTCCAATACGCGTGGCCACACTGCGGCAAGATCGGCAGGTACGTCAGCCACAGGGCACGCTCTCTCACGAGTCCCTCGAAGGTGTGATTCGGGGACGGGTCGGGATGAAACTCGGGTGGGGCAGGGATAAGGGAACGAATCGGAGTCCAGTCACGGTAGTCAGCGCGACGGGTAGGGTTCAAGTTGTTGTCCCCAGCCTGTGGACAAGTGTCTCCCGGTCACCGCTGGTTTGACCGAATGGCGCATTCGCACGTACCGTAACCAGGTCGAGTTGTCGATGGCTGCTGCCGCCTGCCTCCGATGGGCACAGGTCACGTCCAAGGTGATCGAAAAGCGGTGCACTCGGGCGTAACGCGAGCTACTCGTGGGCGCACGGTGACAGCCAGGACGGCACCCCGCCAACCCCGATTCTTTCTGGAGCCCCCGAGTGAGCAAGCGCACCTTCCAGCCGAACAACCGTCGCCGCGCGAAGACCCACGGCTTCCGGCTGCGTATGCGTACCCGTGCCGGCCGCGCGATTCTCGCGACCCGCCGCAGCAAGGGTCGCGCCCGTCTGTCCGCCTGATCCCGGTCAGGTCATGACATCGTGCTGCCCACCGAGAACCGGCTGAGGCGGCGCGAGGACTTCGCGACCGCGGTACGACGAGGTCGCCGGGCCGGCCGCCCGGCCCTCGTCGTCCACCTTCGAAGCGGTGCCACGGACCCGCACGCGCCTGGGGAGAGCGCTCCCCGGACACGTGCGGGTTTCGTCGTGAGCAAAGCCGTGGGTGGCGCGGTCGTGCGCAACAAGGTGAAGCGCAGGCTTCGCCACCTGATGCGCGACCGGATCGACCTGTTGCCCCCCGGTAGCCTGGTAGTCGTACGAGCGCTGCCCGGTGCGGGTGACGCCGACCATGCACAGCTGGCCCGAGACCTGGACGCCGCCCTGGCGCGGCTACTGGGAGGGGGCGCGCGATGAAGTACCCACTGCTGGCTCTGATCAAGCTCTACCAGTGGACGATCAGTCCGCTGCTGGGGCCGGTGTGCAAGTACTACCCGTCGTGTTCCCACTACGGCTACACGGCCATCGACCGGCACGGAGCCGTCAAGGGCACGGCACTCACCGCCTGGCGCATCCTGCGGTGCAATCCGTGGTCGCTGGGCGGCGTGGACCATGTTCCGCCGCGCAAGCGCCCGCGGTGGCACGAAATGCTGCGTGCCGCCTGGCGGGCACGCAAGGGCGGGACCTCCGCCGCCGAACCGGCCACCGAAGGACGGCCTGCTCATCCGAGCCCGTCCGATCCTTCGGGCCCGGCCGCAGAGACCTCGCCCCATGCCCAAGGAGCATGATTAGTGGACACGATTGCCAGCCTCTTCAGCTTTATCACCTGGCCCGTCTCCTGGGTCATCGTCCAGTTCCACACGGTGTACGGGGCGATCTTCGGACCTGACACCGGATGGGCCTGGGGCCTGTCCATCGTGTCCCTGGTGATCCTCATCCGCATCTGCCTGATCCCGCTCTTCGTGAAGCAGATCAAGGCGACGCGCGGGATGCAGACGCTCCAGCCGGAGATGAAGAAGATCCAGGAGCGCTACAAGAACGACAAGCAGCGTCAGTCCGAAGAGATGATGAAGCTGTACAAGGAGACGGGTACCAACCCGCTCTCCTCGTGCCTTCCCATCCTGGCGCAGTCCCCGTTCTTCTTCGCCCTGTACCACGTGCTCAACGGCATCGCCTCGGGCGACACCATCGGCGCGGTCAACCAGGACCTGCTCCAGAGCGCGCAGAAGGCACACATCTTCGGGGCTCCGCTGGCCTCCAAGTTCTTCAGCAGCGAGAGCGAGGTCGCCGCCCTCAGCGCCTCCCTGACCGACGTCCGCGTCGTCACCGCGATCATGATCGTGCTGATGTCGGCCTCGCAGTTCTTCACCCAGCGCCAGCTGATGACGAAGAACGTCGACACCACGGTGAAGACGCCGTTCATGCAGCAGCAGAAGATGCTGATGTACGTCTTCCCCGTCATGTTCGCCGTCTTCGGTGTGAACTTCCCCGTCGGTGTCCTCGTCTACTGGCTGACCACCAACGTGTGGACCATGGGCCAGCAGATGTACGTCATCCGCAACAACCCGACGCCGGGTTCCAAGGCGCAGGCCGCCTACCTGGAGCGGCTGCACAAGAGCGTCACCGAGCACGGCGGGACCCGTGGCCGGGGCCAGAAGGCCATCGTGAAGGCGATCGTCGCCAAGGGCCGGGACCGCAACGAGGCCGAGCGGAAGTTCATCAACGGCCTGAACAAGGCGGGCATGGCGGCTCAGGCCGACGGCACCGTGGTGAAGAACGATGCCGCCGTGGCCGCCCAGAGTGCGGACGGCTCGACCGAGACGACCGCGGGCCAGCCCAAGCGCCAGCAGCCGAAGCGGCAGAGCAAGTCGCAGCGCCAGGCCAAGCCCGTCGGCGAGGCCGAGCCGAAGACGTCGCTGACCAAGTCGGACGAGCCGCAGGACGCCAGGCCGGCCGACAAGCAGGAGGCCAAGCCTGCCGCCGGGGCCAAGAAGCCCGCTCAGAAGTCCGGCGGCGGTGGCCGCAGCAAGGCCCAGTCCGGACAGCGCAAGGGCCCGCAGCGGCCCAAGTCCCCGTCGAAGAAGTAAGAAGGAGTCCATCCCGTGACGGAAGGCACCACCTCCGCCGCTGCCGAAGGTGCAGACACCCTCACCCGCCTCGAGCAGGAGGGCGAGATCGCCGCGGACTACCTGGAGGGTCTGCTCGACATCGCCGACCTCGACGGCGACATCGACATGGACGTCGAGGCCGACCGCGCCTCCGTCTCGATCATCAGCGACAGCCAGAGCAGGGACCTGCAGAAGCTGGTCGGCCGGGACGGTGAGGTACTGGAGGCTCTGCAGGAGCTCACGCGCCTCGCCGTGCACCGGGAGACCGGTGACCGCAGCCGACTGATGCTCGACATCGCGGGTTACCGGGCCGAGAAGCGCGCCGAGCTGTCCGAGCTGGGCGCCAAGGCCGCGGCCGAGGTCAGGAGCAGCGGCGAGTCCGTGCGGCTGAAGCCGATGACGCCCTTCGAGCGCAAGGTCGTGCACGACGCGGTCAAGGCCGCCGGACTGCGCAGCGAGTCCGAGGGCGAGGAGCCGGAGCGCTTCGTCGTCGTGCTTCCCGCCTGATCGGTCCTCTCGTTCACCGGCCCCGTCTGTTGCGCAGGCGGGGCCGAATTTTGTCAGCCTGATAGTTCTGGTGGTTCTGGTACCGACGCCCGGTGCGCCGGTGCCGTACGGAAGGACGGTCCCCGTGTCGGAGGCAGCGGAGCTTCCCCCTGTACCCGAGCAGGCACGTGACGTGTTCGGCGATCGCTACGCGGACGCGGTCCGCTACGCGGAACTGCTTGCCGAGGCGGGGGTGAAACGCGGCCTGATCGGTCCGCGTGAAGTGCCCCGACTCTGGGAGCGGCACCTGCTGAACTGCGCGGTGCTCTCCGAGGTCGTGCCCGAAGGAGTGACGGTGTGCGACGTCGGTTCGGGAGCCGGTCTGCCCGGGATCCCGCTGGCGCTGGTACGGGAAGACCTGAAGATCACCCTTCTTGAGCCGCTGCTGCGTCGCACGAACTTCCTGTCCGAGGTCGTGGAGCTGCTGGGCCTGGACCATGTCACCGTCGTACGGGGCCGGGCCGAGGAGGTCATGGGCAAGCTGCCGCCGGTGCATGTGGTGACGGCCCGCGCCGTCGCGCCGCTGGACCGCCTCGCCACCTGGGGCATTCCGCTGTTGCGCCCGTACGGTGAGATGCTCGCCCTCAAGGGTGACGCGGCCGAGGAGGAGCTGAAGGCGGCAACCGCGGCGCTGAGCAAGCTCGGCGCGGAGGAGACGTCCATCCTTCACGTCGGGGAGGGCGTGGTGGACCCCATGTCCACCGTGGTGCGGGTCGAGGTCGGGGAGAGCCCCGGTGGTGTGCGTTTCGCCGCCAAGCGGGCCAAGGCCGCTCGGACCGGGCGCACGCGCCGACGCCGCGGATAGCACTGATGGTCCGCCGTACTCCACACAAGCTGCCCTGCCCCCGTATGCCGGAGTGTCGCGGCAGTTAGGCGTTGGCCGCGCTGCATCGTGTTTCACGTGAAACGTCGCTCACTGCTGCACGGCATCATCAGCCGCGGCCGCGCCGCGGCCGACCCCCGCGACCGAAAGCCTCTCGGGTCGCTCGGCGAGGGCATGGAGTTGTCCACAGAGGTGGATTTCTCCACAGAAGACCAGGCCTCACTGGTTCATGACCCCGAGGGCATGGGAGGCTCTGTTCATTGCGAGCCTGAAGTCGAGGAGAGTGAATCCTTGCGGTCCGACGCCAATATCGCGGGACCGATGACCGATCCGGTCCCCGGTCCCCGTACCGAGTCGATGGGGGCGGATGTTTCACGTGAAACACCGCCTCCGATGGACGACACTCCGATCGGTCGAGCTGCCCAACTCGCGGTGGAGGCTCTGGGCCGCGCCGGCGAGGGGCTGCCGCGGCCCGAGCAGACCCGGGTCATGGTCGTGGCCAACCAGAAGGGCGGTGTGGGCAAGACGACGACGACCGTCAATCTGGCCGCGTCACTCGCCCTGCACGGAGCGAGAGTCCTGGTCGTCGACCTCGACCCGCAGGGCAACGCCTCCACCGCGCTGGGTATCGACCATCACGCCGACGTTCCCTCCATCTATGACGTGCTGGTCGAGAGCCGTCCGCTCTCGGAAGTGGTCCAGCCGGTCCCGGATGTCGAGGGTCTGTTCTGTGCGCCCGCCACGATCGATCTCGCCGGTGCGGAGATCGAGCTGGTCTCTCTGGTCGCACGTGAGAGCCGTCTCCAGCGGGCGATCACTGCATACGAGCAGCCGCTGGACTACATCCTCATCGACTGCCCGCCCTCCCTGGGCCTGCTGACCGTCAACGCGCTCGTCGCGGGCCAGGAGGTGCTGATCCCGATCCAGTGCGAGTACTACGCCCTGGAGGGGCTGGGACAGCTGCTGCGCAACGTCGACCTGGTGCGGGGGCATCTCAACCCCACGCTGCATGTGTCGACCATCCTCCTCACCATGTACGACGGGCGGACGCGGCTCGCGTCGCAGGTCGCGGACGAGGTGCGCAGCCACTTCGGCGAGGAGGTACTGCGGACGAGCATTCCCCGCTCGGTCCGTATTTCCGAGGCCCCGAGCTACGGGCAGACGGTACTGACCTACGATCCAGGATCAAGTGGAGCCCTCTCCTATCTGGAGGCGGCCCGTGAGATCGCGCTGAAGGGTGTGGGCGTCAACTACGACGGGACCCACGCTCACGTCGGCGCCCAGAATGATCCGAGCATGGTGAAGGGGATCCAGTGAGTGAGCGACGGAGGGGGTTGGGCCGTGGTCTGGGCGCACTGATCCCCAACGCCCCGACCGAGAAGTCGGTCGCCTCGGCGGCTCTGGGAACCGCGGCCTCCGCGGGCCCCGGGACGATGCCGTTGCTGCCCAACGAGCGTGGAGTGGCCGCGGCGAAGGTGGCCACGCTGGCGCATGTTTCACGTGAAACGGAAGAGCCGGCCTCACCGCAGGGAGCGGAGGGACTCCGGCCGCCCATGGGGGCGCACTTCGCCGAGGTTCCTCTCGACGCCATCACGCCGAATCCGAAGCAGCCACGCAAGGACTTCGACGACGACGCTCTGGCCGAGCTCGTCACCTCCATCAGGGAGGTGGGCCTTCTCCAGCCGGTTGTCGTACGGCCGACGGAGCCCGGGCGCTATGAACTCATCATGGGTGAGCGCCGTTTCCGAGCCTGCCGAGAGCTGGAGCTGGACGCCATCCCGGCGATCGTGCGGGCGACGGAGGACGAGAAGCTCCTCCTGGACGCACTGCTGGAGAACCTGCACCGCGCTCAGCTGAACCCGCTGGAAGAGGCGTTCGCCTACGACCAGTTGCTGAAGGACTTCAACTGCACGCACGACCAGCTGGCGGACCGCATCGGTCGCTCCCGCCCGCAGGTGTCCAACACCCTGCGTCTGCTGAAACTTTCCCCGAAGGTGCAGAACCGGGTGGCCGCTGGTGTGCTCTCCGCCGGGCACGCGCGAGCCCTGCTGTCCGTGGACGACCCGGAGGAGCAGGACCGGCTGGCGCACCGCATCGTGGCCGAGGGGCTCTCGGTGCGGTCGGTCGAGGAGATCGTGACCCTGATGGGTTCCCGGCCGCAGAAGCCGCAGCGAGCCAAGGGCCCGCGAGCCGGCTCTCTGGTCTCTCCGGCGCTCTCGGAACTGGCGACGCGGCTCTCGGATCGCTTCGAGACGCGCGTGAAGGTCGACCTGGGACAGAAGAAGGGGAAGATCACCGTCGAGTTCGCCTCCATGGACGACCTTGAGCGGATCCTCGGAAGTCTCGCTCCCGGCGAAGGCCCCGTGCTGCAGAAGGGCCTCCTTGAGGACGGAGACGACGGGGACGAGGACGTCCAGTCCTGATGCTCGGGTAGGGGGAGCACCCAAGGGTGCTTCGACTGCCTCAAGGGCGGGCCGTGTCCGGTGCATACCGGAACACGGCCCGCCCTTTGCTTTACGGCGGTGTCGGGGTTACCACATCGTGGATACGATGCGATCGAGATGGCGTTGTCACCTGGCAGTACCTCTGAGAGGAAGGCAGGGGCCATGCGAACGATGAGCCGTACCGAACTGGTGAGCGCGGGCCTGGGGCTGGGCGCGGTCGGTGGGTTCATTGGCAGCCTGCTCAGGGAACGGAGCGTTCTGACAGCCGCCCGCGACGCGGCAGGGGAAGGAAGCGAGGAACAGCCTTCATGGGGCGCCGGCTTGTACCGCTCACGCTGGACAACCTTCAGGACCTTCCCCAGCGCTGTCGCTCGTGCGTCTTCTGGGAACTGGACCCCGTCAGTGGCGAGGCCGCGGTAAAGGCGGGCACGCAGGCTCTGGAGAAGGAGTCCTGGATCTCCGCCGTTCTGCTGGACTGGGGGTCCTGCGGTCGGGTGGTCTACGTCGACGACGTACCGGTGGGCTTCGTTCTCTACGCACCGCCCGCCTATGTACCGCGCTCAGCGGCTTTCCCGACCAGTCCGGTCTCCTCCGACGCGGTCCAGTTGATGACGGCATTCGTGATGCCGGGGTACCAGGGGCAGGGACTCGGCCGGGTGATGGTCCAGACGGTCGCCAAGGATCTTCTGCGACGTGGCTTCAAGGCGATCGAGGCGTTCGGGGATGCCCGCTGGAAGGAGCCTGCCTGTGTCCTGCCGGCGGATCATCTTCTGGCGGTCGGGTTCAAGACGGTCCGGCCGCATGCCCGGCATCCGCGACTGCGGTTGGATCTGCGGTCCACGCTGTCCTGGAAGGAAGACGTGGAGATGGCGCTGGACCGCCTGCTCGGTGCCGTTCAGAAGGAACCGGTGTTGCGTCCGCTGTAGTGACGGCACCGGAGGGAGCGGTAAACCGAATGGGCCGACCCGGTCGGGTCGGCCCATTCGTGTTTCACGTGAAACGTCAGTCGACGCTCATCAGTCGGCGGTCGTCAGTCCGCGATGAAGTCTTCGAGGTCGCGGACGATCGCGGCCTTCGGCTTCGCACCGACGATGGTCTTGGCGACCTCGCCGCCCTGGTAGACGTTCAGGGTCGGGATGGACATGACGCCGTACTTGGCGGCCGTACCCGGGTTCTCGTCGATGTTGAGCTTGACGATCTCGATCTTGTCGCCGTACTCGGCGGCGATCGCTTCGAGGGACGGCGCGATCTGACGGCACGGACCGCACCAGGCGGCCCAGAAGTCCACCAGGACGGGCTTGTCGTTCTTGAGGACGTCCTGCTCGAAGGAGTCGTCGGTCACATGCTTCAGGGTGCCGGCCACGGCGGGCTCCTAACTGGTTGGTGCGGGGGATGGGGTGTTCAGACGGCGGTCTTCTCGGGCTCCGCCTTGTCCTCGTCGCTGAGGGCGGCGAGGTAGCGCTCGGCGTCGAGAGCGGCGGAGCAGCCGGTGCCCGCGGCGGTGATCGCCTGCCGGTAGGTGTGGTCGACCACGTCACCGGCCCCGAAGACACCCGTCAGGTTGGTGCGGGTCGAGGGCGCGTCGACCTTCAGGTAGCCCTCCGGGTCCAGGTCGAGCTGGCCCTTGAAGAGCTCAGTGCGCGGGTCGTGGCCGATCGCGATGAACAGGCCGGTCACCGGAAGATCAGAGAGCTCGCCGGTCTTGATGTTGCGCAGCTTCAGGCCCGCCAGCTTCTGCTCGCCCTGAACCTCGGCGATCTCGCTGTCCCAGACGAACGTGATCTTGGGGTCGGCGAAGGCACGCTCCTGCATCGCCTTGGAGGCACGCAGGGTGTCACGGCGGTGGACGATCGTGACGGACTTCGCGAAGCGGGAGAGGAACGTGGCCTCCTCCATCGCGGTGTCACCGCCGCCGATCACGGCGATGTCCTGGTCCTTGAAGAAGAAGCCGTCACAGGTCGCGCACCAGGAGACACCGCGGCCGGACAGAGCGTCCTCGTTCGGCAGGCCGAGCTTGCGGTGCTGGGAACCGGTGGTGACGATGACGGCCTTGGCCCGGTGGACCGTTCCCGCGGTGTCGGTGACGGTCTTGATCTCACCGCTGAGGTCGACGGCCACGACGTCGTCCGGGATCAGCTCGGCACCGAAGCGCTCCGCCTGGGCCCGCATGTTGTCCATGAGCTCGGGGCCCATGATGCCGTCCTGGAAGCCGGGGAAGTTCTCCACCTCGGTGGTGTTCATCAGCGCACCGCCCGCGGTGACGGCACCTTCGAACACGAGCGGCTTCAGCGACGCGCGCGCGGTGTAGAGCGCCGCCGTGTAGCCGGCGGGCCCGGAGCCGATGATGATCACGTTTCGGACGTCGCTCACGGCTTCATTCCTCGTCTCTGGACTGCGTCTTCAGGGCCGGGTGGAGCTGCACTCGGAACTCTCACCCCACCTAACGGATCCTACGGGGCGCGCATTCCCGCTGTGTCCGGGCACACGGCGGCAGGGCCGGGCCGCACGAGGAGGAGGAAGGCCGGACCGCTACGAACGCGCGTAGGAGTGCTTGAGAAGGATCTTGGCCTTGCCCACTGCGGGCTGATCCACGCACGCCGTCTCGACGATGTAGGCGGTGACCCGGGTGTCATTGGTGGCGTCGGACAGCACCACCAGCAGGGCTTCCTTACCCCGGTAGACGCCCGGCTCCGTGGCGATCACAGCGTCGTCGCGTCCGATGCCCTTGCGGACGCACTCAGGAACGGTCGGCTGCTTGAAGACATGGTTCTCGGCGATGTCGCCGCCGTTCTCGGACTCCATGCCGAAGCTCCGCGGCGTGCGGGACCCGCTCTGGGCGCCGCCGTCCGCGACGAGGTGGGTGACCTTGTCCTTGAGTCGCCCCTCGGAGAAGGTGTCCACGAGCGCGGTCTGCTGCTCGCGGGCGGTGTTGCCGGACGAGCTCTCCTCGGTGAGGGAGGACACGACGACCGAGCCCAGTCCGATGGCGGCAGCGGCGGCCACGGCGCCGAGGACAGCGATCCTTCGCCGCCCGCCTGGACGGCGGTCCTTGCGTCCGGGACCGGTGGAGGAGAGGCGAGCGTGCCCGGAGGGCCGGTCGACCGGTGCCGAGGTTTCACGTGAAACACGTGCGCCGTCGGCGACGCCCGGCGCCGGCTCGGCTGCCAGGGCGGCGTCTATACGGGCGGCCACATCGTCCGGCATGGGCCCCGGGGCAGGCAGGGTGCCGAGCAGTCCTTGGATCTCGGTGAGCGAGGCGTAGACGTCCGCGCAGAGCTCGCAGCCTTCCAGGTGCTGGCGTACTTCGGGGGTCCGTGCGGTCGGGAGGATGCCTTCGGCGAGGTCGGCGATCTCCGCGACGTCCGGGTGCCCGGTCTTGTCCGTCGTCGACGACGTCACGCTCGTCCACCTCCGCCCTTCACTGCGGTTGAATCGCCCGGCGCTGCTTCCGACGGTCCCGCTGCGGGTGGGACGGATGCCCCCTGCGTCCGGTTCCGTTCCGGGCCGGGCTTCCTGTTCTCTCCGCCGCCGTCCGGACGCAGGTGGGTGAGCAGCGGAAGGAGCCTGGCTCTTCCCCGGGCACAACGACTCTTGATCGTTCCGGCCGGTACGTCGAGGATGCGGGCGGCCTCCGTGACGGGGTAGCCCTGCATGTCGACCAGCACGAGGGCGGCCCGCTGTTCGGCGGGCAGGGTGCCCAGGGCCTCCAGCAGCTGACGGTGGAGATCGTTGCGCTCGGCGGGGGCGGAGGCCGACTCGTGCGGCTCCAGCAGCTGCTCCAGGCGCTCGGTGTCGTCGACGGGCGCGGTCTTCCGCGAGGCGGCCTTGCGGGCGCGGTCCAGACAGGCGTTCACCGTGATCCGGTGCAGCCAGGTGGTGACGGCTGCCTGACCGCGGAAAGTGTGGGCGGCCCGGTAGGCGGAGACGAGCGCGTCCTGGACGGCGTCGGCGGCCTCCTCGCGATCCCCCAGCGTCCGCAGGGCCACCGCCCAGAGCCGGTCGCGGTGACGGCGCACAAGCTCACCGAAGGCGTCGGGGTCGCCCTCGACGTGGCGGGCGAGGAGGTCCTGGTCGTCGATGTCGCCGTACCCGGTGTCATCCGCCACAGGCCCCCTCCCCCTTTCCTCGGAGGGCCCTCAGCCCTTGAACGTCACGTCGGTGATCGCCTGCTTGTAGCCGGCGTTGCTGTAGCCGTCGGCCGGGGCATTCGGTACATCGGTCATCCACAGCAGGACGTACCGCGTCTTCACGGGCTTCGAGGCCTTGGCCGTGAGCGAGGTGCCGGTCGTGGTGGCGCTCGCGATCTCCTTCATGCCGTCGACTCCCGTCGAGGGCGTCAGGGAATCGGTGGCGTAGAAGTGCACGGTCGTGTGATCACCCGTGTACCGGAGTCCTATCGACGCCGTCGAGACGTCCTGCGGTGAACCGAGGTCGTAGACGATGCCGACCCCGGGTTTGTACGGCGCGAGCCTCGGCCCTTCGTTGTACTTCTTGGTGCGCCAGAAGGTAGAGGTGTCGGCGTCGTAGGTGTTGGCCACGTCCTGCGGTGCCTGGGCACTGCCGCTGGCGACGTACTCCTGGGCCCTCCGAACGGTGATCGGCTTGACCGGCCTGGTCTGCTCGTCGTTCTTGTCGTTGCCGTCGACCGTCTGGGTCTGGTTCGGGTCGTCGGCCTTGCCGCCCCGTTCCATGAGGGCGTCCGCGAGCTGCCAGCTGCCGAGGCCGAGTGCGGCGATCAACAGGGCCGAGACGCTCCACTTCAAGGCCTTGCCCGTACGGCTCTGCAGCGGGGGCGGCGGCGTCGGTACGGGCGGGGTGACACCGGGATGCGGTGCCGGGCGGCCGTACGCGCCCTGCTGGTAGGCCGTGTGCTGGTACTGGGGCGGTGCGGTGTACGCCGGCTCCGGCGGGCGGATGCGTGGCATCTCGCCGATCGCCTTCACCAGTTCCTCCGGCGTCGTGCACGGGGACTCGTGACGGGAGGCGGTGGCGCCGTCGTTGGCGAGCGCCCGCATCGCCAGTTCGGACAGACCGCGGTGGACGCCGGCCCGCACCTGGTCCGGCGGGATCAGCCCGAGGTCCTTGGGCAGCCCCGCCAGACCGTACGCGTCGCTCTCGTACGGCCAGCGCTGGGTGAGCGTGGCGTAGAGCAGGGCGCCGATGGCCTCGGTGTCGGTGCGCTGCGGAGTGTCGGAACTGATGCCGCGCAGCGCGGCGTTGACGGCGAGTCCGCGGATCCGCCACTGCCCCGTCGACGTACGCAGTACCGCGTTGGGGTTCAGGCGAAGATGGGCCAGGCCCTCACGGTGGGCGGCCGCCATGGCGGACGAGACCTGACTGACCATCTGGTAGGCGTCGTAGACCTCCAGGGGCCCGGAGGCCAGGAGCGCGGTCAGTTCGGTGGCGTCGGGGAGCCACTCGTGCACGACGTAGACGAGGTCGTTGTCCTCGACGGCATCTAGTACCTGGACGAAGCGGGGGTCACCGAGCAGGGCGGAGGAGCGCGCTGCCGCCAGGACGGACCGGGCTCGCGGGTGGTCCGCCGGCAGGAGGTGGACTCCGACGGCGCGGCGCAGCTTCTCGTCGACGGCCCGCCAGCTGCTGAAGCCGTCCAGACGGGTGACGCATTCCTCGAGGCGGTAGCGTCTGGCGAGCTTGTGCCCGCTGTGCAGTTCGGGAGGCGAGGCCTTGCCGGATTCCTCGCTCGTGGGGTTCCCCTGTGCCTCGTCGCTGTCCGTGTTCCGCTCCCGGTTGTTGGCCACCCCGTCGGCCGTGGACTGGTCCGCCTCCGCGGTCAGCGGCTCATCGCCGCTGTTGTCTGCCACGTCGACGGCAGCTGTGCTCCGTTCCGCCACCGTCGTTCCTGCCTCCCCATTCCGTGCGCGTCGGCCGACTTCCGATCCGCGCGTCCGACGCCGAACCCAATTGTGCCCACAGTCCGCCGCTATGCACGACACACAGCGGTGGACGATGGTTGTGCGCCTACCCCGGGTCTCAGCGTCCCAGGCGTCCGCGCACCATGCCGACCAGAGAGTTGACTTCCTCGATGCGCATGCGGCGGGCGGCGACGAAGAAGACACCGAACAGAAGCACTCCGCCGGCCAGCAGCGCGGCGAACGAACCCACGACGCCCTGGCCGAGCGCGCGGCTGATCGCGTAGCAGGCGGCGCCACTGAGCAGGGCGGCCGGTACGGACGCGATGCACAGCCGGGCGTAGGTCCGCAGCACCCGGGCGCCGTCCAGGTCCCCGCCCAACCGCTTGCGCAGCCTGCGCCAGGCGACGCCCACGCCGATCACATAGGCCAGGCCGTAGCTGGCCGCCATGCCGACGACGGCCCAGCGCGAGGGCAGCAGGAGGAAACACAGGCCCGAGGCGGCGGCGTTGACCACGGCCACGATGACGGTGTTGTAGAAGGGCGTCCGGGTGTCCTCGTAGGCGTAGAAGGCGCGCAGGACGACGTACTGCACGGAGTACGGGATGAGACCGAGGCCGAAGGCCATGAGCATGTAGCCCATGTTGGTGGCCGCGCCCGTGCCCGAGGAGCCGAAGATCAGGGTGCACATCGGGATGCCGAGCGCGACGAATCCGAAGGACACCGGCACGATGGCGACGGCCGTGGTGCGCAGGCCCTGGGAGATGTCGTCGCGCACCGCTCCCCCGTCCTCCTCGGACGCCGAGCGGGAGATGCGGGGCAGCAGCGCGGCCATCAGGGAAACGGTGATGATGGCCTGCGGCAGGCCCCAGATGAGCTGGGCGTTGGCGTAGGCGCTGTAACCGGTGCCGGCAAGGTCGGTGTCCGTGACCGACGCCGTGGCGAGCTGGATGACGACGAGGGCGCCCGCCTGGTTGGCGAGGACGAAAAGGATCGTCCACTTGGCGAGCATCGCGGCCTTGCCGAGGCCGTGGCCCCGCCAGTCGAACCGCAGCCGGAGCCTGAACCCGGTCTCGCGCAGGTAGGGGATCATCGCCAGGGCCTGGACGACGAGGCCGAGCAGGATGCCGATACCGAGGAGCTGCTTGCCTTCCGCCGGGATGGTCGCCACCGTCATACCGGAGTCGGCGGCCGTGCCGTAGACCCAGAGGAACATGCCTAGGGTGACGATGATGACGATGTTGTTCAGGACCGGGGTCCACATCATCGCGCCGAACCGCCCACGTGCGTTGAGGATCTGCCCCATCACGACGTGGACGCCCATGAAGAAGATGGACGGCAGGAAGTACCGGGTGAAGGTGACGGCCGTCTCGTTGGCCGCGGGATCCGAGGCCACCGGGTTCGACAGCGCGCGCACCAGCAGCGGGGCCGCGAGCATGCCCAGCGCGGTGAGGATGCCAAGGGCCACCATGACCAGGGTCAGGAGCCGGTTGGCGTAGGCCTCGCCACCGTCGTCGTCGTCCTTCATGGCGCGGACGAGCTGGGGAACGAAGACCGAGTTGAGACCGCCGCCGACGGTGAGGATGTAGATCATCGTCGGCAGCTGGTAGGCGATCTGGAAGGACTCGCCCAGCAACGCGAGGCCCAGGGCCGAAACGATCATCGCGGACCGGATGAACCCGGTCAGCCGCGACACCATCGTGCCCGCCGCCATCACGGCGCTCGACTTCAGCAGGCCCCCCGCGCGCCCGCCCTTCTTGGGCGCGGCCGACGTGCTCGCGGGAGCGGGCTCGGGCTCCTGGAGCGGGGCCTCGGCCGCCTCCGTGGTGGGTGCCACCGCGTACTGGCCGGGTGCGGGCGCCGCGTGCTGCCCGTGCGCCGAAGCGCTGCCGTACTGTCCCTGCGCCGGAGCCGGACCGCCGTACGGGCCGTGTGCCCCGGCGTTCCCGTAGGGGCCGGGCTCCTGGTGCCCGCCGTACGGTCCGGGGGCCGGCGGGGTGCCGTACTGCCCCGGCCCTGCCGCACCGCCGTACGGTTCCGGGGCGGGAGCCGGAGCGGGCACGGCCGCCTGGTCGTCGTACGCGGGGTGGCTGCCGCCCTGCTGCTGGTCGCGGAAGAGGTGCGCGAAGGCGTCCGGCTCATGACGCTGCTCACCGGCCTGGCCGACCAGGTCGTCGACGCCCACGAACTGGGTGGTCCGAGGATCGTCGCCGTACGGCAGGTACTGCGTCGGGCCCTCCGGTTCGGGGGCCGGGGTCGGCGCCCAGACGCGGGGGTCGGGGGCGTAGGGCGACTGGGAGGGCTGGGAGTACAGCGGCTGCTGAGGCGGGTAGGTCCCCGGGGGCGGCGGGGGGTGCGCGGCGCGGTCGTAGAGCGCCTCGGAGACCGGGTCCTGGGCGGAGAGGTCCTGTGCCCGGTAGGGGTCCTGGTCGTAGGCGTCCTGGAGGTACATGTCCGCAGGCTGCTGCGGCGGTGTCTGTCCCGGGTCCGGCGGCGGACCCTGGGGGTGACCCGAGCCGTCCACGGCCTGACCGCGGTCACCGTCGTACGGCGCGTTCATGGTTACCCCACCTCATCGTCCCGGGCCGACCGGCCACGACATCTCAACGGTCCACTCTCTCACCCGTGCCGGACGGGTCGGTGCTTTCCGCTGCGGTGTCCGGTGTCGGGTCACTCGGCTGCTCCGGGTCGTCTGCCCGGGCCGGCGCCGCGGACTCGTCCGTGGGACGCCCTTCGGGCTCCCCCGGGTTCTCCGGGCCGTTCTCGGCGTTGTCCGAGGCCTCCGGCTCCTCGGAGCCGCCCTCCTCGTCCTTCTCGGCGGCACGGGCCGCGGCACGCTTGCGCTGCGTGTACATCCGGAAGCCGGCGAGGACCAGCAGCAGAACGCCGCCTCCGATGACGAGCATCACGGTGGCCGTGATCTCCGTGACCTTCACGTCGAAGGTCACAGGGGCGCCGTACGGCCGTCCGTCCTTCGTGTACAGCTGGGCGATCACCGTCGCCCGGCCATTGGCGTTGGCCGACGTGGTGAACTTCACCGACTGGCTGTGGCCGCCGGATACCGAGATCGGCTGCTCCTCGTAGCGGGCGCCGTCGATCTCGAGGCGGGTCGGGTTCGTCGAGGTGAGCCGCAGGACCAGGGGTCCCACGTCCTGCACGAGGTTGTTCTGCACCGTGACCGGGATCGTGGCGCTGCGGCCGGAGAGCTTCGTCTCCGACTTGTCGATCAGTCTGACCCGGCCGGCCAGCCCGTCGAGGTACGACTTCACGTCGGCGCGGAACGACTTCGCCTCGGTGGCCCGGCCGCGCCACGACACGGACATCTCCCGGTTCAGGGCGCGACCGAAGGGCGTCACCACCCGGGACGGGTCCGAGAGCACGACCTTGAAGCTGTCCAGGGCGTCCTGCGTCTGGGCGCTCTGTACGAAGGCCGACCGGGGCAGCTCCTTCTTGCGCAGCGCCGACGGGTAGGAGGAGGTCCCCGGAACCTTGGTGGTGGCGTCCGGGTCCGGCTTGGCCGCGGAGGCCTCCGTCAGCTTCTGGGACTGGGACCAGGTGCCGCCCTGGAGGGCCCGCAGGCCCTCGGCCATCGCGCGCGCCTGGCTCCCGGTGGGCGTCCGCTGAGGGGCGATGACGACGCTGCGCTGCTTGCCGGTCTGGAGCCCCAGGCCCAGGCTCTGGGCAAGGAAGCGCTGCACGGCGAGCGTGGACGCGGACGCGCTCGTCAGGTCGCCCTCGAAGGCCGTGGACATCCGGGCGTCCGCCACGACGGCCGTCGTCCCGCCGCCGATGGGACGGGCGGCGGACGGTGTGTAGGAGAGGCCGTTGGTCTCCTGGAGGCTGTCGCTGCGCGCGATCACCTTGTCGGCGCCCGCGGAGGTGGCGACCTTGACGATCGACCGGTCGACGGCGCCGTCCACGGGCCAGGCGAAGTCGGTGTTCGGCTTCACATGGAGGATCGGTTCGACCGTGTTGTCGACGACGTCCGTCGCGTCCTTGAGCTGACTCAGCGAGCCGGTGACATCCGTGCCGTTGTGGGCCAGGGACGCCAGGTCGGGGTCGGCGAAGGGGAGCGCGACGACCTCCTCGTCGGCCACCGCGTCCTGCAGGTCGGCCAGCCACTGCTTGGCGACCGCCTGGTGGGTGCCCACGGTGGTCTTGTCCCCGTCCCGGACGCGGTAGCTGCCCGTCATCGCGTCGACGGACGCCAGCAGGTCCGGATCGACCACCCAGGTGACGTCGAGGTCCTTGCCCAGCGCCACCATCTGGTTCAGGCGGCCGCCGGGGGAGATCTCCTTTGCCAGGTCGTTGTTGAGGAAGACCGGGGTCTGCTCCTCGTTCGGCCCCGTTTCGGCGGCCATGTGCGTCGTCGAGACGAGCGGCCACAGCGCCGTGGTCCTGGTCCTGGTGTCGGCCTCGCCGGGCTGCCACGGCAGGAAGGTGCGCTGGATGCCGAGGATCTGCTCCCACGGCTGAGCGGAGGTCTCGCCGGACAGTGAGACGGCGAATTCGTAGACGCCGTCGTTGCCGAGGTTCAGGTCGTCCACCGGCACGGAGATGTTGAAGTGCTCGGCGACACCGGGGGTGAGCTTGGAGAACTCGTCGGTGTACTTGTCGTCGATCTCCGGAGAGATGGAGCCCTGGAGGTCGTCGCTGTTCTTGGCGATCGAGTCGACCGACGAACGGGTGTCGACCGGTGGGCCCACGCGCAGGCCCACATGGGCGTCGGTGACGGCCTGCTTGCCGTGGTTGGTCACGGTGCCCGAGACGGTCACCGTGTCCCCGTCCGTGGGCGCGGAGGGGGTGAGTGAGTCGACGGCCACGGCCACCGAGCCCGAGTCGGAGTCGGTCAGGGCGGCGGCGGCCTCCTCGGCGTGCGCCGAGCCGGCGGCGGGCAGCTGGACGAGACCGGCCAGCAGCGGCGCCCCGGCGAGCAGTGCCGTGGTGCGCCGCAGCCACCGGCGGGCAGGTGAGGCACTGGTCCCCTGGAAGTCTGCCGCCTCGGCCACGCGCTCGCCCGTCCCTCGTCGTGATCAGTGGTCGTCGGAATGTGCGTCCACGCATGGTAACGATGTGCGCCGAGGGGAAGTGCCGCGGAGTACGCCACAAGATCGGCGGGCGGGCCGGGCCCTCCCGCTATGTGCGCCTATAAAGGGAGCGGTACGGAAGCGGGGGATTCGGTGCGCGTTCTACGGGGGCGCCTGTCTCCGCCCGGGCCACGTACCCTGTTCTGTTGTGCCGAACGCCAACGAAGTCAGCCCCAGCGTCCTGAGCCAGGAGCAGCACCGCACGGTGAGTGAGCCGCTGCGGATCGCCCCTGTCGCCGACGATCTCGCCCGCCGCTTTCAGGAGGCCGGGTTCTCGCTCGCCCTGGTCGGCGGCTCGGTCCGGGACGCCTTGCTCGGGCGGCTCGGCAACGACCTGGACTTCACGACCGACGCCCGCCCTCAGGACGTACTGAAGATCATGCGTCCCTGGGCGGACGCGGTCTGGGATGTCGGGATCGCCTTCGGCACGGTCGGAGGGCAGAAGGACGGCTGGCAGATCGAGGTGACCACCTACCGGTCGGAGGCGTACGACCGCACCTCGCGCAAGCCCGAGGTGTCCTACGGTGACTCCATCGAGGAGGACCTCGTCCGGCGTGACTTCACGGTGAACGCGATGGCCGTCGCGCTTCCGGAGAAGGCGTTCATCGACCCGTACGGCGGACTCGACGACCTTGCGGCCCGGGTGCTGCGTACTCCCGGGACTCCCGAGGACTCGTTCTCGGACGACCCGCTCCGGATGATGCGGGCCGCGCGCTTCGCCGCACAGCTCGACTTCGAGGTGGCGCCGGAGGTCGTGAAGGCCATGCACGACATGGCCGGGCGCATCGACATCGTCTCCGCCGAGCGGGTCCGGGACGAGTTGAACAAGCTCATCCTCTCCCCGCACCCGCGCAAGGGGCTGAGCCTGCTGGTGGAGACGGGCCTGGCCGCCCGGGTCCTGCCCGAGCTGCCGGCCCTGCGACTGGAGCGCGACGAGCACCACCGGCACAAGGACGTCTACGACCACACCCTCATCGTCCTGGAGCAGGCGATGGCCCTGGAGAGCGACGGGCCCGACCTCACCCTGCGCCTGGCCGCCCTGCTGCACGACATCGGCAAGCCGCGCACCCGCCGCTTCGAGAAGGACGGCAGGGTCTCGTTCCACCACCACGAGGTGGTGGGCGCCAAGATGACGAAGAAGCGCATGACCGCGCTCAAGTACTCCAACGAGCTGGTGAAGGACGTCTCACGCCTGGTCGAGCTGCATCTGCGCTTCCACGGCTACGGCACGGGTGAGTGGACGGACTCCGCGGTCCGCCGCTATGTCCGGGACGCGGGCCCGCTGCTCGGCCGTCTCCACAAGCTGACGCGATCGGACTGCACGACACGCAACAAGCGCAAGGCGGCGGCCCTCTCCCGTGCCTACGACGGTCTGGAGGAACGGATCGAGCAGCTTCAGCAGCAGGAGGAGCTGGACGCGATCCGCCCGGACCTGGACGGCAACCAGATCATGGAGATCCTCGGCATCCGTCCCGGACCGGCCGTCGGCCAGGCGTACAAGCACCTGATGGAGCTTCGCCTGGAGAACGGGCCGATGGGGCACGACGCGGCGGTGGCGGCGCTGAAGGAGTGGTGGGCCGGCCAGGAGGCGTGACCCGAGGATGACGAACAGACGAAGGGGCGATGTTTCACGTGAAACATCGCCCCTTCGCCGTCTGTGACGGTGCCTTACTTGTCCTTCAGGCAGAGCAGGAAGTCGCTGCCGCTGCCGCTCTCGGTGTACGAGTACTGGAAGTCCTTGGCGGCTTCGGAGCACTTGCTCTCAGCGGTGAGAGCGGAGAAGGACCCCTTGATCTTGGCCAGCACCACGTACTGGGCCTTCGCGTCGCCGCAGTCGACGACCTCGAGGTCCGGGTCGGTGTCGCTGGTGCTGCCGCGGTGCATGCAGTCGCCGACCGCAGCGGTGTCGGCGTCGTCCCGGCTGGCGATGTAACCGCCGACCGCTACACCCACGACGACCACCGCGATGACGATGTTCTTGATCGTCTTGAAGCTCAGCTTGCGGCGGGCCGGCTGCGGCGGCACCGGGGCGTACGGGGCACCCTGCTGCGGGAAGCCGGGCTGACCGGGCTGGCCTGCCTGCTGCGGGAAGCCCGGCTGCCCCTGGGCGTAGGGGTTCTGCCCCTGGGGCTGCTGCGGAGCCTGCGGCGGGTTCTGCGCGAACGGGTTGCCCTGAGGCGGCGGCTGGGTGGTCACTGGGGGTCCCCCTGGAATAGGTGCGTGTCGCGAACATGCCGCGAGATAAGACGCACGTAAGCTACCGGGTCCCACTGACAACTCTGTAGCCCAATGGGCCTCTGTGTCACTGATGTGACACTCGTCGACTCTCAAACCGGGCCATAGCTGCCGCAACCACTCCGTAGAGCACGGAGACCGTCACGACCAGCTGAACCGACCGGCCGTCAGGCGGCAGCATGAGCGCGGCCACCCCGGCCGCGCCGACGAAGGCCACGTTGAACAGCACGTCGTAGACGGAGAAGATCCGGCCCCGGAAGGTGTCGTCGACCAGGGACTGCACGACCGTGTCGGTCGCGATCTTCGCTCCCTGCGTGGTCAGGCCCAGCACGAAGGCGGCGGCGAGCAGGGGCGCCGTGGCGAACGGCAGTCCCAGCGCCGGCACCAGCACGGTGGCGACCGCCGCGCACACGGCCATCCAGCGACCGGGTCCCAGCCTTCCCGCGGCCCAGGGGGTGACCACCGCCGCCGCGAAGAACCCGGCCCCGGAGACCCCCAGCGCCAGCCCCAGCAGGGCGAGCCCCTCCTCCGTGTCCGAGGAGAGGGAGTACCGGCACAGCATCAACAGCATCACCAGCAGGGCGCCGTAGCAGAACCGCATCAGCGTCATGCCCGCGAGTGCCCAGGCCGCTTCCCGGCGGACGGGCGCGGCGAGATGACGCACGCCCGCCACCAGGTCGCGGGCCGTGCCGGTGAGCGCCGAGGCCAGCCTGGGCGGTACGCGTTCCGGGTCGGGGCCGAGCAGGTCCACGGCGATCCGCAGCGACGCCAGCGCCCCGCACAGATAGAGGCCGGCGCCGAGCAGCACCACTGCGGCGTCGGAGTCGGAGACGACGAGGCGTACGACGAAGGCGAGGCCGCCGCCCGCAGTGGCGGCCAGGGTGCCGGCCGTCGGGGAGAGCGAGTTGGCGATCACCAGACGTTCGGCGTCGACCACCCGGGGCAGCGCGGCGGACAGACCCGCGAGGACGAAGCGGTTGACGGCCGTGACACAGAGGGCCGAGACGTAGAAGAGCCAGTCGGGAACGGAGGCGACCATCAGCACCGCCGTCACCGAGGCCAGCGCGGCACGCAGCAGGTTGCCGTACAGGAAGACCTGGCGGCGGCGCCAGCGGTCGAGGAGGACGCCGGCGAAAGGCCCCACCAGGGAGTACGGAAGCAGCAGCACCGCCATCGCGGAGGCGATCGCGGCGGGCGAGGTCTGTTTCTCCGGGGAGAAGACGACGTAGGTGGCGAGCGCGACCTGGTAGATACCGTCGGCGCCCTGGGAGAGCAGGCGAACGGCGAGCAGGCGCCGAAACCCCTTCAGGCGCAGCAGGACGCGCAGGTCACGGACGACGGCCATGGGCACAGCCTCACATACGGGAAGGGTCCCCGGGTCATGCGACCCGGGGACCCTCGGCAGACCGGGGTCAGCGGCTGCTCAGCGCTCGACCTCGCCCGCGATGAACTTCTCGACGTTGGCACGGGCCTCGTCGTCGAAGTACTGGACCGGCGGGGACTTCATGAAGTAGCTCGACGCCGACAGGATCGGGCCGCCGATGCCGCGGTCCTTGGCGATCTTCGCGGCGCGCAGGGCGTCGATGATGACACCGGCCGAGTTCGGGGAGTCCCAGACCTCGAGCTTGTACTCGAGGTTCAGCGGGACGTCACCGAAGGCGCGGCCCTCGAGGCGGACGTAGGCCCACTTGCGGTCGTCGAGCCAGGCGACGTAGTCGGACGGGCCGATGTGGACGTTGTCCGCACCCAGGTCGCGGTCGGGGATCTGGGAGGTGACGGCCTGCGTCTTGGAGATCTTCTTGGACTCCAGGCGCTCGCGCTCGAGCATGTTCTTGAAGTCCATGTTGCCGCCGACGTTCAGCTGCATCGTGCGGTCCAGGACGACGCCCCGGTCCTCGAACAGCTTCGCCATGACGCGGTGCGTGATGGTGGCGCCGACCTGCGACTTGATGTCGTCGCCGACGATCGGGACGCCCGCCTCGGTGAATTTGTCCGCCCACTCCTTGGTGCCGGCGATGAAGACCGGGAGGGCGTTGACGAAGGCGACCTTGGCGTCGATGGCGCACTGGGCGTAGTACTTCGCCGCGACCTCGGAACCGACGGGCAGGTAGCAGACGAGCACGTCGACCTGCTTGTCCTTGAGGACCTGGACGATGTCGACCGGCGCCTCGGCGGACTCCTCGATGGTCTGGCGGTAGTACTTGCCGAGACCGTCGTGCGTGTGGCCGCGCTGGACCTGGACGCCGGTGTTCGGCACGTCGCAGATCTTGATGGTGTTGTTCTCGGAGGCGCCGATGGCGTCCGCGAGGTCCAGGCCGACCTTCTTGGCGTCCACGTCGAAGGCGGCGACGAACTCGATGTCACTGACGTGGTAGTCGCCGAACTGGACGTGCATCAGGCCGGGGACCTTGGCCGCCGGGTCGGCGTCCTTGTAGTACTCGACGCCCTGCACCAGCGATGCGGCGCAGTTGCCCACACCGACGATGGCTACGCGAACCGAACCCATTCCGGTTGCTCCCTGTGTGTACGAGTGAGGCCCTGACTGGGCGCTCACGTGGCGGTGTCGCCGGGCGTATCCGGCCGGGGGTCGTCCCCCGGCCGGGGCAGGCCGCCCGTCGCTCCAGATGTCGTGTCCTGTTGAGCGGTCCCCTCGGCGGCGGAACCCCTCAGGTCCCGCCCCGCCCGCTCGCTCTCGATGAGCTCGTTCAGCCAGCGCACTTCGCGCTCCACGGACTCCATTCCATGGCGCTGCAGCTCAAGCGTGTAGTCGTCGAGTCGCTCCCGGGTGCGGGCCAGCGAGGTCCGCATCTTCTCCAGGCGCTCCTCCAGCCGGCTGCGCCGTCCCTCGAGCACGCGCATGCGTACGTCTCGCGACGTCTGCCCGAAGAACGCGAAGCGAGCGGCGAAGGTCTCGTCCTCGTACGCGTCCGGGCCCGTCTGGGAGAGGAGCTGCTCGAAGTGTTCCTTACCGTCGGCCGTCAACCGGTAGACGATCTTGGCGCGGCGTCCCGTGAGGGAAGCGGCGGCCTCGCCGACGTTCCCCGGTTCCTCGATCAACCAGCCGTTGGCGACCAGCGTCTTGAGGCAGGGGTAGAGCGTCCCGTAGCTGAACGCCCGGAACACACCCAGTGACGTGTTGAGCCGTTTACGCAGCTCGTAGCCGTGCATCGGGGACTCGCGGAGCAGGCCGAGTACGGCGAACTCGAGGATGCCGGATCTCCGGCTCATCGTCGCCTCCTCTCGCCCTTATGCCGTGCTGATGTATCGACTCGATACATCAGCACGATAGAACGAGCTTCTGCGTGCGACAAGAGGTGAACTGGTGAACGGGATCACATCAGGGTTTCATCGCGAGCAAGTTGCCTGATTTGAGGTGAACTTCGGGCCGCGGGGGTTTTGACGGTGCGTAGTGTGTGCGCCATGCAAACCACCGGGAACCGAGTGACGTCTGGGGGCGTCCCTGTCCCCGGTGCAGTACGGGTGAATGCGGAAGGGGCCGCAGCCGTACTTCGGGGGGACCGGAAACCAGCCGCCTTTACCAGGCGCGCAAAGGTGCGCCTGCCCGAGGAGTAGTCGTTCGATGAGCGAGCACCGTCGCAAACCGCCGCCGCCGCAGGGAGGCGGACGTGCCGCGGCCCGACGCGGTCAGTCCGGTTCGTCCTCCGGCCGCCGTGCGGCACCGCGAGGCGCCACAGGGTCTCCGTCCGGCTCGTACGGTCCGGACGAGGAACAGCGGGCGTACGGAAGTCGCGCCGAAGCCCGGCGCGCGGCACAGCGGAACGGGGGCGGCCGTCGCAGGGCGGCCGAGCCGGGCCGCGACCGGAGAGGGGCACCCGGCGGTCCCGCAGGGCCCGGGAGGGGACGCGCCGCGGCGCCCGGCAAGAAGCGGATGATCGACTACCCGCGCCACGACAAGGACGGGTGGCACCGCTGGGTGCCGTCCTGGCGGCTCGTCTCCGGGCTGTGCATCGCCTTCATCGGCTGCCTGGTCGGTGCCGCCGGCCTTGCGTACGCCATGGTGAGCGTCCCGGTCGTCGACGATTCCGCCAAGGCGCAGAACAACGTCTACTACTGGGACGACAACACCCGGATGGTGGCCACCGGCGGTGACCGCAACCGCCAGAACGTCAATCTCTCGCAGATCCCGAAGGCGATGCGCAACGCCGTCATCTCGCAGGAGAACAAGACGTTCTACACCGACAGCGGCATCGACCCCAAGGGCATCGCCCGGGCCGTGTTCAACATGGCCAGGGGCGGTGAGACCCAGGGTGGCTCCACCATCACCCAGCAGTACGTGAAGAACGCGATGCTCAACGACCAGTCGCAGACGATCTCCCGCAAGGTCAAGGAGATCTTCGTCTCGATCAAGGTCGGTGCCGAGGAACCGAAGGACACGATCCTCGAGGGCTACCTGAACTCCGCCTACTACGGCCGCGGCTCCTACGGCGTCCAGGCAGCCGCACGGGCGTACTTCAACGTCGACGCCGTCGACCTCAACCCGGGGCAGTGCGCCTTCCTGTCGGCGGTGCTCAAGGGTGCCACCTACTACGACCCCGCGGGCTCGATCGCGATCGACCCGGCGGCCACGCCCGAGGCGAACAAGAAGCGGGCCTTCTCCCAGATGCAGGACACCCTCGACAAGATGGTGGAGTACAAGCATCTGAGCCAGGCGGAACGGGCCAAGTACACCGAACTCCCCACCACGCAGAATCCGCAGTCGAACGCGAATCTGGGTGGCCAGATCGGCTACCTCGTCAGGCTCGCCAAGGCCTCCGTGGTCCGGAGCGGCGCGGTGACGGAGCAGCAGCTGGAGAAGGGCGGCTACTCGATCTACACGACCTTCGAGAAGAAGAAGGTCGACGAGCTCGAGAAGGCGGTCAAGAAGGTCTACAAGGAGAAGATCGACCCGAAGAAGCGCCCCAAGACGGACACCCACGTCCAGTTCGGCGGTGCTTCCATCGACACCCAGACCGGGGCGATCAAGGCCATCTACGGCGGTGAGGACGCGACCAAGCACTTCACCAACAACGCCGACGTGACCGGTGCCCAGGTCGGTTCGACGTTCAAGCCGTTCGTGCTCGCGGCCGCGATGAAGTGGGGTGTGCGCGACCCGGACCTCGGTCCGGTCCAGGCCCAGGACGAGCGCACCGTCGTCTCCCCGAAGAGCCTCTACAGCGGCAAGAACGACCTCAAGATCAATAACTATGACGGGTCGATCTGGGAGAACGAGAAGGGCGAGCAGTGGCGCCAGGAGAACGACGGTCAGGACAACGTCGGTAACCCGCCGGACTACAAGATCGACCTCCGTGAGGCGATGCGGGAGTCGGTGAACTCCGCCTTCGTGCAGCTCGGCATGGACGTCGGCCTGGACAAGGTGAAGGAGTCCGCCGTGGACGCGGGGCTCCTGGAGGACAGCCTGGCCGGTTCCGGCTACCCGTCCTTCTCCATCGGTGTCTCGGACCCGAGCGCCATCCGCATGGCGGGCGCGTACGCCACCTTCGCGGACAGCGGCAAGCAGCGCGAGCCGTACTCCGTCACGAAGGTGACGAGCAAGGACGGCACGCTCTACACGCACAAGGTCAAGGAGAAGCAGGCGTTCACGGCGAAGGTCGCGGACAACGTGACGGACGTCCTGAAGACCGTCGTCGAGAAGGGAACGGGTTCCAACGCCCAGCTGCCCGGACGTGAGGTGGCCGGTAAGACCGGTACCACCGACGGCAACAAGTCCGCCTGGTTCGTCGGCTACACCCCGCAGCTGTCGACCGCGATCAGCATGTACCGCTACCCGGACGACGAGACCATCAAGGACCGTACGTTCCTGGAGATGTTCGGAACCGGTGGCGAGAAGAAGATCCACGGTGCCTCCTTCCCGTCCACGATCTGGCAGGACTACATGTCCGATGCGGTCAAGGGCATGAAGGCCGAGAAGTTCCCGAAGCCGGAGCCCATCGGCCAGGTCATCAACGACACCCCGTCGCCGACCCCCACGCCCTCCCCCTCTCCCTCTGCTTCCGAGACCGAGGAGACCAGCCCGTCGCCGTCGCCGTCGCCCAGCGACACCGCGCCCAGTCCTTCGCCTTCCGCGAGCGAGACGTGCAGTGTCTGGGACTGGAACTGCGGGAACGGGAGCAATTCCGGTAACGGCAACGGAGGCGGTGGCCCTGGCGGCGCGGAGGGAAGCCAATCGCCTTCACCGTCGGCCAGTGAGACGGTGGGAGAAGGCGACACCAACGGAAACAGCCGTGGCAACACGATCTTGGGTCCGAATGGCTAGCTAGTTCCAGAGTCGCCGAGAACGGGTGTTTCACGTGAAACACCCGCAAGTTTCACGTGAAACACGGGCCGCCGCACCCACGAGGGTGCGGCGGCCCCGGCGTGTTCCCAGGTGCGTACGGCAGGATGTGCCCCATGCCCAGTGCAGAATCGACGCCAGCGAGCGTGCACGAGCCGGACCCGGTGCGGCCGACCAGAGAGGACGCGGTCGCTGCCGCCGGCAGCGAGCTGATCGGCGGCCCGCTGGGCCGACGCGCCCTGCTCGGCTCGTCCTGGTGGACCCCCGTGCGGGTAATCGCGCTCGTGGCGATCGGCATGTTCGCCCTAGGACTCGTCCAGAAGGCACCCTGCTACAACGGTGCGTGGTTCTTCGGAGCCAGTTCCCAGTACACGCACGCGTGCTACTCGGACATCCCGCACCTCTACCAGGGCCGCGGGTTCGTCGACGGGCTCGTCCCGTACTTCGACAAGCTCCCCGGTGACATGGAGTACCTGGAGTACCCCGTCCTGACCGGCCTGTTCATGGAGGTCGCGTCCTGGCTCACGCCGGGCAGCGGGACCATCCAGGACCAGGAGCAGTGGTACTGGATGGTCAACGCCGGGATGCTCATGGTCTGCGCGGCCGTGATCTCCGTCTGCGTGACCCGCACGCACGCCCGGCGCCCCTGGGACGGTCTGCTGGTCGCCCTGGCCCCCGCCTTCGCGCTGACCGCCACGGTCAACTGGGATCTGTTGGCGGTCGCCCTGACGGCCGCCGCCGTGCTCATGTGGTCCCGTGAGCGTCCGCTGGCCTTCGGCGTGCTGCTGGGCCTGGCCACGGCTGCCAAGCTCTATCCCTTCCTGATCCTCGGCCCCCTGCTCGTCCTGTGCTGGCGGGCGGGCAAATGGCGGGCGTTCGGGACAGCGCTGGGAGGCGCGGCCGTCGCCTGGCTCGTGGTGAACCTGCCAGTGATGCTCTTCGCCTTCGACGGCTGGTCGAAGTTCTACACGTTCAGTCAGGAACGCGGCGTGGACTTCGGGTCCTTCTGGCTGATCCTGGGACAGAACTCCGCGAACCCGCTCAGCACCGAGACCGTCAACACCCTCGCCACGCTTCTCATGCTGCTGTGCTGCGGCGCCGTCGCGGCGCTCACACTGACCGCACCTAGGCGCCCGCGGTTCGCCCAGCTCGCTTTCCTGATCGTCGCGGCGTTCATCCTCACCAACAAGGTCTACTCACCGCAGTACGTGCTCTGGCTGGTGCCGCTGGCCGTGCTGGCCCGGCCGAAGTGGCGGGACTTCCTGATCTGGCAGGCGTGCGAGGTGGCCTACTTCCTCGGCATCTGGATGTACCTCGCGTACACGACCAGCGGTGACGCCCACAAGGGCCTGCCGACGGACGGCTACCACTGGGCCATCGGGCTGCACCTGCTGGGCACCCTGTTCCTCTGCGCCATGGTGGTGCGCGACATCCTGATGCCGGACCGGGACCCCGTCCGGCGGACGGGCGCCGACGACCCCTCGGGCGGTGTGCTGGACGGTGCGGAGGACGTCTTCGTCCTGGGCCCCGCGGCTCGGACGGAGCGGACCGCGGCCCACTCCGAAGGGCCACAGGTGCACTGGGGCAAGGGCCGGCAGCCGAACGGTTCGCTCTGAGTGAACGCGTGAAACGGCGCACGTGAAAGGCCGTACACGAAGGTCGGCAAGACGTCGTGTACGGCCTTCTCGCGGGTACGGCCCGTTCGCTAGCGATCGAGGATGCGGTCGAACTGCGTGGTGGTGTGCCGCAGATGGGCCACCAGCTCGTCACCCACCTTGGGCTCCGCCGCGTCCGAGGGAACGAACAGGATCGACACCTGCATGTGCGGCGGCTCCGCGAACCAGCGCTGCTTGCCGCTCCAGACGAACGGCGAGAGGTTCCGGTTGACCGTGGCGAGGCCGGCCCGGGCGACACCCTTGGCCCGCGGCATGACGCCGTGCAGCGCCTTCGGAGCCTCCAGGCCCACCCCGTGCGAGGTACCGCCCGCCACGACCACCAGGAAACCGTCCGAGGCGGCCTTCTGCTGCCGGTAGCCGAAGCGCTCGCCCTTGGCGACACGCGTGACGTCCAGGACCGCGCCGCGGTACTCGGTGGCCTCGTGGTCCCCCAGCCACAGCCGGGTGCCGATCCGGGCGCGGAAGCGGGTCTGCGGGAACTGCTGCTGGAGCCGGGCCAGTTCGTCGGCCTTGAGATGGCTCACGAACATGGTGTGCAGCGGCAGCCGGGCCGCGCGCAGCCGGTCCATCCAGCCGATGACCTCCTCGACGGCGTCCGAGCCGTCGGTACGGTCCAGCGGCAGGTGGATGGCGAAGCCCTCCAGCCGGACGTTCTCTATGGCGGCGTGCAGCTGCGGCAGGTCCTGCTCGCTGATGCCGTGCCGCTTCATCGAGGACATCACCTCGATGACCACGCGCGCGCCCACCAGGCCGTACACCCCGTCGATGGAGGACACCGAGCGCACGACGCGGTCGGGCAGCGGCACGGGTTCCTCACCGCGCCGGTACGGCGTCAGGACCAGCAGGTCACCGCCGAAGAAGTCCTTGATACGGGCGGCCTCGTAGGTGGTGCCGACGGCCAGTACGTCCGAGCCCAGCCGCGTGGCCTCCTCCGCCAGCCGCTCGTGACCGAACCCGTAGCCGTTGCCCTTGCAGACCGGGACCAGCCCGGGGAACTGCTCCTGCACGTGCTTGTGGTGCGCCCGCCAGCGCGCGGTGTCGACGTAGAGCGTGAGCGCCATGGCCGGACCTGGGACCTTTCTCGTCGTTGTCAGAGGTGCGGATCGGGGATGGGCGGTGCGGTCAGCGGCGCGACATGTAGATGTCGAGCGCCTTGTGGAGCAGCTTGTTCAGCGGGAAGTCCCACTCACCGAGGTACTCGGCCGCCTGACCGCCCGTACCCACCTTGAACTGGATCAGGCCGAAGAGGTGGTCGCTCTCGTCCAGGGAGTCGGAGATGCCACGCAGGTCGTAGACGGTGGCGCCCAGCGCGTAGGAGTCGCGGAGCATGGCCCACTGCATGGCGTTCGACGGCCTGACCTCGCGGCCGATGTTGTCGGAGGCGCCGTAGGAGTACCAGACGTGCCCGCCGACGACGAGCATGGTCGCCGCGGACAGGTTCACCCCGTTGTGCCGGGCGAAGTACAGCCGCATGCGGTTGGGGTCCTCGTTGTTGAGGGCCGCCCACATGCGCTGGAAGTACGAGAGCGGACGCGGCCGGAAGTGGTCGCGCACGGCCGTGATCTCGTACAGGCGCTGCCACTCCTCCAGGTCGTGGTAGCCGCCCTGGACGACCTCGACACCGGCCTTCTCGGCCTTCTTGATGTTGCGGCGCCACAACTGGTTGAAGTTCTTGTGGACCTCTTCCAGGGAGCGGTTGGCCAACGGCACCTGGAAGACGTAGCGGGGCTGCACGTCACCGAAGCCGGCGCCGCCGTCCTCGCCCTGCTGCCAGCCCATGCGGCGCAGCTTGTCGGCCACCTCGAAGGCGCGCGGCTCGATGTGGTCCGCCTCTATGTCCCGCAGCCGCTTGACGTCGGGGTCCTGGATGCCCTTCTTGATGGACGTCGCGTCCCAGCGCCGGATGATCACCGGCGGGCCCATCTTCACGGAGAAGGCGCCCTGCTGCTTGAGGTGCGCCAGCATCGGCTCCATCCAGTCCTGGAGGTTCGGTGCGAACCAGTTGATGACCGGGCCCTCGGGCAGGTAGGCGAGGTAACGCTTGATCTTGGGCAGCTGGCGGTAGAGGACGAGACCCACACCGACCAGCTCACCGGTCCGGTCGTCGAACCAGCCGAGGTTCTCCGAGCGCCATTCCGCCTTGACGTCCGCCCATGCCGGGACCTGCATGTGGCTCGCCGCCGGCAGACTCTGGATGTAGGCCAGATGCTGCTCGCGGCTGATGGTCCTCAGGGTCAGGCTCATTCGGGGCGCTCCTCGGGCTGGTGTGTCCCCATGGGTACAGGGGCTCCGGCTCTCGCGCGAAGCCTACTGCGCCCTGTGAGCGCCCCGTCCGGCGTACGGCTGGAAGGGGTTGCCGGCGGGCAGCCGGACGGCGGGGATCAGCCGACGAGCCCGCCGTGGTAGATGCCGAAGAACAGACCGAGTGCGGAGGCGCCGAGTCCCAGTACCAGGCCGAAGCGCTCCCGTGTCGTCACGGACACGTACTGGCCGTAGCCGCCGGTCAGGACACCGAGGAGCCCCGCCCAGGAGGTCAGTACGTGCAGTCCGCGGAAGCTCGCGGTGGCCAGGGCGAGCACGCCCAGCACCACGGTCACGGCCAGGAGGGAGTCCTGGAGGGGGTGTCGTTTGCCGTCGGTGGCCAGCAGGCCGGTCCGGGGCTTGGCGGGTCGCATGATCTGTGCCATGGAGAACCTCCTGCCGAAGGCAGTGTGTTTTAGCCCTCACATCCCTGAGTACCGATTGTGTCCCCCCGGGGCCGGATTTCAACCGCAAGGCGACAGGCGGGTACGCTGTGCCTTCCGCACCGGTGTCTGATGCCGGCCACGACCGGGCCACCTCCTCGGAGGAGGCCCGATTGTCAGTGGGTCCTGGTTTACTCGTTGATGCCGGTGCGAACGCATCGCAACCCTCCTGCCACGGAACGACCGTGGCCGCTGAGTCCAAAGGAGGTGGGTTCCACATGCGTCACTACGAGGTGATGGTCATCCTCGACCCCGATCTCGAGGAGCGCGCTGTCTCCCCGCTGATCGAGAACTTCCTCTCTGTCGTCCGTGACGGCGGCGGAAAGGTCGAGAAGGTCGACACCTGGGGTCGTCGTCGTCTCTCGTACGAGATCAAGAAGAAGCCCGAGGGCGTCTACTCGGTCATCGACCTGCAGGCCGAGCCTGCGGTCGTCAAGGAGCTCGACCGCCAGATGAACCTGAACGAGTCGGTCCTCCGGACCAAGGTCCTCCGTCCCGAGACCCACTGAGCCTCCCGCTCAGCTGATCCCGGGATTCGAGTAGCAGCAACCAAGCAGCCAGAGCAGCAAACCCGCCGAGAGGTTCCCCATGGCAGGCGAGACCGTCATCACGGTCGTCGGCAATCTTGTCGACGACCCCGAGCTGCGCTTCACCCCGTCCGGTGCGGCCGTCGCGAAGTTCCGCGTCGCGTCGACCCCCCGCACCTTCGACCGCCAGACGAACGAGTGGAAGGACGGCGAGAGCCTTTTCCTCACCTGCTCGGTCTGGCGCCAGGCGGCGGAGAACGTCGCCGAGTCGCTCCAGCGAGGCATGCGCGTCATCGTGCAGGGCCGGCTGAAGCAGCGGTCCTACGAGGACCGTGAGGGCGTCAAGCGCACGGTCTACGAGCTGGACGTCGACGAGGTCGGCGCCAGCCTGCGCAGCGCCACGGCCAAGGTCACCAAGACCTCGGGCCAGGGCCGCGGAGGCCAGGGCGGTTACGGCGGCGGTGGCGGCCAGGGTGGCGGCGGCTGGGGCGGCGGCCCCGGTGGCGGCCAGCAGGGCGGCGGCGCTCCGGCCGACGACCCCTGGGCGACCGGCACTCCTGCCGGTGGCCAGCAGGGTGGTGGCGGCCAGGGCGGCAGCGGCTGGGGCGGTGGCTCCGGCGGCGGTGGCGGCTACTCGGACGAGCCCCCCTTCTAAGCGGGCGGGCTCTACCCACACTTCTTGATCACACAGGAGAAACACCATGGCTAAGCCGCCTGTGCGCAAGCCGAAGAAGAAGGTCTGCGCGTTCTGCAAGGACAAGGTCACGTACGTGGACTACAAGGACACGAACATGCTGCGGAAGTTCATTTCCGACCGCGGCAAGATCCGTGCCCGCCGCGTGACCGGCAACTGCACCCAGCACCAGCGTGACGTCGCCACGGCCGTGAAGAACAGCCGTGAGATGGCGCTGCTGCCCTACACCTCCACTGCGCGATAAGGGAAGGGTGACCGAAACATGAAGATCATCCTCACCCACGAGGTCACCGGTCTCGGTGCCGCGGGCGACGTCGTCGACGTCAAGGACGGTTACGCTCGCAACTACCTGATCCCGCGGAAGTTCGCGATCCGCTGGACCAAGGGTGGCGAGAAGGACGTCGAGCAGATCCGTCGTGCTCGCAAGATCCACGAGATCCAGACCATCGAGCAGGCCAACCAGGTGAAGGCCAAGCTCGAGGGTGTGAAGGTCCGTCTGGCCGTCCGCTCCGGCGACGCCGGTCGTCTCTTCGGCTCTGTCACCCCGGCCGACGTCGCTTCGGCGATCAAGGCCGCCGGTGGCCCCGAGGTCGACAAGCGCCGCATCGAGCTGGGCTCGCCGATCAAGACCCTGGGCGCCCACGAGACGTCCGTGCGTCTGCACCCCGAGGTTGACGCCAAGGTCAGCATCGAGGTCGTCGCTGCCTGAGCACTGCTCTCGCTGAAGCGATGAGAGGGGCCGCATCTCCCGTCGGGGATGCGGCCCCTCTTCGTGACCGTGTGCGTAGCCATGTTTCCCGTGGAACGCCGCGTTTCACCGTTTCACGTGAAACGGTCAGCGCGTCGCGCCCGTGACGACCCAGCGACCCGATCGGGTACGCAGCCACAGGGTCACCAGACGCATTGCCATCATCAGTGTCATGGCCCCCCACAGGGCGGTGAGCCCACCGCCGAGCTTGGGGACGAGAAGCGCCGCGGGGATGAAGACCGCCAGGGTCAGCAGCATGGCCCAGGCAAGGTAGGGCCCATCACCCGCACCCATGAGGACACCGTCCAGGACGTAGACCACGCCGCATATCGGCTGTGCGACGGCCACGATCACCAGTGCGGGCAGCGCAGCGTCCTTGACTGTGGAGTCTCCGGTGAACAGGGGCAGGAACGCCGGCCGGGACAGCACCACGAGCAGACCCAGCACGACCCCGACAGCGACCCCCCACTCCACCATCCTGCGACAGGCCTCGCGAGCCCCCTGGGCGTCGTCCGCGCCCAGATAGCGCCCGATGATGGCCTGCCCGGCGATGGCGATGGCGTCGAGAGCGAAGGCGAGCAGGCTCCACAGGGACAGGACGATCTGATGGGCGGCGATGTCGGCGTCTCCGAGTCGGGCCGCCACGGCCGTCGCGATCATGAGAATGGCGCGCAGGGAGAGCGTACGCACCAGCAGCGGCATCCCGGCCTGGGCGGAGGCCCTGATCCCGGCCGGGTCCGGGCGCAGGGAGGCCCCGTGGCGTCGGGCTCCGCGGATGACCACCCACAGATAGACCGCGGCCATTCCGCACTGAGCGATGACGGTGCCCCAGGCGGAGCCGGCGATGCCGAGTCCGGCGCCGTAGACCAGCGCGACATTGAGGACGGCGTTGGCGAGGAAACCGGCCACGGCCACGTAGAGGGGAGTCCGGGTGTTCTGCAGTCCCCTCAGTACACCGGTCGAGGCGAGTACGACGAGCATGGCGGGGATGCCGAGGGCGGAGATCCGCAGATAGGTGGTGGCGTAGGGAGCCGCGGTGTCGGAGGCGCCGAAGAGTTCCACGAGAGGCGGCGCCGTGGGCAGAACGACCGCTATGACGGCGGCGCCGAGCAGCAGTGCGAGCCAGATGCCGTCCATCCCCTGACGGATCGCTGCTTGCAGATCGCCCGCGCCGACGCGACGGGAGACGGCCGCGGTGGTGGCGTAGGCGAGGAAGACGAACACACTGACGGCCGTGGTGAGCAGGGCCGAGGCGATGCCGAGCCCCGCGAGCTGAGCGGTCCCGAGGTGGCCGACGATGGCACTGTCGGCCAGGACAAAGAGAGGCTCGGCGACGAGCGCGCCGAAGGCCGGGACTGCCAGCGCGACGATCTCGCGGTCGTGTCGTCGCCGGACGGTTCGGGTGCGCGCGGGGGCCTGTGTCATGAGCACCAATCTAATCGTCCACAGGTAAGAGATGCAAAGCTTTGCTGACCCTTACGATTGCTCTCGCGCCGTGTACTTCCGGGCACGGGTCGAAGTGATCTTGGTCCGACCGGGAAAGTTTTTCTTCTGCACAGGCGGTGGATGGCAAAGGCGCAGTTCAGAGGGGTCTCGCCAAGAGGGCTAGGGGCTTGTTCACAGGCCTGTCCACCGGGTCGTGCACAGGTTTGGCGGAGTTCTCCACAGCATCTGGCCGGTCGTCCACATGGCCTGTGGATAACCAGATTGGCTGACGGTGCCCGCGGGCCTACGGTTATCCGGCGCCTGCTCCGTCCGTCGGCAGATGAACCGTCACAAAACCGACGCGCCAGAACCGGAGTTGGGCGTCTTATTTGTCAGTGCCGTGCCGTAGAAATGAGGGGCACGGCGAGGTCCGCACAGCGGACGGGAGGAGGTGGCTCGGTGAGCATTTCCGAGCCCTTGGACGACCCGTGGGCCGACAGCGGCCCCAGCGATCGTCTGCCTGCTTCCCGCCGCCGCAGCGAGGGCGGCCGCGGCCGGGACGATCAGCACGAGCGCGGCCCGGACAGCGGGTGGGACGGCGGAGGCGCGGCGTTCGAGCGGGTGCCGCCGCAGGATCTGGACGCCGAGCAGTCCGTCCTCGGCGGCATGCTCCTGTCCAAGGACGCCATCGCCGACGTCGTCGAGATCCTCAAGGGCCACGACTTCTACAAGCCGGCCCACGAGACGGTCTACCAGGCCATCCTCGACGTCTACGCCAAGGGCGAGCCCGCCGACCCGATCACGATCGCCGCCGAGCTCACCAAGCGCGGGGAGATCAACAAGGTCGGCGGCGCCTCGTATCTGCACACCCTCGTCCAGACCGTACCGACGGCCGCGAACGCCGCGTACTACGCGGAGATCGTGCACGAGCGGGCGGTCCTGCGCCGGCTGGTGGAGGCCGGCACCCGGATCACCCAGATGGGATACGCGGCCGACGACGACGTCGACGAGATCGTCAACCGTGCCCAGGCCGAGATCTACGCCGTCACCGAGCAGCGCACCAGCGAGGACTATCTGCCGCTCGGCGACATCATGGAGGGCGCGCTCGACGAGATCGAGGCGATCGGGTCGCGCAGCGGCGAGATGACCGGTGTGCCAACGGGTTTCACGGACTTCGATTCGCTGACCAACGGCCTGCACCCCGGGCAGATGATCGTCATCGCCGCACGTCCCGCGATGGGCAAGTCGACCCTCGCGCTGGACTTCGCGCGGGCCGCCTCGATCAAGAACAACCTGCCGAGCGTCATCTTCTCCCTGGAGATGGGACGCAATGAGATCGCGATGCGACTGCTGTCCGCCGAGGCCCGCGTCGCGCTGCACCACATGCGGTCGGGCACGATGACGGACGACGACTGGACCCGGCTGGCGCGCCGGATGCCGGACGTGTCGGCCGCCCCGCTCTACATCGACGACTCCCCGAACCTGTCGATGATGGAGATCCGCGCCAAGTGCCGTCGCCTCAAGCAGCGCAACGACCTCAAGCTGGTCGTCATCGACTACCTCCAGCTGATGCAGTCCGGCGGTTCGAAGCGTTCCGAGAGCCGGCAGCAGGAGGTCTCGGACATGTCCCGTAACCTCAAGCTCCTGGCGAAGGAGCTGGAGATCCCGGTCATCGCGCTCTCCCAGCTGAACCGTGGTCCCGAGCAGCGCACCGACAAGAAGCCCATGGTCTCCGACCTGCGTGAGTCCGGTTCGATCGAGCAGGACGCGGACATGGTCATCCTGCTGCACCGGGAGGACGCCTACGAGAAGGAGTCGCCGCGCGCGGGCGAGGCGGACCTGATCGTAGCCAAGCACCGTAACGGCCCGACGGCGACCATCACGGTCGCCTTCCAGGGCCACTATTCGCGCTTCGTGGACATGGCCCAGACCTGAGAGCCGGTCATGTAGGGTCTCAGATTTCGTGTCGGAATCTCACGGTCGATGTCGGATGGAAGTCGGATCCGACACCGAGCTGAGATTCGCAGGTCGCTGCTGTACCTCATTCGAGTGAAAGCGTTGCTGGTGTGCTCCCGTCGGCATCTTGGGCGGGAGCATCGTGCTGCCAGGGGCAACTCCAACTCGGGAGTGGGGATGGAAGCGACGGTCAGCTTTCGTGGGCACGGTGGCGGGGTTGAAGAGTGTTCCTGGGCGTCTGTGGCACCGGCGTTGCTGCAGACGGCTCATCCGTGGCGGACGTTCCGCTGGTACAGGGACCAGAAGCACTACTCGGGCACCTACTGGTCGGCGACGATGCGCGACCACGTGATCTACGAGTCACGACTTGAGCTGTCGCGTTTGCTCTTCGCCGATTTTGATCCGTCCGTACGCGCCATCGTGGCCCAGCCCTTTCTGCTGCAGACGGTGGTGGAGGGGAGGATGCGTCGGCACATTCCGGACTATCTCCTTCTCACCGGACAGGTGCCGGTGGTGGTCGACGTCAAGCCGTTGCAGCGGTTGTCCAAGCCGGAGGTGGCGTTCACCTTCGACTGGACCCGGAGGGCGGTGGAATCGCGGGGATGGAAGTACGAGGTCTGGAGCGAGCCTCCGGCCGCAGAGCTGGAGAACATCCGGTTCCTCGCGGGTTACCGCAGGGATTGGCTGTTCAGCCCCGAGATTCTGGAAGAGCTGCGTGATGCGGATGTCGATGGGCTTGTTCTAGGGCAGGCCATGGAGTGTCTGCCGGATCGTCCAGAGCCTCAAGTCCGTGCTGCGATCCACCATTTGCTCTGGACGCAGGTCTTCTTAACTGATCTCGACCGGCCGCTCGGCCCTTCGCACGTCCTGAGGAGGGCAGCGTGAGTAGGGCGGCCGCTCGCGTCGGTGTTGGTACGCGCTTCCGCTATGACGGGGAATCCGTCGAGGTGGTGGAGATGGCTGCGACCACAGCGGGCAACGAAGTGGTCTTGAAGGACGACCATGGGCGGCTTCTGAGGCTGTCGCTCAAGGAACTGCTGTTCTCCGACCGCGCTGCGATCAGTCCTGATGGCCCAGGACCGTCCGCAGATGACGAAGGCGAGATCGCCTCCGTGGTCCTCGGACAGCTCGATACGGAGGAGAAGCAGAAGGTCCTGGAGCGAGCTGGGCATGTCCGTGAGGTGCTGACCGGTTATCGCTCCGGCAGCGGGGAGCTGGCGGCTGACGACGAGCCGAGGGTCAGCTACGACGTGGCAGTGCCGATGGAGGCGAGGAAGGCAGCCAAGGCGGCGGAACTTGGCGTGACGACCCGCACCATTGAGCGCTGGGTCGCTGGATTTCTCCAGCATGGCGAGGCCGGGCTTGCACCAAGGAGGACGCGGTCGGAGCGGTCGCAGACCTCGGTCGATGATCGGTGGGTGGAGACCGCGGTGGAGGTGATGGTCGAGCACACCGATCAGTCGCGGCCGTCGCGGACTGTGGTGATCGAGCGGACCCGGGCTCGGGTGATTGCGCGGTTCGGTGAGGGGGTGGTGGCGCAGCCGAGTCGGGCGACGGCGTTTCGGCTGCTGGAGGAGCTGGAGCGACGACATCCGCTGTTCCGGCTGAGTACGAAGCGCAACCGGGATATTGCCGGTCGGCCGGAGGGGCAGTATGGCAAGTTGCGGCCGACGCGGCCGGGCGAGTACCTGCTGATGGACTCCACCCGCCTGGACGTCTTCGCGTTCGACCCGCTGACGCTCAAGTGGGTTCAGGCCGAATTGAGTGTCGGGATGGACTGGTACACCCGTTGCGTCACGGGGATCCGGCTGACGCCGGTATCGACAAAGGCAGTGGATGTCAGCGCGGTGCTTTTCCAGTCGTTTCGGCCGAGGCCGGCGGGGCGGGACTGGCCGCGGCACGCCGTCTGGCCCGAGCACGGCATCCCCCGCACCGTCCTGGTCGACGTCGAGGGCGCTACCGGGCCGGGCTTGGCCTCGCCTCCTTTGGTCCCCGAGACGCTGGTCGTCGACCACGGCAAGGTCTATGTCTCGGAGCATCTGACCAGCGTCTGCCGCCGGATGGGCATCTCCATCCAGCCGGCCCGGCTGCGGACGGGCCGCGACAAGGGGCCGGTTGAGCGCTATTTCCGGACCCTGCGGGAGGGGCTGCTGCAGGTGCTGCCCGGCTACAAGGGGCCCGACATCCACTCGCGGGGCGAGAACCCGGAGGACGACGCGTTCTTCTTCCTCGACGAGCTTGAGGCAATCATCCGGGAGTGGACCGCGGCGGTCTATCACTGCAGGCAGCACTCCAGCCTGGTCGATCCAGGCCTGCCGGGACTGCGGATGTCCCCGGCGAAGATGTTCGAGCACGGCATGGCGCGGGCGGGCTACATCGAAGCACCCCGCGACCGGGACCTGGCCTTTGAGTTCCTGCAGACGAAGTGGCGCACGGTCCAGCACTACGGGGTCGAGATCGGCCGCCGCCGCTACAGCGGCCCCGGCCTGCCCGAGCCGGGCATCCGCAGCCCCTACGACAGTCCGGTCAAGAACGGCTGGCCGTTCCAAGTGGACCCCGACGACATCACCAAGATCTACTTCCGCAACCCCACAACCCGCGAATGGCACACCCTGACCTGGGAGCACGCACCATCGACCGAAATGCCGTTAAGTGAGGACGCGTTGGCATTCGCCCGGCAGCTGGCTGCCTCGAAGTATCGCTTTCCCGACGACCGGCTCGCTGTCGCCGACTTGCTTCAGCGGTGGAACCTCGGACTGGGCACCACGATCGCCGAGCGGCGCATGGCCCTGCGGCTCTCGCGCGAGCAGGCCGCCATCGAGCTTCCGGAGAGTGAGGCGGAGACCGTCGTCTCGCTTCCGTCCGTACGCAAGGCCCTTGGCCAGGACAAGGAGGCCACGGAACCGCGGGAGCCCGACGTGGTGACGGAGACGGGGGACGACGACGAGGCCGATCTGGAGGACCTCGCCGAAGAGAACGACTTCTACGCCGATGCTCTGGAGGACGTGTGAGCGAGAAACGTGTTCCGGAGCCGGACAGTCTCGCCCTGTCGCGGAAAGAGGACTTCAAGGCATTCGCCGAGAGCCCCCGCCGCAGTCGGCCCGATCTGCTGACCCGCAAGGAGCTGAAGTCCCTGGCCACGCAGGCGCGGGCGGACTACGACCGGCAGCGCAGGAAGTGGCACGCGAACATCGGCCCGGTCAAGACGCCGCAACTGGCTGAGCTCCACGAGGACTTGTGGGACATCGTCGACAGCAACGAGCAGGACGGTGACAAGGCCAAGGGGGCGGTGGCCGTCGACGCATTCCCGGGGCTGGGCAAGACGACCTCGGTGCTGGCCTTCGCCCGCGACTTCCACCAGCGCGAGATCGAGGAGTCGGGCCCGTTCACGAGCCAGGGACACGAGCGGATCCCCGTCTGCCGGGTCGGGCTGACCGGGAACACCGGGATGAAAGATCTCAACCGAGCCATGCTGGAGTTCTTCGGCCACCCCGGGCAGGGGCGGGGCACCACCGCCCAGTTCGGACGGCGGGTGCTGGACTGTGTGTTGTCCTGCGAAGTCCGCCTGGTGGTTCTGGACGATCTGCACTTTTTGAAGTGGGGGCAGAAGAGCGGCATCGAGGTGAGTAATCACCTGAAGTGGATCGCCAACGAGTTCCCGGTGACGTTGCTGATGGTGGGGGTCGAACTCGCGGAGAAGGGCCTGTTCGGTGAGGGAACGAACGGGCGCGACACAGCCCTGGCCCAGACCGGCCGCCGCACCACCCGCCTGGGGCTGCGTCCGTTCACCATCGATACGGAGGCCGGGCGCCGGGAGTGGCGGCAGATGCTGCTGGCCCTTGAACAGCGTGTCGTGCTCACCGACAAGCACCCCGGCATGCTCGCGGACGACCTGTCGGACTACCTCTTTGCCCGCAGCACCGGACACATCGGCTCGCTGATGACGCTGATCAACCGGGGCTGCCAGCGGGCGGTCCGCACCGGTGCCGAGCGTCTGGACCAGGAGCTGATGGACCGGGTGAAGAACGACGAGGCGTCCGAGGCGGCCCGCCTCGAACTCCAGGCGGCGTTGGAGAAGCGGCGGCTGACCAGCCGCCCGCGATCCCGGAGCCGACGAGCCGCATGAGAGAGCTGGCCCGCACCCTGCCGATCCGGCTGCCTCCACTACCTGGTGAGGCCCTGGACTCCTGGCTGGAGGCAACGGCTCGCCGGATGGACACCACACTCGGTGATGTTCTGCTGCACTGCGGCTTCCCCGTCCGTCAGCGGGCCGGAAACCAATTCCGGGGCATCCCGACGGACTGGACGATCTTCCTTGACGAGCGGTTGACCGCAGCCGTCGCGCACGCCTCCGGCACGGCCCCGGAGGCGGTCACTGCCATGACGCTGGCGCACTACGACGGACGGGCCCTGCAGATGAGCAGCGGAGGCCGGGCCGTGTCGCGGCATGTCCTTTGGGGCCGCGGACGGGGATCCCGGTTCTGCCCGGACTGCCTGCGCTCCAGCGGTGGGCGCTGGCAGTTGTCCTGGCGGCTCGGATTCTCCTTCGCATGCACCCGGCACCGCCGCCTGCTGGCGGACCGCTGCCCGCACTGCGGGCAGGTTCCGCGCCAGCGACCCCGTTCCGGGCGGTCCGTTCCCCGGCCTGAACTCTGCGGCAATCCACCGATCCGCCCCGGCGGTCTGATCTCGGCGGGCTGCGGCACGGATCTGACCCATGCTCCAACGCTTCCCCTGCCTGCTGGCCACCCTGTCCTTGCGGCGCAGGACCGGGTGATGGAGATCATCGAAACGCAGACGGCGGCCTTCGTCCTTACCGGACTGCCCCGCAACGGGCACCAGCGGTGCTGGCCGACATCCGGGCCCTGGGCATCCGTGTCCTGAGCGATCTTCCCGCCGCCGCCCTGCGGGAACAGATGCCGGCCGACATCGCAGAAGCGCACCTCGCCACCGATCCGGTCGCCCCGCACCTCGAACGGGCGGCGGACCGCCCGGGGTTCATAGCCCCACCGCGAGCCGCGGACACCGCAGTTGCGGTCACCATGGCCCTGGGCATCCTTCAACAGCCGGGAATCCATCCGGCTGGCGAGGCCCTGCGGGGCCTGCTGGAAGCAGTACGCGAGGAACTCACGCAGATCTCGGTCACGAGCATCGACGACTGGGGCCGGGGCATCAGCCCGGTGCTGCAGTCCGTGCACCTAGGGCCTGTTGCGAAAGTGGATCTTGTTCGTTGATGATCACGTCCTGTGAGACGTGGGGATCTGACGAATGGCCAGTGGGCCCGGCTTGAGCCT
>NZ_JODM01000005.1 GCF_000717995.1 Streptomyces violaceorubidus
CGCTGCCCCGGGACAACGAGGCGAACACCGACGGCAACCGGCACTTCTACGGCTTCGAGTGCGAGAACCTCGGCGACGGCGAGGACCCCTGGCCGGCGGTGCAGCTGGACGCGATCGAGCGGGCCGCCGCGGCCGTGTGCCGCCACCACGGCTGGAGCGAGCGCTCGGTGATCGGCCACCTGGAGTGGCAGCCCGGAAAGGTCGACCCGCGCGGGTTCACGATGGCCTCGATGCGCGCCCGGGTCGAAGAACGCCTCACCCACCCCGCCGGCTGGACACCCGGCGATCTCGAGGAGGAAGACATGCCGCGAGCGATCAGCCGATCGGACGGCGACGACCAGCGGATCACGCCCCGGCAGTGGACGACGCTCAGCGTGGACGGCGTGGACCTGCTGACCGGCGCGTCCCACTACCAGGCCACGGCCTACCTCCGGGCCGTCGTGCCACCCGGCTCCACGCTCCAGGGCCGCTTCTACCACCTCCGCCGGGACGGAAGCCGATGGACCGGCCCGATCGTCGAACGGGTGGGCACCGACGGCAGCAGCTTCCCGGACTTCGGGAACAGCGGCTCCATCGTCGCCGACGAACGGCTGCGCTTCGAGCTCATCTACTACCCGCCCGACTCCGGCGACGAGACCCCGGTCACGGTCACGGGCGCAAAGGTCCGCGGCCTGTACTGGGAGCGGTGACGCGACGGGGAACGCGAGGGGAAGGCGACGGGGAACGCGAGGGGGAAGGCGAGGGGGAACGCGACGGGGAACGCGACGGGGAACGCGACGGGGAACGCGAGGGGGAAGCGACGGCTACGGTGAAATCGGGTCACACATGATCACACGTGATCACACGGGGCCTCTCGTGCCCACTCCCAGCACATGTGATCGTTTCCCGCGATGTGGTCCCGTGTTGCCTCGAAAGCCACATCGGTGATCGAATGTTTCTCCGTCAACTAGTTTCGATGTCGTGCAGAGGGTGTCGCAAATGATCGGCCGCTTGCTGGGAAGCCGAACGAAGCGGATGCAACGGACGGGTCCCCTGGCGGCGGTGCGTACCCCGCCGGACGCCGGAGTGCTGAGCTGCCGCGTCCTCGACCCCGTCAACGACCCGGTGCCGGGCGCGGAGTTCACGGTCAGCGACGCCATGGGGCGCAAGGTGGTCGGCGGCGGTACGGACCCCTTCGGATCGTTCGTGGCGGCGGTGCCCGCGGGCGAGTACCGGCTCGCCGTGTCCGCCGAGGGGTACACCCCGTACCGCGCCTCCGTGACGGTCGTCGAGGACTCGCTGGCCTCGCTCGGCGACGTCACGCTCCAGGTGGCCCAGCCGCCGGAGCTCCCCGCGGCGGGCGACTGGGAGATCGAGCCGGCGCACTCCTCGATCGCGTTCACCGCGCGGCACATCGGGCTGGCCCGGATCCACGGCCGGTTCAACTCCTTCGCGGGCGCGGTGCGGATCGCCGACGACATGGAGCACTCCGCGATGCACGTCGTGATCGACGCGGCGTCCATCGACACCAACGTGAAGATGCGCGACGACCACCTGCGCTCGGCCGACTTCCTGGACGTGGCGAGGTTCCCGACCCTGGAGTTCTACAGCGACCGGTTCACGCACCGCGGCGGCAACCGGTGGGCCGTCACCGGGGCGCTGTCCCTGCACGGGGTGACGCGCACGGTCACGCTGGACACTGAGTACCTCGGACTCGGCAACGGCATGGAGGGCGAGACGCGGGCGGCCTGCCGCGCCACCACCGAGCTGCACCGCGACGACTTCACGGTGAGCTGGCAGACGATGCTGGCCCGCGGCATCGCCGTGGTCGGCCCCAGCATCCGCATCGAACTCGACGTGCAGACCGTGCCCAAGGGCTGACCGGAGCTGACCGACAATGGCACCCGTGAGCGACGTGAGACATGTACTGGTGCTGCCCGACCGCGACGCCGCCGAGGAGGCCGCCCAGGAGCTGGGGGAGCGGTTCGGCATCGACGAGGAACCGCGGATCCTGAGGGACGCCCTGGCAGGCGAGGACGACGCCGAGGACGCCCAGTGGCTCGTCGTCCTGCGGGACGAGCGGGAAGCGCTGGACCCCGGTGAGCTGGACGCGTTCGCCGGGGAGTGGGAGGGCTGGCGCGAGGAGCCGTAGCCCCGCCCCCTTCCGGCAGCCCCCGGCAGGGGCCGTCCAGCACACCGTGCAGCAGCATCCGTCCAGCAGCACCCGTCCGGCGTTGTCAGTGGTGCGTGCGATGCTTGTCGCGATGGCCAGGAAGACTGCGAACGACGACCCTCTCGCCCCGGTGACCCTTGCCGTGGGCCAGGAGGACCTCCTGCTCGACCGTGCCGTGCAGGAAGTGGTGGCCGCCGCCAAGGCCGCCGACGTCGACACGGACGTACGCGACCTCACCCCCGACCAGTTGCAGCCCGGCACCCTCGCCGAGCTCACCAGCCCCTCGCTCTTCGCCGAGCGCAAAGTCGTGGTCGTACGCAATGCGCAGGACCTGTCCGCCGACACGGTCAAGGACGTCAAGGCCTACCTCGCCGCCCCCGCCGAGGAGATCACCCTCGTCCTGCTGCACGCGGGCGGAGCCAAGGGCAAGGGCGTGCTCGACGCCGGCCGCAAGGCGGGCGCGCGCGAGGTGGCCTGTCCGAAGATGACGAAGCCCGCCGACCGGCTGGCCTTCGTGCGCTCGGAGTTCCGTACGGCCGGGCGGTCCGCCACCCCCGAGGCGTGCCAGGCCCTGGTCGACGCGATCGGCAGCGACCTGCGGGAGCTGGCCTCGGCGGTGTCCCAGTTGACCGCGGACGTCGAGGGGACCATCGACGAGGCGGTCGTCGGGCGGTACTACACCGGGCGGGCGGAGGCCTCCAGCTTCACGGTCGCCGACCGCGCGGTCGAGGGGCGCGCGGCGGAGGCCCTGGAGGCGCTGCGCTGGTCGCTGGCGACCGGAGTGGCACCGGTGCTGATCACCAGCGCGCTGGCGCAGGGCGTGCGGGCCATCGGCAAGCTGTCCTCCGCCCGCGGCGGACGCCCCGCCGACCTCGCCCGCGAGCTGGGCATGCCGCCGTGGAAGATCGACCGCGTCCGGCAGCAGATGCGCGGCTGGACCCCGGACGGCGTCTCCGTGGCGCTGCGCGCGGTGGCCGAGGCGGACGCGGGGGTGAAGGGCGGTGGGGACGATCCCGAGTACGCCCTGGAGAAGGCCGTGGTGACCGTCGCCCGGGCGGCGCGTTCACGCGGACGGTCGTAGACCCAGCCGCTCGGCCTCGGTCTCGGTCTAAGGTCTCGGCCTCGGTCTAAGGTCTCGGCCTCGGTCTCGCACGCGCCGCAGACCGAAGGCCCCGGTGGCCGTCCTGGGGAAGGACGGCCACCGGGGCCTTCGGATCAAGCTCGCGGATCCATGCCCGCGTGGCGAACGCAGGCCGCGCATGGATCCTGGGTGCCGGACGGGAGCGGATGAGAGAGGGCCCGCTCTGGGTCCTTCCGGCGATCAGACCAGATAAGGGGTTCAGCCCTTGAGAGCGCCGACCTTCTGCGCCAGCGCCGACTTCTTGTTGGCGGCCTGGTTCTTGTGGATGACGCCCTTGGAGACGGCCTTGTCGAGCTGGCGCGAAGCGACGCGCTGGTACTCGGTGGCCTTCTCGACGTCACCCGCGGCAGCGGCCTCACGGGCCTTGCGGATCGCGGTCTTCAGAGAGGACTTGACGGCCTTGTTGCGCAGCCGGGCCTTCTCGTTGGTCTTGTTCCGCTTGATCTGGGACTTGATGTTCGCCACGAATGAGCCTTTGCAGGTTCAGGCACGAGGCCGCGAGGGTCCCGTGCCGATGATTTCTTGAAGGAGTGCCTCGCGCTGAGAGGGCAAGAGACACAGCCACCCACACTACCAGCGGGTCGTGAAGGGTCCCAAACCCATACCGGCTCCCCACCCGTGGGACCATGGAGGCTACGTATCGATCCGACCCGAGACCCGAGACCGCAGACACTGCGGACGCCTCAAGAATCAGGACCCTGCGTGCCCGCGATCCCCAGCCATGTGCCCGAGCCGAGCCGTACCGACCCGGCGCTGATCCGCAACTTCTGCATCATCGCGCACATCGACCACGGCAAGTCCACGCTCGCCGACCGGATGCTCCAGCTGACCGGTGTGGTCGAGCAGCGGCAGATGCGCGCCCAGTACCTCGACCGCATGGACATCGAGCGCGAGCGCGGCATCACGATCAAGTCCCAGGCGGTGCGGTTGCCGTGGGCCCCCACCCACGACAAGAGCTCCACGCACATCCTCAACATGATCGACACCCCGGGGCACGTCGACTTCACCTACGAGGTGTCGCGGTCGCTGGCCGCGTGCGAGGGCACCATCCTCCTCGTCGACGCCGCCCAGGGCATCGAGGCCCAGACCCTCGCCAACCTCTACCTGGCGATGGAGAACGACCTCACGATCATCCCCGTGCTGAACAAGATCGACCTGCCGGCCGCGCAGCCCGAGAAGTTCGCCGAGGAGCTGGCCAACCTGGTCGGCTGCGACCCCGACGACGTGCTCAAGGTCTCCGCCAAGACCGGCCTCGGCGTCGACGCGCTGCTGGACAAGGTCGTCGCCGAGATCCCGGCCCCGGTCGGCGTCAAGGACGCCCCCGCCCGCGCGATGATCTTCGACTCCGTCTACGACTCCTACCGCGGCGTCGTGACGTACGTCCGTGTCATCGACGGCCAGCTCAACAAGCGCGAGCGGATCCGGATGATGTCCACCGGCGCCACCCACGAGCTGCTGGAGATCGGCACCAATTCGCCGGAGATGCTCTCCGCGGACGGCCTCGGCGTCGGCGAGGTGGGTTACCTGATCACCGGTGTGAAGGACGTTCGCCAGTCCAAGGTCGGCGACACCGTCACCAGCCAGCACAAGGGCGCCGAGGACGCCCTCGGCGGCTACAAGGACCCCAGGCCCATGGTGTTCTCCGGCCTGTACCCGCTCGACGGCTCCGACTACCCCGAGCTGCGCGAGGCGCTGGACAAGCTCCAGCTCAACGACGCCGCCCTGGTCTACGAGCCGGAGACCTCCGCCGCCCTCGGTTTCGGCTTCCGCGTCGGTTTCCTCGGTCTGCTCCACCTCGACGTGATCCGCGAGCGGCTGGAGCGCGAGTTCGGCCTCGACCTCATCGCCACCGCGCCCAACGTGGTCTACCGGGTGGTCATGGAGGACGGCACCGAGCACACCGTCACCAACCCGAGCGAGTTCCCCGAGGGCAAGATCAACGAGGTGTACGAGCCGGTCGTGCGGGCCACGATCCTCGCGCCGACCGAGTTCATCGGCTCGATCATGGAGCTGTGCCAGACCCGGCGCGGCACCCTGCTCGGCATGGACTACCTCTCCGAGGACCGGGTGGAGATCCGCTACACCCTCCCCCTCGCGGAGATCGTCTTCGACTTCTTCGACCAGCTGAAGTCGAAGACCCGCGGCTACGCCTCGCTGGACTACGAGCCCACCGGCGAGCAGACCTCCAGCCTGGTCAAGGTCGACATCCTGCTGCACGGCGACAAGGTGGACGCCTTCTCGGCGATCACCCACAAGGACGCGGCGTACGCGTACGGCGTACGGCTCGTCGCCAAGCTGCGCGAGCTGATCCCGCGGCAGGCCTTCGAGGTGCCCATCCAGGCCGCCGTCGGCTCCCGGGTCATCGCCCGCGAGACCATCCGCGCCATCCGCAAGGACGTCCTCGCCAAGTGCTACGGCGGTGACATCTCCCGCAAGCGGAAGCTGCTGGAGAAGCAGAAGGAAGGCAAGAAGCGGATGAAGATGGTGGGTTCCGTGGAGGTTCCGCAGGAGGCCTTCATCGCGGTCCTGTCCAGCGATGACAGCGCGGGGTCGGCCAAGGGCAAGAAGTAACCGCCACGCCGCACGCCGAGTCCGGGCGAAACGGACACCGAGGGGCCCGTCGTACGAAAGTGCGGCGGGTCCCTTCGCATGTCACGGGCGCGCATCTGTAGGAAGTGACAGGGTGCGGACTCTTACGCGGGGGCCGGTCGCCCTTTACCCTGATGCCTGCCCCGTAGTTACTCGTGAGTTAAACAAGTGATCGGACAACGGTCCGCGTCACGCCCCGAACACCGCCCGAGAGTGAACCAGCCGCACCTGAGCCAGCCGCAACGAGCCAGCCGCAACGTCGCGGGCCCGGAGGATGTCGTGAGCGACACACAGACACTGATCGAGAACCGTCCGCCTTCCGTGGCGGGACTCTTCCTGGAGCGGGTGGCCGCCACGCCGGACGCCGAGGCGTACCGCTACCCGGTGCCGCCGGCCGCGGGCGAGGGCCCCGACGACTGGAAGTCGCTGACCTGGGCGCAGGCCGCCGAGCGGGTCTACGCGATCGCGGCCGGCCTCGTCGAGCTGGGCGTGCAGCCCGAGCAGCGCGTGGCCCTCGCCTCCTCCACCCGCCTGGAGTGGATCCTCGCCGACCTCGGCATCATGTGCGCCGGCGCGGCGACGACCACCGTCTACCCGCAGACCAACGCCGACGAGTCGGCGTACATCCTCTCCGACTCCGAGAGCCGGGTGCTGATCGCGGAGGACGCCGCACAGCTCGCCAAGGCGAAGGAGAAGAAGGCGGAGCTGCCCGACCTCACCCACGTGGTCGTGATCGACGCGGCCGGCGCGGACACCGCCGAGGAGTGGGTCCTCACCCTCGACGACCTGGAGCGCAGGGGCGCGGCCCGGCTGGAGGAGGACGCCCAGCTGATCAAGGAGCGGGTCGGCGCGCTCACCAAGGATCAGCTCGCCACCCTCATCTACACCTCCGGCACCACCGGCCGGCCCAAGGGCGTCCGGCTCCCGCACGACTGCTGGTCCTACATGGCCAAGGCGATCGCCGCGACCGGCCTGGTCTCCAAGGACGACGTGCAGTACCTGTGGCTGCCGCTCGCGCACGTCTTCGGCAAGGTGCTGACCTCCGGGCAGATCGAGGCCGGTCACGTCACCGCCGTCGACGGCCGGGTCGACAAGATCATCGAGAACCTGCCGGTCGTGCAGCCGACCTACATGGCGGCCGTGCCCCGCATCTTCGAGAAGGTCTACAACGGCGTCGCCGCCAAGGCCCGCGCGGGCGGCGGGGCGAAGTACAAGATCTTCCAGTGGGCCGCCGGCATCGCCCGCGAGTACGCCAAGGTCACCCAGGACAACTTCAAGCGCACCGGCACCGCGAGCGCCCCCGCGGGGCTGCGCACCAAGCACGCCGTCGCCGACCGGCTTGTCTACGCCAAGATCCGCGAGGCCTTCGGCGGCCGCCTGCGCGCCTGCGTGTCCGGTTCGGCCGCCCTCGCCCCCGAGATCGGCTTCTTCTTCGCCGGGGCCGGCATCCACATCCTGGAGGGCTACGGCCTCACCGAGTCCTCCGCCGCCTCCTTCGTCAACCCCGGCGAGGCCTACCGCACCGGCACCGTCGGCAAGCCGCTGCCCGGCACCGAGGTGCGCATCGCGGACGACGGCGAGATCCTGCTGCGCGGCCCCGGCATCATGGAGGGCTACCACAAGCTGCCCGAGAAGACCGCCGAGGTGCTGGAGGCCGACGGCTGGTTCCACACCGGCGACATCGGCGAGCTGTCGCCCGACGGCTACCTGCGCATTACCGACCGCAAGAAGGACCTGATCAAGACGTCCGGCGGCAAGTACATCGCGCCGGCCGAGGTCGAGGGCCAGTTCAAGGCGGTCTGCCCCTACGTCTCCAACATCCTGGTGCACGGCGCCGACCGGAACTTCTGCACCGCGCTCATCGCCCTCGACGAGATCGCGATCACCGAGTGGGCGAAGGAGAACGGCCTGGAGGGCAAGCCGTACGCGGAGATCGTCGCGGCGCCGGCGACCGTCGAGATGGTCGACGGCTACGTCAAGCAGCTCAACGAGGGCCTGCAGCGCTGGCAGACCATCAAGAAGTTCCGCCTCCTGCCCCGCGACCTCGACGTGGAGCACGGCGAGATCACTCCGAGCCTGAAGCTGAAGCGGCCGGTGGTGGAGCGGCAGTACAAGAACCTGATCGAGGAGATGTACGAGGGCTCGCGCGAGGCGTAGGCCGGGGCGCGGTGTTCGAAGACGTCCGGTTTCGGGTCGGGTTCCGGCCGTCTTCGAACGTTCGCCTAGCACGGTCCTCACTCATCGCGGCCCACTTCGGTAACTCCGTGCTTATGTGCGGGATCGGTCTGTCACTCTGTCGGCATCGACTGCGAGGACTCGCACGAACTGCCCGGGGAGACGTCCATGGGGGCTATTCCGACGCAGCGGGAGACCGTCTCCCGTGCCGGCGCGGCGCCGGCGCACGCCGTTGAGGCATCCGGCGAGGGCTTCGAGGAGTGCGCGCGGGAGCGCGTGACCCTGCTCGGGAGCTCCCTCGCGCCGGGCGCCGCCCGCGCGATGGTGCGGGCCGCGCTGGCCGACTGGTCCGCGCTCGGTCTGCGCGGCACGGACCGGCTGACCGAGCACCGTGCCGCCGATGCCCTGGTCGTCGTCAGCGAGCTGGTCACCAACGCCGTGGTGCACGCCGGCACCGACGTCGAGGTGAGCCTGCGGATGGAGCACACGGGCACCCTCGTCGTCGAGGCCACGGACCGGCACCCGTCCCGTGCGCCGAGGAGCACCGACCCCGAGATGCCGCACGATCCCGCCGAGTACGGGCGCGGCCTGCGACTGGTCGCCGCGCTGGCGGAGGCCTGGGGCATCACGTACCGCCCGGGCACCAAGACGGTGTGGGCGCGGTTGCCCGCCGCGGGCACCGACCCCGCCGGACAGACCGAGGCGTACGCCGGAGCGTGCGGGGCGCGGCACGCCGAGCCGCCGGGCACATGGCGGCCGGGGGAGGGGGCAGGCACCGCGCACGGCGAGACCGCCGGTGCCGGTCGGGACGCCGGGGGCGGCGAGCCCGGCGAGTCCGACGAGTCCGACGAGCCTGGCGAGGACACGCAGGTCGGCCGGGTCGGCCACGTGGCCCAGGGTGACGCCGGAGGCCAAGGCGGCCCCCGGGGTGCCCGGCGCGGGCGTGGCGGTGGCCGAGGTGGGCGTGGCGGTGGCCGAGGTGGCGGCCGGGACGGCCGGGGCACCCAGGCCGGCCGCCGGGACGGCTCGGGGACCGCGGACGGACCGGCAGAGCCGGACGTGCCGGTCGGGCCGGACGTGCCGGTCGGGCCGGACGTGGGCCGCCCCCGGAGGGCGGACGGCCCCGTGTCGGGCCCTGACCGTCGGTCGGGCGGCGGCCCCCGCCGTGCAGCCGAGCGGGACGGGGACCAGCAGGCGGGCCAGGACGCGGACACGGACGCGCACACGGCGATGGACGCGCACACGGCGATGGATACGGACACGGACGCGGCCCGTGACCCGGGGGAGTGCCCCGGCCGTCGGTCGGACCCCCCGCGGTGGCCCGGCCCGTGGGGCGGCACGGCGGGGACCCCCCGGCGCGGTGTCCGAGACCGCGAGTGGCTGGGACGCGGCGCGCTGTCCTTCCTCGCCGAGGCCTCCGACCTTCTGGCCGGGCAGCTCGACGAGGACCTGGTCGCCTCCCTCACCGGTCAGCTGATCGTGCCCCGGCTCGCCGACTGGTGCGGGGTGTGGCTGGAGGACGAGTCCCTGGGCCGGGGCGCCTGGAGCGACGACACCGGAGCGGCCGTGGGCGCCCGGCTGGCCCGCGTGTGGCACGCGGGCGAAGGGCACCTGGACGAGTTGCGCGCCGCTCTCGAGAAGGACCCGCCCCGCCCGCGCGACCCGTGGCGCTCCGGTCCCGTCGGCCACCCCTGGCCCGGCGAGGCGCTCGGCACGCACGGCACCGCGCTCGCGTACCGCCTGGTCGCCGGCGGCAGGCCGCTGGGCACCCTGGTCATCGGCCGGGCCGACGGTCCAGGTTCGCCCGACTCGCCCGACTCGCCCGGCTCTCCCGGCTCTCCCGGCTCTCCCGGCTCTCCCGGTTTCCCCGACGAGATCACCGGTCTGGTCGAGGATCTCAGCCGCCGGGTGGCGCTCGCCATCGGCGCCGCCCGCCAGTACGCCCGGCAGGCCACCATCAGCGCCGTCCTCCAGCGCGGCCTGCTGCCCGGCGCCGTCGCGGAGATCCCCGGTGTGCGCAGCGCCCTCGTCTACGAACCGCGCGACAAGGGCGGCCCCAGCGGCGACTTCTACGACCTCTTCCCGGCCGGTGACGGCCGCTGGTGCTTCGCCGTGGGCGACGTGCAGGGCAAGGGCCCCGAGGCCGCCGTGGTGATCGGGCTCGCCCGGCCCTGGCTGCGTCTGCTGGCCCGCGAGCAGTACGGCGTCCCCGACGTGCTCGACCGCCTCAACCAGCTCCTCCTCGACGACGCCACCGAGGCCGCCGACGCCGCCGCCCGCGCACTGGTCGCCGCGGGCGGCCCACCGGTTGCCCCGGGCGACGGACCGCAGACCCGGTTCCTCTCCCTCCTCTACGGCGAGCTGGTCCCCTTCGACGGCGGCGTCCGCTGCACCCTCGCGTCCGCCGGACACCCGCTGCCGCTGCTCCTCGGGCCCGACGGCACGGTGTCCGCCGTCGCGTGTCCGCAGACCCTGCTGGGTGTCGTCGAGGACGCGACGTACGCCAGCGAGACCTTCGTGCTGCGGTCCGGCGACACCCTGCTGTGCGTCACGGACGGGATCACGGAGCGGCGCAGCGGCTCCCGCCAGTTCGACGACGGCGACGGGCTGGCCGCGGCGCTGGCCGGGTGTACGGGCCTGGAGGCCGAGTTGGTCGCCGAGCGCATCCGGCGGCTGGTGCACGAGTTCGGGCCCCGGCCACCGGAGGACGACCTGGCGCTGCTGGTGCTCCAGGCGGAGTGAACCGGGCGGGCGGGGGATCCGGCCGGGTGCGGGACAATGGAACGCATGCCCTCCGCACTCCCCGACGGCGAGCCCGTCCCCGCCGACGGCGCCCTGCCCGCGTCCGCGCTCGCCGGGGCCGCCGACCGCCCCCTCGGTTTCTACCTGCACGTTCCGTACTGCGCGACCCGCTGCGGCTACTGCGACTTCAACACCTACACCGCGACCGAGCTGCGCGGCACCGGCGGCGTCCTCGCCTCCCGGGACAACTACGCCGACACGCTCGTCGACGAGGTGCGACTGGCCCGCAAGGTGCTCGGCGACGACCCCCGCGAGGTCCGCACGGTCTTCGTCGGCGGCGGTACCCCCACCCTGCTGGCCGCCGATGACCTGGTGCGGATGCTGCGCGCCGTCCGCGAGGAGTTCGGCCTGGCGCCGGACGCGGAGATCACGACGGAGGCCAACCCCGAGTCGGTCGACCCGGCCTACCTCGCGGCGCTCCGCGAGGGCGGCTTCAACCGGATCTCCTTCGGCATGCAGAGCGCGAAGCAGCACGTCCTGAGGATCCTGGACCGCACCCACACCCCGGGTCGCCCCGAGGCCTGTGTCGCCGAGGCCCGCGCGGCCGGCTTCGACCACGTCAACCTCGACCTGATCTACGGCACCCCCGGCGAGTCCGACGACGACTGGCGGGCCTCCCTGGACGCCGCGCTCGGCGCCGGACCCGACCACGTCTCGGCGTACGCCCTGATCGTCGAGGAGGGCACCCGGCTGGCCTGGCGCATCCGGCGCGGCGAGGTCCCGATGACCGACGACGACGTGCACGCCGACCGGTACCTGATCGCCGAGGAGACCCTGTCGGCGGCGGGCTACGACTGGTACGAGGTGTCGAACTGGGCCACCTCCGACGCGGGGCGCTGCCTGCACAACGAGCTGTACTGGCGGGGCGCCGACTGGTGGGGCGCGGGACCAGGCGCGCACTCCCACGTGGGGGGCGTGCGGTGGTGGAACGTGAAGCATCCGGGGGCGTACGCGGCGGCACTGGCGGCGGGGAAGTCCCCGGGGGCCGGGCGCGAGATCCTGAGGGACGAGGACCGGCGGGTCGAACGCATCCTGCTGGAGCTGCGCCTGCGGGAGGGCGTTCCGCTGTCGCTGCTGCGGGAGGCGGGGCTCGCGGCATCGCGGCGGGCGCTGACCGAGGGACTGCTGGAGGAGGGGCCCTACGGGGAGGGGCGGGCCGTGCTCACGCTGCGCGGGCGGCTGCTGGCGGACGCGGTGGTGCGGGACCTGGTGGACTGACGGCAGGTTTCCTCGCCCCCGCCGCCCCTTCCCGTCCCGACCCCGGGGGCGCTGCCCCCGGACCCCTGCTCCTCAAACGCCGGAGGGGCTGGATTTCACTGGCTGGGTGAGCACGTCACGCCGTCACGAAGTCGATCAGTTCCTCCACCCGTCCCAGCAGCTCCGGCTCCAGGTCCTTGTAGGACCCCACCCGGGCGAGGATCGCCTGCCACACCGCGCCCGTGTTCTCCGGCGGCCACCCCAGCGCCCGGCACACCCCCGTCTTCCAGTCCTGGCCGTGCGGGACCCGGGGCCAGGCGTCGATGCCGACCGACGACGGCTTCACGGCTTCCCAGATGTCGATGTACGGGTGCCCCACGACCAGCGCGTGCTCGCTCGTCACCGCCTCCGCGATCCGCCACTCCTTCGAACCCGGCACCAGGTGGTCCACCAGGACGCCCAGCCGTGCGTCCGGGCCCGGGGCGAAGTCGGCGACGATCGACGGCAGGTCGTCCACGCCGCCCAGGTACTCCACGACCACGCCCTCGATGCGCAGGTCGTCGCCCCAGACCTTCTCGACCAGTTCGGCGTCGTGCCGCCCCTCGACGTAGATGCGCCCGGCGCGCGCCACCCGTGCGCGGGCGCCGGGGACGGCGACCGAACCGGAGGCCGTGCGGGAGGGGGCGGACCGCGCCGGACCGGGGGAGGACGGGCGGACCAGGGTCACCACCCGCCCCTCGAGGAGGAAGCCGCGCGGTTCCAACGGGAACACCCGGTGCTTGCCGAAGCGGTCCTCCAGGGTCACCGTGCCCGCCTCGCAGCCGATGACGGCGCCGCAGAAACCGGTGCCGGGCTCCTCGACCACCAGGCCGGGCTCGGCCGGTACCTCGGGAACGGGCTGCGGTTTCTTCCACGGAGGGGTCAGGTCGGCGGAGTACTGGCGCATTCTGATGACGATACGAGGAGCGGGCGCGCCGTGATCAGCGCGACACGCCGAACCGGGCGGCCAGCGCGTCGCGTTGGGCCCGGACGAACGCCGCGTCCACGGCCGCTCCGTGACCGGGGACGTACAGCGCGTCGTCGCCGCCCAGGCGCAGCAGCCGGTCCAGGGCGGCCGGCCAGCACGCCGGTACGGCGTCGGGGCCCGCCTGCGGCTCGCCGGACTGCTCGACCAGGTCGCCGCAGAACAGGACGTCGGGGGAGCCCGGCACCAGCACCGCCAGGTCGTGTCCGGTGTGCCCCGGGCCCACGTCGGCCAGCAGGACCCGCCGCCCGCCGCCCAGTCCGAGCCAACGCTCGCCCCGGACCTCGTGCCGGACGGCCACGAGCGCCTCGGCCGCCTCCCGCGCCGCCCGCGCGTCCAGGCCCTCCGCCACCGCGTCCGCGCGCAGCGCCTCCCGTCCCTGTCCGCCCGGCGCGAACAGCGCGTCCGTGCCCACCGCGCCGTACACCTCCGCGTCCGGGAAGGCCGCGGCGCCGAAGACGTGGTCGAAGTGCGGGTGGGTGAGCGCGAGATGCGTCACACGGCGGCCGGTGAGGCGCCGCGCCGCCTCGCGCAACCGGGCGCCCTCCGCCAGGCTCGACCCCGTGTCCACCGTCAGTGCCGCGTCCGCGCCGAGCACCAGCCCCGCCGTGCAGTCCCACCCCGGCAGCCGGCAGCGCCCCACTCCGTCCGCCAGCCGCTCCCAGCCCAGCTCTTCCCAAGTCACCGTCACGGCGACGACGCTAACGGCTTGGTCCCGGCCTTGCCGGGGGCGTACCCCACGGCCGTACACTGGGCCGGGGAAGTCTGGCACTCGCGAGCCATGAGTGCCAGGACAGACAGGCCGGAAACGGGCGGACGGACAGCTGGAGGTGCGCGCCGATGCTCAGTGAACGCAGGCTGAAGGTGCTGCGCGCCATCGTCCAGGACTACGTCGGCACCGAGGAACCGGTCGGTTCCAAGGCCCTCACCGAGCGGCACAACCTCGGCGTCTCCCCGGCCACCGTGCGCAACGACATGGCGGCCCTGGAGGACGAGGGGTTCATCGCCCAGCCGCACACCAGCGCGGGGCGCATCCCGACCGACAAGGGCTACCGGCTCTTCGTCGACAAGCTGGCCGGCGTCAAGCCGATGACCGCGCCCGAGCGGCGTGCCATCCAGAACTTCCTGGAGGGCGCCGTCGACCTCGACGACGTGGTGGCCCGCACGGTGCGGCTGCTCGCGCAGCTCACCCGGCAGGTCGCCGTGGTGCAGTACCCGTCGCTGACCCGCTCGACCGTGCGGCACGTGGAGCTGCTCTCGCTCGCTCCCGCGCGCCTGATGCTGGTGCTGATCACGGACACCGGCCGGGTCGAGCAGCGGATGGTCGACTGTCCGGCGCCGTTCGGCGAGGCGTCGCTGGCCGATCTGCGGGCGCGGCTCAACAGCCGGGTCGCGGGGCGCCGTTTCACGGATGTGCCGTCTCTGGTGGAAGATCTGGCGGAGGCCTTCGAGGCCGAGGATCGCGGTACGGTCTCCACCGTGCTCTCCACCCTCCTGGAGACGCTGGTCGAGGAGAACGAGGAGCGGCTGATGATCGGCGGCACCGCCAATCTGACCCGCTTCGGGCACGACTTCCCCTTGGTGATCCGGCCGGTGCTGGAGGCACTGGAGGAGCAGGTCGTGCTCCTCAAGCTGCTCGGCGAGGCGAAGGATCCGGGCGTGACCGTACGGATCGGTCATGAGAACGCCCACGAGGGACTCAACTCAACGTCCGTCGTGTCGGTCGGCTACGGTTCGGGCGGCGAGGCGGTTGCCAAGCTCGGCGTGGTCGGACCGACCCGCATGGACTACCCGGGAACGATGGGAGCGGTACGCGCAGTGGCACGGTACGTCGGACAGATCCTGGCGGAGTCGTAGGTGGCCACGGACTACTACGCCGTACTCGGCGTGCGCCGCGACGCTTCCCAGGACGAGATCAAGAAGGCGTTCCGGAGGCTCGCCCGCGAGCTCCACCCGGACGTCAACCCCGATCCGAAGACCCAGGAGCGGTTCAAGGAGATCAACGCCGCCTACGAGGTGCTGTCGGACCCGCAGAAGAAGCAGGTCTACGACCTTGGCGGCGACCCCCTCTCGCAGGCCGCCGGCGGTGGCGCGGGCGGCTTCGGCGCGGGGGGCTTCGGGAACTTCTCGGACATCATGGACGCGTTCTTCGGCACGGCGTCGCAGCGCGGGCCGCGCTCGCGCACCCGCCGCGGCCAGGACGCGATGATCCGCATCGAGGTCGAGCTGGACGAGGCCGCGTTCGGCACGACCAAGGACATCCAGGTCGACACCGCGGTCGTCTGCAACACCTGCAACGGCGAGGGCGCGGCGCCGGGCACCAGTGCCCAGACGTGCGACATGTGCCGAGGCCGCGGCGAGGTCTCGCAGGTCACCCGGTCCTTCCTGGGCCAGGTCATGACCTCGCGTCCCTGCCCGCAGTGCCAGGGCTTCGGCACCGTGGTCCCGACCCCGTGCCCCGAGTGCGCGGGCGACGGCCGGGTCCGCTCCCGGCGCACCCTGACGGTGAAGATCCCGGCCGGTGTCGACAACGGCACCCGGATCCAGCTCGCGGGCGAGGGCGAGGTCGGCCCCGGCGGCGGCCCCGCCGGCGACCTGTACGTCGAGATCCACGAGCTGCCCCACTCGACCTTCCAGCGCCGCGGCGACGACCTGCACTGCACGGTCACCATCCCGATGACGGCGGCGGCCCTCGGCACCAAGGTGCCGCTGGAGACCCTCGACGGCATGGAGGAGGTCGACATCCGCCCGGGCACCCAGTCCGGCCAGTCGATCCCCAAGCACGGCCGCGGCGTGACCCACCTGCGCGGCGGCGGCCGCGGCGACCTCATCGTCCACGTCGAGGTCACCACCCCGGGCAAGCTCGACCCCGAGCAGGAGCGCCTCCTGCGCGAGCTGGCCAAGCTCCGCGGCGAGGAACGCCCGCAGGGGCAGTTCCAGCCGGGGCAGCAGGGGTTGTTCTCGCGGTTGAAGGACGCGTTCAACGGGCGTTGACGTAGGGCTCGGTGGCGGGTGTCGACGTCAGGTTCCGGGCGGGGTGAACGCCCCCTCGGGGATGCGGATGCTCCTGGCGTATGCCAACACAAGCCCGGATTCGGACTTGTGTGGAGGACGTGACAACATGCCGTCATGTCCTCCGCACTGACCGATCTCTTCCCCTACCCGATCGTGCAGGCGCCCATGGCGGGCGGCGTCTCCGTGCCCGGGCTCGCGGCCGCGGTCTCCGAGGCGGGCGGGCTGGGCTTCCTGGCCGCCGGGTACAAGACCGCGGACGGCATGTACCAGGAGATCAAGCATCTGCGGGGACTGACGAACAGGCCCTTCGGCGTCAACCTCTTCCTCCCCCAGCCGGAGACGGCCGACCCCGCCGCCGTCGACGTCTACGCCCACCAGCTGGCCGGCGAGGCCGCCTGGTACGAGACGGAGCTGGGCGACCCCGACTGCGGCCGGGACGACGGCTACGACACCAAGCTCGCCGTCCTGCTGGACAACCCCGTACCGGTGGTGTCCTTCCACTTCGGCGTCCCGAGCCGCGAGGTCGTCGACTCCCTGCACCGCGTGGGCACCTTCGCCCTGGTCGGCGCGACCACCGCGGACGAGGCCCGGGCCGTCGAGCAGTCCGGCGCCGACGCGGTGATCGCCCAGGGCGTCGAGGCCGGCGGCCACCAGGGCACCCACCGGGACAACCCGGAGACCGGCGGCACCGGCACCGGCCTGCTCTCGCTGGTCGCCCAGGTCCGGGAGGCGGTGAGCCTGCCTATCGTCGCCGCCGGCGGCATCATGCGCGGCAGCCAGATCGCCGCGGTCCTGGCGGCCGGCGCGAGCGCGGCCCAGCTGGGCACCGCCTTCCTCGCCACCCCGGAGTCCGGCGCGCACGACCTGCACAAGCAGGCGCTGACCAACCCGCTGTTCGTCCGCACCGAACTCACCCGCGCCTTCTCCGGCCGCCCCGCCCGCGCCCTGGTCAACCGCTTCCTGCGCGAACACGGCCCCTACGCCCCCGCCGCCTACCCCGAGGTGCACCACCTCACCGCGCCGGTGCGCGGGGCGGCGGCGAGGGCGGGCGACGCGCAGGGCATGGCCCTGTGGGCGGGACAGGGCCACCGGATGGCCCGGGACCTGCCCGCCGGGCAGCTGGTGGAGGTGCTGGCGGCCGAACTCGCCGCCGCCGGGACAGCGTTGTCGGGCTACACGGCGGGAGGTACGGGCCGATGACGGCACCGGTGTTCGTGGTCGACTCCCTCGACGACCTGCCCGGCGGGCAGTACGTCCTCGACGGCCCCGAGGGGCGGCACGCGGTCTCCGTGAAGCGGTTGCACGCGGGCGAGGACGTCGTCCTCACCGACGGGCGCGGACGCTGGGCCGAGGGCGTGGTGAAGGCCGCCGAGGGCAAGGACCGGCTGGTCGTCATGGACCTGGAGAGCGTCCACGAGGAACCCGCCGAGCAGCCCCGCATCACCGTCGTCCAGGCCCTGCCCAAGGGCGACCGCGGTGAGCTGGCCGTCGAGACGATGACCGAGGTCGGGGTCGACGCCGTCGTGCCCTGGGCGGCGTCCCGGTGCATCACGCAGTGGAAGGGCGAGCGCGGCCTGAAGGCGCTCGGCAAGTGGCGGGCGACGGCCCGCGAGGCGGGCAAGCAGTCCCGCCGGGTCCGCTTCCCCGACGTCGCGGACGCGGCGACGAGCAAGCAGGTTGCCTCACTTCTGGCCGAGGCCGACTTCGCCGCCGTACTCCACGAGAGCGGCGAGGAACCCCTGTCCGCCGTGGAACTCCCCACCACCGGCGACATCGTGCTCGTCGTCGGGCCCGAAGGGGGCGTCTCCCCCGAGGAGTTGGCCCTGTTCGCCGAGGCCGGCGCGGCGCCCTACCGGCTGGGCCGCAGCGTCCTGCGCACCTCCACCGCGGGCACCGCCGCGACCGCCGTGCTGCTGGCCCGCACCGGCCGCTGGTCCTGACCGGCCCGGTCAGCCGTCGACGGCGGCGACCACGGCCGGGAACAGGTCCCAGCCGTCCAGGTCCACCGGCCGGCCCCCGCGCCCGGGCAGCAGCCCGCGCCGCCCGGCCTCCTCGACCAGCGCCCGTACGACACCGGGTTCGCGCAGGTTGAGCAGGTGGCCCCGGCCGTCGCCCACGCAGCCCTCGTACCAGTGGTCGCCCTCGCTGGTGTACCGGCCGGAGTCCGGGCCGCCCGGCCGGAAGACGAACCGCACCCGCACACCGTCGCGGTACAGCGTCAGCGCGTCCCGCCACCCGCCGTCGCGGCCCCGTCTGTGCCGGTGGCTCCACAGCCAGGTGGTGTGTTCGTCCACCACGAGACTGCGCTGCCTGCGGTCGTCGCCCATGGCGCCCACGGTAGTGAGGAGTGGCCGTATGCGCCCTACCGCCGGTCCCGGTGCGGTGGCAGGCTGCCCTCCATGGGGGCTTTGAGACGGATTCGGCGTACGGCTCCGGTGATCGTCGCCTCGGCCGTCGCCGTCGGCGGTCTCGTCGCGTGCGAACCGGGCGGGATCAGCTCCGCGTCGGTGGCCTACACGACCGACCAGACCATGACCCGTGAACTGCAGCGGCACAAGGCGGAGGTGCGCTGGCTCACCTGCACCGCCTCCTTCGGCGACCGGGGCACCACCGCCTCGGCGACCGGGAACACCGTCGCCTCCGTCCACTGCGAGGGCAGGACGGACGCCGGCCAGGACGTCACCGTCGACGGCAAGGTCACCCGGGTGGTCAACGGCGCCTGCGTGCGCGGGGACCTGACCGCGAAGGTGGACGGCAAGGTGCGGTTGCGGGTGAAGGGGCTGGGCGACTGCGACGCCACGAGCGCCCCGCCCGCCCACCGGCCCTCCCCGAACGGGCCCGGGCCCACCGTGACCGTCACCCGGACCATCTGGTGCCCGGACGACCCGCACTGCCGGCCGGTGGAGGGCAAGTAGCCCACCGCCCACCGCCGGTCGCCCCGTAGGTGGCCGGCGGCCGGGAAGTGATCCAAACCTCTGTCGGCGGACGGCGCCCCTGCATAGGGTATGGGGGTGACTCAGCCCGCAGCGCCTGCCTACCTCCGCTTTCCGCACCCGCACGGCGAGTTGGTCGCCTTCACCGCCGAGGACGACGTGTGGCTCGCCCCGCTCGACGGCGGCCGCGCCTGGCGGGTCAGCGCCGACAACGTGCCGGTGAACCACCCGCGCATCTCGCCCGACGGCACCAGGGTCGCCTGGACCTCCACCCGCGACGGCGCCCCCGAGGTGCACGTCGCGCCCGTCGACGGCGGCCCCGCCGAGCGGCTCACCCACTGGGGCAGCACCAGGACGCAGGTACGCGGCTGGACCGCCGACGGCCGCGTCCTCGCCCTCAGCACCTACGGCGAGGCGAGTCTGCGCCGCAGCTGGGCCCGCGCCGTCCCGCTCGACGGCGGCCCGGCGGACACCCTGCCGTACGGGCCCGTCGGCGACGTCGCCCACGGCCCGCACACCGTGCTGCTCTCCGCGCCGATGGGCCGCGAGGCCGCCTGGTGGAAGCGCTACCGGGGCGGCACGGCGGGCAAGCTGTGGATCGACCGCGAGGACGACGGCGAGTTCGTGCGCCTGCACGCCGACCTCGACGGCAACATCGAGTACCCCTTCTGGGTCGGTGACCGGATCGCCTTCCTCTGCGACCACGAGGGCACCGGCGCCCTCTACTCCTCCCTCGCCGACGGCTCCGACATGCGCCGGCACACCCCCCTCGCCGGCTTCTACGCCCGGCACGCCGCCACCGACGGCACCCGCGTCGTCTACTCGTCCGCCGGTGAACTGTGGACGCTGGACGACCTCGACGGCGCCGAGCCGCGCCGCCTGGACATCCGGCTCGGCGGTGCCCGCGTCGACCTCCAGCCGTACCCGGTCAACGCCGCCCGCTGGTTCGGCTCCGCGTCCCCCGACCACACCGCGCGCGGCAGCGCCGTCGCCGTACGCGGCGGCGTGCACTGGGTCACCCACCGCTCCGGACCGGCGCGCGCGCTCGCGGCCACCCCCGGTGTGCGCAACCGGCTGCCGCGCACCTTCCGCGCCGAGGGCGAGGAGTGGGTGGTGTGGGTGACGGACGCCGAGGGCGACGACGCCCTGGAGTTCGCCCCCGCCACCGGCCTCGTCCCCGGCGCCACCGCGCGGCGCCTGGCCGCCGGACAGCTCGGCCGGGTGCTGAACCTCGCCGTGGCCCCCGACGGCAGCCGCGTCGCCGTCGCCTCGCACGACGGGCGGGTCCTGCTCGTCGAGCGCGAGAGCGGCGAGGTCCGCGAGGTCGACCGCAGCGAGGACGGCGACGCGTCCGGTCTGGTCTTCTCCCCGGACTCCGCCTGGCTCGCCTGGTCCCACCCCGGCCCCGACCCGCTGCGCCAGCTCAAGCTCGCCAACACCACCGACCTGTCGGTGAGCGAGGCGACCCCGCTGCGCTTCAAGGACTACTCGCCGGCCTTCACCCTGGACGGCAAGCACCTCGCCTTCCTCTCCACCCGCTCCTTCGACCCGGTCTACGACGAGCACGTCTTCGACCTGGCCTTCGTCGAGGGCGCCCGGCCCTACCTGATCACGCTGGCCGCGACCACGCCCTCGCCCTTCGGACCGCAGCGCCACGGCCGCCCCTTCGAGACCCCGGACCGCGAGGAGACCCCCGACAGCGAGGGCACCCCCACCACCCGGATCGACATCGAGGGCCTCGCCGACCGCATCGTGCCCTTCCCGGTGGAGGCCGCCCGCTACTCCCGGCTGCGCGCCGCCAAGGACGGCGTGCTGTGGCTGCGCCACCCGCTCACCGGCGTCCTCGGCGCCTCCCGCGCCACCCCGGAGGACCCCGACCCCAACACCGAGCTGGAGCGCTACGACCTCGCCCAGCAGCGCGTCGAGCACCTCGGCGGCGACGCCGACCACTACGAGGTCAGCGGTGACGGCAAGCGGGTGCTGCTGTGGACCGACGGACGGCTGAAGGTCGTGCCCAGCGACCGGCGGGCCTCCGGCGACGAGGACAGCGACACCAACGTCACCGTCGACCTGGGCCGGGTCCGCCAGAGGGTCGAACCGGCCGCGGAGTGGCGGCAGATGTTCGAGGAGACCGGCCGCATCATGCGGGACCACTTCTGGCGGGCCGACATGAACGGCGTCGACTGGGACGGCGTCCTGGACCGCTACCGGCCCGTCCTCGACCGCGTCGCCACCCACGACGACCTGGTCGACCTCCTGTGGGAGGTGCACGGCGAACTGGGCACCTCGCACGCCTACGTCACCCCGCGCGGCGGCCACGGCTCCGGCGCCCGGCAGGGCCTGCTCGGCGCCGACCTCTCCCGCCACGAGGACGGCGCCTGGCGCGTCGACCGCGTCCTGCCCTCGGAGACCTCCGACCCCGACGCCCGCTCCCCGCTCGCCGCGCCCGGGGTGGCCGTGCGCGCCGGGGACGCGATCGTCGCGGTCGCCGGACAGGCCGTCGACCCGGTCACCGGACCCGGCCCACTGCTCGTCGGCACGGCCGGCAAGCCGGTCGAGCTGACCGTCTCCCCGGCCGGCGGCGGAGAGGTGCGGCACGCCGTCGTCGTCCCGCTCGCCGACGAGGAGCCGCTGCGCTACCACGCCTGGGTCGCCGACCGGCGCGCCTACGTCCACGAGAAGTCCGGCGGCCGGCTCGGCTACCTGCACGTCCCCGACATGCAGGCCCCCGGCTGGGCCCAGATCCACCGCGACCTGCGCGTCGAGGTGGCCAGGGAGGGCCTGGTCGTCGACGTCCGCGAGAACCGCGGCGGGCACACCTCCCAGCTGGTCGTGGAGAAGCTGGCCCGGCGCATCGTCGGCTGGGACCTGCCGCGCGGCATGCGTCCGACCAGCTACCCGCAGGACGCGCCCCGCGGGCCGGTCGTCGCCGTCGCCAACGAGTTCTCCGGCTCGGACGGCGACATCGTCAACGCGGCGATCAAGGCGCTGGGGATCGGTCCGGTGGTCGGCGTGCGCACGTGGGGCGGCGTCATCGGCATCGACAGCCGCTACCGGCTGGTCGACGGCACGCTGATCACGCAGCCGAAGTACGCCTTCTGGCTGGAGGGGTACGGGTGGGGCGTGGAGAACCACGGCGTCGATCCGGACGTGGAGGTGCCGCAGCGTCCGCAGGATCACGCGGCGGGCCGCGATCCCCAGCTGGACGAGGCGATCGCGCTGGCGCTGGCGGCACTGGAGGAGACCCCGGCGAAGACGCCGCCCACGCTGCCCTGAGCACGGGCAGTGCCTCCCCCAGTGCCCGAACGGCCTGGGAGGAGCCCTCGGGCGGCACGACGGCCCGCTGCTGCGGCGGCGGATACGATGCCCACAGAAGATCACCGGCGTGAGGAGAGCCAAGTGGCTGGCGAACCCCAGGACGACTGCCTGTTCTGCAAGATCGTCGCAGGGCAGATTCCCGCGACGATCGTCCGCGAGACGGAGACGACCGTCGCGTTCAGGGACATCAACCCCCAGGCCCCCACCCACGTCCTGGTGATCCCCAAGGCCCACCACAAGGACGCCGGCGCCCTCGCCGCCGAGGCCCCGCAGCTCGCCGCCGACGTCCTGCGCGAGACCCGGGCCGTCGCCGACGACGAGAAGCTGGACAGCTACCGCACCGTCTTCAACACCGGCGGCGGCGCCGGGCAGACCGTCTGGCACGCGCACGCCCACGTGCTGGGCGGACGCGGCCTCGAATGGCCCCCCGGATAGGCCGGGACCGGCACCGTGTCCGTACGTGAACTCGTCGTCCTGGGCACCGCCAGCCAGGTCCCGACCCGGCACCGCAACCACAACGGCTACCTGCTGCGCTGGGACGGCGAGGGCATCCTGTTCGACCCCGGCGAGGGCACCCAGCGCCAGATGCTGCGCGCCGGGGTCGCCGCCCACGACCTGAACCGGATCTGCGTCACCCACTTCCACGGCGACCACAGCCTGGGCCTGGCCGGGGTGATCCAGCGCATCAACCTGGACCAGGTCCCGCACGAGATCACCGCCCACTACCCGCGCTCGGGGCAGCGCTTCTTCGAGCGCCTGCGGTACGCCACCGCCTACCGCGAGACCGTCGCCCTCACCGAGGCCCCGGTCGACACCGACGGCGCCCTCGCGCTCACCCCCGCCTACACCCTGGACGCCCGCAGGCTCTCCCACCCCGTCGAGTCCTACGGCTACCGGCTCACCGAGCCCGACGGCCGCCGCATGCTGCCCGACCGCCTCGCCGCGCACGGCATCAAGGGCCCCGACGTCGGCCGCGTCCAGCGCGAGGGCTCGCTGAACGGCGTCCCGCTCGACGAGGTCAGCGAGGTCCGGCGCGGCCAGCGGTTCGCGTTCGTCATGGACACCCGGCTCTGCGAGGGCGTGCACGCGCTCGCGGAGGGCTGCGACCTGCTGGTGATCGAGTCCACCTTCCTCGACGAGGACGAGACCCTCGCCACCGACCACGGCCACCTCACCGCGGGCCAGGCCGCGCGGGTGGCCCGGGACGCGGGCGTGCGGCACCTCGTCCTCACCCACTTCAGCCAGCGCTACTCCGACCCCGAGGAGTTCGAACGGCAGGCGCGCGCGGCCGGTTACGCGGGCGAGCTGACCGTGGCCCGCGACCTCACCCGCGTCCCGGTTCCGAAACGTCGGTGAAACGGCCGTATCATGCTCTGATGCCCCTGCCCATAGCGGAACTGCACCTCCACATCGAAGGCACCCTGGAACCCGAGCTGGCCTTCGCGCTGGCCGCCCGCAACGGCGTTTCCCTGCCGTACGCGGACGAGGACGCGCTGCGCGAGGCCTACCGCTTCGAGGATCTCCAGTCCTTCCTGAACCTGTACTACGAGCTGATGGCCGTCCTGCGCACCGAGCGGGACTTCGAGGACCTGGTCAACGCCTACCTCGCCCGCGCCGCGGCCCAGGGCGTCCGGCACGCCGAGATCTTCTTCGACCCCCAGGCCCACCTCGCCCGGGGCGTGGAGATGGGCACGGTCGTGGAGGGGCTGTGGCGGGCGCTGGGTCCCAGCAGGGAGAACCACGGTGTCTCCACCCGGCTGATCCTCTGCTTCCTGCGCGACGAGTCCGCCGAGTCGGCCCTTGCCACGCTGGAGGCCGCGGGGCCGTACCTCGACCGCATCACCGGCGTCGGCCTGGACTCCGCCGAGGTCGGCCACCCGCCGGTCACGTTCCGCGAGGTGTACGAGGCCGCCGCCGCCCTCGGGCTGCACCGGGTCGCGCACGCGGGCGAGGAGGGGCCGCCGGAGTACGTCACCGAGGCCCTGGACGTCCTCGGCGTGGAGCGCGTCGACCACGGCCTGCGCTCGATGGAGGACCCGGCGCTGGTCGAGCGGCTGGTGCGCGAACGCGTCCCGCTCACCCTGTGCCCGCTCTCCAACGTCCGGCTGCGCACGGTCGACACCCTCGCCGACCACCCGCTGCCCGCGATGCTCGACGCGGGCCTGATGTGCACGGTGAACTCCGACGACCCGGCCTACTTCGGCGGCTACGCGGGCGACAACCTCGACGCCGTGCGCCAGGCCCTCGGGCTGACCGGGGAGCGGCTGCGGGAGCTGGCCCGCAACTCGTTCCTCGCCTCCTTCCTGGAGGACGACGAGGAGCTGCGGGCGCGGTATCTCGCGGAGGTCGAGGCGTACGAGTTCCCCGTCGCGTAGCGCCCCCGCGCCGGGCTCAGCCCGTCCCGGACCCCGGTGTGGCCGCCGCCTGCCGGGGTCCCGCCGTGTCGTAGGCACCCTGGACGGCCACCGCCGGGGCCTCCACGTCGATCTCCACGACCGGCTGCTCCACGGCACCGACCTCGGGCACCGCACCGCTCGGCGTACCCGTGGCGGCGGCGACCAGCGCGGCCGGGGTGCCCCCGCGGCGGCGGATCGCGCCGGGCAGCAGCGGGCGGCCCGCGGTGTGCAGGGCGACGGCGGTCATCGGCGCCGCGACCAGCAGCAGTCCGGCGGCCAGGACCAGCCCCATGCCCGCGAAACCGGCCTGCGCCGACAGGACACTGCCGGTCAGCGGCCCGGCCGCCGTGCCCAGTGAGGACGCGGAGCCGACGAGCACCGCCCACCGTCCGCGCGCGTCGAGCGAGGCGGCGAGGCCGATCAGGTACGACAGGACGACCGGGTAGACGGTGTTCCAGGCGATCTCGCCGGTCGCGAAGGCCGTCGGGGTGGTCGCCGACGCGCTCACCGCGATGCAGCCCGCGATGAGCACCGTACCGGCGCCGACGGGCATCGCCCGCCCGAGCCGCGGCCCGAGGGCACCGGCCGCCAGCACGCCCACCAGGCCCGCGCCCAGCGCGACGGCGAAGACGACTCCGAGGGTGGCGTCACCGAGACCGGCCTGCGTCAGCCCGATCCGGCCGCTGACGCCCCACAGGGAGTTCTGCGCGAGGGACCAGCACAGCACGGTGACGGCCAGGACCAGTCCCGAACGGCGGTGGGGGAGCGGGGCGGTGGCGTCGGTGCCGGGCGCGCCCGGGGAGGAGGCCGTCGGGCCCGGCAGAGCGCCGGTCAGCGGCCACACCGCCAGCGCGGTCAGGGCGATCGCGGCCAGCGGCAGACCGTGCGCCCGGCCGAGGTGGGGCACCGTCAGGTACACCGCGCCGGCCAGCGCGGACACGCTCAGCAGGCCCATCGTGGAGGCGCGGTGGGGATCCTTCTCGGCGGCGATCCGGGTGGCGGCGACCGTGGTGGCGGTCCCCGACCCGAAACCGCCCACGACCGCGCCGAGGACGACGGCCGGGACGGCGGTGGTGAGGGCGGCGGCGCCGTAGCCGAGGACGGCCAGGGCGAGGCCGAGGCGGGCCAGCGCCCGGGGGCCGACGTGCTGCACCCGGGAGGCCAGCAGGAAGCCCGCGGTCGCCGAACTCAGCAGCAGCGTGCTGCCGACGGCGCCCGCCTGCGTGGTGGACAGCGGCAGTCCGGTGTCGAGTCTGCCGACGGTGGTGGGCAGCAGGTAGGGAGGCAGATACCCGGCCGTGAAAAGGGCGACGAGGGGCCAGGGGGTGGTGCGGGGGGCGAGCACGGGCGTTCCCAGGGCAGGCGAAAGGACGGTGGGAGGGGAGGGAGCGACGACCGTCGACCGAGAGGGGCGCGCGGGCAATTTGTATCAAGCGGGAGGAGCCTCGAAACAGGCGGACTGGTGTGATCTAGGTCACATATCCGTTTGGGGGTTTCGGGGCTGGGTAGCAGCGGGCGCTAACGCCAGTGGACCGAGCCGCCTCCGGCCGGAACCGTCGCCTCCAGTCCGGCCCTGATCTCCCGCATCACCGCCACGATCCGCGCCTCGTGATCCGGCGTCAGCCGGGCCACCGGCACCGAGCAGCTGATCGCGTCCAGCGCCGGCACCTCGTAGCGCAGCGCGAAGCCGAAGCCGACGATGCCGGGGACGCCCTCCTCGCGGTCGACGGAGTAGCCGCGCTCCCTGGTCCGGGCGAGATCGGCGGCCAGGGCCTCCCTGCTGGTGCGGGTGTTCGGGGTGAAGGCCTCGTACGGCCCCTCGGGCAGTTCCGCGTCCGGCCGCTCCGCCAGCAGCGCCTTGCCCAGCGCGCCCACGTGGGCGGGCAGCCGACGCCCCACCCGGCTGATGGTGCGCAGGTATGCGTGCGACTCCCGGGTCGCCAGGTACGCCACGTCGCGCCCGTCCAGCCGCCCCAGGTGGATGGTCTCGCCCAGCGCCTCGGAGGCCTCGTCGAGGTACGGCCGCACCGCCCGCACCCGGGGGTCGGAGTCCAGGTAGCTGGTGCCGGTGAGCAGGGCGTGGATGCCGATGCCGTAGAGCGAGCCGGTGACGTCGGTGCGGACCCAGCCGCGCGAGATCAGGGTCTGCAACAGGGCGTACATGGAGCTGCGCGGTACGCCCAGCCCGTCCGCCAGCTCCTGGAGCCGGGCCGGGCGGTCCCCGCGGGCGGCCAGCACCTCCAGCAGTTCCACCGTGCGCGCAGCGGACTTCACCTCGCGGACGCCACCCGGCGCCCCACCCGCCGCGCCCTCCACCGCGCCACCTGTCTCCGACATGCCGCCGATCGTAATCCGGTGCCGCCGGCCCATTGACGCCCCAGGGCCACGTATCTAATCTCCATCTCCATACGTGGATGACATCTACATACGGAGACAGGAGAGGGTTGAGATGACGAGCGTGGGCACGAACGGGGGCCCCGACACCGGTGCCGCGGACCGGGCGGCCGTGGTCCGACGGCTGCGCGAGGGGATGGCCCGGAGCGTGCTGTCCTTCCCACTGACCAGCTTCCGCGACGACGGTTCGCTCGACCCCGAGGGCTACCGCGCCCACGTCGCCGAACGGCTCGCCACCGCCCCCGGCGCCGTCTTCCCCGCCTGCGGCACCGGCGAGTTCTTCTCCCTCGACGAGGACGAGTACCGCCAGGTCGTCACCATCACCGTCGAGGAGAGCGCGGCCCGGGTGCCGGTCGTCGCCGGGACCGGCTACGGCTGGGCGCAGGCCCTGCGGTTCGCCCGCATCGCCGAGGACGCCGGGGCCGACGCCCTCCTCGTCCTGCCGCACTACCTCACCGCGGCCCCGCAGGACGGCCTGGTCGCGCAGGTGGAGCGGATCGCCGCCGGCACCCGGCTCCCGCTCATCGCCTACCAGCGCGGCCAGGTCGCCTACACCGCCGAGTCCGTCCGGCGCCTCGCCCGCGTCCCCGGCGTGATCGGCCTCAAGGACGGACACAGCGACCTCGACCGACTCCAGCGCTCGGTCCTCGCCGCCCCCGAGGACTTCCTCTTCTTCAACGGCGCCGCCACCGCCGAGATCCAGGCCCGCGCCTACGCCGCCGTCGGCGTCCCCGCCTACTCCTCCGCCGTGCACGCCTTCGCGCCCGAGATCGCGAACGCCTTCCTCGCCGCCCTGCGCGGCGGCGACACCGGCACGGTCGACAAGCTGCTGCGCGACTTCTACGTCCCGCTCGTCGAACTGCGCGACCGCGTCCCCGGATACGCCGTGTCCCTCGTGAAGGCGGCGGCCCGGCTGCGCGGCTGCCCCGTGGGCCCCGTCCGCGCCCCCCTCACCGACCCCGCGCCCGCCGACCTCGCCGCCCTCAAGACCCTGCTCAGCACCGGACTCGACCTCGTAGGAGCCGCCCTGTGACCCGCGACCTCACCATCACGGCCGTCCACCTGACGCCGATCCTGGTCGCCGACCCGCCCCTGCTCAACACCCAGGGCGTGCACCAGCCGTACACTCCCCGCCTGATCGTCGAGGTGGAGACCGCCGACGGCACCACCGGCGTCGGCGAGACCTACGGCGACGCCAAGTACCTGGAGCTGGCCCGCCCGTTCGCCGACAAGTTGATCGGCCGTCAGGTCTCGGACCTCAACGGCCTGTTCACCCTCGCCGACGAGGTCGCCGTCGACTCCTCCCGGGTCTCCGGGCAGGTGGACGTCGGCGGGCTGCGCGGTGTCCAGACCGCCGACAAGCTGCGCCTGTCCGTCGTCTCCGGCTTCGAGGTCGCCTGCCTCGACGCCCTCGGCAAGGCGCTCGGGCTGCCCGTGCACGCCCTGCTCGGCGGCAAGGTCCGCGACGCCGTGGAGTACAGCGCCTACCTGTTCTACAAGTGGGCCGACCATCCCGACGGCGTGCCGTGCGAGCAGGACGACTGGGGCGCCGCCCTCGACCCGGCCGGCGTGGTCGAGCAGGCCCGCGCCTTCACCGAGCGGTACGGCTTCACCTCCTTCAAGCTCAAGGGCGGCGTCTTCCCGCCCGAGGAGGAGATCGCCGCGATCAGGGCCCTCGCCGAGGCGTTCCCCGGGCACCCCCTGCGCCTGGACCCCAACGGCGCCTGGTCCGTGGCGACCTCCCTCAAGGTCGCGGAGGAACTCGGGGACGTCCTGGAGTACCTGGAGGACCCCGCGCTCGGCACCCCGGCGATGGCCGAGGTCGCCGCGAGGACCGGGGTGCCGCTCGCGACCAACATGTGCGTGACGACGTTCGCCGAGATCCGGGAGGCGTTCACCAAGGGCGCCGTGCAGGTCGTGCTCTCCGACCACCACTACTGGGGCGGACTGCGCAACACCCAGCAACTGGCCGCCGTCTGCCGCACCTTCGGCGTCGGCGTCTCCATGCACTCCAACACCCACCTGGGCATCAGCCTCGCCGCCATGACCCACGTCGCGGCCACCGTGCCGAACCTCCACCACGCCTGCGACTCCCACTACCCCTGGCAGTCCGAGGACGTGCTCACCGAACGGCTCACCTTCGACGGCGGCAAGGTCGCCGTCTCCGACGCCCCCGGCCTCGGCGTCGAACTCGACCGCGAGCGCCTGGCGTTCCTGCACCGGCGCTGGCTCGACGACGACGGCACGCTCCGCGACCGCGACGACGCGGCGGCGATGCGGGTCGCCGACCCGGGATGGGCCACCCCGTCCGTCCCCCGTTGGTGAACAGGCCCCTTCGCCGACAGCCCCCTCCCCGTCCCCTCCCCGTCCCCTGCCACGACCGGAGCCGCTCGTGTCCGCAGCAGTAAGTCCCGAGGTGCATTCCCCCGCCGTACAGTCCGCCGTACGCAAGATCTTCCGCCGTGTGGTCCCGCTCTTCTTCGTCATGTTCGTGGCGAACTACATGGACCGCGTCAACCTGGGCTTCGCCCAGGACGAACTCCGCGCCGACGTCGGCCTGTCGGCCGCCGCCTTCGGCCTCGGCGCCGGTGTCTTCTTCATCGCCTACGCCCTCTTCGAGATCCCCTCCAACATGCTGATGGAGCGGTTCGGGGCCAAGGTGTGGCTCACCCGCATCATGATCAGCTGGGGGATCGTCGCCACCGCGATGGCCTTCGTCAACAGCGTGGAGATGTTCTACGCCCTGCGCTTCCTGCTCGGCGTCGCCGAGGCGGGCTTCTTCCCGGCCGTCATCTACTACTTCAGCCGGTGGCTCCCCGACTCCCACCGGGGCCGGGCCACCTCGATCTTCCTGATGGGTTCCGGAACCGCCACCGTCATCGTCGGCCCCGTCTCGGGGGCGCTGATGGAGATGCACGGGATCTGGGGCCACGCCGGCTGGCAGTGGATGTTCTTCATCGAGGGCGTCTTCTCCGTCGTCCTCGGCTTCGTTGTCTACCGCTTCCTCGACTCGGGCGTCGAGCAGGCGACGTGGCTGACCGACGAGGAGAAGGCCCACCTCGTCGCGGCCATCGACGCCGAGCAGGAGGAACGGGACGCGCGACGCGGCGAGAAGGCGGCCAGGGTCTCCCGCTGGAAACTGCTGGCCGACCCCCAGATGCTGCTCTTCCTCTGGATCTACTTCGCGATCAACGTCGCCCTGTACGCGGTCACGTTCTGGCTGCCGTCGATCGTGGACGACATCGGCGGGGTGAGCGACTTCCAGGTGGGGCTGCTGACCGCCGTGCCGTGGCTGTGCGCGCTGGTCGCCCTGTTCGTCAGCGGCCGGGTCTCCGACAGCATCGGCAAGCGCCGGCCCGTGCTGGTGGTCCTGCTCCTGCTCGGCGGCTGCGGCACCCTGCTGGCCGTGTTCGTCTCGCCCTGGATCGGGCTCGGCGCGCTGTGCCTGGCCGCGATGGGCTTCAAGCCGGCCTCCCCGGTCTTCTGGACCATCCCGCAGAGCTACCTCGACGCCCGCGCCGCGGCACCCGGCATCGCGCTGATCAACTCCATCGGCAACCTCGGCGGGTTCGTCGCCCCCACCGCCTTCGGCATCATCGAGGACACCACCGGCTCGACCAAGGGCGGCCTGGTCGGTCTGACCGTCGTCGGCTTCCTGGCCGCGCTGAGCGTGCTGCTGGTGCGCGGCGGCGGACGCAACGACCGGGTCCGCACCCGGCCGGCCGGGGCGGCGGCGGCCCCGGCACCGGAGACCACCCCCGGCGCCGCCCGGACAGCGCACCCGGGACCGGCCACGGCCTGACGCCACGCGGCCGGCACCACCGCACCGTCGGTGGCGTGGTGCACACTGGCGGGGTCCGCACCATGCCAGGGAGCGCACCGTGACAGCGTCCACCGTGTCCACCGTGTTGACCGACGTGCCCGACGCGACCGACGTGCCCGTCATGCCGGCCGACGAGAGAACGCACCGCCACGTCCCGCCCGAGGGATCGCACCGCCACCCCCGGGCCGATCCCCTCGCCGGTCTGCGCACACCGCAGGACCCGCCCTGGGACGTGTTCCTGACCGGGACCGTCTTCCTCGACGTGATCTTCACCGGGCTCGACTCCGCCCCGGTGCGCGGGACCGAGTCCTGGGCCCGGGGGATGGGGTCGAGCCCGGGCGGCATCGCCAACATGGCGACCGCGCTGGCCCGCCTGGGCCTGCGCACCTCGCTGGCCGCCGCGTTCGGCGACGACCACTACGGCGACTACTGCTGGGACGCCCTGTCCCGGGGCGAGGGCATCGACCTGGCCTCCTCGCGCACCGTGCCCGGCTGGCACTCGCCGGTGACGGTCTCCATGGCGTACGAGGGGGAGCGCACGATGGTCTCGCACGGCCACGAGCCGCCGCCCGAGGAACCGTCCCCCGACTGCCCGCCCGGCGCCCGCGCCGCCGTCGCCTCCCTCACCCCCGGCGTCAGCGCCCCCTGGATCGCCCGCGCCGCCGCCCGCGGCACCCGCGTCTTCGCCGACGTCGGCTGGGACGACACCGGCGCCTGGGACCTGGCCGCGCTGCCCGACCTGGCGCACTGCGAGGCGTTCCTGCCGAACGCGGAGGAGGCCATGCGCTACTCCGGCGCCACCTGCCCCCGCGCCGCCGCGCACGCCCTGACCGAGCACGTGCCGCTCGCCGTGGTCACCCTCGGCGCGGACGGCGCCTACGCCGTGGACCGGCGCACGGGGGAGAGCGCCGAGGTCCCGGCCATCGAGGTCGAGGCCCTGGACCCGACCGGCGCCGGGGACGTCTTCGTCGCCGGGTTCGTCACCGGCACCCTGGCCGGCTGGCCGCTCGCCGACCGTCTGGCCTTCGCCGGACTGACCGCGGCCCTCTCCGTCCAGGAGTTCGGGGGCTCGCTGTCGGCGCCGGGCTGGCGCGAGATCGCCACCTGGTGGCGCAAGGTCCAGTCCCTGGAGGACCAGGACCCGGCGGCCCTCAGCCGCTACGCGTTCCTGGCCGACCTGGTCCCCGACGACCTGGTGACACCCGCCCCCTGGCCCCTGCGCCGCGCGGTCCCCACCATCGGCTTCCGCCCCCCGACCCCCTGACCGCTCCCGTCCCGGGCGCGGGCTCAGAACCCGAGACGCCGCAGCTGCTTCGGGTCGCGCTGCCAGTCCTTGGCGACCTTGACGTGCAGGTCCAGGCTGTATCGATGTGCGGCTGCCGCCGCGTGGCCGGAGTGTCGGGTGTTGCGTCGGCGTGGGGGCGGGTCGGGCGGTCGCTCGGTGGTCCCGGGTGTTCAGAACCCGAGGCGCCGCAGCTGCTTCGGGTCGCGCTGCCAGTCCTTGGCGACCTTGACGTGCAGGTCCAGGAAGACCGGGGTCCCCAGCAGCGCCTCGATCTGCTTGCGGGACTTGATGCCGACGTCCTTCAGGCGCTTGCCCTTGGGGCCGATGATGATGCCCTTCTGGCTGGGGCGCTCGATGTACACGTTGGCGTGGATGTCCAGGAGCGGCTTGTCGGCCGGGCGGTCCTCGCGCGGGAGCATCTCCTCGACGACCACCGCGATGGAGTGCGGCAGCTCGTCGCGTACGCCCTCCAGCGCGGCCTCCCGGATCAGCTCGGCGACCATGACCTGCTCCGGCTCGTCGGTCAGATCGCCCTCGGGGTAGAGCGCCGGGCCCTCGGGCAGCAGAGGGGTGAGGAGGTCGGCGAGCAGGTCCACCTGCTGGTTCCCCGTGGCGGAAACCGGGACGATCTCCGCCCAGGTGATCCCCAGCTCCTTGCCCAGCTGGTCGATCGCGATCAGCTGCTCGGCCAGCGTCTTGGAGTCCACCAGGTCGGTCTTGGTGACGATCGCGACCTTCGGGGTCTTCCTGATCCCGGCCAGCTCCTTGGCGATGAAGCGGTCACCGGGGCCCAGCTTCTCGTTCGCCGGCAGGCAGAAGCCGATGACGTCCACCTCGGCCCACGTGGTGCGCACCACGTCGTTCAGCCGCTCGCCCAGCAGCGTACGCGGCTTGTGCAGCCCCGGGGTGTCCACCAGGATCAGCTGGGCGTCCTCGCGGTGCACGATGCCCCGCACCGTGTGCCGGGTGGTCTGCGGGCGGTTCGAGGTGATCGCCACCTTCTGCCCGACCAGAGCGTTCGTGAGGGTGGACTTGCCCGCGTTGGGACGGCCCACGAAGCAGGCGAAGCCGGCCCGGTGAACAGCCTCGGCCGGTTCTTCGGATGACTGGGTACGAACGCTCATGGCGCCCATTGTCCCTGATCCCGAAGCCGCACCCTACCCGCCCGCCCATACCTTCCGCGGTGACCTGGGAAACACTCTGCGATGGTCGTCACCGGCACTGGGCCGACACACACCGGCCGACCGGTGGCCGCCGAGCTCTCCCACCATGTCCGTACGACCGCCTTGGATGAAGTCGGAGTGGAGCAGTGGCCGTCGGACGGACCGGTCGGAAGTGACGTCGGTTGGCACGGTCCACGAATGAACGACCACGAAGGCGATCACCCCTTTCCCGGAACGCAGCGCCTGGCTACCCTGAGCCACGGAACGGACACAATGCGAGGCGGAGGCATGTTGCAGGAGCATCCGACGGCGGACCGAGATGGCTGAGGCCTAGATCTTCACTCGCGCTGCGCCTCCCGTGTCGCGGGCCACGTTCACCTTCACGTCGATTCCGATCCGGAGAATGCGATGAGTGCCTACGACATGCCACTCGAGCTGGTCGAACAGTTCAGCCACGGAAACGGTGTGGTGTTCGCCGGCGCGGGCTTGTCGAAAGACGCCGGTCTGCCCGACTGGCAGGGACTCATCGGCCGACTTGCCGCCGAGTTACCGGGCTGCCCGTCCGGCGCAGACCATCGGGATGTTGCCGCGTACTACGAACTGGAGCACGGTCGGAACCGGTTGGTGCAGCGCATCAGAGACCAGTTGGACACGCTGAGTCTGCAGCCCACGAGGGTCCACCACGCACTGACTGAGCTTCCGGTGCCGCTCGTTGTGACGACGAACTTCGACGATCTGATCGAGCAGGCGTACAGAGGAGCGCGCAAACCCTTCAGTACGGTGACACGGGCCGTGGACGCGGGATTCTGGTCGAACGAACGCACCCAGGTGGTGAAGATCCACGGAGATCTGTCCATTCCCGAGTCAATTGTCATCACTGCGGGGGATTACGAGCGCATCACTACGGACCGGCCCGCTCTGATTCGGTTGCTGGGTGCCACTTTGCAGACCCGCACCGTTCTGTTCCTGGGATACAGCGTGACGGACCCGGATCTGCGGACACTCCTGACGCAGCTCCGTCAGGAGACCGGAGATTATCAGCGCAATCTCTACTCCGTGCAGTTCGACGCCCCCGCGCTTGCGGTCAAGGACCTGGAGCAGAGAGGTGTGAAGGTAATCAACTTGTCACTCGGCAGGCGGTCGCCGGGGGACGTCCTGCTGACTTGGCTGACAGAGTTGCGGGAGCGGGCGGCACACCACGGGCAGCCGACGGCGTCGGAGGAGCCTGGGCGCAAGCTCGATCCGGGGATGGACGACAGGCTGTCTGCAGAAGTGATGGGCCTGCTCAAGGCCATGGGATACACCGTTTCTCGACCCCGCCGCAGCCCGGGGGTGGTGGACTTCCGGGCGAGCAAGTACAGCGAAGGCACACAGATCGTGCGGTGGATTCGTTGCGTGGAAGGGAGCGTGGGATCCGGGCACATCGACGGGGCGCATGCTTTGCGGGGAGGGGAGGAGGCAGCGAGCGAGGTCTGGGTGATCGGCTACCGCAGTGGCGTTTTCACCTCCCAGGCCAGGGCCAGGGCCGAGGACACCCGCATCATGTCGATAGCTCAGTTCTACCGGACGATGCTCAACATCGACGCCTACCTTGCGCGGATGCTTCAAGAGTACGAAGAAGAGGGCATCGATAAGCTGTGGGTGGAACTCGCCTGCGAAGTACCGCAGTACGACAGGATGCGGTCGGTGCCGCTCAGTACTGACAGTTTCGACGATGTCGAGGCATTTCTGGATGTCTGGATCGACACTCCGGGGCGTAATCACATCTCTATTCTCGGTGATTTCGGTACTGGTAAAACGTGGCTGTCTCGTCACTATGCGGCACGGCTGGCCCGTCGCTATTTGGAGGACTGCGAACACAACCGGGTGCCGATCCTGATTTCTCTGAGAGATCGGTCGCATGGTGATTCGGTCAACATCAAGGAATTGATTACTGACACGCTGGTCAATGCGTACGGGATGCACCTGCCAGGTGGTTATGAGACATTTCAATTCCTCAATCGACACGACAGTTTGGTGTTGATTCTTGACGGCTTCGACGAGATGCAGGCCCGCCTGGACGACCTGGCAACAGTCCGAAACTTCGACGAACTGGCCAAGGTTGTGGAACCGGATGCCAACTGCAAGGCGATTCTCACATGTCGTACGAGCTACTTTCGTACGGATCTCGAGGAGCGAGAAGTCCTGGCAGGAGAGGGCTTGCAGCGCATCAATTTGAAGGGGCGACCCAATTTCGAGATCCTGCATCTTGTTCAATTCGACGACGAGCGCATTCGGAAGTCGCTGCGGCGTCAGGTCGGCGACCGGGCCGAGGGGTACTACCAGGATATTCATCGCATCTACGACCTCGGAAACCTGGCGCAACGACCCATTCTTCTGTCCATGATCGCTGCCACCCTGCCGCGGCTCGTGCAGCAGAACACGGTCAACCCTGCGACTCTGTACGAGACCTACACTGACGAATGGATGCGTAAGAACCTCGTCGAGCAGCGCTCCATCATGGAATCGCGAGAAAAGCGCACCGTGATGCAGGACTTGGCGTGGGAGATGTTCCGGAGAGAGACCGCTTCGATTCACTACTCGGAGCTCCCGCGCGCCCTCCAGGATTCGCTGACCTCCAGGTCCACGGCGCTGATGCACAACTACGAGCACGATGTACGCACACAGTCATTTCTGCAGCGGGACAATGCAGGTTTCTATGGTTTTGCGCACAAGTCGTTCATGGAATTCTTCATTGCGCAGCGCATCTTCACGGATATCTGCCAGAACTATAGTGGCAGACTGATGGACGCTCAGACATCCTACGAGACAGACCAGTTCGTCAAGGATCTGCTCCTACGAGAGCCGTCGTACATGGACACGCTGATTGGATGGCTGAACGAGGGGGAATCGGCGGTCCTCCGGGTCAACTCGGCCGGGATTCTGGCGAAAGTGGGAGAGAGGGGGCTGGTCGGCGATGTGATCCGACTGCTCGATCGAGACAAAGCCGTCCGGCATCTGTACCTGACTGCCGTCATCTTCCGAGTGCTGGAGATCAGATGGGAGGCCGCTCAGCGACTGGCTTCCGAGCCGAACGGAAAGAGGCTTCCCCAGTTGTTGACGCTTACCTCTGATCAGCTGACCACGGTTGCGACGCGATTCTGCGCGGAGGCGCTCAATCCAAGGGACGCAGTGGCCCGGTGGCTGTCGTTTCGGCTTCTGGAGCAGGTGCGCGACGTGGCAGCGGAGGAAGTGGAACGTACTTTGGAGGCCGCGTGGGTCAGTGAGGACACAGAAGAGACGCGCGTACTGATCTCGCAGATGCGTCTGTCTGCCGAACCGAGATGATCTGCCGCGGGCCACAGAGCGTGCGGAGTGCAGCTGTCACGCCCTGCAGCACCTTGTGCTTCAGTTCGCCGGCAGGACGTACACCCGCACGAACCAGTGCTGCGGCCGGCCCATGTGCAGATGCCCGGCCACGGCAGTGCCGTCCTCGGTACCGCAGACGGCATGGATGTGCGGTACGCCGTCCCTCACCTCTCCCGTCCCGAACAGCTCCAAGGGTTCGGTGTACGTCCGGACGATGTCCTGAGATGCGTCACCGCGTGGCATGGTGCTCAAGGTGCACTCATCCACGGCACCAATGACGGAAGCGATCGCCCCCTGGCGAACCCCGTGATTGGTCAGCTCCTTGGTCAGGTGGCTGATGATGTCCGCACCGGTAGGGATTTCAACGATCAGCAAGGTTATCTCCTGCGAGGTGAAGGCACGTCACACGCGGCGGGCGGACTGCCAAATATGTTCGAACTGATTGACCCAGTATCCATACCAGCGTGCGCTGTCGGCTTTGGTCAACTCTATATGGGCTCTGGAAGCCGCCGTTTCGTTGTGGAACCCGTGGAACTCGACGATCACCGTGCCGTGGCGTTCCAAGGGGTCGATGGCTACGAGGCTGAACCCAGGGCTGTACGGCAGCTTTCCGTACGACAGTTCACCCGGTGTTTGCCACGAACTCATCAGCGCAAGTTGTGAAAGAGTGGCGCTGATCCCGTCTGCCAGTCGTTGCAGAGGATAGTCCTCCGAGTCCAGCTGTTGCGCGGCCACTTCGACGGCTGCCTGCTCGGAGGGATCGAGCACGACCACTCGGAGCCTTCCGCCCGTTCGGCTGAGCACTGTGGCGCGCAAGGCCTGGCATGTCTGAGGAGAAAGGATGCCAACGGCAGACGGAGCAAAGATCCATACGTCCTTTGCTTCCTGAAGGCGCGCGGAAATCGGGATCGAGTCAAAGGCAGAGCGATCGGCGATCAGAGCGTCTGCCGAATCCTGCGTTATTGGCTCCGGAAGAGTCACCCGATAAACAAGAAGTCCGATCCCGGCCAAAACCACACTCCACCGGAGACCGGCGGGCACTATGTCGCTGACTGCCGAACAGAGCGCGACACCGAATGCCACAAGTGCCACCACATACGAGTCGAGGTTGCGTCTTTCCAGAATGTCGCGGCCGATCTCGCGTAACCTTCCCAAGGAGTCTTCCGTCCCTTACGGTTCACGTGCCGGTGGCTCTCGGCAGGTCTGCCAACTGGTCAAAGTTCCGCGTGATGGCTTCGCTCAGACTCCAAGTGTGCCAGAAGTTCTCCTGGGCTCGCGGGGAGTTGGCCATCATTTCCGAGCGGGCATAGGCCGCGTCGCACCAGTTGAAGGTGCGACCTTTCGGATCGGCGTGGTGAGCGTCGTGACAACCGTTGTCGGTGAAGCCGACGACCAGGACACGGGCGACCAAGAGGTGCCAGAACAAGAGGCGAAACCACCAGAAGCACCATGCCCGCAGGGCCCTGGGCCCCCTGAGTGACCGGGCAGGACAGGGGTCGGCGAAGAATCTGGCCCCCGTTTTCTCGGCGAATCCCTCCCATCCGGAACGTGACGAGTCCCTGAACCACGAATGGAGCCCCAGCGCGTAGAGGACCATGCTGACGTGCCATCCGAGGGTCAGAGGCAGCAGCCATGCGACGCTCCACGCCACCAGGGGCTTCCAATATTCTGTTCCGTACCACCAGCACATGGCGGCCACTGGCCCGAACTGGGCCACCAGGAAAGCTGTTGTGCGTAGCGGTTGCCGCCGGAGTGACACGTTGATGCCGACTCGGCCGCTCACTGTACGCAGGACGCAGGCGGGTGCCAGCAGGGTCCGGCACAGAAGCCGGGGGTAGGCACAGCGCGGTAGTCCCGGCCGCAGCCCCAGCGCTGCCAGTGCCGCTTGATCGGGATCGAGCCGACTGGTCAGGGCGGAATGGTGCACCAAGTGGTCCCGGCGATAGTCGTCGTAGCTCTGCGTCATGCCTATTGCGCCGGCCAGGACCCCGATGAGAGGGCTGTGTCGGCCGAAGTCGCCGTGGCTGGCGTGGTGCAGCACGAACGTGTGCATGGCCCGGAAGGCTCCGGCCGACACCATGACCGTCAGCAGTATCAGCGGGGCGGTCCAGGCCCAGACGGTGAGGGACGAGTCTGTGCTCGCGTTCAGCATCAGGCATGTCGTGACACCTGAGGACAGCGGTGGGACCAGGAAGCTCCCGGCAACGCAGAGTCCTGGATTCTTGCGCAACAGGGGCTGCTGCCCTGGATGGGGCGCTCCGCTGACACTGGTCAGGAAGGCCTGGAAGACGCGAACCCGCGGCAGTGAGTCATGCGCCGTACAGCGACTGCATGTCTTGCCTTCCGCGGTGCACAAGGAGCACGGTACCGTCGCTTCAATGCCGATCACTTGTCCTCCAGTCGGCTGGAAGGTGCGGGCGATCGAATCCGGTGGAGTGCTGTTGCGGACTCGCAGACGGCCGGGCAGGCCCGGGGAGTGCTGACCGGTCAGGGCTCGTGTCCGCAGCATCGCATATGTGGACCTCATGGTGGACACCCCTGTTGGGCTGAAGACTCAAACGGCTGCCGGCTGGGGCTCCTGCCTGTGGTGGTTGTGCTGTCCGATGAGAGGGAGCGGGCGGTGACGCGGGCTCGGCAAGGTGGTTTGGTCCAGGTCCACAGTCCGGCCGCAGGGGTCCTACCAGTCAATGCCCGTCAGCCCGCGCTGACCGACGCCAGCACGGTGCCGTCGGGCCCCGGCCACCGGCACCGGCATCCCGGCCCCGCCAGGCCCCGTACCGCGCGGCTCGATCCTTCGCAGGTGTGGACTACCACCTCAGTCACCACGGCCGCTGCCGCAGCGAGGGCGGACCATGCGTCGAGGTGGCCACCTGCCCCCGCGCCCTCCACGTCCGCGACTCCCGCGCGCGACCACCGCGAACCCGCCAAAAATCCGTACGGTTCATCGGGTGATCAACGGGAGTGACTCCATGTGACCTTCGTTCGTGAATGAGACGCTCCGCATCCCGCCGTTGCGGGAGAGGTTGTTCCGCGTGAACGCCGTGCTGTGTCGGATGCCAGGCGGTACGCCCACGAGACCCTGCCGGCTGGGGTCTCGCCGACACCGAACGTGGCGAGGACGTGCTGCTGTGCGTGAGGGAGCTGGTGACCAACGCGCTGCTGCACGGCGTACCGCCGGGACGGCTCTTCCTGCTCTTCCTGCGCTACGACGGCAGGGTGCTGCGGGTCAAGGTGCACGACAGAGGGGGCGGGGTACCGCGCATCATGGCCAGGCGGGACGCGGGCGGGCGCGGACTGCTGCTCGTGGCCGTGCTGTCCGACGCGTGGGGTGTGCGGGAGCGTGAACCCGGCAAGGCGGTCTGGTGCGAGTCCACGCTCCGGCCGAGGGCGGAGACCTGGGGACCCGGGTCCGTTGTCAGCCCGCGCTGACTGTCGCCCGCACCGTCCCGTCGGGCGAAGCCACCAGCACCGGCGTCCCGGGCCCGCCCAGGTCCCGCACCGCCGCCCGGTCCTCCTGCGACGCCGACTCCGACTCGGTCACCACCGCCGCCGCCTCCAGTGACTTCGCACCGGACGCCACCGCCATCGCCACCGCCGTGCGCAGCGCGCTGAGCTTCAGGGAGTCCAGGGCGACCGTGCCGGCGACATAGGTGCGGCCGGTCTCGTCGCGGACGGCCGCGCCCTCGGGCACGCCGTTGCGGGCGCGGGCCGAGCGGGCCAGGGTGACGATCTTGCGGTCCTCGGGATCGAGGCCGGGAGTCTCGGTGGTCATGGGGTGAGCATACGTAGCCCCGCCGGGCCCCGGCCCGCTCACCCCGTCACCGGTCCGCGCCCACCCGGGAACCGGTCCGCTCTCACCCCGCCACCGGGTACATCGCCCCGCGCCGGCCCTCCGGCGAGGCCAGCCACTCCAGCTTCGCCGCGGTGTTCGCCTCGTCCAGCGGCGTGTGCAGCACGATCGTCAGATCCGGCCGCGCGGGCACCTGGAGCGCCGTCGACTCCAGGCTGAGCAGACCGACCAGCGGGTGGTCCAGCTCCTTGCGGATCTGCCCCGCGTCCTCGATGTCCCGTTCCTCCCACAGCGCCGCGAACTCGGCACTGGCCTCCTTCAGGTCCGCCAGGACCTGCTGGAAACCCTCGTCGTCCGGGTTGGCTGCGCAGGTGGCGCGGAACTGGGCGACGACCGTACGCGCGTTGCGCTCCCAGTTGCGGGCGCGGGAGCGGTACAGCGGGTCGGTGAAGTAGTCGACGATGCAGTTCCACGTCGTTTCGAGCCGCATGCCCAGCACCATCGCCGCCGCGTCGTTGTACATCACGCAGTTGTAGTACCGGTCCATGATGTGCGCCGGATACGGCATCCACGTGTCGATCAGCCGCCGCAGCCCCTCGCACATGTCCCGCTTCGCCGGCTCCACCTCGGCGGCGGGCGGGTTCAGCCCCGCCAGTACGTACAGGTGGCGGCGCTCGGCGTTGCTGAGCCGCGGCACCCGCCCGACCGCGTCCAGGACCTGCGGGGAGACCGAGATGTCGCGGCCCTGCTCCAGCCACTGGTACCAGGAGGCGCCCACCCCGGCGAGCACGGCCACCTCCTCGCGGCGCAGCCCCGGCGTCCGGCGCCGCGCCCCGCCGTCGGGCAGACCGACCTCGGCCGGGGACACCCGTGCCCGGCGGCTCATCAGGAACTCCCGCAGCTCACTGCGGCGCCGGTCCCGGCCCGCGCCCTGGGCCCTCGTGATCACGTCCGGCACGTCCGTACTCCCCCCGTAGCCAATCCGCCGGTGCCTGGTGGTGGCACCACCAGGACAATCGGCGTCTCCCCACAACTATTCCGGGGGTCCGAGGCTCATGTCCATGGCGATCGACACCACCCCGACTCCCACCCCGACTCCCACCCCGGCCCCCGCGGCGGCGGAATCCTCCGCCCCACGGCTCTCCTCCCGCGACCGGCTCGTCCTGTTCGTGCTCTGCGCGGCCCAGTTCATGGTCGCGCTCGACTTCTCCGTCCTGAACGTCGCCCTGCCCGTGCTCGGCACGGACCTCGGCATGAGCACCTCCGCCCTGCAGTGGGCGGTCACGGCGTTCGCGCTGCCGTCCGGCGGGTTCCTGCTGCTCTTCGGACGCATGGGCGACCTCTACGGCCGCCGCCGGCTCTTCCTCGCCGGGCTCGCGCTCTTCGGCGCCGCCTCCCTGCTGGCCACCTTCGCCCGGGACCCGGCTTCGTTCCTCGCCGGACGCGCCCTGCAGGGCCTCGGCGCGGCGGCCATCGTCCCGACCGGCATGTCCCTGCTGACCACGACCTTCCCGGAGGGCCCCGCCCGCGACCGCGCCCTCGGCATCTCCGGCACCCTGCTCTCGCTCGGCTTCACCGTCGGCATGGTGGCCGGCGGCGTCCTGACCGACCTGCTGAGCTGGCGCTCCACGATGGGCCTGCTCGCCCTGTTCGCGCTGATCGTGCTGCCGCTGGCCCCGCGTCTGCTGCCCGAGTCGCGGACCCCGGAGCGGCCCCGCCTCGACGTGCCCGGCGCGGTCACCGTCACCGGCGGCCTGCTCTGCCTGATCTACGCCCTCACCACGGCCGCCGAGCACGGCTTCGGCCGCACCGACGTCCTCGTCACCCTCGGCGCGGGCCTGCTGCTCCTGGCCGCCTTCGTGGCCGTCGAGTCCCGCACCCCGGCGCCGCTGGTCTCGCTGCCGATGCTGCGCCGCCGCACGGTGGCGTGGGGCAACCTGGGCGGGCTGGTCACCTTCTCGATGATGTCGACGGTGGTCTTCGTCCTCACCCTGTACCTCCAGGAGATCCTGCACCTGAACGCCTTCGAGACCGGCCTGGTCTTCGGCGTGCAGGGGGTGCTCTCGGTGGTGGCCGGTTCCTGCGCCCCGCGCGTCATCGGCCGCTTCGGCGCCCGCCGCACCCTGGCGGGCGCGCTCGCCGGGCAGGGCCTGCTGGGGCTGTCGCTGCTGGCGCTGGGGGAGGGAAGCGGGTCCGTGGTCCTCGCCACCGCCGCCGTCTCGCTGGCCAGCATGTGCCACCTGGGCGCGATCATCTCCTACGGCCTGACCGTCACCTCCGGCGTCCCCGACGAGGAGCAGGGCCTGGCGACCGGCCTGGTCACCTCGACCCAGCAGGTCGGTATCACCGTCGGCATCCCGCTGCTCGGCGTGCTGGCCACCACCGCCGGCGACCTGCGCTCCGGCGTCCACACGGTGCTGGTCCTGGACGCGGCGATCGTGCTGGCCGCCGCCGTCCTGGTCGCGGTGGGGCTGCGGGTGGCCCGGGCGGGCTCAGGGACGGTCGAGGCGGAGCCGGTCGGCGCGCGGTAGACCGGCGACGACCAGGTCGTACGAGTCCTCGACGAGCTCCCGGACGACGCGGTCCGGGAGCTCGCCGCCGGTCCCGCCGCTCACGGTCACCGTGTTCCAGTGCCGCTTGTTCATGTGCCAGCCGGGGGCCACCAGGCCCGGGTGCTCGCGTCGCAGCCGGATCGCGTCGTCCGGGTCGCACTTGAGGTTGACGGTGAGCGGACGCCCCTCCAACGAGGTCAGCGCGAACATCTTCCCCAGCACCTTGAAGACGGAGGTCTCCGGGTTGAAGGGGAAGTCCTCCACCGCCGCGTTGAAGGACAGGCAGAGGTCGCGCAGCTGCCCGGGGGTCATTCCGGCACCGCCTCCTCGGCCGGCTTCGCCGCGGCGACCGGCTCCACCAGCACCGTCACGATCTTGTTCCGGCGGCCCGCCGCGGCCTCCGCCGTCAGCCGCAGCTCACGGCCGTCGGGCAGCTCCACGATCGAGGAGGCCCCGGCGATCGGGACGCGGCCCAGCGCCTTGGCGAGCAGACCGCCCACCGTCTCCACGTCCTCGTCGTCGTACTCGTCCAGGCCGTACAGCTCGCCCAGGTCGCCGATGTCCAGGCGCGCGGTGACCCGGAACCGGTCCCCGCCCAGCTCCTCCACCGGCGGCAGCTCCCGGTCGTACTCGTCGGTGATCTCGCCGACGATCTCCTCCAGGATGTCCTCGATGGTGACGATGCCGGCCGTGCCGCCGTACTCGTCGATGACGACGGCGACGTGGTTGCGCTCCTTCTGCATCTCGCGCAGCAGGTCACCGGCGTTCTTGGTGTCCGGCACGAAGGACGCCGGGCGCATCGCGGTGGAGACCAGGTCGCTCTCCGCGTCCCGGCTGATGTGCGTCCGACGGACCAGGTCCTTCAGGTACACGATGCCGACGATGTCGTCCTCGCTGTCGCCGGTGACCGGTATCCGGGAGAAACCGGAGCGCAGGGCGAGAGTGAGGGCCTGCCGGATGGTCTTGTAGCGCTCGATGACGACGAGGTCGGTGCGCGGCACCATGACCTCCCGCACGAGCGTGTCGCCCAGCTCGAACACCGAGTGCACCATGCGGCGCTCCTCGGCCTCGATCAGGGACTCCTTCTCGGCGTAGTCCACCAGCGCCCGCAGCTCCGCCTCCGAGGCGAAGGGGCCCCGGCGGAAGCCCTTGCCGGGGGTGAGCGCGTTGCCGATGAGGATGAGCAGCGACGGGATCGGGCCCATGACGCGGGCCAGCGGCAGCAGCACGTACGCCGCCGCGGTCGCCGTGTTCAGCGGGTGCTGGCGCCCGATGGTGCGCGGGGAGACCCCGACGGCGACGTAGGAGAGCAGCACCATCAGCGCGATGGCGATGACCAGCGCCTCGCCGGTGCCGTCGAACTCCCTCAGGCAGGCGTACGTGACCAGCGCGGCGGCCGCCATCTCGCAGGCGACCCGGACCAGCAGCGCCACGTTGAGGTAGCGCGTCGGGTCCGCGGCGACCTGGGCGAGCTTCTCGCCGCCCCGGCGCCCGGACCGTACCGCCTCCTCGGCGCGGAAGCTGGAGACCCTCGCGAGCCCCGCCTCCGCGCACGCGGCCAGCCAGGCGACCACCACCAGGGCGACGGCGCCGGCGACGAGCGGGAAGCTCATGAGACCGTCGGGGCCGGGGACGGGCCGGTCAGGCCCTTCTCCGCGCGCCAGCCGTCCACGATCGCGGCCTGCAGACCGAACATCTCGGCCTTCTCGTCCGGCTCCTCGTGGTCGTACCCGAGCAGGTGCAGCACCCCGTGGACGGTCAGGAGCTGGAGCTCCTCGTCCATGGAGTGCTGCGTCGGCGCCTCGGTGCCCTGCTTGGCGGCGACCTCCGGGCAGAGCACGATGTCGCCGAGCAGCCCCTGCGGCGGCTCCTCCTCGTCCTTGGACGGCGGGCGCAGCTCGTCCATCGGGAAGGACATCACGTCGGTGGGACCGGGCAGGTCCATCCACTGGATGTGCAACTGCTCCATGGCCCCGGCGTCCACGACGATCACCGAGAGCTCGGAGAGCGGGTGGATGCGCATCCGCGCGAGGGCGTAGCGGGCGATGTCGAGGATCGCCTGCTCGTCGACCTCGGTTCCGGACTCGTTGTTGACGTCGATCGACATGGTCGTGCTGGTCTACTTCCCCTTGGCCTTGGCACCGTGTCTCGGTGTCCGGCCGCCGTTGTGGCCGCCGTTCTCGGTGCCGTTCCTGCTGTCGTACTGCTCGTAGGCGTCGACGATACGGCCCACCAGCTTGTGCCGGACGACGTCCTGCGACGTCAGCCGGGAGAAGTGGACGTCCTCGACACCCTCCAGGATGTCCTGCACCTGCCGCAGACCCGACTTCGTGCCGCCGGGCAGGTCGACCTGGGTCACGTCACCCGTGATCACGATCTTCGAGTCGAAGCCGAGGCGGGTGAGGAACATCTTCATCTGCTCGGGGCTGGTGTTCTGGGCCTCGTCCAGGATGATGAAGGCGTCATTGAGCGTGCGGCCGCGCATGTAGGCCAGCGGTGCGACCTCGATCGTGCCCGCCGCCATCAGCCGCGGGATCGAGTCGGGGTCGAGCATGTCGTGCAGCGCGTCGTACAGCGGGCGCAGGTACGGGTCGATCTTCTCGTACAGCGTGCCCGGCAGGAAGCCGAGCCGCTCGCCGGCCTCGACCGCCGGGCGGGTCAGGATGATGCGGTTGACCTGCTTGGACTGCAGGGCCTGCACCGCCTTGGCCATCGCCAGATAGGTCTTGCCGGTGCCCGCGGGGCCGATGCCGAAGACGATGGTGTGCTTGTCGATCGCGTCGACGTACCGCTTCTGGTTCAGCGTCTTGGGGCGGATCGTGCGGCCGCGCGAGGACAGGATGTTCTGCGTGAGCACCTCGGCCGGGGTCTCCCGGCCGTCGCTCTCCCCGTTCTCGCTCGCCTTGAGCATGGCGATCGAGCGTTCCACTGCGTCCTCCGTCATCGGCTGCCCGGTGCGCAGCACCAGCATCATCTCGTCGAACACGCGCTGTACGAGGGCGACCTCATGGGTGTCGCCGACGGCGCTGATCTCATTGCCCCGGACGTGGATGTCGGCCGCCGGGAAGGCCTTCTCGATCACGCGCAGGAGGGAGTCTCCGGAGCCCAGTACGGTCACCATGGGGTGCTGGGCGGGGACGGTGATCTGTGCTCTCGCCCGCCCCTGCGCGGGGGCGTGGCCTGAGGGTGTCTGAGTCATGGGCCGGCGCTCTAGGCCTGCTCGTCCTCCTCTGCGGCGTGCGCCGCGTGACGGGTGTGTCTGCTGACTCCAGCGTACGACTCCCCGCCGACAGCACCGAGGGGTTTATCCGACCGGTGCCCGCCGCTGCTCGGCGAGCAGCTCCCGGAACCAGCCGTAGGACGCCTTGGGCGTGCGCGCCAGCGTCTCGAAGTCCACGTGGACCAGTCCGAAGCGGCGGGCGTACCCCTCGGCCCACTCGAAGTTGTCCAGGAGCGACCACACGAAGTACCCGCGCACGTCCACGCCCGCCTCCACCGCCCGGTGCAGGGCGCGGACGTGTCCGTCGAGGTAGGCGATGCGGTCCTGGTCGTCCAGGCCCTCGTAGGAGCAGCCGTTCTCCGTGATCACGACCGGTGGGAGCCGGCCCGCGTAGCGCTCGCGGAAGCCGGTGAGCAGCTCCGTCAGCCCCTCCGGGACCACGGGCCAGCCGAAGTCCGTCCGCGGCCGGCCCTCGATCTCGCGCACCGAGAAGGGCAGTTCGGCCGGGAGCGTCACCCCGCCGAACTCGATCTCCGCGCCCTGCGGGGCACCCACCCGGGTCGGCGCGTAGTAGTTCACCCCGTACCAGTCCAGCGGCTCGGCGATGACCTCCAGGTCGGCCGCCACGTCGCCGGGCATCAGCTCGCCGACGCCCTCCGGGTACCGGCCGGTGAGGAGCGGGTCGGCGAACAGGCGGTTCAGCAGGAGGTCGTAGAAGTCCGCCGCCTCCCGGTCGGCCGGGGCGTTCGAGGCGGGCCAGGTCGGGCCGTGCGAGTTGGCGATCCCGATGTCCGTGGCGCCCTCGGCGCGCAGCGCCCGTACGGCCAGGCCGTGGGCCAGGAGCTGGTGGTGGGCGGCCGGCAGGGCGTCGAACAGCAGCTCGCGGCCGGGGGCGTGGATGCCCAGGGCGTGGCCGAGCAGGGTGTGCTCGGCGGGCTCGTTCAGGGTGATCCACTTGCCGACCCGGTCGCCGAGGCGCCCCGCGACGGCCGACACGTACTGCGCGAACCGGGCGGCCGTGTCCCGCTCCAGCCAGTCCAGGCCGGCCGGCAGGTCCCAGTGGAAGAGCGTCGGGACCGGGCGCACCCCCGCCGCGCAGAGTTCGTCCACCAGGCGGTCGTAGAAGTCCAGGCCGCCCGGGGAGCCCACCCGGGGCCAGGAGACCGAGAAGCGGTACGCGTCCACGCCGAGGTCCGCGAGCAGGGCGACGTCCTCGCGGTAGCGGTGGTAGTGGTCGCAGGCCACCGCCGCGGTGGAGCCGTCCCGCACCCGGCCGGGCTCGGCCGTGAAGGCGTCCCACACCGACGGTCCCCGCAGCGCTGCCGCACCCTCGATCTGGTGCGCGGACGTGGACACGCCCCACAGGAAGCCGTCCGGGAACCGGGGCATCGCGTCAGTCGCCATGCGCGGATCATCCGTACCGCCGGTAAGGGAAGTCAACGCCCTTGCACGCGCGCGGTGTTACGCGCCCTCCTTCAGCACCCGCGAGATCAGCCTGCGCTGCTCGTCGGTGAGCCGGGGATCGGCGGCGTACACCGTCCTGCCGTCCACCGTGAGCTGGTAGCTGAACCCGTCCGGGACCCCGACCGGCGGGGTGCTGCGGCCGTCGGCGACCGCCCGCTCGGCCAGGGCGTGCCACTCGTCCGCGTCGGGGCGTCCCGCGGTCTCGACCTCCGCGTGGCGTTCGATGCCCGCGAAGCCTCCTGTGCGCCTCACCTGAATCCGCATGGACCCGTGTCTAGTACGGAACTACGGCGTCCGCACCCCGACCTGCTCCCAGGCCTTGCCGACCGCCTCCAGCTCGTCCCCGTCGCCGTAGCGCTCCCGGGCGGCCTGAACGGTCAGCGTCGCGAAGTCCGCGAACAGCGCGTCCTCGGCCAGCTCGCCGCCGGTCAGCACGTCGTACCAGATCTGCCCGGCCCGCTCCCAGGCGTGGCCGCCGAGCGCGGTGGCGAGCAGGTAGAAGGCGTGGTTGGGGATGCCGGAGTTGATGTGCACGCCGCCGTTGTCGCGGCCGGTGCGCACGAAGTCGTCCATCGTGGCGGGCTGCGGGTCCTTGCCGAGCACGTCGTCGTCGTAGGCCGTGCCCGGCGCCTTCATGGAGCGCAGCGCCTCGCCCGTCACGCGCGGGGCGAGCAGCCCGGCGCCGATCAGCCAGTCCGCCTCGGCGGCGGTCTGGCCCAGCGAGTACTGCTTGATGAGGGAGCCGAAGACGTCCGACACCGACTCGTTGAGGGCGCCGGGCTGGCCGTAGTAGGTCAGGTTGGCGGTGTGCTGGGTGACGCCGTGGGTCAGCTCGTGACCGATCACGTCCAGGGCGATGGTGAAGTCGAGGAAGATCTCCCCGTCCCCGTCGCCGAAGACCATCTGCTCGCCGTTCCAGAACGCGTTGTTGTACTCGCGGTCGTAGTGCACGGTCGCGTCCAGCGCCAGGCCCGCGCCGTCGATGGAGTCGCGCCGGTACACCTTGAGGTAGTGCTCGAAGGTCGCGCCCAGGCCCGCGTAGGCGCGGTTCACGGTGGCGTCCTGGCCGGGCTCCTCGCCCTCGCCGCGCACCTTGCGGCCCGGCAGGTCGGTGCCGTGCCGGGCGTCGTAGACGGTGCGCTGCGGCTTCTCGGCCTCGGCGTCCGCGCGCGGGGCCACGGAGGGGGCGCCGATGACGGTGGTCAGGCCGCGGCGGGTGCGTTCGAGGGCGTCGCGCTGGAGGGTGCGGCGGGCGGGCCCGGCGAGCACCGGGTCCGTGTTCCGGGCGAGCCGGTCCAGGACGTGGGGCGGCACGATGGTGCAGAAGACGGGCTGGAAGCCCCCGTATGTCGTCATGTCCGGCACTTTCGCACTGTGTGACCGCGCTGTCACTACCCGCAACCACGATCGGTGCACAGGGGCGCCAAGGTGTCCCGTGATCAGGCCGGAAGTGGTATGCCGCACTTTTTGTCCCGGTCGCCCCTCCGGTCCCGCATACTGATACGGACCCGCGTGACCCGCGTGACTCGGCTAAGGTGCTGGGCATCATGCGATTCGGGCTGCTTCTCCTTAGCTGCCGCGGCGAGGGCCTGTAGAGGCCGACTCCCTCCCCGCGGAGCTTGGTGGTGCCGTCGGCCGTCCTTCCGGACACGCGGACGACGCGGACACCGCCGAGATCCGCGGACATCACGAGGAGCCCACGCCATCATGGCCAACCGCCAGCAGCCCAGCCCCATGCCGACCGCCAAGTACCGCGGCTACGAGCAGGTCGACATCGCCGACCGCACCTGGCCGAACCAGCGCATCACCACCGCTCCCCGCTGGCTCTCCACCGACCTGCGCGACGGCAACCAGGCCCTGATCGACCCCATGTCGCCGGTCCGCAAGCGCGCCATGTTCGACCTGCTGGTCAAGATGGGCTACAAGGAGATCGAGGTCGGCTTCCCGGCCTCCGGGCAGACCGACTTCGACTTCGTGCGGTCCATCATCGAGGACCCGGACGCCATCCCGGACGACGTCACCATCTCCGTACTGACCCAGGCCCGCGAGGACCTGATCGAGCGCACGGTGGAGTCCCTGAAGGGCGCCAGGCGGGCCACCGTCCACCTGTACAACGCCACCGCCCCCGTCTTCCGCCGGGTCGTCTTCCGCGGCTCGCGCGAGGACATCAAGCAGATCGCGGTCGACGGCACCCGTCTGGTGACGGAGTACGCCGAGAAACTGCTGGGCCCCGAGACGGAGTTCGGCTACCAGTACAGCCCCGAGATCTTCACCGACACCGAGCTGGACTTCGCCCTGGAGGTCTGCGAGGCGGTGATGGACACCTACCAGCCCGGTCCCGGCCGCGAGATCATCCTCAACCTGCCCGCCACCGTGGAGCGTTCCACGCCCTCCACGCACGCCGACCGCTTCGAGTGGATGGGCCGCAACCTGTCCCGCCGCGAGCACGTCTGCCTGTCCGTCCACCCGCACAACGACCGCGGTACGGCGGTGGCGGCGGCCGAGCTGGCGCTGATGGCCGGCGCCGACCGCATCGAGGGCTGCCTGTTCGGGCAGGGCGAGCGCACCGGCAACGTCGACCTGGTCACCCTGGGCATGAACCTGTTCTCCCAGGGCGTCGACCCGCAGATCGACTTCTCCGACATCGACGAGATCCGTCGCACGTGGGAGTACTGCAACCAGATGGAGGTCCACCCGCGCCACCCGTACGTGGGCGACCTGGTCTACACGTCCTTCTCCGGCTCCCACCAGGACGCCATCAAGAAGGGCTTCGACGCCATGGAGGCCGACGCGAAGGCCAAGGGCGTCACCGTCGACGACATCGAGTGGGCGGTCCCCTACCTGCCGATCGACCCCAAGGACGTCGGCCGCTCCTACGAGGCGGTCATCCGCGTCAACTCGCAGTCCGGCAAGGGCGGCATCGCCTACGTCCTGAAGAACGACCACAGCCTGGACCTGCCGCGCCGGATGCAGATCGAGTTCTCGAAGATCATCCAGGCCAAGACCGACGCCGAGGGCGGCGAGATCACGCCGGCCGCGATCTGGGACGTCTTCCAGGACGAGTACCTGCCCAACCCGGACAACCCCTGGGGCCGCATCCAGGTGGCCAACGGGCAGACCACGACCGACCGCGACGGCGTCGACACCCTCACCGTCGAGGCCACGGTCGACGGCACGGAGACCACCCTGGTCGGCACCGGCAACGGCCCGATCTCGGCGTTCTTCCACGCGCTGCAGGGCGTCGGCATCGACGTACGGCTGCTGGACTACCAGGAGCACACGATGAGCGAGGGCGCCTCCGCGCAGGCCGCCTCCTACATCGAGTGCGCCATCGGCGACAAGGTGCTGTGGGGCATCGGAATCGACGCGAACACCACGCGCGCCTCGCTGAAGGCCGTCGTCTCCGCCGTCAACCGCGCGGCTCGCTGACCAGCCGAATCAGCGGTTTGAGGTCCCGCCCGCCGGACACCGGTGGGCGGGACCCCGTCATATACCGGCCATATATCTGTGATGGTCACGGAAAGGTCTCGTCCTGGGTACTGACTCCACGTCGGTGATGTGGCTAACATCACGCCAGCGCGACGATGCTGTCGCGCCGTTATGGAGGTGCGACGTGCTGCCTGGACGGGGACGAACCAGCCGAGCTGCCCGGCTGCCACGCATCCTGGGCACCCGCACCGCGTGGACGCCCGTCGGCGACGGCGAGTTCTTCTGCCCCGGCTGCGGCGGCGACCGCAACTACACGCGGCTCACCGGCCGCCGCCGCTTCACCCTGCTCGGCGTGCCCGTGCTGCCCCGCGGGGAGTCCGCGCCGACCGTGGAGTGCACGGCCTGCCGCCGCCACTACGGCACCGACGTCCTCGACCACCCGACCACCACCCGCTTCTCCGCGATGCTCCGCGACGCCGTCCACACCGTCGCCCTGGCGGTCCTGACCGCGGGCGGCACCTGCTCCCGCACCTCGCTGGAGACCGCGACCGTCGCGGTGCGCGCGGCCGGCTTCGAGGACTGCACCGAGGACCAGTTGAACGCGCTCGTCGAGGCGCTGGAGGCGGACACCGGCCGGGTCCGCGGCGAGCCCTGCGTACCGGGCCTGGCGATAGAGCTGCACGAGGCGCTGGACCCGCTCGCGCCGCATCTGGCCACCGTCGGACGCGAGTCGATCCTGTTGCAGGGAGCCCGCATCGCCCTGGCCGACGGTCCCTACACCCCCGCCGAACGCGACGCCCTGGCCACCGTCGGCGCGGCCCTGACCCTCTGCTCCGACGACGTGACCCGCCTCCTGGAGTCGGCCGGCACGCCGTCCTAGTCCGGCACGAGGTCCAGCCGCATGATCTGGCGGTGCATGCCCGGGCCGAAGTAGTCCGGGCGCAGGCCGCCGTCGGGCTCCTCGGGGCGGAAGCCCAGGGAGCGGTAGAGGAAGATCGCGGCGAGGTTGGCGGGCTCCACGGTGAGGCGGACCACCTGGATGCCGTCCCGGCGCAACCGGCTCAGGACCTCCCGCATCAGCTCCCGGCCCAGCCCGTGGCGGCGCCGGTCCTGGGTCACGCACAGCCCGAGTATCCAGCTGTCCGCGCCGAGCGTCCGGGTGGCGGCCAGCACGTAGCCGCGCAGCCGGCCGGTGCCGTCGTCGAGGACCAGGAAGTGCTCCTCGTACATGTCGAAGAGCTGGCGCAGCAGGAAACCGGGATAGGCGAATTCCTGGAAGACCTCCTCGTCCAGCCGCCGCAGCTCCGGCAGATCGGGCTCCCGCGCCGTGCGCAGCTCCAGTGGCAGGTCGTCCGGTGGCGCACCGGGGCGGGTGAGCTGGTCGCGGTGGTCGAGGGAACGTTCCAGCGGTTCGGCGGTCATGCAACCCCCTGGTCAGACTGCGTCAACTCGTGGACACGCGCGCCGCTCCCGATCGAGTGATGGACTCGTGTGGCGGCCGGTGTCTGCTTCTGGCTAGAGTGAGCGTCCAACTTCCCTCATGCAAGGGCGAGTTCGGGTGTGCGACCATGCGCCCGACGTGCGCCGGGCGGATGAGGATGGCGTATTCCTCCACTGTTTCGTAGTGGCCGGGTCACTTACCGTGAACGGTAATGGGGGTTTGTCCAAAATCGAATGGAACGTGGCAGGGTGACTATGGATCGCAACGCCGACGCGCCGTGGTCGAAGTTCGATCCAGAGGTGTACGTCGACAACAACTACCGGACACCACTCGAAGTGGACCTGCTGATCGTCCGGTTGATGCGCGACTACTTCACCCGCTGCTTCGAGGGAGCGCCCCCGCGCTCCGCACGCGGCATCGACGTCGGCGCCGGGGCGAACCTGTACCCCGCCCTGTCCATGCTGCCCTGGTGCCAGGACATGCTCCTGCTGGAGTACGCCCACCCGAACGTCGAGTACCTGGAGAAGCAGGTCTCCCCGGCCGGGTACGACATCGCCTGGGACCCCTTCTGGGACGTGCTGCGCGAGGTTCCCGCCTACGCCGCCGTGGAGCCCAGACCGCGGGTCAGCGAGATCGTCGACGTGGAGCGCGGCAACCTGTTCGACCTGGAGGGCGGGGACCGGCGCTGGTCGCTGGGGACCATGTTCTTCGTCGCCGACTCCATGTCCGAGGCGCCCGAGGAGTTCCACCGGGGGGTGCGCTGCTTCATGAGCGCGCTCGGCGAGGGAGCGCCGTTCGCCGCCGCCTTCATGAAGGAGTCCGTCGGCTACCGCGTCGGCGCCCACGACTACCCGGCCTACCGGGTGAACGAGGAGACGGTCGGACAGAGCCTGGCGCCGTTCACCGGGGAGCTGGAGATCCACGATCTGCACCACTCGGTGCGGCCGGGGCACGAGGGAATGCTCCTCGCCCTGGGACGGCGCAATTCGGCGATTGCCGCCCCGTAGGAACGGGGACATGCTCAACGGGGACCATCGCAACGGGGACATGCCGAACACAGGGCAACGAGATCTGTACGAGGGGTGCGGGGATGCAGATCAAGCCACGCCAGCACCTGCTGGACATCTGGCAGGCCATGGCCCGTCATTCGTTCGACGACGGCAAGCTCGTCCGGGGGGACACCGACGGACTGAGCAGTGTCGCGGACGCCGAGCGCCTGCTCTGCCTGCTGTATCCGGCCACCGAGGTCCCCGCCTTCCGTCTCGACCAGCCGGACACCACCGAACGTGACGTCCTGCGCGCGCTCGAACGGGTCGGCAGCAGGCTGGAGATCCCGCCCAACCTGATCGCCGCGCTGACCCAGTTCATGCGCACCCACACCGGCACGGACGACAGCCCCACCTTCTCCGGCGGGCACTACTTCCGCCCCTCCGGGCCCGGCAGCACGGTCAGCCACGAGCAGCGCCAACTGGGCGTCGTCGACTCCTACTCCATGTCCGTCACGCTCTGCCTCGCCACTCTCGGCTTCCTCAAGGTCTACGAGGGCACCACCACCCGGCCCGAGGTCCTGAGGGCCATCGCCGAGCTGCGGGAGGCCACCAACGCCCGGCTGACCTCCGCGATGGTCAGCCTGCTGCGGTCCTTCTCCGTGAACGTCTTCGACGCCGAGTCGGAGCAGGGCAAGCGGCTGATCCAGGTCATCGGCCAGGGCGGGCAGTCCGACCGGATCGTCCTCCAGCAGTTCTCCCGCCGCTTACGCCCGCTGCGCGCCACCATCATCGAGAGCCTGTCGCGCGGCATCCAGGTCGACGAGGGCATCCGCGACGAGAGCCAGCTCTTCGAGTGCGGCTGGGCCTGGGGCATCGTCAAGGACGCCCCGAAGATCACCGACCTGACCGTCGACGTCCCCGGCCAGCCCGACGGCGTCGCCGACCGGCTGCCCTACGTGTACTTCACCGTCGTCGCCCTCGACGGCATCCAGGACCTGTTCTCCGACCGCACCCTCACCCTCGGCCTGCTCGACGAGGACCAGCAGAAGCTCGCCGAGATGCTGCGCCTGCGCTGGGAGCTGAGCCAGCAGTACTGGTCCGCGATCGCCCGCTTCGGCGGAGAGCGCTGGCCCCTGGAGGACCTGCCCTGGCAGACCACCGGCCTGCGCCTGGAGTCCGAGTACTTCTCCCTGACCGTCGCGGCCATCGTGGTCCACGACCTGGTCCGCCGGAAGGCGACGGACGACGACCTCACCCGCACCGTCGCCATCATGGAGCGCCTCGCCGACCGGGGCCGGGTCACCAGCCGCATGACCAAGAACGACCCGACCCTCCGGCTGCACACCCCCGGCGTCACCATGCCGCTCGCCGGGTCCGAGCGCACCGGCGACCCACTCCTGTGGCGGATGACCGACTTCTCCGCCCAGCTCCTCAAGCGGATCATCCAACTCGCCGAACTCTCCCGGAACATCGGCGCCCAGGACCGCCTGCTCCGCCTCGCCGAGCAGTCCTTCGAGCACCTGTGGAGACGGCGCATCGACGAGGAGGAAGGGGCCGGCCTCTGGGACAACATCCAGGCCGTCTACCCCGAGGCCCAGGACGCCGGACTGCGCCTGTCCTGGAGCATCACCGAGCGCGTCACCGAATGCCTCGTCGCCGCCCGCATCCTGTACGAGCAGGAGCCCATCCGCAGCCCCGAACTCGCCGAACTGGCCCGGGAACTGCTCAGTGAGGCCACCCACCTGTTCGGCAGGGAGCAGCTGGAGGCGTCCGCCGCCGCCGACGGAGCCAGAGCCAGGGCCATGCGGAGCATCGAGAGCCGCCTCGACCACGCCCGCAGCCTGGTCGACGACCGGCCCGCGACCGCCTTCGCGCTGGCCCTGCCCGTCCTCCAGGAACTCGACACCCTGGCCCAGGCCAGGGGCGCGGCCGCCCAGGAGGTGTGAGCGTGCTGGTCTTCGCCGCCTCCGACAAGGGAGGCACCGGACGCTCGGTGACCAGCGCCAACCTGGCCTACCAGCGCGCCCTCACCGGTGACCACGTGGCCTACGTCGACTTCGACTTCGGCTCGCCCACCGCCGCCGCCGTCTTCGACGTGCCCAGCGCCATGCGGGGCACCGAGGAGCGGGGCCTGCACTCCTACCTGGAGGGCGAGACCGCGGAACCGGTCCGCATCGACGTCTGGCGGGAGACCGAGCACCCCCTGCTGCGCGCCCGCCCCAACCAGTCCGGCCGCCTGGTGCTGTTCCCCGGCGACGCGGGCGGCGGCGAGTTCGCCACCGGCGAGGAGGCCCTGGAGCGCTGCGTCGACCTGCTGCTCAAGCTCAACGGCGAGTTCGACGTCACCTTCGTCGACCTCAGCGCCGGCCGCAGCTACGCCGTCGACATGGTCCTCGACGCCACCGCCCACCCCCGGATGCGCAACATCCCCTTCCGCTGGCTGGTCTTCCACCGCTGGACCCGCCAGCACGTGATCGCCGCCTCCGGACTCGTCCACGGCGAGCACGGCATCATCGGCGGCGGCGTCGAACGCGGCCACGACGAGGACGCCCTGCGCGCCGCGATCCGCTTCGTGCGGGCGGCGGTGCCCGACCCCGAGTCGCCCCTGTGGTCCCAGGGCTCGACCGCCCAGGCCACCTGGATGCAGGCGTGCGACGAGGCGCTGCGCCGGCTCGCCGCCGAACAGCGCATCGGCGACAGCGTCGTCCTCGGCATCGTGCCGCTGGAACCCATCCTCCAGTGGCAGGAGCAGCTGATCACCGAGGAAGACGTCCTCTCCACCCAGATAGCGAACAAGGAGACCCTGGAGGCGCTGGAGGAGATCGCCCGGCGCCTGACGGACGACACCCACTGGGGGCGGCTGTGACGGAGCCCGTGTTCCGCGAGACCGCCGCCGAGCCGCGCACCCAGTCCGTGCCGCTGGCCCACCTCTCCGTGGAGCTGGGCCACCTCTACATGGAGGACTTCGAGGCCGGGCCGCAGCGGCTGCGCGCGCACTTCGCCGAAGTACGGCCCTGGGTGGAGGCGGCCCGCGCGGCCGCCACCGTCCGGGCCGGCGGCAAGCGGCCCCGGATCAGCACCTGCTTCCTCATCGACGACTACTTCACCCGCTTCTCCACCCCCGCCGAGGTCGTCCCGATGCTCCTCGCGGAGGCCGAGCGGGCCGGGCTGACCGTCGACTACCTGGCCCGCGAGTCCGGGTGCGCCGTCACCGGCAAGGTGCCCGTCGCCGAAGCGGTCGCCGCCCGCATCGTGGAGTCCCCGCCGCCCGGCAGCTACGGTCTGCGCCCGCCCGCCGCGCAGACCGGCTGGCTCGCCAACGGCGAACGCAGCCCCGTCGCCCGCGCCCCGCAGGCCATGAAGCGGGCCGTGACCTGGCAGCCCCCGCACGAGACCGCGGCCCGCCGCCACTCCGTCTTCCTCGACGTCGAGCTGTGGAGCGACGACGCCGACGGGCAGCGCCTGTGGTCCTGCCCCTTCCTCGCCGCCGTGTGGCAGCTCGCCCGCCTCGGACTCCTGCGCAACGAGGGCGAGGCCGTCCTCGTCCCCCAGCCGCACTCCGCCGCCGGCTTCCCCGACAAGTGGGACGAGCTGCCCACCCTGCTGAAGCTCAACGAGCGCGCCGACCCCTTCGCCGCCTACCGCACCTGCTCCGTCCTGCCCACCCGCTTCCTCCCCGTCGAACACGCCGTCCGCGTGATCCTCGACCAGATCGAGGTCGACCCGGGGGCACTGGCACAGGTCGCCGACCGCTCCGGGAAGGAACGCGTGCCCGTCCCCGCATCGGTCGCCGACCGCATCTCCTACGTGTACTACGCGGGGCTCTGACATGGCGCCGCGGCAGAGCACCCCGCCCGCCGTCCTCGCCTGCGGTGAGATCCGCACCTGCCTGCTGCCCGCCCGGCAGGCCCTCGACATCCGTTCCGCCGCCCAGCTCCTCGGCCTGCGCGCCGACGAACGCGTCCTGCTCTCCGAGCGTCCCGGCCTCTACGCGCGTTCCCCCGACACCCTCACCGGCGTCGACTGCCCCCTGCCCAGCGCCAACGGCGCCCGGGTCCGCGCCGTGGGCACCGTCACCGCGCACGCCGCGCTCACCGAGGGCCGCGTCCTGCAGACCTCCGCGTACTGCCGCCTGCCCGGCGCCGGCCCCGACCAGCGGCGGCCCTGGGGCGAGTACCTGGTGCGGCCCGGAGTCGTCGAGCCGCTCGGAAGACTGCCGTACGAGGCGGTCGCGCAGGGCGTCCTCGGCGGCCCGTGCCACGGCGACCTCGACGTCGGACTCATCGCCGACGGCCTGCTCACCCGGGTGCTGCGCCACCCCCTGCTCGACCAGCGCCCGCCCTTCCGCTCCCGCCCCACCCGGCTGCGCTGGGCGGCCCTGCCCGCGGCCCCGGGTGAAGGCCCCTCGCTGGAACGGTTCACCCTCGCCGAGGACGAGCTGCGCACCGTACGCCTGCGCGTGCCCGAGGGCACCACCGGCACCGAACTCGCCGCGCTCTGCGACGACCTGGCCCTGCACGACTGGCTGCTCACCACCGTCGTCCGCATGCTCGACGGCCTCCGCCTGGGCGCCTCGGCCGCCCACGACGCTGGTGCCGTGGTGCGGACGCTGCGCCCGGCCGTCGACCACCTGCTCCACCTGTGGATGCCCGGCGCCCGGGTCGGCCGCGAACTGGCCGCCCTGTGGGACCCGCTGGAGGAGCGGCCCGGCTTCACCCGGCAGTGGCAGGCCCTGGTGCAGCGCATCCGCGACCAGCTCACCCTGCACGCCATTCCCGCAGCCCACCGGGAGGTGGAACCGGCTCCCTGACCGAGCCCCGCCGTCCGGCACGCCCGTCACCGCACGCACATCCCAACGGGGGGAGAGAGCGAGATGAGCACGGCACAGTCACCCCGACCCGACGACACGCCCCGCACGACCAACCCGATCGACCCGAGGGGGGAGTCCGCCTGGCCCCGCATGGTGCTGGTCGCCCTGGTCGTCGGCGGCCTCTTCTGGAGCGTCGCGGCCCTGCTGGACCCGGACGACGGCACCCCGCGGCAGTTCGTGGCCGCCGTGCTCTGCGCCGCCGCGGCCCTCGCCGTCCAGTACGTCCTCGGCCTGGCCCCGCGCCCGGGACCCGACCGGCTGGAGGAGCACACCCGGCGGGTGGAGGACGCGCTGGCCGGGAACACCGCCGCCGTGCGCGACGGACTCAGCCGGTACGACACCGAGCTGAAGTCGGGGCTGACCCGGCACACCGAGGACGTCAAGCAGCTGGTCGAGACCCATGTGGCCCAGGCCGACCACCGGTCCGCCGAGGCCGCGCGCACGCTGGACCCGGTCCGTATCGACAGCGTGCCCGACCTGGCCAAGGGCTTCGCCGACGTCCTGCTGCCCAGCCCCTCCATCCTGCACACCTTCGTGCACCTGGAGATGTCCCGGGTGGTCGGCCACATGGCGGACCTCACCAACCTGAGCGCCGAGTGCCCCGGCGAGAACCACGACTGGATGCTCACCCTCACCCGCGCCGCCGAGCAGTCCATCCTCGCCACCAGCACCTCCGTCGACCGGCAGTTCTGGAACAGCGAGCCGGCCGGGCGCTACCTCGACGCGCAGCAGGCGGCCATCGACGAACAGGGCGTCGCCGTGCGCCGCCTGTTCCTGCTGGAGAGCGCCCGCGAACTCGACGACCGGCTGCTGCGCCTGTGCGAGGAGCAGGAGCTGCGCCGCATCGACGTCCGCGTCGCGGTCCTGCCCGAGCTGCCCCCGCACCTCCAGCGCGGCACCACCAACGACTTCATCCTCTACGACGAGGAGGTGTCGTTCGAGATCGAGCAGGACCTGCGCGACGTCAACGTCCGCACCCGGCTCACCGCCCGCCAGGACTACGTGCGGGACCGGCTCAAGCGCTTCCGGGAACTCTGGGACGCGGGCATGGGCCTGCGCGAGCTGGAGGTGCGCGTCGACGACGAGGAGGACGGCAACTGGATGGTCGACCGGGCCTGACGCCGGGCGCGGGTCGGTCGCGGCAGACGTCTCAGTCGCAGTGGACGTCCGAGCCCGGCCGCTGTCCGGTCGCCAGGAACCGGGAGACCGTGGCGTCCCCGCAGGCGTTGCCGTTGGCCAGGTAGGCGTCGTGCCCGGTGGAGTCCACGGTCACCATGACCGCGCGCCGGCCGAGGGCCTCACGCAGCTTGCGTGCGCCGGTGAGCGGGGTGGCCACGTCCCGCTCGTTCTGGACGAGCAGCACGTTGGAGGGACCGCGGTCGGTGATCCGCACGGGGGCCTCCCGCGGCGGGTAGGGCCACGCCGCGCACAGCATCGCGTTGCGCGGCATGCCCGCGGTGAGCGGGTACTCGGCGCGGCTGTCGGCGACGTCCTTCTCGTACGAGCCCGCCGAGCCGGGCCAGGCGACGTCGTTGCACAGCACTCCGGCCCCGACGGCGGCGACGTTCTGCAACACGGCCTCGGGCGGCGCCTGGGGGGCGGGCGGCACGGTGCCCCGCTCGGCGGCCAGCATCAGCTTGGCGAGCGTCGGGAACCTGCTGGGGGAGTAGAGGCTGTCCAGCATGGTCTGCCGCAGCACGTTGCCGTTCAGCTCCGCCGGATTGGCGCCGGGCCACGGGATCGGCTCCCGGTCCAGCCGGGCGGCCAGCCGCAGGAACAGCGGCCGTACGTCGGCGGCCCGTTGCGCCACCCGGTCGGGGTTCCCGGGCCGGGAGGCCCATGCGGCGAACTCCGGGAAGGTGTCCTCCACGCCCTGCTCGTGCCCGGCGAGCCAGGCGCGTGCCACGCGGGTGGGGTCGGGGTCGTCGTTGCTGTCCAGCACGATCCGGTCGGTGCGGTCGGGGAACAACTGCGCGTACACGGCCCCGACATACGTCCCGTACGACACGCCCCACGCGGAGATCCTCCGCTCGCCCAGCGCGGCCCGCAGGCGGTCGATGTCGCGGGCCTCGTTGGCGGTGCTGAGGTGTTTGATCAGCTCGCCGCCGTTGTGCGCGCAGGCGTCGGCCATGCGGCGGGCGGTGTCGAGGTTCGCGTCGATCGAGCCGTCGGGAGCCGGCCAGGGGCGGAGCTTGGAGGTGGCGAGGTCGCCGTACTCCAGCCCGCAGTCGACGGACGTGGACGGGGCGAGCCCGCGCGGCGCGAACCCGATGAGGTCGTGGCCGTCCCGGACGTCCTGGGGGAGCTTCTGCCCCTTGCCCGAGGGGTCGTTGAGGCTGGACCCGCCCGGCCCGCCGGGGATCAGGAGCAGAGCCCCGCGCCGGGACCCCGGCTTCTCGGCGGGGATGCGGGAGACGGCCATCTCGATGCGGGGGCCGTCGGGATCGGCGTAGTCCATCGGCACGTCGAGGGTGGCGCACTCCTGCCGCGGATCGAGACCGGTGCCCTCGCAGGCCGACCAGGTGAGGGCTTCGGGCCCACTCCCCGTCGTCGCGGAGGCGGCCACCGGCGCGGTGACGCCCAGGAGGGCGGTGGACACGCCGACGATGGCGGCGTTGCGGATGCATCTGCTTCGCTTGCGCTGCGTCATGCAAGGAGCCTCGCGGAAGCGCGGGGGTCGCCCCATCCGGGCAACAGCCTGAAAGATCCTGGGGTTTACCCCACCAGACCCCTGACGAAGACCTCCCAGGCCGCCGATCCGACGACGACCACGGGACCGCCGTCCACCTTGCTGTCCCGCACGGGGACGACGCCGGGGACTCCGTCGGCGACTTCGAGGCAGTCGCCGCCCTCGCCGTTGCTGTACGTGCTCTTGCGCCAGCGGGCGGCCCCGGGGAAGTCTCGCGCGGCCTCGACGCAGTCGCCGCCTTGGCCGTTGCTGTAGCTGCTCTTCGCCCAGTGGGCGTTGCTCAGGTCGAACTCGCGCATCGTCTGAAGTCCTCCGCCGCCGAGTCGATCAGGGCCAGGGACGCCTCCGGCGACAGCGCGGCGACCCTGAGCAGATCGTATGCGCGCTGCGCCCGCTTCACCACGGTCGGAGCGTCGACCAGGGTTCCCGAAAACGACGTCTCTGTATAGGCGACCTGTGGCGCGTCCTCGAACTCCATCAGCTTCAAAGATCCGTTCATGGCCGCATGCGCCCCCGCCTCGAACGGCAGCACCGTCACCACCGCCGCACGCTCCCGCATCAGCCGCGCCACGTGCTCCAGCTGTGCCGCCATCGCCTGCGGGCCGCCCACCGGGATCCTCAGCACGTTCTCGTGCAGCGTCACCCAATACTCGGGCCGTGTAGCGTCGTCCAGGATCAGCGACCGCTCCAGGCGGGCCGCGACGATCTCCTCCACGTAGGAGTCCGGCTTGAAGGGATTCGCGGCGATCGTGACCGCGCGGGCGTAGTCCGCGGTCTGGAGCAGGCCCGGCACGACCGTCGGGGCGAACTCGCAGATCCGCGTGGCCAGTCGCTCCAGCTCGACCACCCCGGCGAAGTAATCCGCATACCGGGGGTCATCAATCAGCTTCCTGCACAGGCGCTCGAAAATACCGTCGGTTTGTAGCGCCTCGTCGATCCGCTGAGCCACGTCCAACTGTGGTTTCCGAATTGCCTGTTCGAACTGACCAATGTAGCCACCGGAGACGAATACCCGTGCCCCCAGCTCCACTTGTGTGATTCCGGCGTCCTCCCGTCGACGTTTGAGTTCTGTTCCGAAGAACTCCCACGCGGCCTGCCGTGAACCATTGGCCATAACCAACCCCCATGCGCTGACCCGCACTTGTAGTGCATCTACTCCTGTCGAGTGTAGGCACATCGCGGCATTCTGGGGACACGAAGAGTGAAACCGTAAAGGGAAGGGGAAACGGTGGAGGTACGGCACTCGGCGGTCTGCGTCGAAGGAGCGGAGGACACGGTGAAAGAATTGCGCGCGGCGCTCGCGGAGGCGGGAATTACCCTGCCCTCGCTCGGGCTCGACCCGGTGAGTCTCGCGCGGGAGGCGCCCTGTCCGCTCGTCGAATTGGGCCGGTGTTCCGTGGAGACCGCGCGGCGCCTCGCGGCGGTGCTGCGATGACGACGACGCCGCCCGTGGGGGTCTACGCCGTGGACACCCGCAGTGGCCGGGTCGGGATCGTCATGGGGCACGAGGGGCCGTACGTGCAGATGCGGCCGTACGGCGGAGGGCGGGAGTGGGACGCCGAGCCGGGTGACGTACGCCACGCCACCGCGTCGGAGCGGCTCAGCGCGGCGACGGCCTACACCAACGCCCGAAGCCGTGGCGAGGTGCCTTGAAGGCATGCGCGAGAATGGGCGGCATGAGTCTGTTCCGCGACGACGGCATCGTGCTGCGCACCCAGAAGCTGGGTGAGGCGGACCGGATCATCACGTTGCTCACGCGCGGTCACGGGCGTGTACGCGCCGTGGCCCGCGGGGTGCGGCGCACGAAGTCGAAGTTCGGCGCCCGGCTGGAGCCGTTCTCCCACGTGGACGTGCAGTTCTTCTCGAAGAACAGCGAGCTGGTCGGGCGCGGGCTGCCGCTGTGCACGCAGAGCGAGACGATCGCGCCCTACGGTGGCGGGATCGTCACCGACTACGCGCGGTACACCGCGGGGACCGCCATGCTGGAGACGGCCGAGCGCTTCACCGACCACGAGGGCGAGCCCGCGGTGCAGCAGTACCTGCTGCTGGTCGGCGCGCTCAGGACCCTCGCCCGGGGCGAGCACGCGCCGAACCTGGTGCTCGACGCGTTCCTGCTGCGCTCCCTCGCCGTGAACGGGTACGCCCCGACCTTCGGGGACTGCGCGAAGTGCGGCCTGCCCGGTCCGAACCGGTTCTTCTCGGTGGGCTCCGGCGGCTCCGTCTGCGTCGACTGCCGGGTGCCCGGCAGCGTCGTACCCTCGCCGCAGGCCCTGGAACTGCTCGGGGCGCTGCTTGCGGGAGACTGGGGCACGGCGGACGCGGCCGAGCCGCGGTACGTGCGGGAGGGGAGCGGACTGGTCTCCGCCTATCTGCACTGGCACCTTGAGCGGGGACTGCGCTCCCTGCGGTACGTCGAGAAGTAGGAGAGAACTGAGATGGCCGTACGCGGGATCCTGGGGCGGCAGAGCCGGGAGTACAGGACGCCGGAGCCGCACCCGTCCGGAGCGCGGCCCCCCAAGCTCGGCGAGCTGGTCCCGGAGCACGTGGCGATCGTCATGGACGGCAACGGCCGCTGGGCCAAGGAGCGCGGGCTGCCGCGCACCGAGGGGCACAAGGTCGGTGCCGAGCAGGTCATGGACGTGTTGCAGGGCGGGATCGAGATGGGCGTGGCGAACATCTCGCTGTACGCCTTCTCCACCGAGAACTGGAAGCGCTCGCCGGACGAGGTGCGCTTCCTGATGAACTTCAACCGCGACTTCATCCGCAAGTCCCGCGACACCCTCGACGAGCTGGGGGTGCGGGTGCGCTGGGCGGGGCGGATGCCCAGACTGTGGAAGTCGGTGGCCAAGGAGCTCCAGGTCGCACAGGAGCAGACCAAGGACAACGACCGGCTCACGCTGTACTTCTGCATGAACTACGGCGGGCGGGCCGAGATCGCCGACGCGGCGCAGGCGCTCGCCGAGGACGTGCGGGCCGGGAAGCTCGACCCGTCGAAGGTGAACGAGAAGACGCTCGCGAAGTACCTGTACTACCCGGACATGCCGGACGTGGACCTGTTCCTGCGGCCGAGCGGGGAGCAGCGGACGTCGAACTACCTGATCTGGCAGAGCGCGTACGCCGAGATGGTCTTCCAGGACGTGCTGTGGCCCGACTTCGACCGGCGCGACCTGTGGCGGGCGTGCCTGGAGTTCGCCTCCCGCGACCGCCGCTTCGGCGGCGCCATCCCCAACGAGGAGCTCCTGGCCATGGAGGGCCGCAGTATCCAGTAAGCCCCGGGCGGCGACATCAGCCCGTCCGGGAGCATCCCCTCCGGGGGAGTTCGAGGGCGAGGCCGTTCAGGCCGGTACAGGGGCCCGGGGCGCCGTCCCGGCCCCATCCCGCTCAGCCGCTGCAGGCCTCCGCGCAGTCGGCGCAGGTGCCGAAGATCTCCACCGTGTGCGCCACGTTGACGTAGCCGTGCTCCGCGGCGATGGCCTCGGCCCACTTCTCGACCGCGGGGCCCTCCACCTCGACCGCCTTGCCGCAGGCGCGGCAGACCAGGTGGTGGTGGTGGTCGCCGGTGGAGCAGCGCCGGTAGACGGACTCGCCCTCGGCGGTGCGCAGGACGTCGACCTCGCCGGCGTCGGCGAGGGACTGAAGGGTGCGGTAGACCGTGGTGAGCCCGACCGCGTCGCCCTTGTGCTTGAGCATGTCGTGAAGTTCCTGCGCGCTGCGGAACTCCTCGACCTCCTGAAGGGCGGCCGACACGGCAGCCCGCTGCCGGGTGGCGCGGCCCTTCACGGGCGGTCCAGCGGTGGTCACTGGTTCCTCCTCACGTCTTCGCGGCTTGCCGGGCCATTGTGCCAGCCCGGTTCGCCCGCGGTCAGACGCCGACCTCGTCGGCGACCCCCCTGGTGGCCGGAATCTTGCACTCCGCCGGATCCGCGGTGGACTGCGCGGCGGCGAGCGCCCGCGCGCGTCGCCGGGCCAGCGGGGCGGCCAGCACGCTCAGCAGGATGAACGCGCCGATGGTGAGCAGCACGATCGTCGCGCCGGGCGGCACGTCCTGGTAGTACGAGGTGACCGTGCCGCCGATGGTCACGCTCACGCCGAGCGCGACGGAGATCGCGAAGGTGGCGGCGAAGCTGCGGGTGAGCTGCTGCGCGGCGGCCACCGGGACCACCATCAGCGCCGACACCAGCAGCAGCCCGACCACGCGCATCGCGACCGTCACCGTGACCGCCGCCGTGACGGCCGTCAGCAGGTTCAGCGCGCGCACCGGCAGCCCGGTGACCCGGGCGAACTCCTCGTCCTGGCTGACGGCGAACAGCTGGCGGCGCAGGCCGACGGTGACGAGGACGACGAAGGCGGCCAGCAGGCAGATCGCGGTCACGTCGGACTCGGAGACGGTCGACAGGGAGCCGAAGAGGTACGAGGTGAGGTTGGCGTTGGAGCCGCCCGGCGAGAGGTTGATGAACATCACGCCGCCCGCCATGCCGCCGTAGAAGAGCATGGCGAGGGCGATGTCGCCCCGGGTCCTGCCGTACCAGCGGATCAGCTCCATGAGGACCGCGCCGAGGACGGAGACCACGGTCGCCATCCACACCGGGGACCAGGAGAGCAGGAAGCCGAGGCCGACGCCGGTCATCGCCACGTGGCCGATGCCGTCGCCCATGAGGGCCTGGCGGCGCTGGACCAGGTAGATGCCGATGGCGGGGGCGGTGATGCCGACCAGGACGGCGGCGAGCAGGGCCCGCTGCATGAAGGCGTAGTTCAGGATTTCCATGGTCGTCGCCTTCTCAGCTCAGCAGGCCGGTGCGGATCGGTTCGGCGCCGGCGGGTGCGTGCGGGTGGACGTGGTCGTGGCCGGGCAGGGCGTGCTGGCCGACCGCCTCGGGCGGCGGGCCGTCGTGCAGGACGCAGCCTTCGCGGAGCACCACCGCCCGGTCGATCAGGGGCTCCAGCGGGCCCAGCTCGTGCAGGACGAGGAGGACGGTGGCGCCGGCCGCGACCTGCCCCCGCAGGGTCGCCGCCAGGACCTCCTGGCTGGCCAGGTCGACGCCCGCCATCGGCTCGTCCATGATCAGCAGTTCGGGCTCGGCGGCGAGCGCGCGGGCGATCAGCACGCGCTGGTGCTGGCCGCCGGAGAGGGCGTTCACCGAGTCCCTGGCGCGGTCCGCCATGCCGACCAGGTCCAGGGCGCGGCGTACGGCCTCGTGGTCGGCCTTGCGCAGGACGCCGAAGCGGGCGCGGGAGAGCCGGCCCGAGGCGACCACCTCGGTCACCGTGGCGGGGACGCCGCCCGCGGCGGTGGTGCGCTGCGGGACGTAGCCCACCCGGGCCCAGTCGCGGAAGCGGCGCCTCGGGGTGCCGAACAGCTCGATCTCCCCGGCGGACACCGGCACCTGGCCGATGACCGTGCGCACGGCCGTGGACTTGCCCGAGCCGTTGGCGCCGAGCAGCGCGACCACCTGGCCGCGCCGCACGGTGAGGTCGATGCCGCGCAGGACGGGGCGCGAGCCCAGCTCGGCGCGCACGCCGCGCAGGGATATGACGGACTCGTCGCTCACGATGTCCTCCGTAACGATCGAACTGCCGGGTGGTACTGCTTACTTGGCGCCGAGGGCGGTTTCGAGCGCCTTGAGGTTGGCCTCCATGACCCCGACGTAGTCCTCGCCCCTGGACTTGTCGGTGATGCCCTCCAGCGGATCGAGGACGTCCGTCTTCAGGCCCGCGTCCTTGGCGAGGGTCTTCGCGGTCTTGTCGGACACCAGTGTCTCGTAGAAGACGGTGGTGACGCCGTCGGCCCTGGCCTCCTCCTGGAGCTCCTTGATCCGGGCGGGGCTGGGCTCGCTCTCCGGGTCGAGGCCGTTGATGGCCTCCTGGGTGAGTCCGTAGCGCTCGGCGAGGTAGCCGAAGGCGGCGTGGTTGGTGAAGAAGACCTTGCTGCCGGTCTTCGCCAGGCCGTTCTTGAACGCCGTGTCCAGGCCGCTCAGCTTCTTCGCCAGCGCCTCGGCGTTCTCGCGGTAGTCGTCGGCGTGGTCCGGGTCGGCCTTCTCGAAGGCCCGGGCGACGCCCTGGGCGATCTCGGCGTACTTCACGGGGTCCAGCCAGACGTGCGGGTCGAGCGCGTGCCCACCGCCCTCGGAGTGCTCCTCCTCGGCGTGCTCGTCGGCGTGCTCCTCGCCGCCGTGGTCGTGCTCCACGTCCCCGTGGTCCTCGAGCTTCGTCAGCGTGGCGGCGTCGATCTTGGTCTTCACGCCGGACTGGTCGACGGCCTTGTCCACGGCGGGCTGGAGGGACTTGAGGTAGAGCACCGCGTCGGCCTCGCCCATCCCGGCCGTCTGCCGGGCGCTCAGCTCCAGGTCGTGCGGCTCCTGGCCGGGCTCGGTGAGCGTGGTGACGTTCACGTGGTCCCCGCCGATCTGCTCGGCCAGGTACTCCATGGGGTAGAACGACGCGACGACGTCGAACTTGTCCGTATTGCCCGCGGTGCCCGCCGCCGAGCTGTCGCTGGAGCAGGCGGAGAGGGTCCCCAGGCCGAGCGCGGTGGCCGCGGTGACTGCTATGCCGGATATGCGGCGTCGTCGTGCGTTCATGACACTCATTTTCAACAAATATGGAAACCGTTGTCAACAAGCGGGTGATTCCGCAGATGGGAGGCCCCGATTTGGCCGTGGGGCGGCCCACGCCGGTAACCTGAAGCATTCTCTGGAAGCACCTCGCTTCGCCCGTCCGTCCCCCGACCACCACCCCCCTCATCGAGGCGCTTCGCGCCGCACCAGTCAGTCACCGTCGTCGTAATGAAGAGAGCACCGTGGCCGCCGACAAGATCGACACCATCGTCAGCCTGAGCAAGCGCCGTGGCTTCGTATTCCCCTGCAGTGAGATCTACGGCGGTCAGCGCGCCGCCTGGGACTACGGGCCGCTGGGTGTCGAGCTCAAGGAGAACCTCAAGCGCCAGTGGTGGCGCTACATGGTCACCTCGCGCGAGGACGTCGTCGGTCTCGACTCCTCCGTGATCCTGGCTCCCGAGGTCTGGGTGGCGTCCGGTCACGTCGCCACCTTCACCGACCCGCTGACCGAGTGCACCTCCTGCCACAAGCGGTTCCGCGCGGACCACCTGGAGGAGGCGTACGAGGAGAAGAAGGGGCACGCCCCGGAGAACGGCCTCGCCGACCTCAACTGCCCCAACTGCGGCAACAAGGGCACCTTCACCGAGCCCAAGCAGTTCTCCGGTCTGCTCTCCACCCACCTCGGCCCGACCCAGGACAGCGGCTCCGTCGCCTACCTGCGGCCCGAGACCGCCCAGGGCATCTTCACCAACTTCGCCCAGGTGCAGACCACTTCGCGCCGCAAGCCGCCGTTCGGTATCGCCCAGATGGGCAAGTCCTTCCGCAACGAGATCACGCCCGGCAACTTCATCTTCCGCACCCGCGAGTTCGAGCAGATGGAGATGGAGTTCTTCGTCAAGCCGGGCGAGGACGAGAAGTGGCAGGAGTACTGGATGGAGCAGCGCTGGAACTGGTACACCGGCCTCGGTCTCCGCGAGGAGAACATGCGCTGGTACGAGCACCCGGCCGAGAAGCTCTCCCACTACTCCAAGCGCACCGCCGACATCGAGTACCGCTTCTCCTTCGGCGGCAGCGAGTGGGGCGAGCTGGAGGGTGTCGCCAACCGGACCGACTACGACCTCTCCTCGCACGCCAAGGCCTCCGGCCAGGACCTCTCCTACTACGACCAGGAGGCCCAGGAGCGCTGGACGCCGTACGTCATCGAGCCGGCGGCCGGTGTCGGTCGGGCGATGCTCGCCTTCCTGCTCGACGCGTACATCGAGGACGAGGCGCCGAACGCCAAGGGCAAGCTGGAGAAGCGCACGGTGCTGCGCCTCGACCCGCGGCTGTCGCCGGTGAAGGTCGCCGTGCTGCCGCTGTCCCGCAACCCGGAGCTGTCGCCGAAGGCGAAGGGGCTCGCGCAGGCGCTGCGGCAGAACTGGAACATCGAGTTCGACGACGCGGGCGCGATCGGGCGGCGGTACCGGCGTCAGGACGAGATCGGCACGCCGTTCTGTGTGACCGTGGACTTCGACACGCTGGACGACAACGCGGTGACCGTGCGGGAGCGGGACACGATGAAGCAGGAGCGCGTGTCGCTGGACCAGATCGAGGGGTACCTCGCGTCTCGGCTGGTTGGCTGCTGAACGTCCGTTCCGGTTGCTGTACCAGGGGGCTCCGCCCCCTGGACCCCGGCCTGTGCCCACCCCCACCCGACTCGGTCGGGAGGGGGGTGGGCGTTTCGGGTTTCGGGGGCCCGGGGCCCCGGGGGCTCGGTTCGGGCTTCCCGGCTCGCCCCTCCCGGCTCAGCGGCCCTGCAGGGACTTCACGTTGTCGCCGAAGGTCCAGTTCTTCGAGCCGTCCCAGTTGAGGGACCAGGTCATCAGGCCCTTGAGGGCGCCGTTGTAGTGGTTCCAGGCCTGGGAGACCAGGGACGGGGACATGTGGCCGCCGCCCGCGCCGGGCTGGGCGGGCAGGCCCGGGACCTGCTTGTCGTAGGGCACCTTGATCGTCGTGCCCTGGACGACCAGGCCCTTGTTCAGGCAGTCGGTCTGGGCGGTGAAGCCCTGCACGGTGCCGGCCGCGTAGGAGTCGCCGGAACAGCCGTACATGCTGCCGTTGTAGTACTGCATGTTCAGCCACCACAGGCGGCCGTTGTCCGCGTACTTCTTGACGATCGGCAGGTACGCGCCCCAGATCGAGCCGTAGACGATGCTGCCGCCGGTGACGTACGCCGTCTCCGGAGCCATCGTGAGGCCGAAGTTCGAGGGCATGCGGGCCAGGACGCCGTCGATGATCCGGACCAGGTTGGACTGGGACGTGGAGAGCTGGTTGACGTTGCCGCTGCCGGTCAGGCCGGTCTCGATGTCGATGTCGATGCCGTCGAAGTTGTACTTCTTCAGGATCGGCACGATCGTGTCGACGAAACGGTCCGCGACCGCCGTCGAGTTGAGGTCGATGCCGGCCGCCGCGCCGCCGATGGAGAGCAGCAGCGTCTGCCCGGACGCCTTGGCCGCGCACATCTCGGCGGGCGTCGCCACCTTCACGCCCGCGTCCATGCCGTCCTCCCACAGGGCCGTCCCGTCGGAGCGGATGACCGGGAAGGCCGCGTTCAGGACGTTGTAGCCGTGGGCGGCGATCTGGGGGTTGGTGACGGGGGTCCAGCCGAAGGGCGGGTGGACGCCGTTGGCGGCGCCGTCCCAGTTCTCCCAGTAGCCCTGGAGGACCTTGCCCGCGGGCTTGGACTTCACGGCGCAGGTGTCGGCGGCCGGGGCCGGGGCGGTGCCGGTGGGGGCGGCGGACGCGGTGGCCGCGCCCAGGGGGACCAGAACGGTGCCCGCCAGTGCGGCGGCCAGTAGACGGAACGTGCGGCGGATCATGCCGGGCCTCCCGGTGGGGGATCGGTGAGGGAGAGTCGACTTGTGTCGTAGGCATGACAGTGGTTTGGTCCAGACCTTTCGTCAAGAGGTCTGGACCAAGTGCGGGTGTGGACTGAGTGAGTGTCAGGCGATCGTCCAGGGCAGGCGCAGGCTCAGCAGGCCGGTCAGCACCACCCCGGCGAACTGGACCAGCAGCGTCGTCACCAGGGCGTCCCGCATGCCCATGCCCGGGATCAGCGACAGGAACAGCGTGCCCAGGGTGGCCACGCCCAGGGCCAGGGACGACTGCTGGGTGGTGATCATGACGCCGCTGCCCACGCCGGCGCGTACGGCAGGCACCTCCGACAGGACAACCCGGAAGATCACCGGGAGTTGGAGCGCCTGGCCCGCGCCGGCGACCACCGCGCCCGGCAGCAGTTCGACCAGGCCCAGGTCGGGCCAGGAACGCCACGCGGCCAGCGTCATCAGGGCCAGGCCCACCCCCTGGAGGACGGCGCCGACGGGCACGACGCGGGTGCCGTAGCGGGCGACCAGGCGGGGGCCGGCGAGGGAGAAGAGGAAGAACACCACCGCGAGTGGGGCCAGCGCCAGGCCCGCGGCCACCGGGCCCAGGCCCGCGCCCTGCTGCAACGCCACGGCGATGACGAACATGAAGCCGCTGAAGCCGATCGAGAACGGCACGATGAGCAGCAGGCCGCGGCGCAGCGAGACGATCGCGAACAGGCTCGGCGGGACCAGCGGGGTGCGGCCCGCGCGGTCCGCCCGGCGCTCCACCGCGTAGAACGCCGCCGCCGCGAACGGGAACGCCGCCAGCGACAGCCAGGTCCACAGCGGCCAGCCCGCCGCCCGGCCCTCGGTCAGCGGGACCAGCAGGGTCAGGATCGAGGCGGCCAGCAGGAAGGTGCCGGGGACGTCCACCGGCTCGGGACGCGCGGAGCGGGTCTCCGGGACCGCGCGGGCGGCGAGGAACAGGCCCACGAGGACGACCGGGACGTTCACCAGGAAGACGGAACGCCAGCCGGTGCCCGCGATGTCCGCCGCCACCAGGACGCCGCCCAGGATCTGGCCGGCCACCATCGACAGGCCGGCCGTCGCCCCGTACAGGCCCATGGCCTTCGCGCGCCGGGGACCGGCCGTGGTCGCCTGGATGGTCGCCAGCACCTGCGGCAGCATCGCGGCGGCCGAGGCGCCCTGCGCCGCCCGCGCCGCCACCAGGGACCAGGCGTCCGGCGCGAGACCGCAGGCCAGCGAGGTCAGCCCGAAGGCCGCCATGCCGCCCAGGAACAGGCGGCGCCGGCCGAAGAGGTCGCCGAGCCGGCCCCCGAGGACCAGCAGGACGGCGTACGCCACCCCGTACCCGGCGACGACGAGTTCCAGGACCGCCTCGCTCGCGGACAGGTCCGCGCCGATGGTGGGCAGGGCGACGTTGACGATGAAGAAGTCGACGAGCGGGAGTGCCGCACCCAGCAGCACCGTGAAGAGTCCGAGGCCGCCGAGCGCGGGTGACGCCGAGGGGGCCGTACCCGAGGGGCCCGTACGGACGGGACGTGAAGTGATGGTTTCGGTCACGTGGTCGAGCCTGCGACCGTTTCCAGGGTGGTACCAGAGTCTTCTTATCCTGGTAGGACCAGTACCTGGCAACAGGTTACCCGGCGCGGCATCCTGGAGGCATGACGACGATGACGGGTCGGGAGACGGCGGTCCAGTCGCCGCCCCGGGACACCGGCTCGGAGATCCGGCGGCACGAACTCGCCGCCTTCCTGCGCAGCCGCCGCGAGCGCATCGCGCCGGAGCAGGTGGGGCTGCCCCGCGGACGCCGGCGCCGGACCCCGGGGCTGCGGCGCGAGGAGGTCGCCCAGCTCTCGGCCGTCGGCGTCACCTGGTACACCTGGCTGGAGCAGTCCCGGGACATCCAGGTCTCCGTCCAGGTCCTCGACGCCCTCGCCCGCGCCCTGCTGCTCGACCCCTCCGAGCGTGCCCACCTCTTCCAGCTGGCGGGGGCCGTCGACCCGACGCCCGCGCGGGTGTGCCCGGCCATCACCCCGGCGGTGCGCGCCCTGCTGGAGCAGTTCGAGCCGTACCCCGCCTGTGTGCAGAACAGCCGGTACGACATCCTCGCCCACAACCGGACGTACGGGCTGCTGCTGTGCGACCTGGAGGCGGTGCCGCCCGAGGACCGCAACTGCATGATCCTCTCCTTCACCCACGAGGACTGGCGGGCCTCGATCGTGCACCTGGAGGAGACCCAGCGGCTGATGGCGGCGCGGTTCCGCGCGACCATGGCCGGTCATCTCGCCGAGCCCGCCTGGAAGATGCTCCTCAAGCGGCTGCGCACCCAGTCGCCGGAGTTCCGCGAGGTCTGGGAGCGGCACGAGGTCGTCGCGCACCGCAGCAAGCGCAAGGAGTTCCTCAACCGGTACGTCGGGCGGATCCGCCTCGACCACACCGACCTGTGGCTCGGACCGGAGGCCGGGCCCCGGATGGTGACGTACGCACCGGCCGACGAGGTGTCCCGTCAGCGGCTGGAGAAACTGCACGCGATCGCTCTGGAGCGCGGGCCGGCTTCCTCCGGGTGAGTGCCCGAAGTGCGGGAACCCGCAGATATGCGGAAGGTGATGTTCCCAGGGTTTCCACGGCCCGGCGCCGGGGTTCCCACAGCACGGACAGGGCGAGGACGAAGAGTCATGGCTGAGCAGAAGTCGGCGCGGACACTCCCGCGGCCGTTGCACGCGGCCGCTTCGGCGGTGCGGAAGGTGCCGGGTGCCGGGACGGTGGGCAGGGCCGCCGAGGGCGCGCTGGACAGGATCGGGGCGGTGTCGCCGCGCGGGCGGCGCGTGCTCGTCTACACGGGCGCCGGGGTGCTGGGCGTCGCCGGGCTGGTGGAGTGGCCGGTGGCGGCCACCGGAGCGGCGGTGGCCTGGCTGACGCAGCCGCGCGGGCAGGACCGGAACGGGAGCGCGGGCAAGGCCGGTGCCGCCGGGGAGGCCCGGGGCACCGCGGACAGCAGGGCCGACCGGACGCAGGCCCGGAAGACCACCGCCCGGGCGGCCACGGCGAAGACGGGCACGGCCAAGACGGGCACGGCCAAGGCGGGCACGGGCGGGACGGCCGCGGCGAAGCGGATCACCGGGGCCAAGAAGGCCACGGCGGCCAAGTCCACGGCGAGCAAGTCCACCGCGGCCAAGTCCTCGGCGAGCAAGGCCACGTCAGCCAGGTCCACGGCAAGCAAGGCCACGGCAGCCAGGTCCACGGCAAGCAAGGCCACGGCAAGCAGGGCCACGGCAAGCAGGGCCACGGCAGCCAAGTCCGCCGCCGCGAAGAAGTCCGCCGCGAAGGAGTCCGCCGCGAAGGAGTCCGCGGCGAAGAAGTCGGCTGCGAAGAAGACCTCCGCGAAGAAGACCGCGTCCCCCACCCGGGCCAAGAGCCAGTCGGGGACCAAGGCGTCTTCGAGCAGGCCCTCCGCCTCGGGCGGAAGCCGCGGCCGCGGACGCAGGACGGCCGCCGCGTCGCGCACCCGCACGTCCGGCTGAGGGAGCGCCATGGTCGGTGGACTGCTGACGCGTTCCCAGGACGCCGTCACGGGACTGGTCCTGGCCGGGCCCCGGCTGCTCGCGCGCGGCACCGCGCCCGCCGTGGGCGCCGCGGCCGGAGCGGCGGCGGGCACCGCGCGGGCCGGTGTGCGCGGCGCCGACTTCGCGGCCCGGGCGGCCCGGGTGGCCCGCGCGGCACTGCCCGGCGGACCGCGGGAGTGGCGGGCCGGGGCGCGGGCGCACCTCGCCCTGCGGCCGGCCGTGACGGACGAGGTGCGCCGGGCGGGCGGTACGGAGCAGGTGGCGCGGCGGGTGGCGGCGGCCCTGGCCGAGCACCCGGACGTCCTGCTCGCCTACTGGGACACCGGTCTCGCCAGACTGGTGGTCACCGCGACCGAGGACACGCTCACCGACCGCGTCGTGGACCACGCCACCGAACTGGCCGAACGCCACGGACTCACCCGGGCGGACCAGACCGCCCCCGCCGCCTCGGACGACCCGGTGGACGAGCCGGACCACCCCGGAGACCCGGCCCCGGTGCGGGTCGCGGCGACCGCGCTCGGCGCGGACGTGCTGGGCATCGCCGCCGCCGTGACCGGCGCACGGCTGCGGCTGCCCCCCTCGCCCCGCCTGGTCACCGCCGTGGCGACGCTGCTGCGCGAGAACCCGGCCTTCCGCGCCTGGCTGGGCGAGCGGCTCGGCGAGCACCGCATGGACGTCGCGCTGGCCGCCGCCAACGCGGCCGTCCACGGCGCCGGGCAGAGCCCCACCTCGCTGGTGCTCGACGGGGCGCTGCGCGTCTGCCAGTTGACGGAGGCGGTGGCGCGCGGGGCCGCCTTCGAGGTCGTGCACGACCAGCTGTGCGTCCCCGGCCGGGGCAGCCTGCCCGCCGCGCCCGCCCTGCGTCCGCCGCCGCGCACCTCGCCCGCCCAGGACTACGCCGCCCACGCCTCGGCGGGGAGCGTGGCGGGCGCCGCCGCGACCCTGCTGGTCAAGCACGACGTGGCCGAGGCGGCCGAGGCGGTGCTCGCCGGTTCGCCCAAGGCCGCGCGCTACGGACCCGCCGCCTTCCACGCCGTACTGAGCGCCGCGCTGTCCCGCACGGGCGTGCTGGTGCGCGATCCCGGGCGGCTGCGGCAGCTGGAGATGGCCCGCACGGTCGTGCTGCACCCCAGCGCGCTGCGGGTGCCGGACGCGGGCGCCGACCCGTGGACCGAGGACGTGCTGGACGCGGCGCGCCGCGCGGGACTGCGCGTGGTCATGGTCGAGGACCCGGCGCTGGCCGACTTCACCGGCCTCGCCGACCAGGTCGTCGGCGCCCGGCGCCCGCTCGCGGACGTCGTGGCCGAACTGCGCGCCGAGGGCGGCGTCATCACCGTCGTACGGCCGCTGCCCGGCGACGACGGGTCGGTGTCGGCCGGGCTGCTCGCCGGGGACGTGGCCGTCGCCCTGGCGGACGCCGACTGCCCGGTGGCCTGGGGCGCGGACGTGCTGGCCCCGCAGGGGCTCGCCGACGTGTGGCGGGTGCTGCGGGCGGTGCCGGTCGCGCGTGCCGTCGGGCGCCGGTCGCAGACCCTGGCCCGGTCCGGGGCCGCGCTGTCCGGACTGCTGGTGGCGGTCGGCGAGGCGCGCGGCAGGAGCCGGGGCGGCGTGTCGTCGCTGCTGGGGATGCGGCACGCGCCGGTGGACGCGAGCGCGGCGCTGGCCCTGCTGTCGGGATCCCGGGCAGCGCTCGGCGTGGCGACGGCCCGCGCCCCGCACCCCCGCGCCCGGGTGGCCTGGCACGCACTGGACCCGGACGACGTACGGGAGCGGCTGGAGCGGGAGCGCGAACCCGAGCCGACCGCCGTGGAGCAGGCCACCGCCCGGGTGCGCGCCGCCGCCGACCGGGCGGGCCGGGTGCCCGTGCTGGCCCCGGTCCGCTGGTCGTGGCAGCTGGCCCGTGCCGTGCGCGGAGAGCTGGACGACCCGCTCACCCCGGTCCTCGCGGTCGGCTCGGCGGCCTCCGCGATCCTCGGGTCGGTCGTCGACGCCCTGCTCGTCGTCGGCGCCCTCGACCTGAACGCGCTGGTCGGCGGCTTCCAGCGGCTGCGCGCCGAGCGGGCGCTGTCCGGGCTGCTGGCGGAGCAGAAGCAGAAGGCCCGGGTCACCGAGGAGCAGTTCGGGCCGGACAGCGCGCGGTCCGCCGCGGAGGGCGAGCCGCGGATCGTGGACGCGGCCAAGCTGCACCCCGGTCATGTGATCGAGCTGAAGGCGGACGACGTGGTGCCCGCCGACGCCCGGCTGCTGTGGGAGGACGGCCTGGAGGTGGACGAGTCCGCGCTCACCGGTGAGTCGCTGCCGGTGGACAAGTCGGTGGACCCGGCGCCCCGCGCCCCCGTGGCGGAGCGGTACTGCATGGTCTTCGAGGGCACGACCGTGGTGGCCGGGCGGGCCCGCGCCGTCGTCGTCGACACCGGCGACCACACCGAGGCGGCGCGGGCGGTCGCGCTGGCGGCCCGTACGCCGTCGGCGGCCGGGGTGCAGGCCAGGCTCCAGGAGCTGACCCGCAAGGCGCTGCCGCTCACCCTGGCGGGCGGGGCCGCGGTCACCGGGCTCTCGCTGCTGCGCGGGGCGCCGATCCGGCAGGCGGTCGCCGGTGGGGTGTCGGTGGCGGTGGCCGCCGTGCCCGAGGGGCTGCCGCTGGTGGCGACGGTGGCCCAGCTCGCGGCGGCCCGCCGGCTCAGCCGCCGGGGCGTCCTGGTGCGCACCCCGCGCACACTGGAGGCGCTCGGCCGGATGGACACCGTCTGCTTCGACAAGACGGGCACCCTCACCGAGAACAGGCTGCGGCTGTCGCGGGTCGCGGGCACCGACGGCACGGTCCGCCGGGTGGGCGAGGCGGAGACCGCCGGCACCGTACGGGTCGCGGCGCGCGCCTGCCCCCGGCTGGACGGCGACGGCGCCCGGCCCACGCACGCCACCGACGAGGCCGTCCTGGACGCGGCGGGGGAGGACCCCGACTGGACGCAGGAGGAGGGCCTGCCCTTCGAGACCTCCCGCGGCTACGCCGCCGCCGTCGGACGCGAGGGCGCGGCGGGCCCCGCCGTGCTGGTGGTCAAGGGCGCCCCGGAGACGGTCCTGCCCGCCTGCGCCGACCTGCCGGCGCACGCCCTGGAGGTGGCCCAGCGGCTGGCGGGCGACGGACTGCGCATCATCGCGGTGGCGCGGCGGACCCTGGCCAGGGGAGAGAAGGCGGCCGACGTCCTCGAACGGCAGCCGTCCAAGCTGGAGTTCACCGGACTGCTCGCGCTGGCCGACGTGCCCCGCGAGACCTCCCCGGCGCTGGTGCGCGGGCTGCGCGAGGCGGGCGTACGGCCCGTGGTGCTGACCGGCGACCACCCGCGGACCGCGCACGCCATCGCCGTCGACCTGGGCTGGCCCGAGGACGCGGTCGTGGTCACCGGCGACGAACTCGCCGCCGCCGACCGCACCGCGCGCTCCCGGATGCTGCGCGACGCGGACGTGGTGGCCCGGGTGGCGCCCGAGCAGAAGCTCCAGGTCGTCGAGTCGCTGCGGGACGCCGGACGGGTCGTCGGCATGGTCGGCGACGGCGCCAACGACGCCGCCGCGATCCGGGCCGCCGACATCGGCGTCGGCATCAGCGCCCGCGGTTCGGCCGCCGCCCGCAACGCCGCCGACCTGGTGGTCACGGGCGAGGACCTGCTGGTCCTGGTGGAGGCGGTGCGGGAGGGCCGGGCGCTGTGGCACAGCGTCGCCGACGCCATCGCCATCCTGATCGGCGGCAACGCGGGCGAGGTCGGCTTCGGCATCCTCGGCACGGTGCTGGGCGGTGCCGCCCCGCTGTCCACCCGCCAGATGCTGCTGGTCAACCTCTTCACCGACCTGTTCCCGGCGATGGCGGTCGCGGTGACGAAGACCGGCGACCCGGAGCAGGAGGCCGCCGACGCGGGCGCGCCGCTCGGGACGGCCGTGCTGGGCGAGCCCCTCATCCGGCAGATCCGGCACCGGGCGATGACCACGGCGCTGGGGGCGACCGCGGCCTGGCTGCTGGGCCGCTTCACGGTGGGCACGGAGCGCCGCTCGACGACCATGGCCCTGTGCGCGGTCGTCGGCACCCAGCTCGCCCAGACCCTCGCCGACCGCCGCGACAGCCGCCTGGTCCAGGTCACCTCCCTCGGCTCCGCCGCCGCCCTGATCGCCCTCGTCCAGACCCCGGGCGTCAGCCGCCTCTTCGGCTGCACCCCACTGGGACCGGTCGCCTGGACGGGCGTGGCCGCGGCGATCACGCTAGCGCTGGCCGGGCAGCGGGCGCTGCCGGGCCTGGAGGACGCGATCGTGAAGTACTGGCCGAAGGTGACCGAGCGGTTGCCGGTGAAGAGTTCCGGTGCGGTGGAGCAGGGCGCGAGCGGGTGATTGCGCGGGTCCGCCGTCGCCGTCCGCAGGGCGGGTGGATGCTGCGCGCCGGAGCGGGCGCTCCGGGCCGTCCGGCAGCGTCGGCCTCCCACATCGGACGCCCGGGGGTACGGACGGTTCCCGGTCCCCGACGGCGCCGGGCCCGCCGGGCGGTGCCGGGTTCGCCGGGCGGTGCCGGGTTCGCCGGGCGGTGCCGGGCTCGCCGGATGGTGCCGGGCTCGCCGGGAGGCTGCGGGGCGAGCAGAGCGACTTCGGCTGGAGGACGGCGAGGACGGCGAGGTCACCGCGGACGGCGAAGAAGTGCCGCGGATCCGGGCCGACCGGCGCTTCGAGTACGTCCGAGCCGCCGTCACACCCCCGTCCGCGCGGCCTCCCGCACCTCCGGCGAGCGCAGGCGCTCGGCCGTCCGCTCCGCCGTGCGGTGGGCCCAGCGGCCGCTGGTGACGGCGCCCAGGACGAGGACCGCGAGGCCGCAGGCGGCCAGGATCCACCAGCCGGGGCGGGCGGCGGTGACGAAGGTGTCGCGGTACGAGGAGGCGCTCACGCCCGACGCCAGCACCGCGCCGATCACCGCCACGCCGAGTGCCTGGCCCAGCTGGCGGCTGGTGGAGGCGACGGCCGCGGCGACCCCGGCCTGGGCGCGGGGCATGCCGGAGACCGCGGTGTTGGTGATGGGCGCGTTGACGAAGCCGAAGCCGACGCCGAACAGGACGTAGCCGATGAAGAGCGTGACGTTCGAGGTCTCGGCCTCGAAGGCGGCGAACAGCGTCCCGCTCGCGGTCAGCGCGCCGCCCGCGATCAGCAGGGGCAGACGCGGCCCCCGGCTGCCGACCAGCCGCCCGGAGAGCGGGGCGCACAGGAAGGTCGGGACGGCCATCGGCAGCATCCACAGACCGGCGTCGAGGGCGCCCAGTCCGCGCACGTTCTGGAGATACAGCGTGGACAGGAACAGGAAGCCGCCCAGCGCGGCGAAGGCGCTGACCGCGATCACGGTGGCTCCGCTGAACGGCGCCGACCGGAAGAAGCGCAGCTCGATGAGCGGGTCGGTGCGACGGGGCTCGTGGAGGAGCAGGCCGAGCAGGGCGGCCAGCGCCAGGACGGCGAAGGGCAGCACGCTGGTGAACCCGGCGTTCGGCGCCTCGATGATCGCGTAGGTCAGCGAGCCGAACAGCACGATCACCAGCAGTTGGCCGAGCGGGTCGGGGCGGCGCGCCTTCGGCGCGCGGGACTCGGGGACGAAGCGGAGGGTGAGGAGGAGGGCGGCCAGGCCCACGGGGAGGTTGACCCAGAAGATCGAGCGCCAGCCGACCGACTCCACCAGCACCCCGCCCACCAGCGGACCTGCGGCCAGGGAGATGCCGACCACCGCGCCCCAGACGCCGATCGCGCGGGCGCGCTCGCGCGGGTCGGTGAAGGTGTTGGTGATGATGGACATCGCGACCGGGTTGAGCATCGAACCGCCCACCGCCTGCATCATCCTGAAGACGATCAGCGAGGACAGGTCCGGGGCCAGCGAGCACAGCAGCGAGCCGAGGGTGAAGATCACCAGGCCGGTCATGAAGACCCGCTTGCGGCCGATCCGGTCGGCGGTGGAGCCGGACAGCATCAGCAGCGCGGCCAGCACCAGGGTGTACGCGTCCACGGCCCACTGGAGGCCCGACGTGCTCGCGTGCAGGTCCCGCTGCACGGAGGGGAGGGCGACGTTGAGGATCGTGTTGTCGATACTCACGATCAGCAGGCTCATGCAGCAGATGGCGAGCACGAGCATGCGGCGGCGACGGGTCAGCTCGGGCATGGACTCCAGCCTACGCCTACTTCGATAGTGCGTCTAACTAATGACCGATGCACGGTCTTCGTCCACAGGGCGCGGCGGGCACGGCCCCGGGTGCGTGACAATGGGGGAATGTCCACGCTCACCTCGCCCGCCCCCGACGCCACCGCCGCGCCCCTGCCGATCGGCCCGCACACCGTCGCACCGCCCGTGGTGCTGGCGCCGATGGCCGGCATCACCAACGCGCCGTTCCGCACGCTGTGCCGTGAGTTCAGCGGAGGCAAGGGGCTGTTCGTGAGCGAGATGATCACCACCCGGGCGCTGGTCGAGCGCAACGAGAAGACCATGCAGCTGATCCACTTCGACGCGACCGAGACCCCGCGCTCGATCCAGCTGTACGGCGTCGACCCGGTGACCGTCGGCAAGGCCGTCCGCATGATCGCGGAGGAGGACCTCGCCGACCACATCGACCTGAACTTCGGCTGCCCGGTGCCGAAGGTGACCCGCAAGGGCGGCGGCTCGGCGCTGCCGTACAAGCGGAACCTGCTGCGCGCCATCGTCCGCGAGGCCGTCACCGGCGCCGGCGACCTGCCCGTCACCATGAAGATGCGCAAGGGCATCGACGACGACCACCTCACCTACCTCGACGCCGGCCGGATCGCCGTCGAGGAGGGCGTCACCGCCATCGCCCTGCACGGCCGCACCACCGCCCAGCACTACGGCGGCACCGCCGACTGGGAGGCCATCGCCCGCCTCAAGGAGCACGTCCCGGAGATCCCGGTCCTCGGCAACGGCGACATCTGGTCCGCCGAGGACGCGCTGCGCATGGTGCGCGAGACCGGCTGCGACGGCGTCGTGGTCGGGCGCGGCTGCCTCGGGCGCCCATGGCTCTTCGCCGACCTGGTCGCCGCCTTCGAGGGGCGCACCGACGCCTTCGTGCGGCCCACCCTGCGCGAGGTCGCCGACGTGATGGTCCGCCACGCCACCCTGCTGGGGGAGTGGATCGGCGACGAGGCCAGGGGCGTCATCGACTTCCGCAAGCACGTCGCCTGGTACCTCAAGGGCTTCGCCGTCGGCTCCGAGATGCGCAAGCGGCTCGCGATCACCTCCTCGCTGGAGGCGCTGCGCGCCGGGCTCGACGAACTCGACCTCGACCAGCCCTGGCCCAGCGGAGCCGACGGCCCCCGCGGTCGCACCTCCGGCAACAACCGGGTGGTGCTGCCGGACGGCTGGCTGAAGGACCCCTACGACTGCGCGGGCGTCGGCGAGGACGCGGAGCTGGACACCTCCGGCGGCTGATCAGCCCTGGGTGGGGTGCGGCGTCGAGCCGTACGCCGTCAGGAAGCGGTCGCGGAAGGAGCTCATCCGCCACACCGGGGCGTCGTGGGCCGGTTTCAGCCCCCGCGTCCAGTTCCAGTCGTCGAGCGCGTCGAGCACCTCGGGGTCCTTGGCGACGATCGACACCGGCACGTCCCTGGAGGCCTCGTTCCCGCTCACGCGGGCGAGCGGCTGGTGGTCGCCGAGGAAGACGAGGACGGTGTCGTCGGTGCCGTAGCGTTCCAGCCACCGGGTGAGGCTGGTGACCGAGTACTGGACCGACCTGCCGTACTCCTCCTTCGAGCGGGCCGAGTCGGTGATGACCTCCGACGCCTTCACGCCGGACGCCTCGATCCGGTCGTACACCGACCCGTCGCCGACCTCGTCCCAGCCGACCATCCTCGGGACCGGCGCCCAGGGCTGGTGGCTGGAGGTGAGGACGACCTCCGCCATCAGCGGCCTGTCGCGCCTCCTGCCGTGCTCCAGGCGCTGGAAGGCCTCCAGCGCGTACTGGTCGGGCATCGTCGACCAGCTGAACTTCGGCCCCCGGTAGCCCAGGTCGAAGGCGTCGTACACCTTGTCCAGGCCGTACCAGTCCGCCTCCGGCCAGGCCTTCCGCACGCCCGGCATGATCCCGACCGTGTCCCAGTCGCCGGTCTTCTCGAACGCCTTGGTGAGCGTGAGGCGGTCGCCCGCGGTGACGGTGCGGTAGCGCTGCTGGCTGTCCACCCACAGGCCGGACAGGAAGGTGGAGTGGCCGAGCCAGCTGCTGCCGCCGTACGTCGCCGAGGTCAGCCAGCCGCTGCGGGCGTGGAAGCCCGCCCTGGCCAGTGCCGCGGTGCTCGCGTCCAGCGTCCGGCCGACACCCGGTGCCATCACCGGGTCCTCGACGGCGCTGCGGCCGTAGCTCTCGATGAACGTGAAGAGCATGTCCTTGCCGCGCAGGTCCGGCACCAGCTGGGCGCCGGGCGTGGCGCCGAAGCGGTCCGCCTCCGCCTCCTTCGCGAAGGCCGCCTCGTCCCGCAGCGTGTCCACGACCCGGTGCGCCTGCGCCTCGGCGGCCCGGGAGGCGCTCGTGGTGGCGACCGGCACCCCGAAGGTCTGCACGCCCAGCGCCACGCAGGTCATCCACACGGTGGCCGCCGTCAGCGCGCCCCGTGCCGCCCGCTCCCGGTGCGCGGCGAGCAGCTCGCCGAGCCGGAGGGCCGCCAGCGCCATGACCACCAGCAGCGAGGCGGCCAGCGCCACGGCGCCCACCGCGGCCCAGGTCGCCGCCGCCCCGCCCATCGAGTCCGCCACGAACGACTGCGCGTCGTCGAGCAGGGCCCAGTCCAGGACCAGGTTGAAGCTCCGGCCCAGGTACTCGGTGAAGCCCATGTCGAGCAGGTTCAGCACGGTCAGCGCCCCGAGGGCGGTCCCGAACAGCGCCGCGGCCACCAGGCGGGGCACGCGGGGCAGGCACAGCAGCAGCACCGCCGCGACGACCGCCTCCCCCGGGATCCGCGCGAAGCGGCTGGGCTCCACGGCGACGAGGGTGTTCGGCAGCAGCAGCGCTCCGAGGACCAGAAGGGCCGAAAGAGCCGTGGTGACCCGGCGGACGACGCGGGCGGCGCGCGGGTGCCGGGTGCGCCACGCACGCAGGCGGGCGAGGCGGGTCCGAAGGGACGTGAGGGCGTCGAGCGGGGCGGGGCCCGGTGCGCCGGGGGTGTCGGGGCCGTCGGGAGCGTCGTCGGCGGGCCGCGGCGACCGGCGGAAAGGCGTGATGACGGGCACGCGAAGGTCCTTCCGTACGAAACCCGGTGGACGGCGGGCCCCGGCGAGGGGGCCGGGACCCGCCGGACTCTCGTACGTCCGGCAGGAGCGGTCCGTTCACCGGTCCGCATGGTGAAATCCGGCGGCCTGTGGCAGCGTGATTCTCGCCACCTCTGATAGGAGCAGTGCTCAGATGAGCGGATCATGGGCGACTCTACTTCTCCAAGTTGTGGCACTGAGTGCCATGCCCTGATCGTTCATCGAGCGAACTCAGACGTGGAGAATGTCGCTCACATGAGCAGGAAATCGAGCGTTCGAGAGTTCCTTCGTTCAAGAAGTGAAAACACAGGCAGTCGGTCGCTTGCCAAGCCTTGACTTTCGATCCGCTGGCGGATGGGTGGTTACGGGCGCATGACGCGCAAGTGGACGTACCCAGGTGCCTTTGATCTGGGTACATTCCTCGCCGTCAGGGCAGCCACCGCGTCCTCGAGGAGTCGAGACCCGTGTCGGAAAACAAAGATCCCCAGGTAGCGAACGCGCCGAAGTTCGTTTACGACTTCACCGAGGGCAACAAGGACCTCAAGGACCTCCTCGGCGGCAAGGGCGCCAACCTCGCCGAGATGACCAACCTGGGTCTCCCGGTCCCTCCGGGCTTCACGATCACCACCGAGGCCTGCAAGACCTACCTCGACAGCGGCGAGGAGCCCGCGGCCCTGCGTGACGAGGTGAGTGCGCACCTCGACGCCCTCGAAGCGAAGATGGGCAAGAAGCTCGGCCAGGCCGACGACCCCCTCCTCGTGTCGGTGCGGTCCGGGGCCAAGTTCTCCATGCCCGGCATGATGGACACCGTCCTCAACATCGGCCTCTCCGACAAGTCGGTGCAGGGACTGGCCCAGCAGGCCGGCGACGACCGCTTCGCGTGGGACTCCTACCGCCGCCTGATCCAGATGTTCGGCAAGACCGTCCTCGGCGTCGACGGCGACCTCTTCGAGGAGGCGCTGGAGGCGGCGAAGGCGGCCAAGAAGGTCGCGGTCGACACCGAGCTGGAGGCCGCCGACCTCAAGAAGCTCGTCACCAAGTTCAAGAAGATCGTCAAGACCGAGGCCGGCCGGGACTTCCCGCAGGACCCCCGCGAGCAGATGGACCTCGCCATCAAGGCGGTCTTCGACTCCTGGAACGGCGAGCGCGCCAAGCTCTACCGCCGCCAGGAGCGCATCCCGCACGACCTCGGCACCGCCGTCAACGTCTGCTCCATGGTCTTCGGCAACCTCGGCCCCGACTCCGGCACCGGCGTCGCCTTCACCCGCGACCCCGCCTCCGGCCACCAGGGCGTCTACGGCGACTACCTCCAGAACGCCCAGGGCGAGGACGTCGTCGCCGGCATCCGCAACACCGTCGCGCTGGCGGAGCTGGAGCAGATCGACAAGAAGTCGTACGACCAGCTGATGCAGATCATGGAGACGCTGGAGAACCACTACCTGGACCTGTGCGACATCGAGTTCACCATCGAGCGCGGCCAGCTGTGGATGCTCCAGACCCGCGTCGGCAAGCGCACGGCGGGCGCCGCCTTCCGCATCGCCACCCAGCTCGTCGACCAGGGCCTGATCGACGAGGCCGAGGCCCTCCAGCGGGTCAACGGCGCCCAGCTCGCCCAGCTGATGTTCCCCCGCTTCGACGAGGAGGCGAGGGTCGAGAAGGTCGGCCGGGGCATCGCCGCCTCGCCCGGCGCGGCGGTCGGCAAGGCGGTCTTCGACTCGTACACCGCCGTCAAGTGGTCCCGGTCCGGCGAGAAGGTCATCCTGGTCCGCCGCGAGACCAACCCCGACGACCTGGACGGCATGATCGCCGCCGAGGGCATCCTGACCTCGCGCGGCGGCAAGACCTCCCACGCGGCGGTCGTCGCGCGCGGCATGGGCAAGACCTGTGTCTGCGGCGCCGAGGAGCTGGAGGTCGACACCAAGCGCCGCCGGATGACCGTGCCCGGCGGGCACGTCGTCGAGGAGGGCGACGTCATCTCCATCGACGGCTCCTCCGGCAAGGTCTACCTCGGCGAGGTACCGGTCGTGCCCTCCCCGGTCGTCGAGTACTTCGAGGGCCGCATGCACGCGGGCGCCGAGGACGCCGACGAGCTGGTCGAGGCCGTGCACCGCATCATGGCCTTCGCCGACCGCAAGCGGCGGCTGCGGGTGCGCGCCAACGCCGACAACGCCGAGGACGCGCTGCGCGCCCGCCGGTTCGGCGCCCAGGGCATCGGCCTGTGCCGCACCGAGCACATGTTCCTGGGCGACCGGCGCGAGCTGGTCGAGCGGCTGATCCTGGCCGACACCGAGGCCGAGCGCGAGGAGTCCCTCAAGGAGCTGCTCCCGCTCCAGAAGCAGGACTTCGTCGAGCTGTTCGAGGCGATGGACGGACTGCCGGTCACCGTCCGCCTCCTCGACCCGCCGCTGCACGAGTTCCTGCCCGACATCACCGAGCTGTCGGTGCGCGTGGCGCTCGCCGAGTCCCGCCAGGAGCCGCACGAGAACGAGCTGCGCCTGCTCCAGGCCGTGCACCGGCTGCACGAGCAGAACCCGATGCTGGGCCTGCGCGGCGTCCGCCTCGGCCTGGTCATCCCCGGCCTGTTCACCATGCAGGTCCGCGCCATCGCCGAGGCCGCGGCCGAGCGCAAGGCGCACAAGGGCGACCCGCGTGCCGAGATCATGATCCCGCTGGTCGGCACCGTCCAGGAGCTGGAGATCGTCCGCGAGGAGGCCGACCAGGTCATCGCCGAGGTCGAGGCGGCCACCGGCGCCCGGCTCAAGCTGTCGATCGGCACGATGATCGAGCTGCCGCGCGCCGCGCTGACCGCCGGTCAGATCGCCGAGGCCGCGGAGTTCTTCTCCTTCGGCACCAACGACCTGACCCAGACCGTGTGGGGCTTCAGCCGCGACGACGTCGAGGCCAGCTTCTTCACCGCCTACCTGGAGAAGGGCATCTTCGGCGTCTCCCCGTTCGAGACCATCGACAAGGACGGTGTCGGCTCCCTGGTCGCCGCCGCCGCGCAGGCGGGCCGCGCCACGCGTCCCGACCTGAAGCTCGGCGTGTGCGGCGAGCACGGCGGTGACCCGGAGTCGGTGCACTTCTTCCACGAGGTGGGTCTGGACTACGTCTCCTGCTCCCCGTTCCGGATCCCGGTGGCCCGCCTGGAGGCGGGCCGGGCGGCGTCGCGGTCGAAGGGCAGCGACCACCGGTAGGCCCGCGCGGGACCGAAGACCCCGGAGCCGCCGTCTGTCACCCGACCACCCTCACCGATCGGCGGCGGCTCCGGTCCACGAAGAAAGGCGGCACCCGTGCGGGGGTGCCGCCTTTTGTGACGCGTTCAACGGTGTGAATTCCTCCGTGCTGAGCAGCAGCAAGCTGTCAGCAGAGTTGGAGGGCCCTGGCAGCGGACAGCGGCCGACACCCGGAACGGTGGTTGGATGACGCAGACGGAGCACAGGGAACCGGCCGGCCCGACCGCCCGGGACGGGACCGGGGACAGAGCCGCCGACGCGGTGCCCAGCCCCCGGACCGGCGCGCGGGAGCGGGTCCCCGGGGCCGGGCCACCCGTCCGCCGGAACCGGCTCGCGGCCCTGGACGGGCTGCGTTTCCTGGCCGCCCTGGCCGTGGTCTTCTTCCACTTCGTCGGCCAGGTGCCCTCCACCATGCGGACCATCTGGGGCCGCCCGGTCGAGGACGTCTTCCCCGAGGCCCACGGCTACTTCGCCTACGGCCGCCTCGGTGTCGAACTCTTCTTCCTGATCAGCGGTTTCGTCATCTGCATGAGCGCGTGGGGCCGCACCCCGCGCGACTTCTTCATCTCCCGTGTCACCCGGCTGTACCCGATGTACTGGGCGGCGATCCTGATCAGCGGGTGTGTGATCTTCTTCGCCGACAACCCCTTCGGGCACCCGTCGCCGCGCGTGCTCTTCGCCAACCTGACGATGCTCCAGACCCCGCTCGGGGTGGAGCACCTCGACTCCGTCTACTGGACGCTCTGGCCCGAGCTGTGCTTCTACCTCACCTTCGCGGTCGTGGTGTGGAAGGGCCTGACCTACCAGCGCGTGGTGATCTACTGCGGCCTGTGGACGGTCGCCGCCGTGCTGGCCCCGAGCGCCGACATCCACCTGCTCACGCTGCTGGCGAACCCGCCGTCCGCGCCGTACTTCATCGCGGGCATGGCCTTCCACCTGATGTACCGCTACCGGCCGACCCCGCTGCTGTGGGGCATCGTCGCCATGTCGTGGCTGGTGGCGCTGCACTACCTGCTGACGCCCGACGGGGGCCGCCTCAACTGGGACTCCTGGCAGCCGGACCGCGCCTGGCTGGTCCTGGTGATCACGGTGTTCTTCCTGCTGATCGCCGCCGTCGCGCTCGGCTGGACCAGCCGCGTCCGCTGGCGCGGGCTGACCGTCGCGGGCACGCTGACCTTCCCGCTGTACCTGCTGCACGACGCCATCGGCGTCAACATCCTGCACCGCTTCGGCGACCGGGCCCACCCGTGGGTCGTGGTGGGCGTCACCGTCGTCGCCCTGGTCGCGCTCTCCTACGTCGTGCAGCGGTTCGTGGAGCGCCCGGTGGCCCGGGCCGCCCGGCGCTGGCTGAGCAGTGCCGCCTTCAGCCTCAAGCCGCCGGAGCCCCGCCGCTGAACCGACGGGGCTCCGCGCGCCGCGGGCGGGGTCAGGCCGTGCCGTCGCCCCGGCGCCGGCGCGCGGCCAGCATCAGTGCGCCGCCCGCGAGCACGACGAGGCCGCCGCCCGCCGCGAGGTAGGGCGTGCTGTCGTCGCCGCCGGTCTCGGCCAGGTTGGTGCCCTGCTGCCCGGCGGCCTCGTCCCCGCCGCCCTGCTCGCTCCCGGAGTCCTCGCCGCTGCCGGCGCCCGCCGCGTCGTCGGTGTCCTTGTCGTCGGCGGGCACGAAGCCGGCCGGCGGCCTGTCGCAGCCGACGCCGTCCTTGTCGCGGTCCAGGTGCTCGCCGTAGTGCTCGTCGTCCTTCTGGATGTTGGAGTACCCGGCGTCGTACGCCTCGGTGCAGTTCTTGAACGGGTGGGCGCCGTCGTGCGCCTGGGCGGCGGCCGGCAGGGCGGCCAGGGCCAGCGCGGCGACGGTCACGGCGGCGGGCTTGCGGAGCAGCTTCATCGAGAGTCCCGGGAATGGTGTGGAAGTGCGGATATGAGGTGACGAAGCTATTGAGGTGACCGGGATGTGGTGGAGATATGAAGGACTCGTGATGGGAACGTGACGTGACCGGACGGTAGCTCTCCGCTCGGGGCCGCCGGACGCGTACGGTGAGAGGGGTCCGGACCAGCGAAGGAGCCGCGGATGACCGGCTGGAGCACGGGCGACATCCCCGACCTGGACGGGCGCGTCGCCGTCGTCACCGGGGCCAACGGCGGCCTCGGCCACGTGATCTCCCGGGAGCTGGCGCGCAAGGGGGCGTCCGTCGTGCTCGCCTGCCGCAGCGAGGAGCGGGGGCGCGCGGCCGTGGAGCGCATCCTCGGCGAGGTGCCCTCCGCCGCGGTGCGACCGGCTCGGCTGGACCTCGGGGACCTCGCCTCGGTCCGGGAGTTCGCCTACGGGCTGCCCTACGAGCGGGTGGATCTCCTGGTCAACAACGCCGGGGTGATGGCCCTGCCGTACAGCACGACGGTGGACGGCTTCGAGACCCAGTTCGGCGTCAACCACCTGGGGCACTTCGCGCTCACCGGGCTGCTGCTGCCCTCGCTGCTGGCCGCGCCCGGCGCCCGGATCGTGACCGTCTCCAGCTTCCTGCACGTGCTGGCCAACGTCGATCCGCGCGACCTCAACAGCGTGCGCCGCTACGGGCGCTGGACCGCCTACGCCCGCTCCAAGTCCGCCAACCTGCTCTTCACCCACGAACTGGCGCGCCGGCTCGCGGGCCGGGAGGGCGCCTGGGACGTCCGCGCGGTCGCCGCCCACCCCGGGTACGCGGAGACCGGACTGTCGACCGCCGGGCCCCGGGCCGAGGGGCGCCGGCTCGCCGAGCGGCTGGCACGGCTCGGGAACCGGGTCGTCGCCCAGTCCCCGGAGGCAGGCGCGCTGCCCGTCCTGTACGCGGCGACCGCGCCCGGTGTGCCCTCCGACTCCTTCACCGGCCCGTCCTTCGCGATGTGGCGCGGGGCGCCCGCACCGTCCTGGCGGGCGTCCTGGACCACCGACGACGCGATGGGGGAGCGGCTGTGGGCCGCCTCCGAGCGGCTGACGGGCGTCGTCTACGAGCCGCTGCTGCCCTGAACGGCGGGGTCCGGGCCGGCGGGCCGGCGGGCCGGCCCCCGCCCGCCGGGCGAGGAACCGTCAGGCCGCCTTCACCTCGTACGTCTCCACGCGCATCGCCGCGTCGTCCAGGCACTCCCCGGTCGTGAGGTCGAAGCGCTGCTTGAGCAGCGGGGAGGCGACGAACGGGCGGCCCTGGTGGGTGCCGGTCAGGCCGCGGGAGAGGACCGCCGCGCCGGTGAAGGGGTCCCGGTTGTCGATCGCGTACAGCCCGCCGTCCCGGTCGCGGAACAGGGCGACCTGGCCGCCGTCCGGGAGCAGGGCCGCCACGCCCCGGCCCGGGAGCAGGGTGCCGAGGTCGCAGGCAGTGAACCAGTCGTCGGTCAGCCGGAGCCGCACCTTCAGGTCGGTCGTCTCGGGTGCCAGGGACTCGGGTGCCAGGGTCATCGCCGGGTGCTTCCTTCCAGGAGGTCGTCTTCCGAGGGGCGCCGCAGGCCGATGTCCAGCAGCGGCAGGTCGGGCTTCATCTGGTCGCGCTCGGGCACGAAGCCCACGACCGGGTCGGGGGTGTCGGGCGCGTTCACGAAGGACACGAACCGGGCCAGCTTCTCGGGGTCGTTGACGGTCTCGGCCCACTCGTCGCGGTAGTGCGCGACATGGGCCCGCATCAGGGACTCCAGCTCGTCGCAGATGCCGAGCGAGTCGTGCACGACGACGTCCCGTACGTGGTCCAGGCCGCCGGGGATGCGCTCCAGCCAGGTGGAGGTGCGCTCCAGCTTGTCGGCGGTGCGGATGTAGAACATCAGGAACCGGTCGATCAGCCGGACCAGTTCGGCGTCGGAGAGGTCCTGCGCGAGCAGGTCCGCGTGGCGCGGGGTGGCGCCGCCGTTGCCGCCGACGTACAGGTTCCAGCCGTTGGAGGTGGCGATCACCCCGAAGTCCTTGGACTGGGCCTCCGCGCACTCGCGGGCGCACCCGGAGACCGCCGACTTCAGCTTGTGCGGGGACCTCAGACCCCGGTAGCGCAGCTCCAGGTCGATCGCCATCCGCACCGAGTCCTGGACGCCGTAGCGGCACCAGGTCCGCCCCACGCAGGACTTCACCGTGCGCAGCGACTTCCCGTACGCGTGCCCCGACTCGAAACCCGCGTCCACCAGCCGGGCCCAGATCAGCGGCAGCTGCTCGACGCGGGCGCCGAACATGTCGATCCGCTGACCACCGGTGATCTTCGTGTAGAGCCCGAAGTCCCGGGCGATCTCGCCGATGACGATCAGCTTCTCCGGGGCGATCTCGCCACCGGGGATGCGCGGGACGACGGAGTACGAGCCGTTGCGCTGGAGGTTGGCGAGGAAGTGGTCGTTGGTGTCCTGGAGCGCGGCCTGCTCGCCCTCCAGGACGTAGCCGCTCGCGCCGATCGCCGGGGCCAGGGAGGCGATGATCGAGCCGACCGCCGGCTTGCACACCTCGCAGCCCTCACCGCCCCGCGCCCCCTCCCGGCCGTGCCGGTCCAGCAGCTCCCGGTAGGAGGTGATCCGCAGGGCGCCGACGATCTCGTACAGCTCCTCGCGGGTCTGGGAGAAGCAGCCGCACAGGCCCTTGTCCACCTCGACGCCGCTCGCCTCCAGCTCGGCGGTGACCAGCTGGCCCAGCACCTTGACGCAGGACCCGCAGCCGGTGCCGGCCCTGGTGCACTTCTTCACCTCGGGCACGGTCGCGCAGGAGTGCTCCGTCACCGCGCCCCGGATGGTGCCCTTGGTGACGCTGTGGCAGGAGCAGATCACCGCGTCGTCGGGCAGCGCGGCCGGGCCCAGCTGGGCCGGGGCCCCGGCACCGGCGGGCAGCACCAGGGACTCGGGCGAGACCGGCGGGACCGAGCCGGTGAAGGCGCGCAGCGTGCCGTAGGCCTCCGCGTCGCCGACCAGGATGCCGCCGAGCAGCGTGCCGTCGCGGCCCACGACCAGCTTCTTGTACAGGCCCGCGCGGGAGTCGGAGTAGACGACGTCCAGGCAGTCCTCGGCGGTGCCGTGCGCGTCGCCGAAGGACGCCACGTCCACGCCGAGCAGCTTCAGCTTGGTGGACAGGTCGGCGCCTGTGAAGGACGCCTCGTCGTCGGCGATCGTCGCGGCGGCCGTCTCGGCCTGCTCGTACCCGGGCGCCACCAGCCCGTACACCCGGCCGTCGGACGCCAGCGCGCACTCGCCGATCGCGAACACGTGCGGGTCGGTGACCGTGCGGCACTGCTCGTCGACGCTGATCCCACCGCGCTCGCCGACCGCGAGCCCGCACTCCCGGGCCAGCTGGTCGCGGGGCCGGACACCGGCGCTGAACACCACCAGGTCGGTGGCGAGTTCGGAGCCGTCGGACAGCTTCATGCCGGTGACGGCGCCCGCGTCGTCGACCACGATCTCCTGGGTGCCGACGCCCGTGTGGACGGACAGGCCCATCTCCTCGATGGTGCGCAGCAGCGCCGCGCCGCCGCCCTCGTCGACCTGCACCGGCATCAGGCGGGGCGCGAACTCCACGATGTGCGAGGTGAGGCCGAGCCCCTTGAGCGCGCCGGCGGCCTCCAGGCCGAGCAGCCCGCCGCCGACCACCGCGCCGGTCGTCGCCTTCTTCGCGTACTCCTCGATGGCGAGGAGGTCCTCGATCGTCCGGTAGACGAAGCAGCCCTCCGCGTCCTTGCCGGGCACCGGCGGGACGAACGGGTAGGAGCCGGTGGCCAGGACCAGGACGTCGTAGGCGACGACCAGCCCCGAGCGGGCGGTCACCGTGCGCGCCTCCCGGTCGACGCTCTCGGCCGGGTCCCCGACGCGCAGCTCGATGCCGTGCTCCTCGATGAAGGCGAGGTCGGTCATCGACAGGTCCTCGGGGGTCTTCCCCGAGAAGTACGAGGTGAGCTGGACGCGGTCGTAGGCGGGGCGCGGCTCCTCGCACAGGACGACCACGCGGTGCGTGCCGGTCAGGCCGCGCTCGGCGAGGGCCTCCAGGAAGCGCTGGCCGACCATGCCGTGGCCGACCAGCACGATCGTCGGGGTGTGCCCCGGGGTGGCGGTCATCAGGAGCCTCCGTCTTGGGTGAGCAGGTGGAGCAGGGGGCCGCCGTCGGAGGGGAGCGGCTCTGCTCCCTCCCAGGCGCGCGCCAGCGCGCCGACGGTGCCGAGTTCGCCGACCAGGACCCCGCCGACCAGCCGGTCGTCACGGACGACGACCTTGCGGTAGGTGCCCCGGGTGGCGTCGGCGAGTTGTACGACGTCGTCGCCGGGGCGGGGGTCGGTCTCGCCGAACGCGGCGAGGTCGAAGGGGCTGTCCGGCCCGTCGAAGGGGCCCTCGGGCCCGGTGAGGGTGAGCCGGGTCAGCGAGCGGGTGCCGGTGTAGCGGGCGGTGCCGTCGCCGGTGAGCAGGTCGGCCAGCACCCCGGCCTGTTCGAGGGCGGGCGCGGCCAGCCCGTACACGCGGTCCGCGTGCTGGGCGCAGTCGCCGACGGCGCGGATGTGCGGGTCCGAGGTGCGCAGCTCGTCGTCGACGAGGACGCCCCTGCCGACCTCCAGCCCCGCCTCCCGCGCGAGCCCGACCCGGGGCCGCACCCCGCACGCGAGCACCACCAGGTCGGCGCCGAGGGCGTACCCGTCGCCCATCTCCACGGACCGCACCGCCCCGCCGACCCCGCGCACGTCCCGTACCCGGCACTCGGTGTGCACCTCGACGCCGAGGCCCTCCAGGTGCCGCCGCACCAGCGCCGAGGCCGCCGGGTCGAGCTGGCGCTCCATCAGCCGCTCGGACTGCTGGGCGAGGACGACCTGGGCGCCGCGCACGGCCAGCGCACGGGCGGCGGACACGCCGAGCAGCCCGCCGCCGATGACGACCGCCCGGGCCCCGGGCCGCACCGCCTTGGACAGGCCCAGGCAGTCGTCCATGGTCCGGAACGCGTGCACGCCCTCGGGCAGCTCGCGGTCCGGGGTGAACAGGCCGCGCAGGGGCGGCAGCACGGCGTTGGAGCCGGTGGCCAGGACCAGCGTGTCGTAGGCGAGGACGGACCCGTCGGCGCACCGCACGGTCCGCCCGGCCCGGTCGATGCCGGTGACCCGGCCGCGCAGCAGCCCGGCGGGCGCCGGCAGGGCGATCACCTCGGGGCTGTACCGTCCGGCCAGCACCTCGGCGAGCAGCACCCGGTTGTACGGGCGGTGCTCCTCCTCGCCGACCAGCAGCGCGGGCGTGCCCAGCTCACCGAGCCGCCGGGCGAGCGTCACGCCCGCGAGCCCGGCGCCGATCACCACCACACGCGTTTTCGAGGTCATGCCGTCGAGCGTGCGGGGCGGGTGTTACCCGGTGGCATCCCTTCTGTTTCCCACGGGGAACGCTGCCCTCAGCGGCAGCGGGGGAGGGATGTGAGGGACATGTCCGGCCACCGGGGAGGGCGGTGAGGGGCCCGGCCGGGTGCGCGCCTACCTCAGAAGTCCCTCAGCTCGATGGACGGCACATCCATCCCGTCCATAGGGTCGCGATCATGCCCGACATATCGCTGACCACGGTCGTCCTGCTCTGCCTCGCCGCACTCGCGGCCGGCTGGATCGACGCCGTGGTCGGCGGCGGCGGCCTCCTGCTGCTGCCCGCCCTGCTGCTCGGCCTGCCCTCCGGCACCCCGGCCGCGCACGCGCTGGGCACCAACAAGGCGGTCGCCATCGTCGGCACCACGGGCGCCGCGGTGACCTACGCCCGCAAGGCGCCGGTGGACGTGCGCACCGCCGTGCGCATCGGTCTGGCGGCGCTGGCCGGATCGTCCGGCGGGGCGTTCTTCGCGGCGGGGATGAGCACCGAGGTGCTCAAGCCGGTGATCATGGTGGTGCTGCTCGCGGTGGCGGCCTTCGTGATCCTGCGCCCCGCCTTCGGCACCGCGCCCGCCACCGGACCGGCCACCCGCCGCCAGATCCTCGCCGCGATCGGTCTCGCGGGCCTCGGCATCGGCTTCTACGACGGCCTCGTCGGCCCCGGCACCGGAACCTTCCTGGTCCTGGCCCTCACCGCGCTGCTCCACCTGGACCTGGTCACGGCGTCCGCCACCGCCAAGATCGTCAACTGCTGCACCAACGCGGGCGCCCTCGCCACCTTCGCCTGGCAGGGGGCGGTGCTGTGGCAGCTGGCCGTCCTGATGGCCGTCTTCAACCTGGCCGGCGGCATGTTCGGCGCCCACACCGCCCTCAAGAAGGGCAGCGGCTTCGTCCGCGTCGTCCTGCTGACGGTGGTCTTCGCCCTGGTGGCGAACCTGGCCTGGGAGCAGTGGGTGGCGTAGCCGGGGCCGGTGAAGCGGCACGGCCGGACCGTCCGGCGTACGTCCCGAACGGCTCACCGGCTCCCGGTCAGGTGGGCGAAGACGACCACGTTGCCCTGGTAGCCGGTACTGCGTGAGTAGGGGCCGCCGCAGGTGATGACGCGCAGTTCGGGGCGGTCGGCGGCGCCGTAGACCTTCTCGTCGGGGAAGGCGTCGGCGGCGTAGACCTCCACCGCGTCCACCGTGAACACCGCGACGCCGCCGTCGCGCCGGTCGACCTCGATCGCCGCGCCCTTCTCCAGGGCGCCGAGCCGGTAGAAGACGGCGGGGCCCTCCGCGTTGTCGACGTGCCCGGCGACGATCGCGGTGCCCGTCTCGCCGGGGGTGGTGCCCGCCTCGTACCAGCCCGCGAGGTTCTTCTTCTCGGCCGGCGGCACGTCCAGGCTGCCCGTACCGGTCAGGCCCAGGCCGGTCAGCGGGGCGTCCACGCCGATCGCCGGGACGCGGATCCGGTCCGGCGGGGAGGGCGGCAGCGCCGGTGCCGCGGCGCCCCGGTCGGCCTGCCCGGCCCGGTCGGTGCGGGCCTGCGCGGCCGAGGGCTGGGGCGGGGCGTCGGGATGGTCGCCGCCGACCAGCAGCCACGCCCCCGAGCAGAGGGCGACGGCGGTGACGGCGGCTATCGCGGTGTCCTTGACCCTGCGCATGACGTCCCCTCTCCCTCGCGTCCCTGGGGATCCCCTGCCCCCTCCGGGCCGCGAGGGGCGTCGGACCCGGAGGGGGTGGGGAAGTGCGGTACCGGTGGACGGGCAGCGGAGGGTGCCCGTCAGATCCCGTCGCCTCTCGCCCGGCGATGCAGGAGCCAGGTACCGCCCGCGGCGGCGACGGCGAGAGCCGCCACACCGGCCGCGGTCTGCACGGGGCCGGGGCCAAGAGCGCCGCCGACCCCCGTCTTCACGCTTCCTCTGGGGTACACCTGCTCGGCGGCCGGGTGCCCGGCGGCCGAGGTCAGCGTGACCACCAGGTCACCCGTCACCCGCCGGTCGCCGTCCCCACAGGTCGCGACGATCTCGTACGTTCCCGGCTGCGCGCTCGGCGGCACCTCGAAGTGCCCCGTCGCCCCGGCCTCGCCCGTGCCCGGCGCCAGCGGGAACGCGCCCGCGCCGACCGCGCTGGCGTCACCCGCCGCCGAGCCGCCCTTCCCGCACACCGCGGTCGTCACCACGGCCCGGTCGCCCGGTACGACCGAGGACGGATACACCGTCAGGCCGCCGGTGGCGACGGTCTCCCCGGCGGACACCGGGGCCGCGGTGGTCAGACCGACGGCCGCGGCGGCGAGCGCGGTACCGGTCAGCAGGCGGGCGGTACGTCGCATCGGTGCTCCTTTGAGCTCTTCGGTGGCCCTGCCCTACCGAGGAAAGTGGCACCGCGCCCGGCCCGCCCCCCGAGCGGGTGTGAACGGGTGACCGGTGCCTCCGAACGAGCCCGGGGAGGAGGCGGCTTGACCTCGACCAAACTTGAGGTAGCAGGCTCTGCCGCATGGACACCACGATCGCACCGCTCCGCGTCACCCTGCTCGTCGGCAGCAACCGCCACGGCCGCTTCGGCCCCGTCGTCGCCGACTGGCTCCTGGACCACCTCCGGGCCCACGACGACCTGCTCCCCGAGGTGGTGGACGTCGCCGCGACCGACCTGCCCACCACCTTCGCCCCGACCCCACAGGCGACCGCCGCGCTGGCGGAGATCACCCCGAAACTGGCGGGCGCCGACGCGTTCGTCGTCCTGACCCCCGAGTACAACCACTCGTTCCCGGCGGCCCTGAAGAACGTCGTCGACTGGCACTTCACCGAGTGGCGGGCCAAGCCCGTCGGCCTGGTCTCCTACGGCGGCCTGGCCGGCGGCCTGCGGGCCGCGGAGCACCTGCGCCAGGTCTTCGCCGAACTGCACGCCGTCACCGTCCGCGACACCGTCTCCTTCCACAACGCGGGCGCGGCCTTCGACGACCGGGGCAGGCTCAGGGACCCCTCCGGTCCGGACGCGGCGGCCAAGACGATGCTCGACCAGCTGGTCTGGTGGGGACGGGCCCTGCGGGAGGCGAAGGAGAGGCGGCCCTACGACGGAGCGTGAGGCGCCGCGGGCGCCCGCGCAGCCGGTGGAGTCGAACGCGGGGAGCTCGTCACCCCGAGCCCGAGGAGTACACCGCGCCGGCCAGGCCGGAGGGATACGTGCCGGGCGTCCTCCACGACCGGGTGGCGGGATCGCCGTTCGCGTCGCCGACGGGGCGCCGGTCCGCGTCCGGGGGTACGGCGGGGCCCGGCGGCGCAGCTTCGTCCTGGGCTGCCCGGCCTGCGGCACCGAGCCCACGGGCTGCGCCCAGGCCTCGCGCCCGCCGAGCGCGTTGATCAGGTCGGTCGCCGAGTCCGGGGAGCGCTTGGCGCCGCCGATCATGGCCCGCCGCGCCGGACCGCTGGGAGGGATACGTGCCGGGCGACCCGTGTGGCCTGGTCCGCCGTACCTTCGGCCGCCGACGCCGCGCCCGTCCGCGTCCGGGGGCCCGGCGGCGACGGTGCGGCCCGGGGCGCGCCGATCCGCCGCGGCGAGGGAGGAACCGGCCGGTGGGACGGCGGTCGGTCAGCGGGCCACCTCCACGCGTACCGCGCACACCTTGAACTCCGGCATCCGCGAGGTCGGGTCCAGGGCCGGGTTGGTCAGCGTGTTGGCGCGGCCCTCGCCCGGCCAGTGGAAGGGCATGAACACCGTGTCGGGCCGGATGCCGGTGGTGATGCGGGCCGGTGCCACCGCCCGCCCGCGCCGGGACACGACCGCCAGCGGGTCGCCCTCGGCCGCGCCCAGCCGCGCCGCCAGCCGCGGGTGCAGCTCCACGAACGGGCCCGGCGCGGCGGCGTTCAGCTCGGCCACCCGCCGGGTCTGGGCACCGGACTGGTACTGCGCCACGACCCGGCCCGTGGTCAGCAGCACGGGGTACTCGTCGTCCGGTTCCTCGGCGCTCGGCCGGTGCGCCACGGGCACGAAGCGGGCCCGGCCGTCGTCGGTGGCGAACCGGTCGAGGAACAGGCGCGGGGTGCCCGGGTGGGGCACGGAACCGGCGCCGGGGACATCGGTGGTGCCGTCCGTGCCGTCCGTGCCGTCCGTGCCGTCGGGCGCGGGCGGTGCCGGGCAGGGCCAGAACACGCCGTTCTCCCGCGCCAGCCGCCGGTAGTCGATCCCGGAGTAGTCCGCCGGACCGCCCGCGCTCGCCCGGCGCAGCTCCTCGAAGACCTCCTCGGGCTCGGTCGGGAACCCCTTCTCCACGCCGAGCCGCCCGGCCAGCGAGTGCAGCACCTCCAGGTCGCCGCGCACCCCGTCCGGCGGCGTGATCGCGCGCCGCCGCAGCAGCACCCGCCCCTCCAGGTTCGTCGTGGTCCCCGTCTCCTCCGCCCACTGCGTCACCGGCAGCACCACGTCCGCCAGCGCGGCCGTCTCGGAGAGCACCACGTCGCAGACGGCGAGGAAGTCCAGCGAGCGCAGCCGCCCCTCGACGTGCGCGGCGCGGGGCGCCGAGACGACCGGGTTGGACCCCATCACCAGCAGCGACCTGACGTCCGTGCCCAGCGCGTCCAGCAGCTCGTACGCGCTGCGCCCCGGGCCCGGCAGCGAGTCGGGGTCCACGCCCCACACCCCGGCGACGTGCCGCCGCGCCGCCGGGTCGGTCAGCTTGCGGTAGCCCGGCAACTGGTCGGCCTTCTGGCCGTGCTCGCGCCCGCCCTGCCCGTTGCCCTGCCCGGTCAGACAGCCGTACCCGGACAGCGGTCGCCCGGCCCGCCCGGTCGCCAGGCACAGGTTGATCCACGCGCCCACCGTGTCCGTGCCCTTGGCCTGCTGCTCGGGTCCGCGCGCGGTCAGCACCATCGCCGTGTCGGGCGCGCAGAACATCCGCACCGCCTCCCGCAGCTCGGGAACGGACACCCCCGTGATCCGCTCGACGTACTCCGGCCAGTGCGCCATCGCCGCCGCCCGCGCCTCCTCCCAGCCGGACGTGCGCTCCTCGACGTACGCCCGGTCGACCCGGCCCTCGGCGACGACCAGGTGCAGCATGCCCAGCGCCAGGGCGAGGTCGGTGCCGGGCCGGGGCGCGAGGTGCAGGTCGGCCTGCTCGGCGGTCTTCGTCCGGCGCGGATCGACGACGATCAGCGTGCCGCCGTTCTCCCGCAGTTCGGTGAGGTAGCGCAGGAACGGCGGCATCGTCTCCGCCGGGTTCGACCCGACGAGGATCACGCAGCCGGTCCTCGGGATGTCCTCCAGCGGGAACGGCAGCCCCCGGTCGAGCCCGAAGGCCCGCGTCCCGGCCGCCGCGGCCGACGACATGCAGAACCGCCCGTTGTAGTCGATCTGCGAGGTGCCCAGCACCACCCGGGCGAACTTGCCCAGCGCGTACGCCTTCTCGTTGGTCAGCCCGCCCCCGCCGAACACCCCGAGCGCGTCCGCGCCGTACCGCGCCCGCGTACGCTCCAGGTTCCCGGCGATCCGGTCCAGCGCCTCGTCCCAGCCGGCCGGCACCAGCGCGCCGTCGCCCGACCGCACCAGCGGCGAGGTCAGCCGCGCCCCCGGCGCGAGCACCTGCGGCGCGGTGCGCCCCTTGCCGCACAGCGCGCCCCGGTTCACCGGGAAGTCCGTCCGCTCGAAGACCTCGACGGTCCCGCCCTCGACGGGCGCCAGACTCATCCCGCACTGCAGGGCGCAGTACGGGCAGTGCGTGGGCGTGGGCGTGGCGGTGCCCGGGGCGGCGGTGCGGTGCGTGCCGGTGTTCTGCATGCCGCCCAGCCTGCGGCTTGCGTGTTACGCGACCGGGCGGCGCTCTGTTACACGGCAGGGACGGCGACCTCCCCGCCGCCGCGGGACCGCGGTGAGGGACGCCTCACCCGCCGCCGGCCAGGGCCCGCGCCACCCCCGGCTCCCTCGGGCCGAGGAAGTGCGGGTCCGGCTCGAAGACCGCGTCCCACGCCGCCTTGCCCGCCGCGAGGATCTCCCGGGCGCCCCCGTAGTACCAGGTCACGTCGTGCGCGTCGTCCACCCCGACGCCGTACGACGCCACCCCCGCCTGCCGGCACAGGGCGACCGCCCGCCGGATGTGGAAGCCCTGGCTGATCAGCACCGCCCGGTCGACGCCGAAGATCCGCTTCGCCCGGACGCAGGAGTCCCAGGTGTCGAAGCCCGCGTAGTCGCCGACGATCCGACCGTCGGGCACACCGTGCCGGACCAGGTAGGCGCGCATGGCGTCCGGCTCGTCGTACTCCTCGCGGCTGTTGTCCCCGCTCACCAGCACCACCTCGATCCGCCCGGCCCGGTACAGCTGTGCCGCCGCGTCCAGCCGGCGCGCCAGGTACGGCGAGGGCTCCCCGTCCCACAGCCCGGCCCCGAAGACCACCGCGACCTCGGTGCGCGGCACGTCGGCGACGGTGCGCAGCCGGTCGTCCGTGACCAGGCGCAGCCACGCGGCGGGCAGCAGCGCCAGCACGCACCCGGCCACCACGGCCCGCACCAGCCGCCGCCGCCCCTTCCGGGTGCGCGGCAGGCGCGGTCTGCGAAGTCTCGGGCGGCGCATCGGGCGGTCCCCTCCCCGGTCGGTTCCTGCCACCAGGGACGCCCGGGCGGGCCGTCCGGTTCACCGCCCGCTCACACGGCGTGCCCGGCGCCGTGTGAACCGACGGAAAACCCCCGTGACACCCACGCAACGGGACGGCAACGTCCGGCGGCCACCCTCGGTGCATGACGGCGATGACAGTGACGAGCAACGGGACCACCACGGCCACCGGCGGCACCCCCGCCCTGGTCGTCGTCGCCCACGGCAGCCGCGACCCGGGCGCGCTGAGCACCGTACGGGCCCTCCTCGACCGGGTCCGCGCCCTGCGCCCCGCCGTGCCGGTGCACCTCGGCCACGTCGAGCTGAACGAGCCCCTGCTGCCCGACACGCTCACCGCCCTCGGCGACGGGGCGGCGGTCCTCGTGCCCCTCCTGCTCAGCCGCGGCCACCACGTCAAACGGGACATCCCGGAGATGGCCGCGGCCTCCTTGGCCCGCACCCGGGTGGCCGACCCGCTCGGCCCGCACCCGCTCCTGGTGGACGCGCTCCAGGCCCGCCTCACGGAGGCCGGCTGGCCCACCCACGCGGGCCCGGACCACGCCGTCGTCCTCGCCTCCGCCGGCTCCCGGGACCCGGAGTCCCGGGCCGACACCGCCCGCACCGCGACCGCCCTCTCCGCCCGCCTCGGCGTCCCGGTCGTCCCGGCGTACGCCTCGGCGGCGGCCCCGACGGTCCCGGAGGCCGTACGCACCCTGACGGCTCGGGGCCACCGCCGGGTGGCCGTCGCCGCCTGCTTCACCGCCCCGGGCCGCTTCGCGACCGAGTGCGCGGCGGCGGCCCCGTGGATCGCCTCCGACCCCCTGGGCACCCACCCGTCGATGGCCCGCCTCCTGCTCCACCGCTACGACCGCGCACGCGGGGCAGGCGGCGGGACCGACGTCCTCGAAGGGGCGCGGGGAGCGGCGCGATGCGCCACGACGAACGCCGCGCTCGCCCGGCAACCGCACCCGGCACCCGCGTAGGCGCACCTGTCACACCTTCCGCATACTGTTCACGGCATGGAAGGCACCCGCACCGCACCCCCCTACGACCCGGCGTCGGCCGCCCGCTACGCCCCCGAGCCGGACAAGCGCCCCGGCCGCACCGCCTTCCAACGCGACCGCGCCCGCATCCTGCACTCCGCCGCGCTGCGCCGCCTCGCCGGGAAGACGCAGGTCGTCGCGCCGGGGGAGGGCAGCCCCGGCTGGGACGCCAGCCCCCGCACCCGCCTCACGCACTCCCTGGAGTGCGCCCAGGTCGGCCGGGAGCTGGGCGCCGCCCTCGGCTGCGACCCGGACCTCGTGGAGGCGGCCTGCCTCGCGCACGACCTGGGCCACCCGCCCTTCGGGCACAACGGCGAACAGGCCCTCAACGCCTTCGCCGAGGACTGCGGCGGCTTCGAGGGCAACGCCCAGTCGCTCAGGCTCCTCACCCGCATCGAGCCCAAGCGCTTCACCGAGGACGGCTCCGTCGGGCTCAACCTCACCCGCGCAACGCTCGACGCCGCGACCAAGTACCCGTGGCCGCGCGGCGCCCACCCCCGTGACCCGCTCTCGCCGAAGTTCGGGGTGTACGACGACGACCGGCCCGTCTTCGCGTGGCTCCGCGAGGACGCCCCCGGCGCCCGCACCTGCTTCGAGGCGCAGGTCATGGACTGGGCCGACGACGTGGCGTACTCGGTGCACGACGTCGAGGACGGCCTGCACGCCGGGCACATCGACCCGAACTGCCTGCTCGCCGACCCCGAGCGCGAGGCCGTGTTCGACGTGGCCGTCGGGCGCTACGTCCCCGCCGGCACCGACCACGCCGAACTCGCCGCCGCCCTCGACCGGCTCCTCGCCCAGGACTGGTGGCCGCACGGCTACGACGGCTCCGCGGTCGCCCAGGCCCGGCTGAAGGACGCCACCAGCCAGCTCATCGGCCGCTTCTGCCTGTCCGCCGAGGCCGCCACCCGGGCCGCGTACGGCGGCGGCCGGCTCACCCGGTACACCGCCGAACTGGTCGTGCCCCGCGCGACCCGCATGGAGTGCGCCGTTCTCAAGGCGGTCGCCGTCCGCTACGTCATGCAGCGCACCGAGCAGGAGCGGCTCCGCGCCGCCCAGCGGATCGTCGTCGCGGAGCTGGCCGAGGCGCTGACCGCCCGCGCACCCGACGGGCTCGACCCCCAGTTCCGGGCCCTGTTCGACGCGGCCGACGACGACCGGGCCCGCAAACGGGTGATCGTGGACCAGATCGCCTCCCTCACCGACGCCTCGGCCCGCTCGCTTCACGCCCGGCTGACGGGGCATCCATGACACTGGCGGCGGGACAGGCGTGACCCGGCGGGCCCCGGGGCGCCCCGGACGAGACAGCCGGGCGCCCCAATCGCGGCACTCCGTGGCCTGATCGGGTCACTCCCCCTTCCCGCACCACGCCGCGTGCGGGACGCTCGCATGTGGCGGCACCCTGACGAGGAGGCAAACAAGTGGTCGACGCGGATCAGACATTCGTCATCGTCGGAGGCGGCCTGGCGGGCGCGAAGGCGGCCGAGACGCTCCGTACGGAGGGCTTCACCGGCCGGGTGATCCTCGTCTGCGACGAACGCGACCACCCCTACGAGCGCCCGCCGCTGTCCAAGGGCTACCTCCTCGGCAAGGAGGAGCGCGACAGCGTCTTCGTGCACGAGCCCGCCTGGTACGCGCGGCACGACATCGAACTGCACCTCGGCCAGACCGTCGTCGCGATCGACCGGGCCGCCAAGACCGTCCACTACGGCGACGACGGCACCCACGTCAGGTACGACAAGCTGCTCATCGCCACCGGCGCCGAGCCCCGTCGCCTCGACGTCCCCGGCACCGACCTCGCGGGCGTCCACCACCTGCGCCGCCTGGCCCACGCCGAGCGCCTCAAGGGCGTCCTGACCTCCCTCGGCCGGGACAACGGACACCTCGTGATCGCCGGCGCGGGCTGGATCGGCCTGGAGGTCGCGGCCGCGGCCCGCGCGTACGGGGCGGAGGTCACCGTCATCGAGCCCTCCCCGACCCCGCTGCACGGCGTCCTCGGTCCCGAGCTGGGCGCCGTCTTCGCCGAACTGCACGAGGCGCACGGCGTCCGCTTCCGCTTCGGGGTGAAGCTGACGGAGATCGTCGGCCAGGACGGCGTGGTGCTGGCCGCCCGTACCGACGACGGCGAGGAGCACCCCGCGCACGACGTGCTCGCCGCGATCGGCGCCGCCCCGCGCACCGCGCTCGCCCAGGCCGCAGGGCTGGAGATCGCCGACCGTGCCCACGGCGGCGGCATCGTCGTCGACGACCACCTGCGCACCTCCGACCCCGACGTCTACGCGGCCGGTGACGTCGCCTCCTTCCACCACGCCCTCTTCGACACCAGCCTGCGCGTGGAGCACTGGGCCAACGCCCTCAACGGCGGCCCGGCCGCCGCCCGCGCGATGCTCGGCAAGGGCCTCGCCCACGACCGCGTGCCCTACTTCTTCACCGACCAGTACGACCTGGGCATGGAGTACTCCGGCTGGGCGCCGGCCGGGTCCTACGACCAGGTGGTGATCCGCGGGGACGCGGCGAAGCGCGAGTTCATCGCCTTCTGGGTGAAGGAGGGCCGGGTGCTGGCCGGGATGAACGTCAACGTGTGGGACGTCACGGAGCCGATCCAGCAGCTGATCCGCTCGAAGACCCGGGTGGACACGGAGGCGCTGGCGAACCCGCACGTATCCCTCGAAAGCCTCGTCGCATAGCTGTCGGTGCTCCCCCGTAGACTTCACGCGTGGCAGGACGGATCAACGACGAGGACGTGAAGGCGGTACGGGACGCGGTCCCGATCGACGCCGTCGTCTCGGAGTACCTCCAGCTGCGCAACGCGGGGGGCGGCAATCTGAAGGGGCTGTGCCCCTTCCACGACGAGAAGTCGCCGTCCTTCCAGGTCAGTCCGAGCAAGGGGTTCTTCCACTGCTTCGGCTGCCAGGAGGGCGGCGACACCATCACGTTCGTGATGAAGATCGACCACCTCACCTTCTCGGAGGCGGTCGAGCGCCTGGCCGGCCAGGCCGGCATCACCCTGCGCTACGAGGAGGGCGGCTACAACCCCTCCCACCAGCGCGGGGAGCGCATCCGCCTGGTCGAGGCCCACAAGATCGCCGCACAGTGGTACGCGGAGCAGCTGGCGACCGGCCCCGAGGCGGAGACCGGGCGAGCCTTCCTCGCCGACCGCGGTTTCGACCAGGCCGCCGCCGAGCACTTCGGCGTCGGCTACAGCCCCCAGGGCTGGGACCACCTCACCCGCTTCCTGCGTGGCAAGGGCTTCAGCGACAAGGAGCTGCTGCTCTCCGGCCTCTCCCAGGAGGGCCGCCGCGGCCCCATCGACCGCTTCCGCGGCCGGCTGATGTGGCCCATCCGCGACATCGGCGGCGACGTCGTCGGCTTCGGCGCCCGCAAGCTGTACGAGGCGGACAACGGCCCGAAGTACCTGAACACGCCCGAGACCGCGATCTACAAGAAGTCCCAGGTCCTCTACGGCATCGACCTCGCCAAGAAGGACATCGCCAAGGCGTCCCGCGCCGTGGTCGTCGAGGGCTACACGGACGTCATGGCCTGCCACCTCGCCGGTGTCACCACGGCCATCGCCACCTGCGGCACCGCCTTCGGCGGCGACCACATCAAGATCCTGCGCCGTCTCCTGATGGACAACGGCTCGGCCCGCGTCATCTTCACCTTCGACGGCGACGCGGCCGGCCAGAAGGCGGCCCTGCGCGCCTTCGAGGACGACCAGAAGTTCGCCGCCGAGACCTACATCGCCATCGCCCCCGACGGCATGGACCCCTGCGACCTGCGCCTGGCCAAGGGCGACGACGCGGTCACCGACCTGGTCGAGCCGCGCACCCCGCTCTTCGAGTTCGCCCTGCGCCAGATCGTCTCCCGCTACGACCTGGACACCCCGGCCGGCCGCGCCTCGGCCCTCGACGAGGCCGCTCCCGTGGTCGCCCGGATCAAGAACAGCGGCGCCCAGCACGAGGTCGCCGTGCAGCTCGCCGGGATGCTCGGCATCCTCGACACCCAGTTCGTGGTCAAGCGGATCGCCCAGCTCGCCCGCTGGGCCCGCGACCGCGGCGGCAAGGGCCCCGCCCCCGACCAGCGGCAGCGCGGCGCCGGCCCGCAGCAGCAGGCCGGACCGGCCCGGGCCGTCCCCCGGGGCCCCGCCCTCAACCTCCGCAACCCGGTCTTCGCCACCGAGCGTGAGCTGCTCAAGCTCGCCCTGCAACGCCCCGAGCTGGTCTCCCCGGCCTTCGACGCGTACGGCGTCGACGAGTTCACCGCCCCGCCCTACGCCGCCGTACGCGAGGCGATCATGGAGGCGGGCGGCGCCGAGTTCGGCGTCCAGGACCCGCAGGACTACCTGGTCCGGGTCCGCGAGGCCGCCCCCGACGACACGGTCCGCGCCATGGTCACCGAACTCGCGGTCGAGGCGATCCTGCTGCACCGCGGCGTGAAGGGCGTCGACGAGGTCTACGCGGGCGCCCAGCTCGTCACGGTCCGCCGCCGCGCCGTCGAGCGCCGCATCCGCGACATCACCGGCCGCCTCACCCGCCTCTCCGGCCACGCCGGCCCCGCCGAACTGGCCGCCGTGCAGAACGAGCTGTGGGTCCTCCAGCAGTACGACCAGAACCTGCGCGAACACGGCGCCGCCGCGCTCTGAGGCCCCTCTGACGACTCGCGTCTGCCGCTCGACGCCATGCACGCACTCTCGCCGCACCGGCCCCGGACCCGAGTACGGCCAGTACGCGGGCCCTGGGGCCGACACTCCCCAGCCTCCGGCCGGGAGACCCCCAGAGCCCGCACCCGGCGCCGCGCGGCCGGCCTTCGGGCGGCGACGCGAAGGGTCGGACAGGCCCCACAGGCCGGACCCGGGGGCGCCCGCGGGCAATCCCTCGGTCACGGACCGGACGCAAAAAGTCACCGCACGCCCCTCGTGGCGGCGATGTGCCGTAGCCCACACTGGGGGCGTGCCCGAGCGCACGCGTGCGAGGCGGACAGCGGCGAGCGAGCCGGCTCCGCCCCCGACGTACCGCCGCCGGTTCCCCGCCGGCCGCGTCCCTCCTGGAGGTCGCCCCCGTGCAGACCCGGACCCTCACCCAGACCGACACCGGTACCGGCGGCGCGGAGCCGGACGCGGAGCGCGGTGTGCTCGTCGCGCTGCCCGCGCAGCCCCGTGCCGGGGCGGCCGGGGACCACTTCGGTGCCCCCGCGGACGTGCCCGAGCCGCCGGAACCGCCGCCGCCCACCCGTACCGAGTCCGGCGGACCCTCCTCCGACCTGTTCCGGCAGTACCTGCGCGAGATCGGGCGGATCCCGCTGCTGTCCGCGGCCGAGGAGGTCGACCTCGCCCGGCGCGTGGAGGCCGGGCTGTTCGCCGAGGAGAAGCTGCGGCGCACGCCCGGCCTGGACGACCGCCTCGCCCTCGACCTCGACCGGCTCGTCGTCATGGGCCGCCTCGCCAAGCGCCGCCTGATCGAGGCCAACCTGCGGCTCGTGGTGTCGGTGGCCAAGCGGTACGTCGGCCGCGGGCTGACCATGCTGGACCTGGTCCAGGAGGGCAACCCGGGCCTGATCCGGGCCGTCGAGAAGTTCGACTACGCCCGGGGCTACAAGTTCTCCACCTACGCCACCTGGTGGATCCGCCAGGCCATGTCCCGCGCCCTGGCCGACCAGGCCCGCACCATCCGCGTCCCCGTCCACGTCGTGGAGCTGATCAACCGGGTCGTCCGCGTCCAGCGCCGGATGCTCCAGGAACGCGGCTACGAGCCGACCCCGCAGGAGGTCGCCGCCCACCTGGACCTGGCCCCCGAGCGCGTCGGCGAGGTGCTGCGCCTGGCCCAGGAGCCGGTGTCCCTGTACGCGCCGGTCGGCGAGGAGGACGACGTCGCCCTCGGCGACCTCATCGAGGACGGCGACGCCGCCAGCCCCGTCGAGACGGCCGCCTTCCTGCTGCTGCGCCAGCACCTGGAGGCGGTGCTCTCCACCCTCGGTGAACGCGAACGCAAGGTCGTCCAGCTCCGCTACGGCCTGGTCGACGGCCGCCCCCGCACCCTGGAGGAGATAGGCCGCCTCTTCGGCGTCACCCGCGAACGCATCCGCCAGATCGAGTCCAAGACCCTCAACAAACTCCGCGACCACGCCTACGCGGACCAACTGAGGGGCTACCTGGACTGATCCCCAACGGCTCACCCCACCTCGGCCACCGCCTGTGCGAACTGAGCCTTGTAGAGGCGCGCGTACGCGCCCCCCGCCGCGAGCAGTTCGGAGTGCGCCCCCTGCTCCACGATCGCCCCGTCCTCCATCACCAGGATCGTGTCCGCGTCCCGGATCGTCGACAGCCGGTGCGCGATCACGAACGACGTCCTGCCGTGCGCCAGCTTCGCCATCGCCTTCTGGATCAGCACCTCCGTCCGCGTGTCCACGGACGACGTCGCCTCGTCGAGCACCAGGATCACCGGGTCGGACAGGAACGCCCGCGCGATGGTGATCAGCTGCTTCTCGCCCGCGCTCACCCCCGTGCCCTCGTCGTCGATCACCGTGTCGTAGCCCTCGGGCAGCGTCCGTACGAACCGGTCGGCGTGCGCGGCCCGCGCGGCCTCCTCGATCTCCCCGCGGGTGACCTCCCGCGCCGCCCCGTACGCGATGTTCTCCGCGATGGTGCCGCCGAACAGCCAGGTGTCCTGGAGCACCATGCCGATCCCGGCGCGCAGCTCGTCCCGGGACATCTTCGCGATGTCGACGCCGTCCAGGGTGATCCGGCCGCCGGACACCTCGTAGAACCGCATCAGCAGGTTGACCAGCGTGGTCTTGCCGGCCCCGGTCGGCCCGACGACGGCGACCGTGTGACCCGGCTCCACCTTCAGCGAGAGGTCCTCGATCAGCGGCTTGTCGGGGTCGTAGCGGAAGGACACGTGCTCCAGTTCCACCCGGCCGCGCAGATCCTCGGGCCGCACGCCCGCGATGGGGTCCGCCGACTGCTCCTCCCCGTCCAGCAGTTCGAAGATCCGCTCCGCCGAGGCCACGCCCGACTGCACCAGGTTCGCCATCGACGCGACCTGCGTCAGCGGCATCGAGAACTGCCGGGAGTACTGGATGAAGGCCTGCACGTCGCCGATCGACAGCTGGCCCGAGGCCACCCGCAGGCCGCCGACCACCGCGACCAGCACGTAGTTCAGGTTGGACACGCACATCATCAGCGGCTGCATGATCCCGCTGTTGAACTGCGCCCGGAACCCGGCCTCGTACAGCGCGTCGTTCTGCTCGGCGAACTGCCGCGCCGACTCCTCCTGCCGTCCGAACACCTTCACCAGCGCGTGCCCGGTGTACATCTCCTCGATGTGGGCGTTCAGCTGCCCCGTCGAGCGCCACTGCTGCACGAACTGCGGCTGCGACCGCTTGCCCACCCGCGTGGCCACCACGAAGGACAGCGGCACGGTCACCAGCGCGACCAGCGCCAGGATCCAGGAGACGTAGAACATCACCGCCAGCACGCCGATGATGGTGAGCAGCGAGTTGATCAGCTGGCCCAGCGACTGCTGGAGCGTCTGCCCGATGTTGTCGATGTCGTTGGTGGCGCGGCTGAGCACCTCGCCGCGTTGGCGCTTGTCGAAGTACGACAGCGGCAGCCGGGACAGCTTGGTCTGCACGTCCTCGCGCAGCCGGAACATCGTCCGGTTCACCGCGCGGTTCACCAGCCGCGTGGCCACCGCCATCAGCAGACCCGCGACGGCGAACGTCGCCAGCGCGATCAGCAGCACCTTGCCGACCGCGTCGAAGTCGATGCCCTGCCCCGGGGTGAAGTCCGTGCTGCGGAGCATGTCGGCGACCTTGCCGTCACCGCGCTCGCGCATGGATTCAAGGACCTGCTCCTTCGTGGCCCCGGACGGCATGTCCCGCCCCACGATGCCCGCGAAGACCAGGTCGGTGGCCCGGCCGAGGATCTTCGGCCCGATGACGTTGAGGCCGACGCTGACCACCACGCAGGCCAGCAGCGTGAACAGCGTCCCCCGCTCCGGCCGGAACTGGGCGAGGAGCCGCTTGCTCGACCCCTTGAAGTCCATCGAACGCTGGTCGGGGCCGCCCCCGGCCATCATGCGACCCGCAGGCCCGGCCATCAGGCAGCCTCCGCTTCCGTCAGCTGGGAGAGCACGATCTCCCGGTAGGTCTCGTTGTCCGCCATCAGTTCCTGGTGCCGGCCCACGCCGACCACCCGCCCCTCGTCCAGCACGACGATCCGGTCCGCGTCCCGGATGGTCGCCACCCGCTGCGCCACGATCACCACGGTCGCCTCGGCGGTCTCCTCGGCCAGCTCGGCCCGCAGCGCCGCGTCGGTGGCGTAGTCGAGGGCGGAGAAGGAGTCGTCGAAGAGGTAGATCTCCGGGCGCTGGACCAGCGTCCGGGCGATGGCGAGCCGCTGCCGCTGACCGCCGGACACGTTGGTGCCGCCCTGCGCGATCGGCGCGTCGAGCCCGCCCTCCAGCTCGGAGACGAAGTCCTTGGCCTGCGCCACCTTCAGTGCGTGCCACAGCTCCTCGTCGGTGGCCTCCGGATTGCCGTAGCGCAGATTGGTCGCGACGGTGCCGGCGAAGAGGTACGGCTTCTGCGGCACCAGGCTCACCACCTTGGCCAGCGTCTTCGGGTCGACGGTGCGCACGTCCACCCCGTTGACCAGGACCTCGCCGTCGGTGGCGTCGAAGAGACGGGGGACCAGGCCCAGCAGGGTCGACTTGCCGCTGCCGGTCGAGCCGATGACGGCGGTCGTCTCGCCCGGCTTCGCCACCAGAACGATGTCCTTGAGCACCGGCTCCTCGGCCCCGGGGTAGCGGAAGCCCGCCTCCCGGATCTCCAGGTGCCCGTGCCGGCGCAGCTCGGCGACCGGGGCCGCCGGCGGCACCACGCTGCTCTCGGTCCCCAGGACCTCCTGGATGCGCTCGGCGCACACCTCGGCGCGCGGCACCATCATGAACATGAAGGTGGCCATCATCACGGACATGACGATCTGCATGAGGTAGGCGAGGAACGCTGTCAGGTCGCCGATCTGCATCCCGCCGCTGTCGATGCGGTGGGCGCCGAACCAGACCACCGCGATCGACGACAGGTTCACCACGGTCATGACGACCGGGAACATCAGCGCGAGCAGGTTGCCGGTGCCGAGGGCCACCTCGGTCAGCTCGGTGTTGGCCTTCTTGAAGCGCTGCTGCTCGTGGTCGTCGCGCACGAAGGCGCGGATGACGCGGTTGCCGGTGATCTGCTCGCGCAGCACCCGGTTCACCGTGTCCAGCCGCACCTGCATGGCCCGGAACAGCGGGCGCAGCTTCCGCACGATCAGCGTGACGCAGATCGCCAGCACCGGCACGACCCCGAGCAGCACCCCGGACAGCGGCACGTCCAGGCCGAGTGCCAGCACGATGCCGCCCACGCACATGATCGGCGCCGACACCATCAGGGTGAACGTCAGCAGGGCCAGCATCTGGACCTGCTGCACGTCGTTGGTGGTCCGCGTGATCAGCGAGGGCGCGCCGAAGTGACCCACCTCGCGTGCCGAGAAGGACTGCACCCGGTCGAAGACGGCACCGCGCACGTCCCGGCCGAGGGCGGCGGCGGTGCGCGCCCCGTAGTAGACGGCACCGATGTTGCAGACCACCTGGGCCAGCGAGATGCCGATCATCAGGGCGCCGTAGCTCAGGATGTAGCCCGAGTCCCCCTTCACGACACCGTCGTCGATGATGCCCGCGTTCAGCGTCGGCAGGTAGAGGGAGGCACAGGTCTGCAGGAACTGCAGCGCCACCAGCAGGGTGAGGGGTTTCTTGTAGGGCCTGAGATAGGTCCGCAGTAGTCGTATGAGCACACTGAGTCTCTCGGAGTCGGCGACAGGGGCCGCGGTTGGTTGCCCCTGGCCCCTATCGTCGAACACTCCACCCGCGTTACCTCAACCGATTAACCCAGGAGCGCGGCACATTCCGGCCTACGAGCGGCAGATCGCCGACCCGCGCGTCACAGGGCCCCCGGGTGGGTCTGCTCGCGCACCGAGACGAACTGCTGGCGCACGGCCTGCCCCACCGGCAGCTCCTCGCCCGGTTCGAGCACCTGCGCCACCGCGCCCTGCCAGACCGGGGGAGTGCGCGGGTCGAGCGTGCCCCGGGAGACGCCCAGCGCCCAGGCGGCCTGGCGGGCCGAGCCGATCGCCGCGTAGTCCGCCGGCTGCGGCACCACGACCTGCGTCCCGAACAGCGCGGGCGCCGCCGCCTGTACGGCCGGCAGCTCGGCCGCCGCGCCGAGCAGGAACACCCGCCGCACCTCCACTCCCCGCCCCCGCAGCACGTCCAGGGCATCGGCGAGACCGCACAGCATCCCCTCGAACGCCGCCCGCGCCAGGTGCTCCGGCCGCATCGACTCGCGCCTGAGACCGGCCAGGGTGCCCGCGGTGTGCGGCAGGTTCGGCGTGCGCTCGCCCTCCAGATAGGGGAGCAGCACCAGCCCGTGCGCTCCGGGCGTCGACTTCATCGCCAGCTCGGACAGGCTCTCCAGGTCCGGCAGACCGAGCAGTTCGGCGGTGCCGCGCAGGGCCCGCACCGCGTTCAGGGTGGTGACGACCGGCAGGTGCATGCCGGTGGCGTCGGCGAGCGCGGTGATCATTCCGGACTGGTCGACGAGCGGCTCGGTGTGCACGGCCATCACGGACCCGGAGGCGCCCAGCGACACCACCGCGTCGCCGAGCCCGATCCCGAGTCCGAAGGCGGCGGCCTGGGTCTCGCCGGTCCCCGCGGAGATCAGCAGTCCCTCCGGCGTGGTGCCGGCCGCCTCGGCCGGGCCGATCACCTCCGGCAGCATCGCCTGGTGCCCGAGCGCCAGCTCGACCAGATCCGGCCGGTAACCGCCGGTCGCCGCCGACCAGTACCCGGTGCCCGAGGCCCCGCCCCGGTCGGTGGTCCGCCGGACCGGCCGCCCGAGCAACTGCCACACCAGCCAGTCGTGGGCCTGGAGCAGTACGGCGGTGCGCGCGGCGGCCTCCGGCTCGCTCCGCGCCAGCCAGCGCAGCTTCGTCACGGGCTGCCCGGCCTGCGGCACCGAGCCCACGGCCTGCGCCCAGGCCTCGCGCCCGCCGAGCGCGTCGATCAGGTCGGCCGCCGCGACCTGGGAGCGCTTGTCGCCGCCGACCATGGCCGGGCGCACGGTGTTGCCCTGCGCGTCCAGCGGCACGACCGAGTTGGCCTGCGCCGACACGCCGATGGCCTGCACGCCCTCCAGGAGCCCGCCGCCGGCCGCCTCCCCGAGGGACAGCAGCCAGGCCTGCGGATCGACGTCCGCGGGCCGGCCCCCGCCCTCGGGGCTTTCCAACGGGTGCGGCGCGTAACCCTGGCGCAGCACGGCACCCGTGTCCGCATCACAGACGACGATACGAGTGAAATCGGGCGAACTGTCCAACCCGGCGACTATCCCCATACCCGAAATTCTGCCGCACCGGCCGAGGTGCCCGTACCGGGCCTCAGGTGTTGCTGGTGCCCCAGTCGTCGGGACCGCTGCCGTTGCTGCCGCGTCCGCGCAGCGAGCGGACCCGGTGGGCCACCGAGTCGGGCATCCGGTCGCCGACCTTGTCGCTCACCACGTGGTACGCCTTGTCGGCGAAGTGCTTGCCCTGCTGGGCCGCGGACTCCGCGGTGTTGCGCACGGCCGGGTTCTGCGCGACCTGCTGCGCGGACTTCCGCAACTGCTCGTAACGCTCCCGCCCGGCCTTCGTGCCGAGCACGTAACCCACCGCTAGTCCGACGACGAATGTGAGCCGGTAACGCATGGCGGCCACCCTTCCCTTCACTGGCTCCGGGGTGCTGGCGAGTACCGATTGGCGGAGCACCCCCCTGCTTGCGCTAATGTATGTGTCGCAGCGAGCGCGCGCCCCCTGGCGAATACCCAGGCCGAGGCGTTCGATGCGATACGAGACCTTCCTCGGTAGCTCAATTGGCAGAGCAGCCGGCTGTTAACCGGCAGGTTACTGGTTCGAGTCCAGTCCGGGGAGCTCGGTCCTCCGTAGCTCAATTGGCAGAGCAGCCGGCTGTTAACCGGCAGGTTACTGGTTCGAGTCCAGTCGGGGGAGCAGCGTGATCGAGGACCCTTCGGGGTCCTTTTTCATGTGCCCCCTCACGGGTTCTCACGTCCCGGGAACCGCGCGGCACGCTGCGGAGTCTTCAAGGTCATGAAGGCAGCCGTGGAAGCCGACCATCCGAGGCAGGAGATCGTATGAGCGGCTATGCTGCGGCAGACGGCGCGCACACATGTACGCGACACGCCGCTATGGGGCGGTAGCTCAGCCGGTTAGAGCAGCGGACTCATAATCCGTCGGCCGTGGGTTCGAGTCCCACCCGCCCCACTCCGCGTCACCTCTGCAGAAACCTTCTGGCCCGCGGTGGCGCCGCGTCACCCGGATTCCGGTTCCTTCCCCGCGGGCTCGGCTTCGTCCTCGCGTTCGCCCTCGGCCTGGGAGGGAGTGGTGTGCGGCACGTCCGGGGTGTCCGGTTCGTCGTCGCGTTCGCCCTCGGCCTGGGACGGGGTCGGCTCGCTCGGCTCGCTCATCGTGGTACCTCCTCCTGCCGGGCGGGTTCACCGGCCGGGTACCCCGCCCCGCGGGCCGGCACCCTCCGCTAGAGCGGCGCCCACCACGTGACCGTCGTCCCCCGTGCCCCGACCCCGCCGTCCCCGTCACGCCCGTCGTGCCCCTCGCGCTCGCCGTCGTCGACGACCCGCAGGCGTACCCCGTCCCGGCCCCGGGGCGAGGGGGCGGGCGTCTCGACGGTGACCTCGACGCGGGAGACGCCCGGGCGCGCGGACGCGTCGGCCAGGGCGTCGCGGAGGGCGGTCAGGAGGCGGTCGGCGACCGGGTCGGGCACCCGGGTGTCGACGGCGCCCCTGAACTGCGTGGACGGTGCGACACCGAGCCGGGCGGCGGCGGTCGCGGTCTCGCGCAGGACCCGGCCGCGCAGGCCCGTCGGAGGGCCCGCCGGGGGCTGCTGGAGGGTGAGGATCGCCGTGCGGACCTCACCGACCGTGGAGCGCAGCTCGTCCACCGCACGGCCGAGGATGTCGCGGACGTCGTCGGCGCCCGGCCGGCGCCGGGTGGACTCCAGCATCATGCCGGTGGCGAACAGCCGCTGCACCACCAGGTCGTGCAGGTCACGGGCGATGCGGTCGCGGTCCTCGTAGACCGCCAGCCGCTCCCTGCCGCGCCGGGCGTCGGCCAGGACGAGGGCGAGCGCCGCCTGCGAGGCGAACTGCGTCGCGAGCAGCCGTTCCAGGTCCGTGTACGGGAGTCCACCGCGCCGGCGGGGCAGGGCGAGGGTGCCGATCAGCCGGCCGCCCGCCCGCAGGGGCAGCATCATGCTCGGCCCGAACCGGTGCCGCACGTGGGTCGTCATACGGGGATCGGTCGCCGAGTCGTCGATGAACACCGGCTCCCCGCCCAGCAGTTGCTCCAGCACGGGGCTGCCCGGCGTGATGGTCGCGCCGACCATGCCGTCCGGGTCGTCGGGGGAGGAGGCGGCCACGATCTCCATGCCGCCCTCGGCCGTCGGGTGCAGGATGACGCCCGCGGAGGCGCCGGCCAGCAGCCGGGCCCGCTCGGCCACCGTGGTCAGCGCGTCGTCGGCGCCCTCCTCGGTGAGCAGCGCGGTGGTGACGGCCGCCGCGCCCTCGATCCAGCGCTCGCGCTGCCGGGCCGTCTCGTACAGCCGGGCGTTGCCGATCGAGACGGCGGCCTGCGTGGCCAGGATCCGCAGCAGCTGCTCGTCCTCGACGGTGAACGGGGCGGCGCCGGGCCGCCCGGCCAGCCGCAGCTCGCCGAACTCCTCCTCCCCCACGTGGATCGGCACCCGCAGCACGGGTGCCGTCCGGGGTACGGGTTCCGGGCCCGGGGTGCGGATCTCGGCGGGACCGCCCTCGCCCGGGTCGGCGACGACCAGGACCGCGCGGTCGGCGCCGGTCAGTCCGGCGGCGCCGTCCACGACCTGCCGCAGGACGTCGTGCAGGTCGAGGGCGGTGCCGACACCCAGGAGGGCTTCGAGGAGACGGGTCAGTCGGGGCGCGGGCTGCGCGGTCATGCGTCCGGCTTCCTCGGCTTCCTCGGCTTGCTCGGCCTTTTCTTTCGGTCCCTCGGCCGTCAGTCGGCGTCGGAGCCGGCGGTCGTCGGGTGCAGGACGAGCGGCTCGACCCGGCCCTCCAGCATGCTGCCGAGGCCCTGGACCGCGCACACGTCGGGCCGTTCCGCGATGTGCACCGGCATCCCGGTGGCCTGGCGCAGCATCTGGTCGAAGCCCGGCAGCAGGGCGCTCCCGCCGACCATCATGATCCCGCGGTCGGCGAGGTCGGCGACCAGGTCCGGCGGGCAGTCCCGCAACACCTTGCCGATGCCGTCGAGCACGGCCGTCAGCGGCGTCTGGATGGCGTTGCGCACCGTGGCGGTGTCGACCCGCACACTGCGGGCCAGCCCGGTCGCCACGTCCCGGCCGTGGATCTCGGTGGACGCCGGTCCCTGCGGGGTCAGCCCGTTGCCGGACAGGGCGAGCTGCAACGGGCGCACGGACTGGCTGGGCAGCACCAGCTCGTGCTGGTGGCGCAGCAGCTGCACGATCGCGTGGTCCACGGCCTCGCCGCCCACCGGGATGCGCTCGGCGGTGACGATCGAGCCGAGGGAGAGCACCGCGACCTGCGTGGCGTGCGCGCCGCACACCATGATCATGGTCGCCTCGGGCTGCTCCACCGGCAGTCCGCAGCCGACCGCCGCCGCGATGAGCGTGTCCACGAGCTCCACCCGGCGCGCCCCGAGCCCGACCAGCGTCTCGATCGCCGCGCGCTGGGACAGCGGATCCGCGTCGTGCGGGGTGCAGACGGCGGCCCGCAGCCGGGGCTTGCGGCGCAGGGTGCGGCGGATCCGGTCGCCGAGCAGGTGGCGCAGCATGCGCTGGGCCATCTCGATGTCGACCACCGTGCCGCCGGAGACGGGCCGTACGACGCGGATGTAGCCCGGGGTACGGCCGGTCATCTTCTCCGCGAACTCGCCGACCGCGATGAGCGCGCCCGTGCGGGTGTTGACCGCCGCGGCGGACGGCTGGTCGACGACGAGCCCGGCCCCCTTCACATAGACGCGGGTCCGCGCCGCGCCCAGGTCGACGGCGAAGTGGCAGCGGCGCAGCGCCTCCAGACTGGCGGTACTGGCGGTCATGGCGAATCCTCCCGAGAGCGCGGACCGTGCGGGGCCGCCCGGTGGACGGCCTCCTAGCACCGATCGTGCGCGGCGGCGCGGCCGGGCGCCCGTTGGAGGGGGCCGGGCGGGGGGCCGCTGAACGGGGGGCGCGCGGAGCGTTCAGCGGTCCTCGGCGGCCGTGAGCAGCGGACGCAGGTCCGGTACGAGCAGCACCCGGTCGTCCGCCGCGGTCAGCTCCCGCCGGGTCTCCTCGTCGGGCCCGTGGCCGACGAAGGGCAGACCGATCGCGCGGGCGGCGGACTGCCCGGCGACGGAGGAGCCGATCAGCACGCAGTCTCCGGCGGGGGCGTCGAGCCGGTCCAGCGCCCGGAGCAGGACGTCCGGGTCGGGCATGAGGCGGGTGAGGTCGGCGCCCCTGCCGTGCACGTCACCCGGCAGGGCGGGCAGCAGACCGCGTCGTCTCAGGTACCCGGTGACCGGTTCGGGAGCCCGGTCGGTCACCACCGCGGTGGGCACACCGCGGGTGTGCAGCGCCCGGACCAGCCGGTCGGCCAGGGGCGTCGGCTGCGCGGTGCGGGCCGCCCGCGCCTCGTGCCGGTCGAGCCGGACCCGCACGGCGGGAGCGAGCCGGTGGCCGGCGAGGGCGCGGACGAAGTCCAGGGTGCCGGCGTATCCGCCCGCGGTGACCCGGGGCAGCGGAACTCCCGCCAGGGCCTCATCGGGGTCGCGCTCCTCGACGAAGAGCCGCGCGATGTCCAGCAGCACCTCCCGCTCCGCCGCGGGCCGGTACAGCCGGGCCAGCACGTCGTCGAAGCAGAGCAGGACGCAGCGGGCGCCGGTGATCAGGTCCGCGGGGGAGCGCGCCGTGCGGCGGAGGGCGAGCGGGGACGTGTCGCCCGTCCGGTGGACGTGCCAGGTGACCACGTAACCGGGTACGCGGAACCGCTCGAAGGAGCCGTCCCGTCGCTCCCGGACGGCGGCGAGCGGCTTCCGGAGGTGCTCGGCGACCACCTCGCGCAGGTCGGTCGCGCGGTGGCGCACCGCCTCGACGGGGTCCTCGACCCGCCATGTGACGTCGACGCCCGCGAACGGAGTGGCGAGCCGGTGATCGGTCAGGTCGACCTCGAAGTAGCGCCACGCCGCGCGGGAGGCCGCGGGGGCCGAGCGGGCCCGTTCGGCGTCCGGCGGCGCCAGGGTGCCGTCGGGCAGCCGCAGGACGACGGCCCGGGAGGCGTCGCCCGGCACGGGGAGCCGCCCGTCGGACGGCAGGGGGAAGGGGCCGCTCACCGCCCCGGCGTCCGACGCCGCCGCCGGCGGGGGCACGGCACCGTCGATCAGCCGGTACCAGCCGGTGTCGTCGGGCAGGGGCCGGAAGAGGTCCGGCGGGAAGGCGGGCCCGTCCTGGTCCTCCTCGCACACCTCGTCGTAGTAGAGGGAGTCCGAGAGGGCGACGACCGCCTGCGCGGGCGAGGCGTCCAGGACCGCCCCGACCGATGTCCCGGCGGCCCGGAAGGTCTCCTCCCCGGCACCGTCCAGCCGGAACTCCACCTGCCAGAACTCCGCGCGCAGCCGACGGCCGCCCAGGTGCGGCAGCAGCCGGGGCAGACCGGCCACGGTCGCCCTCAGCAGCGGGGCGGCCTCGACGCGCGGTGCCATCAGCACCAGCAGGCCGCCGTCGTCGTCCAGGAGCTGGTAGGAGGCGCCGTCCATGCCGCTGTCTGTCAGCAGGCCCGCGACCAGGCCGTGCAGGGCCGCGAGGGCACCGGAGTCCACCGGGTGTCCCGTGCTTCTCGGGTTCCCCGGGCCCTCCGGGCCTCCCGGGCCTCCCGGGCCTCCCGGGCCTCCCGGGCCTCCCGGGCCTCCCGGGCCTCCCGGGCCTCCCGGGCCCTCCGGCTCGTCGGTGAAGGCGTAGCGGGCGCAGGCGCGGAAGCCGGTGTCCAGGTCGTCCTCCGGGCCGTCCTCCCCGTCGTCCTCGGGGGCGCGGGTTCCCCCGTCGCCCGGGTCGGGGCGCGGCTCCTCGTCCCGTTCGGGTTCCGGTCGCAGTCCCTCCTCCCTCTCCTCCCGCTCCGCCCCGTCCGCCGGGGCCCGTGCCGTGTCGTGTTCCGCGTCGTCCGCCGGCAGCGGCGTCCACAGGTCGTCCTCCGTGGGGAAGGGGCCCTCCGGCAGCTCGTCCGGCGCGGACACGACGGATCCGGTGCCGTCCGGGTCGTAGGGGCGCTCCTCGTACTCCGACCACGGCGCGTCCTCCGCCGGTACGGCGTGCTCCTCGCGCAGCTCCCGGCCCAGGGCGGCCAGGGCCGGGCTGCGCCCGCCGGACAGCTCGTACTCCTCGTACACCTCCAGCGCCTCCTCGCCCCGGCCCTGGCGGCGCAGGGCGATCAGGTACAGGCGGCGGAAGTCCTCCCGGTGCGGGTGGGACCGCAGCAGGCCGGCCAGTTCCGTGGCGGCGCGGTCGTACTCGCCGAGCGTCAGGTCGAGTTCGGCGCGCTTGGTGTGCAGGGCCAGCCGCAGCCGCAGCAGGCGGGTGCGGGCGGTGCGGGCCGCGGGGCCGGGCACGTCCGCCAGGGGCTCGGCCCCGCCCCACAGCGCCAGCGCCTCGGTGACCAGGGCGTGGGCCTCGGCGGGCGCGTCGCGCAGACCGGCGGCGTCGGCGCGCCGCACCAACTCGTCGCAGCGCACCAGGTCCAGGTCGTCGGCGCTGGTGTGCAGGGCGTAACCGTGCGCCGACTTCGCGAGGACGCCCGGGCCCAGGACGTCCGCCAGCCGCGTCGCCAGCCGGGTCACCTCGCCCCGCGGGTTGCGGGGCTCGTCGCCCGGGTCCCACAGCCCCCACCGCAGCTCCTCGTGCGTCACCGTGCGGCCGTGCTTGAGCAGCAGCATCGCGAGCAGCGCGCGCACCTCGGGGTCGGGACGGGTCGCGCCGTCCGGGAGGCCGACCCGCAACGGGCCCAGGGCGCGGTAGCGGCGCGGCCGGTACGCCTCCTTCGCCCGGGTGAGCAGGTGCGGGTCCGCGAGCAGTTCGAGACCGCGGGCCTGGGCCGCCGACGAGGTCGACATCAGCTGGTCGAGGGCGTGCGCGTAGTGGATGCGCAGCGCGGGCGGCAGCCGGTCCAGGCGGCGGGAGTCGATCGGGACGGCCGGGCGCGCGGCCCCCGACGTCAGGCGCAGCAGCACGTCGCACAGGGCGCGCAGGTCCGCGGAGCGTCTCCCCGGCCCCGAGGCCAGCCGCGGCTCGAACAGGCTCAGCCGGACCGTGCCGTCCGGCAGGAGGACCACGCCGGACGCCTCCAGGCCCCCGTGCGCGAGGCCCGCCCGGTGCAGTGCGGTGAGCGCCCGGGCCAGCTGCGCGCCCACCGACACCGTCAGCGGCACCGGCAGCCGCCGGTCGTCGGTCCGGGTGAGGGCGCCCAGCGCTATGCCGTCGAGGTGCTCCATCACGACGTACGGGACGTCGTCCTCGATGCCCGCGTCGAGCACGGTCACCAGGTTGGGGTGGGAGAGCCCCGTCAGCCGGCCCGCGTTGCGCAGGAACGCCTGGCGCGAGGCCGGGTCGGTGTCCGCGTCGTGCAGCCGGATCGCCACCGTACGGTGCGCCGACGAGGGGTCCGGCGCCGTCCGGTCCGGTCCGGTGTCCTCCGCCAGCCAGATGCTCCCGGACGGGGTGAGCCGGCGCGTCGGCCGGTAGCGGGCGCCCAGGGCGCGCGGGAAGGGCGACGCGACGGCGGGCCGCTCGCGCACCGTCAGCTGCCGGGCGCTCTTCTCGCTGATCGACGCGAACGACTCGCTCGCGTCGGCCCGCTCGGTGCCCTCCCGGGAGGGCACCAGCGCCCGGAACTCGCCCGGCGAGCGGCCCGCCCGCTCGTCGATCAGGCCGCCGGTGCGCAGCAGCAGTTCATGGGTGCGGTCGCGGGCGGTGCGCGGCAGCCCGCGCAGGAGCAGCGCGCGCACGCCGGGACGGAAGGCGTAGGAGCCGGGCGGCCCGGGGACCGCGGTGAGCAGTCCGCCGAGGATGACCTCGGCCAGGTGCTGGGGCCGCGGGTCCGGCTCGACCGCGGCCTGCACCAGCCGCATCACCGGCAGATCGGGGCGTCCGAGCGCGAGATGGCCGGCCAGCCGGTAGGCCTGCGGGGAGGCGCTGGCGCGGAAGCGCAGGACCAGCTCCTCGGCGGACAGCCGCGCGAGGTCGGTGCGGTCGTCGGCGTCGGCGGGCAACGGGCGGTGCAGCGCGGCGGCCGCCCCCGGGTACGGGGTCCCGCCCGGACTCGCCACCAGCGCGGCCCAGTTGGCCAGCCACTCGGGCCCCGGCTCCAGCACCGGGAGGTACGCCGCGCCCTCGGGAGCCCGGGGCGCCGCGTCGTCGTACGGCGTGAAGGCGAGCGAGGCGCTGGGGGCGGCCCGGTGCGGGGCGGACAGCCGGCCCGGGACCGGCGGCAGGGCGGTGTCCCGCCACAACTGCTCGGGCAGCGGCTGGAGCACGGCCAGCGGTGAGCGGCGCGCCCAGCGGCGCAGCGCGCCGAACCACCGGGTGCCGGCCGGGCCCTCGCGCCACTGGGGTCCCATGCAGTCGCTGATCAGCAGCATGACCGTACGGCCGTCGGCGGGGATCTGGGCCCCGTCGCCACCGACCGTGCCGTCGGCCTCGGCGCGGTGCAGGGTGACGGTGCGGAAGACGCCCGACTGGGCGAGCGCGGCGTGCAGTTCGCGGACCAGGGGCTGCCAGACGGGCATCGTGGGGCCCACGTCGTGCACCAGGTGCAGACGCAGCCACCGCTCCCGTACGGGGCGCAGCACGGGCAGCCACCACTCGGGTGCGGCGCCCAGACGCGCGATGCGGTCGGCGGTGGCGGTTTCGTCCACCTCGTGGCCGACGGGCGCGGCGCTGCGGCGCTTGAGGGGACGCAGGGAACGTTGCAGCGCCAGCGGGTGACGGAGCATCGGCGGTGCGGGCGCGAGCAGGGCGCTGTGCGGCTGGGCCGTCGAGGTGCCCGGGGGCGGGGCCGGGGACGGCAGGCGCAGAGGGGTGCGGGAGCCGGGGGAGGGAGCGGGCCCGGGCGGCCCGTCGTCCCAGGGCCGTTGCCCCGGCGCCTGCTCCCGCTGCCGGTCCGCGTCCCGGTCCCCGTCCCCGCGCGGGCCCCGCGCGTGCTCGTGCCGTCGCCCCTCGCGCTCCCCGTCCTGCTCCGGGTGCTCGTCCGGGTCGGCTCCGGGGGCCGGGGGCGGCTGCCCGGCCCGCGTTCCGGACGCCGGGCCGTCGCGCTGGTCCGCCGCGGGCTCCATCTGCCCGGCCAGCCAGAGGAGTTCGGCCAGCTCCAGCGGGGTCGGGCGGGCACCCGTGGCCGCCGCCCGGCCGAGGAGGTCGGCGAGGCGGGGCAGGGGCGGGGGGTCCGGTGCGCCGGGGAGTTCGGTGGACATCAGAAGGTGTCGGGCCCCGCGGACCGGCCGAGGTACGGCATCAGCCGCTCGGCCAGCTCGTCCAGGGAATCGGCGCCCAGACCGGAGGAACGGGCCAGGTAGATGGCGTTGAGCAGCTGGTCCGTGGCCAGTTCCCCGCTGCCCACCCGGGACAGGAACCGGTGGATCAGTTGGCGCGCGTACCCGTCGGGCTCGCCCAGGTGGGCGCGGACGATCTCGGCGAGGTGGTCGTCGTCGGGCTGGCGCAGCCGCAGCGAGACGCAGCGGCGCAGGAAGGCGGGCGGGAACTCGCGCTCGCCGTTGCTGGTGAGGACGACGAAGGGGAAGGCCTTGCAGCGGACCCGGCCGCGCTCCACCGGCACCCGCTGGTCGGCGCCGTCGATCAGGACCTCGGCGTGGGGGCCGGGGGCCTCCCGGGAGGCCCGGACGAGCTCGGGGATCTCGTACTGGCCCTCCTCCAGGACGTGCAGCAGGTCGTTCGGCAGGTCGAGGTCGCTCTTGTCGATCTCGTCGATGAGCAGGGCGCGCGGTCGGGCGTAGGGCAGCAGGGCGGTGCCGAGCGGGCCCAGGCGCAGGTGGTCCTCGACGCCGGTGGCGGCGGCCGGGGTGTCGGACGGCTGGGCGGTGTGGCGGGCCGCGTACAGGCGGGAGAGCGGGTCGTAGGTGTAGAGGCCGTCGCCCAGGGTGCTGCGGCTGGTGATGTTCCACCTGAGGACCGGGCCGAGCCGCAGCTCACGGGCGACCGCGTAGGCGAGGGACGACTTCCCGGTGCCGGGCGGCCCGGTGACCAGCAGCGGACGCCGCAGGTACAGGGCCGCGTTGACCAGTTGCACCGTGTCCTCGGTGGCCTGGTAGGTCGCGGCCCGGTGGGTGCGGTCGGGCGAGGCGGCCGCCGTGTCGCCGTCCGCGTCCGGCGGATCGAGCACGGGGCCGCCGTCGAAGTCCCGCCAGGGCGGGGGCGGGGGCAGCCGGGTGATGCCGTCGTGGGGGTCGGGCGCGCCGGTGTAGACGGGCCACAGGGGCATGGGTTCTTCTCTCCGGGCGGTCGGTGCGGCGGACGTTTCATCTCGGTTCGTCGGGGGCGCGGCGCGGCGGTTCAGCCGACCGGGGAGTGGAGCAGGGCGGGCGGCTCGGCGAAGCAGCGGGGGTCGTCCCACAGGAGCTGGACGTCCCGCGCCCAGTGCTCGTCCGGGGCGTCCGACGCGTCCGCCGTCTCGCGCAACTTCATTACCAGGCGCGGGAGTTCGGCCGGCGGCACGCCCGTCACGGACGCCGCCAGCTCGTCGAGGAACGCCGTGCCGGCGCAACGGCCGTCGGGTCCCTCGTCGCCGGGGCAGTCCCGGCGCGGCCACAGCAGCACGGGGACCGGGAGAGTGAGGCCGACCTCGAAGTACTCCGGCGCGGCCGAGGGCGGGGTGGCGAAACCGGCCAGCTCCGCGTCCTCCCGCAGCCGTTTGCGCAGTCCGGCCGGCCGCTCGCGGGTGTCGCAGTCCACGCGGTGCAGCGTGCCGCCCGGGCCGGAGCCGAGCCTGCGCCACCTCTTGCGCAGCTGGTGGCGCAGGCGCCCGCTGCGGTGGCGGTACCGGTCGGTCACCACCAGCGGGTAGGCGCAGCCCAGCGGCGTGGAGTCGTCCTGACCGCACTCCCAGTGCGCCACCGGTTCGTTCAGCCACTCGCGCGGGAGCACGAAGGTGAGCAGTTCGTCGGCGCCGGGATCGAGCTGGGCGCACGCCTCGTCGATGCGTTCCTGGACGAAGGAGCGCACCGCGCCGCGGGCCAGCCGGCGCGAGCCCACCGGGCGGCGCTGCCCGTCCCGGTAGGCGGACACCTCGACGGTGACCTGGTCGGCGCCGGCCCCGCTGTGGTCGATCTCCACGACGATGGGCGACCAGGTCGCGGGGCGCGGCGGCGGGGCGTGCAGCCGCTCGGTCAGCCGGTCGGCGAACCGGGCCACGGCCGCCGGGTCCGGCACCTCCCACTGCACGTACGCGGCGGCCTGGCGCAGCGAGGCGAAACCGCCCTGCGGCAGCGGCGGGTCGAAGTCGTCCATGGCGGAGACGTACAGCCGGTTCGGGTCGCAGTCCAGGCCCGCCTCCTCGGCCCGGCGCACCAGCGCGTACAGCCGCCTGCGGGCGTCCGCCCGGTGACCGGGGGTGGGCACCAGCTCGCCCAGCTCCGGCCAGTAGCGCGCCATGACCTCGACGGGCAGCATCCTGCCGACCCGCACGTCCCGTGCACCGGCGACGGCGGAGACCATGCCGACGACCGTGCCGTCGGCCAGCGTCAGCGCCGCGCCGCTGAACCCGGCGGCCAGCGGCTGCCCGTGCCCCGTGAGCGCCTCCAACTGGACCCACTCGCCGGAGATGAGCGGTCCCGGCAGGGCGCGGTAGGAGGCGAGCATGCCCTCGTCGTACCCCTTGGGGAAGCCGTAGGCGATCAGCTCGGGGACGGGGGCGGTCCGCTCCGTGCCGGGCCGGGCGAAGACGGCCGGGGTGAGCGGCACCTCCCGGTCCAGCTCCAGTACGGCCAGGTCCCCGAGGTCGGCGGCGCCCTCCCGCCAGCCGCCGTGCACGGCGACCGTGCCGGACAGCTCGCCCAGCTCCCGGCGCCCCGGGAAGGTCACCGTCACCGGCGCGCGGTCGGCCCACCGGACGACATGGGCGCAGGTGAGCAACCGGCGGGCGGAGACGAGGAATCCGGCGCCGACCTCCTTGCCGCACTCGACGCGGGCGTGCCACGCGGCACCGCTCATGACAGCGCGGCGGCGTCCGGGGCCCCGGGACGCGCCGGGGACGGAGGGGTCTCGGAAGGCGTCGGGGACGGCTGCGGCTCGGGGCGCGTCGCGGACGGCCGCGGCTCGGGGCGGAACGGGGAGGGCTGCGGCGACCAGCTCAGTCTCACCACCAGATGGCCCTCGGCCGAGCCCTTCGCGATGACCGCGCCGGCCTCGGCGCTCAGCTTGACCCCGAACTCCAGCTCCACCGCGTCGGGTCTGAGCGAGCCGTCCCGGAAGACCCGCAGTGCGGACGAGGCCGCCGCCCGCACACCGTCCAGCGAGTCCTCGAAGGTGCGGGCCGCGCGGGCCGGGCCGTCGCCGCGCGAGACCAGCCGGGCGCCGTCCTCGTCCTCGACGCCCTCGGCGACCACCCGCACGCCGTCCTCGGTCCTGAACTCGACCAACCCGTCCATGACGCCGCTCGCTCCCCGTGTGCCGTACGTGTCCGTGCGCAGCACCATTGTGACGGACGGTACTCGGCCGTGTCCGTCCCGCGCCGCCGCTCCGTTCGGCCCCTGGCGGAAACCCGCCAGGGCGACTAACCGCCGCCCCTGGTCAACTTCCTTGCCCCGCAGGCCCCCTGAGACTGCTCACAGCACTCGTCACAGCACTCTACGACGACACGAAGAGAGACGTGGATGAGCACAGGACCAGTCAGACGCGGGGCGGCCCTCCTGTCGGCGGGACTCGTGATCGCGCTGCTGCCGGCCGCAACGGCGGCGGCACAGGATCCGCCCCCCGACCCGGCGCACCCCCCGGCGGCCGCCGCCCGCGCGGCCGCCCCGCCGGCCGGCACCGCCCGCGCCGTCACCCTCGTCACCGGCGACCGGGTGAGCGTCACCGACCTCGGCGGCGGCCGCCGGACGGTCACGGTCGAGCGGCCCGAGGGCGCCACCGGGGCCGTGCGCACCAGCAGTTCGGGCGGCCGGACCACCGTCGTACCGGACGAGGCCCTGCCGTACCTGCGCGACGGCAGCCTCGACCGGCGGCTCTTCGACGTCGACGCGCTGCTGGAGCAGGGCCTCGCCGACGGCGAGAGCGGCGCGCTGCCGCTGATCGTGACCTACGCCGAGGGCGCGCGGGCCGCCACCCCGCGGGGCGTCGAACGGACGCGGTCGCTGCCCAGCGTGCGCGGAGCCGCCGTCGAGGCCGGCAAGGGCGGGGAATTCTGGCGGGAATTCACCCGTGGCGGCTCCGGTGTCGACGGCGTGTGGCTGGACGGGCGGGTCACCGCGGCCATGGCCGAGTCCAACGCGCAGATCGGCACGCCCGAGGCCTGGGAGGCCGGGCTGACCGGCAAGGGCGTCACCGTGGCCGTGCTGGACAGCGGCGTGGACGCCGGGCACCCCGACCTCGCGGGGCGGATCGCGCAGAGCCGGAGCTTCATCCCGGGCGAGGAGGTCGCCGACCGGCTCGGCCACGGCACGCACGTCACCTCCACCGTGGGCGGCAGCGGCGCGGCCTCGGACGGCAAGGAGAAGGGCGTCGCGCCCGGCGCCACGCTCGCGGTCGGCAAGGTCCTCGACGACGGGGGCTCCGGCAGCGAGTCGGAGATCATCGCGGGCATGGAGTGGGCGGCCCGGGACGTGGACGCCGACATCGTCTCCATGAGCCTCGGCTCCACCGAACCCAGCGACGGCACCGACCCGATGGCCGAGGCCGTCAACACCCTGTCCCGCGAGACCGGTGCCCTCTTCGTGATCGCGGCCGGGAACACCGGCGCCCCGTCCTCCATAGGCTCGCCCGGCGCGGCCGACGCCGCCCTCACTGTGGGCGCCGTCGACTCCGCCGACCAGGCCGCCTGGTTCACCAGCGCCGGGCCCCGGTACGGGGACAACGCGCTCAAGCCCGACCTGTCCGCCCCGGGCGTCGGCATCCTCGCCGCCCGCTCCCGGCTCGCCGAGGGCAGCGGCGACTACACCGGCATGGACGGTACGTCGATGGCGACGCCGCACGTCGCCGGGGTGGCCGCGCTGCTCGCCGAGGAGCACCCCGACTGGAGCGGCGCGCGGCTCAAGGACGCGCTGATGTCCACGTCGAGGGAACTGGACGCCCCCGTGCACCAGTCGGGCGCGGGCCGGGTCAGCGTGCCCGACGCCGTCCACGCCCAGGTCACCGCGACCGGCAGCGCCGACCTGGGCTTCTACTCCTGGCCGTACGCGTCCAACCAGCCCGTCACCAGGACGCTCACGTACACCAACGACACCGACGCGGCCGTCGCGTTGACGCTGTCCGTGCGGGGCGCCCCGGAAGGCGTCGCCACCCTCGCCGACACCTCGCTGACCGTGCCCGCGCACGGCACCGCCGCCACCACCGTCACCGGTGACGGGTCCAGGGCGCCGGTCGGCACCACCGGCGGGCAGATCGTCGCGGCCGACGCGGGCGGGAGGACCCTCGCGCACACCGCGTTCGGCCTGGTCAAGGAGGACGAGCGGTACACGCTCACCGTGCACGTCAAGGACCGCGCCGGCGCCGCGACCCCGGCCGACCTGACGGTGCAGCGGCTCACCGCGGGCGTCGACCCCTTCCCCGCGCACGTCGGCGGTTCCGGCACCCTGGAGCTGCGGCTGCCGCGCGGGCCGTACAGCCTGTCGTCCTTCCTGGACGTCCGCGGCAGCCACGGCGACGACTCCCTCGGCCTCGGCTTCCTCGCCGCACCCGAGGTCGTCGTCGACCGGGACCGCGCGATCACCCTGGACGGCCGCGAGCTGCGCGAGATCCGCGCCGAGGTCGACCAGCGCACCGAGACCCGGCAGCTCCTCATGGAGTACGACCGCAGCGCGAACGGCTCCGACCTGTTCGGCGCAGTCCAGGTGCCGCTGACGTACGACAGCGTCTTCGCCGCGCCCACCGAGGAGGTCACCGAGGGCGACTTCGAGTACCGCACCGTGTGGCGGCTCGGCAAGCCGCTGCTGGAGGTGAAGGGGGTCGGCGAGGCCGTCGTCCAGCCCGGCGGCACCCTGATCGAGGGCCGCACCCGGCTGCCGCTGGTCGACGTCGGGGACGTCGGGGCCGGGACCCTGCCGGCCGGCGTACGCGGCAAGGCGGTCCTCGCCCGACTCACCGGGGGGACCGAACCGGCCGCGCTCGCCCGGGCCGCGCAGGACGCGGGCGTCAGGGCGCTGTTCGTCACCGACGACGCCGCCGGGCGGCTGATGGCCTGGTGGGGCACCGAGGACAACGCCGACCGTCCGCTCCAGATCGCCACGGTCTCCGCGGCCGACGCCGCCCGGCTGCGCGAGGCCGGACGCGTCGACATGACCGGCACCCGCGACACGCCCTACGTGTACGACCTGTCCGAGGGGCACCCGGGCGCCGTGCCCGACCGGGACCTCACCTACCGGCCGGGGCACCGCGAACTCGCCGTGCTCGACACCAGGTACCACGCCGCCGAAGCGGCGGGCGGCGGCGAGTTCCGGTACTCCATCACCGACACCTTCCCGGTCGGCCTCGGCTCCCGCGAGCGGATCGCCCGCCCCGCCGAGCGCACCGAGTACGTCTCCACCGGGCCCGGCCAGCTGTGGCACGAGAGTGTGACGAGCGCCGGTGAGGCGCTGGAGGAGCGCGGCGGACTGGTCGCGTACCGGGGCGGCTCGCGCGCGGAGCTGAACTGGTTCAAGCCGGTGTGGCACCCCTACCTCGGCACCGGGCTCGGCTGGGGACAGCAGCGGGCCGGGAACCGGCTCCAGTTCAACGCGCCCGGCTGGGGCGACTCGGGACCCGACCACACCGGCTTCGGCGACGTGTGGAGCGAGGACAGCGGCATGTCGCAGACCACGTCGGTGTACCTGGACGGCGAACAGGTCGACCAGGGGCCGAGTTCCGCCGCGTACGTGTGGGACGCTCCGGCCGACGAGCACACCTACCGGCTCGTCACCGACACCGCGCTCGACGCGGCCCGCTGGCCGGTGGCGACGAAGGGCCACGCGGAGTGGACCTTCCGGTCGTCGGCCACGCCGGACGACCGGTGGACCTTCCTGCCGCTGATCAACCTCTCCTTCGACGTGGACACCGACCTCGCGGGGAAGGTGCGCGCCGGCAAGAAGCTGCGCGTCGGGCTCGGCGCCGCGTACGTGGCGGGCGCCCCGGACACCGGGACGATCGGCGGCGGGAAGCTGGAGGTGTCGTACGACGACGGGAAGACCTGGCGGCAGGTCGGGCTGCGCGGCGGTGACGGGGCGGCGTCCTGGCACGGGACGCTGAGCGTGCCGCGCGACGCGGAGCACGTCTCGCTGCGGGCCTTCGCGCGCGACGACCTGGGCGGCTCGGTCACCCAGGAGATCGTGCGGGCGGTGGCCGTGCGGTAGACCCGCGAGCGGCACCGTGCGCCGACACGCGGACGGCGCCGCCTCCCTGGGACGGGGAGGCGGCGCCGCCTGGTTTCTCGGACCGTCAGACCAGCCAGCCGACGAGGTGGATGAGGCCGGCGAGGATGTCGGTGAGAACGTTCATGATCGTGCAGCTCCTTGCGCTGTTCATGTGCGGGGCCCGCCGGGCACCGCTGGGACCTACTCGGGACAGGTGCGCCAACTACGGTCTGCAGCCCGTTGCTTGCACACCGTAAGTATCGTTGGTCCCTTCGGTCACATACGCTCTCCAGAGCGACGATCACCTGTTCCAGGGAACAACTGCTCGCTTGTTCGGATCACGCCAAGCTGGGCCACGTCCTGCGGACGCAGCCGCAGTTGACCGGCCGTCTCCTCCACCTCCTCCGGCGGGCGCTTCAGGATCGCCGCCGCGTGCTCCGGCGCGATGACCGAGAAGTAGCTGTCCGGGGTCGCCCAGGTGCTGCCCGGCGCGGCCAGGGCCAGCGCCCCGCCCGAGCCGCCCTCGCCGATCACCAGGGTGGTGACCGGCGTGCGCACCGAGGCCACGGCGCCGAACAGGTCCGCGATCGCCGGACCGACCCCCTCCCGCTCCGCCTGCGCGTCGTTGGCCGCGCCCGGCGTGTCCACCAGGGTCAGCACCGGGATGCCGAGCCGGTCCGCGAGGTGGAGCAGCCGCGTCGCCGTGCGGTACCCGGCGGGCCGGGTCGCCGTGCCCGTCTGGGCGGCGTACGCCACCGTCCGCCCCGCGTGCGTGCCGAAGCCGCACAGCATGCCCTCCGGGTCCCGGCCGCCGCAGCGGTCGCCGGACAGGGCGACGCGGTCGGTGTAGTAGGCGTCCAGGTACGCCCCCGCGCGCGGGCGTTCGGCGGCGCGGGCCCTGCGCACCGCCTCCCAGCCGTCGGCCGGCAGGTCCCGCGCGCCCAGCGGCCGGGGCACCGGCGCCGGTTCGCCCGACGGGGCCGTCAGCAGCCGCAGCCACCGCCCCAGCGTCGCGCGCAGCTCCCCGGCCGGTACGACGGCGTCCACGCTGCCCGCCGCCAGTTGCGCCCCGGCCGTGTACGCCGCCGGATCGGCGTCCGGCGGCCTCACCCGCGAGCCCGCGAAACCGACCTGGGTGCCGGGCAGCGCGAGGACCACGTCGGCGCCCGCGCCCAGCGTCGCCCAGCCGCCCCCGGTCGCCGGGTCCCGCACCACCGCGATCTGCGCCAGCCCGGCCGCCCGGGTGAGCGCCGACTGCCGGGCCACCCGTTGCAGCTGGGTCAGCGCGAGCATCCCCTCCTGCATCCGGCTGCCGCCGGTGGCGACCAACGGCACCAGCGGCAGCCGGTGTTCACGGGCGTACGCGTACGCCGCCTCCAGCCGGTCACCGGTGCGGTGCCCCAGTGAGCCGCCGAGGAAGCCGAACTCGAAGGAGACCAGCACGGCCGGGGTGCCCTCGACGCGACCGGTGCCGCAGACGACGGACTCCGCCTCGCCGGTGCGCTCGGCGGCGCGGGAGCGCGCGGCGTCGTAGCCCGGCCAGCCGAGGGGGCCGTCGGGCCGCCACGGGCCGTCCGCGTGGGGGAGTTCGGCGAAGGTGGAGTCGTCGGTCACCAGGGCGAGGAAATCCCGCGCGGTCGGGCGCTCAGCCATGGTCCAGCGCCCGCTTCATGATCTTCCCCATGTCGTTGCGGGGCAGCGCCTCCAGGTGGCGGACGACCCGGGGCCGCTTGTGCGGGGCGAGCCGCCCGGCGACGTGGTCGGCCAGCGTGTCGAGGGCGGGCGGCGCGGCGGGGTCGGCCGGGACGATCCAGGCCACGATCCGCTCCCCGAGGTCCGGGTCGGGCTCCCCGGTGACGGCGGCCTCCCGTACCGCCGGGTGTTCGAGCAGCGCGTTCTCGATCTCCCCGGCCCCGATCTTGTACCCGCCGCTCTTGATCAGGTCGGTGGCCTTGCGGCCGACGATGCGGACATGGCCGTCGGGGTCGCGCACCGCCATGTCGCCGGTGCGGAAGAAGCCGTCCCCGGTGAAGGCGGCGGCGGTGGCGTCGGGGCGGTTCAGGTACTCGGTGAACAGGTTCGGGCCGCGCACCTGGATCTCGCCGACGCTCTCCCCGTCGAGCGCCGCGATCGGTGTGCCGTCCTCCTCCACGAGCCGCAGCTCCACACCGGGCAGCGGCACGCCCACCGTCCCGGCGCGCGGCTCGCCGTCGGCGCGCACGCCGGGCCGGGGGCCCGGGGGTGTCCACCGGGACGAGCACAGCATCAGCGTCTCCGTCATGCCGTACCGCTCGATCACCCGGCGCCCGGTGGCGGCGGCGATCCGCTCGTGGTCGTGCACCGGCAGCGCGGCCGACCCCGACACCAGCAGCCGCGCCCCGGACAGCGCCTTCACCAGCTCCGGGTCGGCGGGGAGCGTCTCGGCGATGCGGTGGTACATCGTGGGCACGCCGAACAGCATGGTCGCGCCGTCGTTCAGCTCCCGCGCCGCACCCTCGGTGGAGAACCTGCCCAGGTGCCGCACGGACCCGCCCCGGCGCAGCGGGCCGAGGATGCCGAGGACCAGCCCGTGCACGTGGAACAGCGGCAGCCCCTGCACCAGCACGTCGTCGCCGGTCCACCGCCAGGCGTCGGCGAGCGCGTCCAGGGTCGCCGCCAGCGCCCGCCGGGGCAGGACCGCGCCCTTGGGCGGACCGGTGGTGCCGGAGGTGTAGACGACGAGCGCGGGATCGCCCTCGCCGGCACGGTCCTCGGGCACGGCCCCGCGGGCCCGCACGTCCACGTCGACGCGCTCCAGGGTGCCGAGAGCGGACGGGAGCTGCGCGCCCGGGGACGCCAGGACGAGGGAGGGCGCGCTGTCGGAGAGGATGTGCGCCAGCTCCTTGTCGCCGGACTTCGGGTTGAGCGGTACGGCGGCGACCCCGGCCAGCAGCGCCGCGACCACGGCGACGGCGGTCTCCATCGCCGGGGTGGCCCAGACCGCGACCCGGTCGGCGCCGCCGATCCGCCCGGCCGTGGCGCCCGCCGCTGCGGCGAGTTCCGCGTACGTCAGGGAGCGCTCGCCGAACCGCAGGGCGGGCCGGTCGGCCGGTGCGCCGGTCGGGGCCGGGCAGAGGGCCGGGAAGAGAGAGGACACGCGTCGTACTCCTTAGCTGCTGCCCGGGAACTGTCGCCCGAGTCCGTCGTTCAAGGCTGCCGGACCGCGCCGGATCCGCGAGGTGGGCCTACCCGCATCCGGGCGGGCGATCTCGCCCCGGCGCGGCGGCTGTCGACGCGGTGGCCGCCCGGCAGCCCCGGCAGGCCGCCACCGCGATGCGCCGCCACGTCCGTACGGTGGCCGCCGTCACGTCCGTACGGTGGTCGAGGTCCGGCCGCTGGACCGGGACCCAGAGGGGCGAACGCCGACCCGGTGGTGCGGGGCCCGCGTCACCCTCCGACGGCCGTGCGCTGCAACAGCCCCCAGGTGAACTCCGCGACCACCTCGTGCCGTACGCCGTCCCGGTCCGGGGCGGTGAAGGCCAGCCCCCACCTGGTCGGGGCCGAACCCTGGAGCGGCCGGGCGGGGGCGAAGGCGCGGGCCGCCTCGTCGACCGTGCAGGACCAGGGCGTGAGGTCGTCCAGCGTGCGCAGTTCGGGCCCCCGCGCGCCGGGGGCGCGGACCAGCCACTCGTTCCAGACCACGCCCCTGTCGGCGACCAGCACCTCGAAGCGCAGGTCCGGCCACAGGGGCAGCGCCCACTGCCGGGCCTCGCACTCCAGGTCGCCGATCCGGCGGGGCGCCACCGACTCCGGCTCGCCGAGGACCGAGCGGTACCGGGCGGCGGCCGAGCGGGACCGCGGGGAGTGGAGCATCGCCTGCCAGCGCCTGTTGGCCTCGCGCATCTGCGCGACCGAGGCGCCCAGCTCGCGGCGGGCGTCCTCGACCGGGCCGGGGTTGTGGTCGGCCATGCGGCGCAGCAGGACCAGCTGGAAGTCGCGCGGGGTGAAGGGTCCTGCGGGCTGCTTTCCGGTCGGCATGGCAGCCATCATCGCGGATGACGCGGATGACGCGGATGACGCGGACCGGGGCGGGGGACCACGGGCCGACGCCCGCCCATTGCCCAGGCAAACGCGATATGAGTAGCCTGTGTTCGCTATTCCGATCGCCTGTTGAAATCTCGAACACACCTAGGGAGGGGGCTGGACATGGGACGCCTCGTGCCGGCCGTGACCCGGGCTCTCGACATACTGGAGCTCTTCCTCGACGGGGACGGCACGCTCTCCGCCCCCGACATCGTGCGCAGGCTCCAGCTGCCGCGCACCACCGTGCACGAGCTGGTCACCACGCTCGCCGCCCGGAAGTACATCGTCCCGGTCCCCGGGCAGTCCGGACGGTACCGGCTCGGCGTGCGCCCGTACCAGCTCGGCGCCCGCTACGCCGAGCACCTCGACCTCGCCGCGGAGGGCCAGCAGGTCGCCCGGACCGTCGCCGAGACCTGCGACGAGACGGTGCACGTGGCGATCCTGGAGGACACGGACGTCATCTACATCGCCAAGGTCGACTCCACGCACGCGGTGCGCATGGTCTCCGCGGCCGGGCGCCGGCTGCCCGCGCACTGCACGTCCGTCGGCAAGATGCTGCTGGCCTCCCTGCCCGAGCCGGAGGTCGCCGCGCGCTTCCCGGACGGCGCCGAGCTGAGCGCGATGACCCCGAACAGCATCACCGACCCGGCCGCCCTGCGCGAGGCGCTGGCCGCGATCCGCGAGCGCGGCACCGCCGTGGAGAGCCGGGAGTCCAACCCGGACGTCTCCTGCGTGGCCGCCCCGGTCCGCGACCGCACCGGCCGCGTCGTCGCCGCGCTGTCGATCTCGGTGCCTATGATCCGCTGGAGCGAGGAGCGCCGCGCCGAACTCGAACAACTGGCGGTCAAGGGCGCCGCCGACCTCTCCGAGCGGCTCGGCCACAGGAGCGCGGCATGACGACGAACAGCACGGCCTTCGAGGTGGCCGTCCACGCGGAGGCGTCCCTCGGCGAGGGACCCACCTGGGACCCGGCGACGGGCCGCCTGCTGTGGCTCGACATCCTGAACTCCCGCGTCCACACCTACGACCCGGCCACCGGCCGGCGCACACTGCGCCGCACCGACCAGCACGTGGGCGCCGTCAAGCCCCGCGCGGGCGGCGGCCTGGTCCTCAATCTGCGGGACGGGATCGGCCTGCTCGACCCCGACGACACCTTCCGCTGGCTGCACCGGGAGCCCGTCCCCGGCCGCCGCGGCAACGACGCCGCCGTCGCCCCCGACGGCAGCCTGTGGGCGGGCACCATGCGCTACGACGAGGCGCGCGGCGGGGGCACGCTGACCCGGTTCACCGGCGACGGCACCGCCGAGACCGTCCTCGACGACGTGACGGTGAGCAACGGCACCGGCTGGAGCCCCGACGGCCGCCTGATGTACTACAACGACACCCCCACCCGCCGCGTCGACGTCTTCGACGTCGACGGGGACGGACGGGTGGCGAACCGCCGCCCCCTGGCCGGGATCGAGGACGGTGCGGGCTTCCCCGACGGCCTGTGCGTCGACGCCGACGGCTGTGTCTGGGTCGCCCTGTGGGACGGCGGCGCGGTACGCCGCTACACCCCGTCCGGCGACCTGGACCGGGTGATCACCCTCCCCGTCCCGCGCGTCACGGCCTGCGCCTTCGGCGGCCCGGACCTGACCGACCTGTACCTCACCACGGCCCGTGTCGGCCTGCCGGCCCCGCACCCGCTGGCGGGTGCGCTGCTGGTGGTGCCCGGGGCGGGGCAGGGGGTGGCGCAACCCGCGTTCGCGGGCTGAACGGCGCCGACGGGGCCGCCGTTCACGCGCCCGTGCGGTCGAGCCCGGTGAGAGTCTCGCGTTCGGCGGGTGTGAGGGGTGGTCCGGCCGGCAGGGGGAGCGGTGGGCCGGCGAGGGCGGCGAGGATGGCCGAGGGGTGGAACAGGCGGGTCGGCGCCGTGCGCATGCTGGTGACGTCCCAGAGCGCGGAGGCCGCCGCGAGGTTGCCGGTCGCCGCCCTCGTCAGGCGCCGCGTGTACGCGGTCGCCGCCCGGTCGGCGATCCCCGGCCGTCCGCCGCCCCGCGTGCCGGGGTAGAGGACGTCCTGCCCGACGGCCATGGCCCAGGCCGCGTCCACCGGGCGTGCCGCGCCCCGCAGCACCCGCCGGGCCAGGCCGGGCGTGTCGAGGCGGCCGGCCCGCTCCAGCTCGCGGCACAGGACCCGGGCGCCGAACGCGGCCACCGACATGCCCTGCCCGTAGGCCGGGTTGAAGGTGCCGAGCGCGTCGCCGAGGACCACCAGCCCTTCCGGCCAGTGCGGCGCCTTGTCCAGGTAGTGCCGCACATTGCTGGTGGACCGGCTCAGGTGCACGTCGGTGAGCGGTTCGGCGCCGGAGACGAGCCGGCCGACGATCGGGTCGGGCAGGTCGAGCGTGTACCGCAGGAAGCCCTCGGGATCGGCCGGCGGTTCACCGCCGCGCGTGCCGCCGCAGCTGACCAGCCAGCGGTCCCCCTCGATGGGCATGACCATGGCACTCCGGCCCGGCCGGGACACGTACGGGTCGGCCTGCACGATGGTCAGCGGGAACCGCTCCGCCCCGGCGGGTACCCGGTACACGCGCGAGGCGTTGACCAGTCCCGAGTCCACGGTCCGCGTCCGGACGCCGGACACCCCGAGCCCCGCCAGCCAGGTGACGACCCGGGTACCGCGTCCGCTCGCGTCGACGACCAGGTCGGCCTCCAGGTCCGCCTCCCCGTCGGGCCCCGAGACCCGCACGCCCCGCACCCGCCCCGCGGACCCGGTCAGCCCGACCGCGACCGCCCGGCGCACCTCGACCGGCGTGTGTTCGAGCACCGCGGCCCGTACCGTCCAGTCCACCAGCGCCCGGGTGCAGGTAAGCATGACGGGCCCCTCGCTCCGCCACCGGCGCAGCCAGCCCTCGGGGGTGCGGGCCAGCATGCCCGAACTGAGGGATATCTCGTGGGCCCCGGCGGCGACCAGCCGCTTGCGCAGGGCGAGGCCGGGCACGATCTCCTCCATCGCGGCCAGCCCGCCGGTCATGAGCAGGTGCGCGTGCCGCCCCTGGGGCAGCCCGCGGCGCGGACGGGGACCGTCGGGCAGCTCGTCGCGGTCCAGCACGACGACCTCCTCCACCCCCGCGTCGGCCAGTACGGCGGCGGCCAGCATTCCGGCCAGTCCGGCACCGACGACGACAGCTCTACGCGACATGGGGCTCCTCGGGTTCGGTCAGCGTTCCGGTCAGGGACGACGGGTCGGGGCCGCCGGGCGCGGTGGCCGGGCCGGGCGGGCGGCGCAGCGCCTGGGACAGCTCCACCAGCCCGCTCGGACCGGGCACCTCGGTGGCGTGGAGCCGGTACGACCCGCTCGCGTCGGGCGGGTCCTCGTGGGCGGCGGCCCGGCGCGCCGCGTCCGCGAGCATCACCGCCTCCGACGCCAGCCGGGCCTCGTGGGCGGAGCGGCCCGCGCACAGGGCGGCGTCCCGCGCCCGTTCCCGCACCCGGTGGTCGAAGTACGGCGCCAGGGTGAGCAGGGCGTCGTGGATGGAGACCTCACGCCACTGGAGCCGGGCCCGGGGGAGCCGCCACCACACGGACGGCTGCCTGGGCGCCGTGGACACCGACTTCACCAGCGACCACAGCGGGCCCAGCCGCCGGTAGTCGTCCAGCCCCCGCCAGTGGGCGAGCACGGACGGCAGCAGCCGGGGCAGGGCGAAGCCCACCGAACACACCAGAGCCGCCAGCGAGGCCATGGGCGGGGCCACCGTGGTGGACAGGAAGTCCAGGTCGTGACCCGCCCACCGCGCCGCCACCGCCGTGTACTTGGTGAGCTGGAACCCCACCAGGTCCAGCAGCGCCCCGAGCAGGATGAGCCGCAGCCCCACCCGCAGCAGACCGCCCACCTCACGGCTCCACTTGACGCAGACGGCGCACATCACCAGCATCGCCGCGCTGTGCCCGAGCAGGTACAGGAGGATCATCTCCCGCATGAACGGGGTGCCCGCGTAGTACGTGTCGAGGTCGGTCAGCCGCTCGGTGTCCGCATCGGCGAGCACGAACAGCACGACGATGGCGAGGACCAGCAGACCGTAGGCGGCCATGCTGCGGACCACCGCGCGTCGCACCACCGGCCGGGGGCCGCCCCGCCAGTTGATCAGCAGCACCAGCACCGCGCAGCTGTACGCGGAGAGCATGCCGTAGGTGAGCGGGGCCCCGAAGTTGGGGACCCCGGTGAGTTCGTTGACCGTGCCGAGGGTGGCCGGGGCGGCGCACACGAAGACCAGGGCGCCCAGGACGATCGCCACGCAGGTGGACAGGGTCAGCGGATTGCTCACGGCGGTGCGCGGACGGCGGAACAGCAGGACGGAGGTCATGCCGAACACCAGTGCCGCCAGGTAGACGACGAGACTCACGACCGACCACTCCTCTCGTGCGGGACCCGTGCGTCCCGGCCGTGCCGGGTGCCCGCGCGGCCGCCCGGATCACCGCCGCGTCCGTCGCCGAACCCGTCGGCCCTCACGTGGTGCTCGCCGTGGCTGTCGCCGAACCCGTCGGCTGTCACGCGGTGCTCGCCGTGGCTGTCGCCGAACCCGTCGGCCCTCACGCGGTGCCCGCCGTCGTCCGGCCGCTCGGCACGGCGGACGCGGCCGGTACGCGCACGGCACCGGCGAGCACGTCGGCGATCCTCGCGAGGGTCGCCGCATCCGGTGACGGGGCCAGGGAGCGGCCGGTGCCGGACGCGGGCGGCGACATACGCCCGGGGTCCGCCTCGCGCCGCAGCGCGTCGACGATCACCGCGGCCCAGGCACTCGCCCCGGCCAGTTCGGGATCGCCCGTCGCCGCCAGCGTGTCGGCGCGGGTCCGGTCGTACAGGTCCCGGTCGCCGTACGCGTCCAGGTGGCCGAGGGCGTTGTGGATGCTGGTGCGGCGCCACATCAGGAGGGTGGCGGGCGAGGCGAAGCGCGGGCGGGGCAGCCGCAGCGCCCGCCGGACGAGCAGGTCGTCCAGGGCCCGCTCCAGCGGCCCCAGCCGGGCGTACGCGCGCCCCGCCCGCCGCCACTCGGCCACCCGCGGGGCCACCAGGGGCACCAGCACCCCGACGACCACCAGCAGCGCGCCGAGGCCGGCGGCGGCCGGGGAGACCGTGGTGCCGAGTGCCGACCAGTCGTGCCCGGACCAGCGGGCGCCCACCGCGACGAGCTTGACCACGCTGTAACCGGCCCCGCACAGCGAACCGGCCCCGAGCAGCAGCAGACCGGCCCGCAGTCCGCCGCGCACCTGCCGGGCCCAGCGCAGCGCGGACACCGTCGTGACGGTCACCGCGGTCAGGTGCGCGAGCAGGTACAGCACGATCATCTCGGCGATGAACGGGGTCGTCGCGTAGTACGTGTCCAGATCGGTGCGGCGCTCCACCGGCGCGTCGCCGAGGACGAAGGCCACCGCGATGCCGAGGACCACGCCGGCGTAGGCGAGCGTCCACCGGCGGGCGGTGCGGCGCACCCGGGGTCCCCCGCGCCAGTGGACGACGAGGACCTGGGAGGCGGCGCAGTACCCGGTGATCGCCGCGTAGGTGAGCGGTGCCGCGAGGTTGGGCACGCCGCTCAGCCGGTTGACGGCCCCGACCGTAGGCGGCGCCCCGAGCAGGAAGCAGAGCCCGGCCAGTCCCAGCACCGCGCAGATGGCCCGCAGATACGGATCGTGCCGGTGCCGCAGCAGGTCGGGGGCGCGCACCGCGAGGCCGAGCCAGAGCGCCGCGCAACTCACGTAGTTGATCAGGCCGTTCATCCGGTCGTCCCCCGGTAGTTGAGGGCGGCCCCGATGCGGCCGGCGAGGCTCTGCGGGCTGGCCGGGCCACCGCCCTCCGCGGCGAACACCGAGTCGGTGGAGGCGTCCAGCCAGGTGCGCAGCCGGCTGCCCATCAGCATGCCGAAGCGGTCCGCCTCCTGCTCCTCGGCCAGGGAGAAGTCGGTGCGCGCGGCCACCGGCCGGCGCGGGCCGCCCGCCCGGTCCTCCGCCTGAGCCCCTTCCTCGGCCCGGCGGCGGCTCATGTGCCACACCTCGTGGCAGAGGATCACGATCTGGTGCCAGACGGCGGCGCGTTCGTCCACCACCACGTCGTCGTGGCTGTCGCGCTCGAGCCACAGTCCACTCGCGGTGTGCGGCGGGAACGCCGCCCGGTGCACGACCACTTCCCGTCCCCGCCACGCGCTGACGGAGGCCACGAGTGCCTCGAACAGCACCTCGGGATCGGCCGGCACGGCCACCTGGATGGGGTCGATGAGGGCGTCAGCCAGACGCCGCATCTCCTTCCTGGTACGCACCGCTGTCTCCTCGTTCCCCCGGCCGTCCTTCGGTCACCCCTGCAATATGCCAAGACGCGCGGCCCCAGGGCCAGTTCCCGGCGCCCACCGGTCGCCGGGTGGCCGAGACGGTGCCCCTCGCCCGTCCGTCCGCTCCGCGCGCGCTCCGGCCCGATCCTGTCCGAACCATTGACGCGCAAGCGCTTGCCACCTACGTTTCCCGTTCGAAGTTACGAGCGACATCCGGTATGTCGAACGACAGCTCCGCGCGACCACCACGGAACGACAACCTCCGAACGACGACAGATGGGGCAGGGCATGGGACGACCTGGCCTGAATCGCAGGCATTTCCTGGCCGCGGCCGGCGGTCTGACGGTCGCGGGCAGCTTCGGCTTCGCGGCCCTCGGCACCGGCGCCGACGCGCTCGCCTCCGGGGCGGACACCCGGGTGCGCTACTGGAACCTCTTCAGCGGCGGCGACGGCTACAACATGATCGCGATGCTGGACTCCTTCCGTAAGGACAACCCCGGCATCGACGTGAAGGACTCCACCCTCCAGTGGGGCAGCCCCTTCTACACCAAGCTCGCCATGGCCGCCGCCGGCCACCGCGCGCCCGACCTCGGCGTCATGCACCTCGGCCGCGTCACCGGCTTCTCGCCGGGGCGCCTCCTCGACCCCTGGGACCCCGCGCTGCTCGCCAAGTACGGCGTCCGGGAGGAGGACTTCAGCCCCGAGCTGTGGAAGCGCGCCGTCGTCGACGGCAGGCTCTACGCGCTGCCGCTCGACATCCACGTCCAGCTCTGCTTCTACCGCAAGGACGTGCTGAAGAAGGCGGGCCTGCTCGGCGAGGACGGCCGGATGGTGCCCGTCACCTCCACCGACGAGTGGTTCGACGTGCTCAAGGAGGCCAGGAAGGCCACCGCGAAGGGGTTGCAGACCATCGGCCTGTGGCACAACGACCAGAACTTCCAGTGGTGGTTCTTCGTCGCCTTCTACACCCAGCTCGGCGGCACCTGGTTCGACGACGCCAAGACCGAGGTCACCTTCGACACCGACAAGGCCGCCCAGGTCCTGGAGTTCCTGCGCAAGCACGTCGCCGACGGCTACGCCAACCCCGCCTTCGGCGGCAACGCGGGCGCCGAACAGTTCGTCAACGGCTCCCCGTTCGCCTGGGAGGGCAACTGGTCCGTGCCCGTCTTCGACACCGCGAAGGTCGACTACGGCGCCACCCCGCTGCCGCCCGTCTTCGGCAGGCGGGCCACCCACGCCGAGTCCCACTCCTTCGTCCTGCCGCACCAGGCCGGCCGCGGCGGCGCCACCAACGAGGGCGCGCACCGGCTCGCCGCCTACGTCGTCAAGCACGCCCGGCAGTGGGCGGCCGGCGGCCACATCCCCGCCTACACCCCGACCCTGGCCACGGCCGCGTACCGGAGGCTGAAGCCGCAGAACGAGTACGTCTCGGCCATGGACCACCAGGCCACCGAGCCCAAGGTGTGGTTCGCCGGGTCCACCGGCATCCTCGCCCAGCGGGTCGGCCCCCTCGTCGTCTCCTCGACGACCGGCTCCGCGAGGACCGAGGCCGCCGCCCGCCGGATGAAGGGCACGCTCACCGAACTGCTCGCCATGAAGAACCCCATGGACGGCCGCACCGCCGCGCAGGGAGGGAGCGCCGCATGACCGCCACCAGCGCCGAAACGACCATCCGCCCGGCGCGTGCGAAGACCGCCGCCGACCGCGCCGGCCTCCGCCGCGGGCAGGGCTTCCAGCACGGCGGCTGGTTCGTCGCCCCGTTCCTCGCGCTCTTCGCGCTCTTCGTGATCTGGCCGCTGCTGCGCGGCCTCTACCTCAGCTTCACCGACGCCAACATCTCCGGCGACAGCGCGAGCTTCATCGGCCTCGACAACTACCGCGAGGCCCTGAAGGACCCGCTGATGTGGGACGCGCTCGGCCACAGCGCGTACTTCACGCTGCTCGTCGTGCCCTGCATCACCGTCCTCGCCTTCCTCCTCGCGATGCTGGCCCACCACATCGAGCGCGGCACGTGGCTGTGGCGGCTCTGCTTCTTCCTGCCGTTCCTGCTGCCGTCCACCGTCGCCGCCAACCTCTGGCAGTGGCTCTTCAACCCCGGCACCGGCATGGTCAACCACGTCCTCGGCCTCGACACGCCCTGGCTGACCGACAAGTCGTACGCGATGCTCGCGGTCGTCATCACCACCCTGTGGTGGACCGTCGGCTTCAGCTTCCTGCTCTACCTCGCCGCGCTCCAGGGCATCCCCGCCCACCTCTACGAGGCCGCCAAGCTGGACGGCGCGAACGCCTGGCACCGCGCGGTCCGCATCACGCTGCCGATGCTGCGCCACATCACCGGTCTCGTCGTCGCCCTCCAGATCCTCGCCTCCCTCCAGGTCTTCGACCAGGCCGTCGTGATGCAGGACTTCGGGCCGGGCCCGGAGGACTCCACCCGCACCTTCGTGCAGTACACGCTCGAACAGGGCTTCACCAGCTACCGCGTGGGCTACGCCTCCGCGATCTCCATCATCTTCTTCGTGCTCATCGCGGCCGTCGCCCTCGCCCGGATGTGGCTGCTGCGCAACCGTGAGGAGGGCGGCCGATGACCACCGCCGCGGCGCAGACGACCCCGGCCGCCAGGCCGCGCAGGGCCTGGACGCCCGCCCAGATCGTGCTCACCCTGCTCGGCACCGCCGTCGCCGCGGTGTTCCTCGCCCCGCTCGTCTGGGCGCTGTTCACCTCGCTCAAGTCGGAGACCGAGGCGGTCGAGGTGCCCACCCACTGGCTGCCCGAGGACTGGACCGGCCAGGCATGGAAGGCCCTCTTCGAGACCGGCAACATCACCGCCTGGTTCGTCAACTCGCTGGTCGTGTCGGTGTGCGTGACGGCGATCGTGCTGCTGGTCGCCGCGCTCGCCGGATACGGCTTCGCCCGCACCGAGTTCCGGGGCAAGGGCGCCCTGATGGGCGTGGTGATGACGGGGCTCATGGTCTCCCCGGCCGTGCTCGGCGTCCCGCTGTTCACCAGCGTCCAGCAGATGGGAATGGTCGACACCTACTGGGGCATGATCCTGCCGCAGTGCGCGCCCGCCGCGATGGTGTACATCCTCTACAAGTTCTTCCAGGGCATCCCGCGCGAGCTGGAGGAGGCCGCCTTCATCGACGGCGCCGGCCGCTGGCGCGTCTTCTTCACGATCATCGTGCCGCTCTCGCGCCCCTCGCTCGCGGCGGTCGGCATCTTCACCTTCATCAGCTCCTGGAACAACTTCCTGTGGCCCTACATGGTCACCAACAACCCCGACCTGATGACCATGCCGAACGGCATCGCGACCGTCATGAACTCCTACGGCATCCAGTGGGCCCAGCTCATGGCCGGCGGCCTGATGGCCGGCCTGCCGCTGATCGTCGTCTTCGTCTTCTTCCAGCGCCAGATCGTGGCGGGCGTCGCCCACACGGGCCTGGCCGGACAGTAGCGAGCCCCGCAGTCCCGCAGCCCCGCAGTCCCGTACGAGGACACGTCCTCCCCGAAAGGAAAAGATGCGCACCGCCCGCTTCACCCTCGACCCCGCCTTCACCGTCGGCGCCGTCAACCCCCGCCTCTTCGGCTCCTTCGTCGAACACCTCGGACGCTGCGTGTACACCGGCGTCTTCGAACCCGGCCACCCCACCGCGGACGCCGAGGGCCTGCGCCAGGACGTGCTGGAGCTGGTCCGGGAGCTCGGCGTCACCACCGTCCGCTACCCCGGCGGCAACTTCGTCTCCGGCTACAAGTGGGAGGACTCCGTCGGCCCCGTCGAGGACCGCCCGCGCCGCCTCGACCTCGCCTGGCGCTCCACCGAGACCAACCGCTTCGGCCTCTCCGAGTACATCGCCTTCCTGAAGAAGATCGGCCCCCAGGCCGAGCCCATGATGGCGGTCAACCTCGGCACCCGCGGCGTCGCCGAGGCCCTGGAACTCCAGGAGTACGCCAACCACCCCTCCGGCACGGCCCTGTCCGACCTGCGCGCCGAGCACGGCGACAAGGACCCCTTCGGCATCAGGCTCTGGTGCCTCGGCAACGAGATGGACGGCCCCTGGCAGACCGGCCACAAGACCGCCGAGGAGTACGGCCGCGTCGCCGCCGAGACCGCCCGCGCCATGCGCCAGATCGACCCCGACGTCGAACTGGTCGCCTGCGGGTCGTCGAGCCAGGCGATGGAGACCTTCGCCGAGTGGGAGGCGACGGTCCTGAAGGAGACCTACGACCTCGTCGACCACATCTCCCTGCACGCCTACTACGAACCGCACGACGGCGACGTCGACTCCTTCCTCGCCTCCGCCGTGGACATGGAGTCGTTCATCGAGAACGTCGTCGCCACCTGCGACCACGTCGGCGCCCGCCTCAAGTCGAAGAAGAGGATCAACCTCTCCTTCGACGAGTGGAACGTCTGGTACATGAGCCGGACCGAGGCCCAGGTGAGCGCCCTGGACTGGCCCGAGGCGCCGCGCCTGCTGGAGGACAACTACAGCGTCATGGACGCGGTCGTCTTCGGCTCGCTCCTCATCGCCCTGCTGCGGCACGCCGACCGCGTCACCGTCGCCTGCCTCGCCCAGCTCGTCAACGTCATCGCCCCGATCATGACCGAGCCGGGCGGCCCCGCCTGGCGCCAGACGACGTTCTTCCCCTTCTCCCAGGCCTCGCGGTACGGCCGCGGCGAGGTGCTCGACGTCCGGGTCGACTCCCCGAGGTACGAGACGGCGAAGTACGGCGAGGCCGACCTCCTGCACGCCACCGCCGTGCGCGCCGAGGACGGCTCGGTCACCGTCTTCGCCGTCAACCGCTCCCGCACCGAGGCCCTCCCGCTGGAGGTCGCCCTCGGCGGCCTGGCGCTGAGCGAGGTCGTCGAGCACAGCGCCCTCGCGGACGCCGACCCCGACGCCCGCAACACCCTCGCCGAGCCCGAGCGGGTCGTCCCGCACCCGGTGGACGGCACGGCCCTGAGCGAGGGCAGGCTCACCGCCGCCCTGGAACCGCTGTCCTGGAACGTGATCCGGCTGCGCTGAACCGGGCCCGCCCCCGGCCCGCCCCCGCCCCGCCCCGCCCCCGGCCCGCCCCGCACCGAAGGCGGCCGGGCCTTCTCGGCCTCCGTTGCGCGAGACCCGTCAACCGCGCCGCCGGGCCGGGGAGGCGACGGGCTTCACCGGCACCCCTCCGGCCGCGCTGCCCAGCAGTTCCAGGCGGACCGGGCCGGGGCCCGGCGGGGTGTCGCCGTCGGACAGGACCGCGAGGGCCAGGGTGTTGGCGGCGGCGCGGGTGCGCAGGATGCCGTTCGGCAGGACGAAGGGGTGCGGGGCGCCCCCGCGGCCGCCCACGTACTCGCCCATGTTCCAGCCGTTCAGGAAGACCTGGACGCGCACGTCGCGGTCCGGGGCGCCGTCGAGGACCAGGCCGACCGAGGCGTCGACCTCCGGCGGGACGTCCAGCCGGAACGTGGTCCGGTACCAGGTCACGCCCTGGCGCCGGTCCTCCTCCGGGGCGGTGGCCGGGGACACCCGCTCCCAGGCGCCGTCGTCGTACCCGGGCAGGTGCCAGCCGTGGCGTTCCCCGTACAGCCCGCCGGTGTTCAGCGGCCCGCGCACCGGGTCGGGGGCGGCGGCGCCCATGATCCGCCAGCGCACGTCGGGCGAGGCGCCCTCGAAGCGGGCCGACGCCAGCCCGCGGGCCGAGCGGTACGCGTCCTGGTCGTGCTGGGTGCGCCGGACCAGGACGGAGAGGACGGGCGCGTCGTCCTCGCCCCGCGGCCCGCGCAGCGCCGCGCGCAGGGACCGGGGCAGCGGGAAGCGGGCCGTGGCCGTCCAGGTGCCCGCCCCGTCCTTCTTCCCGCCGGACCGGTCCACGCGGTGCGTGCCCAGCGGCTCCCCGTCCAGCCAGGCCATCAGCAGGCCGTGCGCGCCGGTGCGGTACGACAGGGACACCGACTCCAGGCCCGAGGCGCCGGTGAGGCGGCCGCGGTACCAGACGTCGCCGTAGTGGAAGCCGTAGTCGTCGGCGAAGAGCACCGGCTGCCCGTCGGGGACCGGGGTCGTGCCGTGCGAGGTGCGCCGGTCGGCGACCGTCCAGCCCTCGTCGCCGTAGTCGGGCCGCGCCTCGAAGTTCTCCGCGCGCCGCCGCCAGCCGTCGAGCGCGGGCAGGACCAGGTCCGGCACCCCGGGCAGTGGCCACACGGTCATCAGGCTCAGCGCGCGGCCCAGGCCCGACTGCACCGGCTCGCCGTTCCAGGTGACGTCGGTGATGCCGGGCGGCGCCCACACCTCCAGCTCGCGCTCCTCGACCGTGTCGCCGGTCAGCCGGATCACGGCACCGTCCAGCGCGGCCTCGCGCAGCAGCTCGGGGCCGCGCACCAGGACCCGGCCCGAGGGGGTCTCGTACGGCCACAGCCGCAGCGAGGCGGCGTCGTCGGCGAAGAGCAGCAGCAGGGTGCGGTCGGTCTCGCCGCTGCGCACCCGCACCCGGGTCAGCCGGTCCTCCCGCAGCGGCACCATCACGTGCAGCCTGCCGTGGTCGAAGGTCCAGGCGGCCTCCTCGTCCAGCCGGGTCGGCCAGGGCTCGTCCGGACAGTCCAGGGCCAGGTGCGCCATCTCGCCGGCCCGTCCCACGAACGCGGCGATGTCCAGCTTCCCGACGCTCAGCGACAGCATGGGCTGCACGGTGGCGTAACCGAGCCTGCGCCCCGCGCCCAGGTGGAGGCCGGTGGCGAGCAGCTTGGCGTCCCGGGCGGGGACGGTGACCTCGACGTCCGTCCCGCCCATCGGCAGCTTCGAGGTGATGTCGGCCGCGGAGTCGTTGCGCAGCACGTAGGCGTGCGCGCCGGTGTCCGGGTTGGCCAGGTGCCGCACCCGGAGGCGGGGGTTCGCGGCCCGGACCGCCGGCGCCTCGGTCATCCGGGTGAAGTCGGGGACGTGGCACAGGAGGTGGCCGAGCTGGTGGAGCGGAGCGAGCTTGTCCGTCGGCCGCCGCGCCTCGTCGATCGCCGCGGTGGGGTCGTACGTCGGAGAGGGCGCCGAGGGCGCGGGCAGCCATCCCCACGAGGTGCCGCCGAACGCCGTCCGGACGTTGTGCAGTGTGCTCCCGCGCCCCAGGCGGTCGAAGTGGGCCCGCCGCGCCTCGGCGGCGTCCCGGGTCCGCTCCGGCTCCTCCCAGAGGGGCGGGGAGCCTGCGTGCAGCAGCGGCACCTCGATGCCGTCGGCGCGCAGCCGCTCGCGCAGGTGGTCCAGGCCGGCGCGCTCGGGGGTGTCCGCCCGGTAGAGCAGCACGGTGCCGGTGCCCCGGGTGAACTGGTGCCGGGCGGCGATCGCGTTGACCCGGCCCAGCCACTCGTCGGCGTGGCGCAGATAGGCCGGGTCGGTGGTCCTGGCCCGCCCCCCGGCCGTCGTCAGCCAGCCGGGCAGGCCCCCGGCGTCCACGTCGGCGCCGATGTACGGGCCGGGGTGCAGGACGACGTACAGACCGCACTCGGCGGCCGTGCGCAGAAACAGACCGAGGTCCCGGACGCCGGTGAAGTCGTACCGGCCGGGGGCGGGGGAGTGCTGGTTCCAGGCGAGGCGCACGCTGACCGCGTTGTGGCCGTACGCCCGCATCTTCTGAAGCACGTCCCGCCACAGGGACGGGCTCGGCAGCCGGAAGGGGTGCAGCTCGCCGGACCACAGGGCCAGCCGCCTACCGTCCACCAGCAGGGAGTACCGGTCCAGGGCGACCCGGTGGCGCCGGCCGTCGGCACCGGGCGGGCCGGGCGGCGGTCCGGTGGGCACGGGGCCCGGAGCGCCGGCGGCGGGCAGCGCCGCGCCGCTCACACTGCCGCCGAGCGCGAGACCGAGGACGGTGGTGCCCGCGAGGGCGCTGAACGCTCGTCTGCCGAGCCTGGTGGACCTGCTGAGCTCCAAGGGAGCCTCTCCTGTTGCGCGCGTACCTCTGGTCCCGTCGGCTGCGCGGGACGCCTGTGCCGGGCCATTGTCCCAGCGCGCGCCACAATGGTCGGCATGAGGATCTCGGCGCGTGCGGACTACGCGGTACGGGCGGTACTGGAACTGGCCGTCCGGCAGGACGAATGCCCGGTCAAGGCGGAGGACGTGGCCGCCGCGCAGGACATTCCGCACAAATTTCTGGAGGGGATCCTCGGGGAGCTGAGGCGTGGCGGTGTCGTGGAGAGCCGCCGCGGCGGGGGCGGCGGGTACCGGCTGGCGCGGGAGGCGGCGGCCATCACGGTGGCGGACGTGATCCGGGCGGTGGACGGCCCGATCGTCTCCGTGCGCGGCGAACGGCCGACGGGGCTGGTGTACACGGGTACGGCGGGGCCGCTGCTGCCGCTGTGGGTGGCGCTGCGCGCCAACGTGCGCCGGATCCTGGAGGGCGTGACGATCGCCGACCTCGCCGCGGACGCGCTGCCGGCCCCGGTGCGCGAACTGGCGGCGGAACCGGCGGCCTGGGAGAACCCGTAGGCCCCCGGGCGGGGTGCGGCGGGGTGCGGCGGGGTGCCGTGGGGACCTCCCCGGGGGTCACCTCGCCGTCGGTGCGCCGCTCGGTCGGCACAGGAGTGGCTTGTCCAGTTCGGCGCAGGGGCGGTGGCCCTTGGAGCGGATGACGTCCTTGCCGACCTCGGCGGCGAGGTAGCGCAGGAAGCCCGCCGCGATCGAGTCGGCCGGCGGTTCGCCGTAGGTGTAGGCGATCTCCGTCTGCCAGTACGGGTACGCCCCCTCGTCGGCACCCTCCAGGGTGGCCGGGTAGCCGTCGATGCGGATCTGCCGGAGGTCGTCGCGCGCGGCGGCGGCGCCGACCTCGCTGTGCCCCAGGGCGCCCGGGGTCGAGGCCACGGTGTCCAGCAGCGTCCCGGTGCCGCCCACCTCGCAGCGGCACGGCCGGTCCCGGTCGAGCCCGGCGCAGTCGGGCGTGGTCACCGCCGGGAGGGGGCGGCCGTCGAGGACCTGCCGTTCGAGCGTGGTGCGCGTGCCCGAGCCGGGGTTCCGGCTGACCAGGTGGATGGGCACGTCGTTGCCCTTGACCTGGTTCCAGTTGGTGACGGTCCCGGCATAGATGTCCCGTACCTGCTCCAGGGACAGGTCCTCGACCCCCGCGTCCGCGTGCACGACGAGGGTGAACAGGGACAGCGCGACGGGCCGGGGCAGCAGCCGCGGGCGGCCGTCGGACTTCGGTCCGTCGCTGAACGACAGTCGGTTCCCGAGCCCCCGGGCGTCCGGGAGGTGGGCGCCCGCACCGGCGGCGGCCAGGGTGTCGAGCCCGTCGACGCTGCCCTTGAAGGAGGTGGCGGTCAGCGGGATGCGCGCGTCCGGGCAGGTCCGCTCGTACTGCCGCGCGGCCTCCCGCAGCACCGGGGCGAAGGCCGTGGAACCGGACAGGTACAGGGTCCCGGCGGCGCAGTCCAGCGGCGCGGCGACGCCCTCGTCGCCCCCGGCCAGGGTGAACGCGGACTGGGTGGCGCTCACCAGGATGAGCGAGGCGAGCAGCCATCGGACCTGGCGCGAGGCGAAGGGGTAGTAGGCGGTCTTCTTGATGTTCCCGCCGCGCACCCCGCCGACGATCCCCGCGGTGACCTCGGGCTCGGGGAACTCGGGTTCGGTGAAGCCCTCTTCGCGGTCCAGGACCGCCAGGACCTTGTAGTGGGCCCGGCGGTTGAGGATCACCTTGGGCAGCTTGATCTCCCGGCCGGTGGTCTCGAAGCCCTCGGCCCCCGGTACGAAGAAGGTGGGCGGGACCTGCGGGCTGCGCTCGGTGACGGTCATGCCGACCACGCGGCGGCCGGGGAAGGCGATGCGTATGCCCACGGGATCGCTGGCGGGAGCGACGTAGTCGCCGGCGACGACGGGGCTCCAGCCGGCGTTCTCGATCCGCAGCAGCACGACCGAGGGGTCGCGCAGGTTCGTGCCGTCCCACTGCATGCGTTGCAGCACCGTGGTGTCGGGCCCCGAGGCGGCCGAGTCCCGGATCGTGGTGTCCAACTGGACGCGGTAGCCCAGCCGTTTGCGGCCCGCCAGCACGAACTCCCACAGCGCGGCGGCGACGGGCACGGCCAGGCCCAGGACGGCGGCCACGGAACCCCAGGACAGACTCACGCCCGGCTCCCCCTCAGGACGGTGACACGGGAGGCCATGGTGGCGGGGGAGGGGCCGGGGCGGGCGCGGCTGCGGTGACTCTCCGGTTCGAATTCACCCGCCGGCCATCTACGGCACCCGGTGTTCTCCGGACGTCAACCGCCGCCGGTGCCACGGGCATCGACGACGGCGACGACGGCGGCACGCCCGAGCTCGGCGTCGACCTCCTGGGGCGTCACTCCGCGTCGCCGTGGCCCCGCAGGTGGAGCGAGCGCAGGGCCACCTCGATGGCGAAGCGGTGGTCGGGGTCGGCGAGCCGGTCGCCCAGGTAGGTGTCCAGGGTCCGCAGGCGGTAGCGGACGGTCTGCGCGTGCACGCCCAGCATCTCGCCGACCTGCTCCGCGGGCGCCCGGGTGGACACGTGCACGCGCAGGGTCTCCACGAGCCGGTCGCGCCGCCGGGCCGGCAACTCGTCCAGCGGGGCCAGTTCGCGGGCCGCGATCCGGTCGACCAGGGCGGAGTCGGACAGCAGCCACAGGGTCGTCAGGTGGTCCTCGCAGCGGACCAGCGGGGCGTCGGGTATGACATCGTCGTCAACGAGTTGCAGCACCCGGCGGGCCCAGCGGACCGAGTCGGCGGCCTGGGTGATCGGTACGGTCAGGCCCACCGCGGCGCGGGTGCCGGCCAGGGCCGTGCCGATCATGTCGAGGCGGGCGGGTGTGAGGTCCCCCGGCACCAGCAGGTGCGGCTGCGGTATGTCCAGGTCGGCGAGGACGTCCCGGTCGAGGCCCGCCTGGATGTGTTCGGGCGCCGGAGAGCGCAGGGCGACGAGGAAGCACGAGCGGGGCAGCTCCCAGGCGGCGGCCTTGCACAGTTCGGAGACGGCCGTGCGGGGGAGCGGGGAGGCGGCCAGGAGGAAGTGCAGTAACTGTCTTCGTAACGCGGACTCCTCGGAGGCGGCCCGCTCCCGGACCTCCGCGTACCCCTCCCGGGTGATCGCCTCCAGCTCCTCGACGTAGGCGAAGAGCGCGTCGGCGAAGGCCAGGATCAGCGAGGGGGAGAGGCTGTACTGCCGTCCCAGAGTCTTGGCCCGGCGCAGCGCGATACGGGCGCCGAGCCGGTAGGCGCCCTGCAGCACCTCCAGGTCGCGGCCCTCGTAGGCCTCGACCCGGCCGAACCGGCGCAGCAGTTCGTCCCGCAGTTCCGAACTGCTGGAGGGGTCGGCCACCCGGTCCACGAAGGCGGTCAGCGCCTGCTCGACGCCTTGGCGGATCGCGTCCCCGTCCGGGCCGTTGAGCAGCCTGCCGTACACCGGATAGCTGCGGGTGACCTCGGTGCGTATCTCGTTCAGCAGCCCCGGAAGCAGCGGGCGCATGAAGGCCGCGAACTTCTTGGGGAGGGGATCGAGTGGTTCACCGAGCACCGAGGGACGCGCGATTGCGGGCATGTGTGATCCCTTGCCGTCGACATGTCCGGTGGGGTGGGCCGACCGGGCCCCGCCCTCGCGGGCGGAGCCTGGACCGGTCCAAGGCGTTCACCGGTCTGGCAAGCAGACGGTAAATCAACTTTGTTGTGTTGTACATCTCTTGGGGAGGAATCGTGTCACGGTTGTGTGTGTCGCCAACCGCCTTGGTCACCAGGCTAGTTGACGGCCGAGTGCCAGTTCTTCGAGAGGACCTTGCCGGCGTCGGGGACCACGGTGCCCGGTGCGTTGAGACCGGTGAGGTAGGTCCGGGTGTCGTTGAGGGTGAGGCTGTTGTTCCCGGCGGCGGAGGGCAGACCGGTCTTCGCGTTCACCGCGGCGTTGATCAGACCGACGTTCAGACCGCAGCCGGTCGCGCCGGGCACCGCGAAGGCGCCGTCGTTCTGGGTGGCGCCGGTGAGGTTGATCCGGCTCATCTCGCCGGCCGCGTCCACGGTGCCGTCGCCCTGGAAGAAGCTCATGCCGAACTCGGGGAAGGTGCGGTTCTCCGGGCGCAGCACGATCGGGTTGGCGGCCGTCCCGATGTAGCACTTGTCGCCGAGCAGCGGGTTCTGCAGGTGGATGCGGACCGGCAGGGCGACGATGGGCAGGTCGGTGAGGACGCCCGCGGTCTGGTCGAAGGCGTAGGGCGCGCCGACCGACTCCATGGTCGCGGTGATCTTGTTGAGGCTGGAGTTCTCCAGCGACTCGCAGATGCCGGTGATCACGAAGATGTCGCTCGGGCACATCAGGCCGAGCAGCCCGCCGGGCACGGTGGCGGGCTCGGCCACCAGCGCGCCGGAGGCGGGGGCGACCACGGTGCTGGTGCCGTCCGCGTTCTGGACGACGCCCAACTGGAGGTTGGTCCTGCCGGTCGTCACGGTGGTGTCGCCCAGCTTGATGGAGCCGCTCGCCGAGGTCGACACCACACACTGCGGGGTCTTGGCGAAGCCGTCGGCCGCCAGCATCGCCGGGGCGTCCACGGGACAGCGGGTGAAGGGGGCCCACTCGCCGTTCAGCACGGGGTCGGCCGCGGTCGCCGTGCCCAGCGAGGCGAAGGCGCCGAGCGCGGTCAGCGCGGACACGGTGGCGAGCCGGGTACGGGGGGAGATCGGGCGCATGGTGGTGGCCTTCCGTGGAGGTGGGAGTCGGGGGATCAGCGCTCGGCGACGGGGATCTCGTAGGGCTGGAGGTCCTCGGTGCACTGGCCTTCGTTCTCAGGGCTCGGGAAGACGGGGGCGGCGATCGCGCACGTCTGGCCCTGGACCTGCTTGATGTGGTTGCCGGGACCGGAGACGGAGGCGGTGAGCAGCCGGTCGAGGTCCTCGCCGTCGGTGCCGCAGCCGGTGAAGGCGGGAATGGCCGTCTCGCCGGACAGCACACCACCGCTCAGGAGCAGGTAACCGGTGGCCGGCAGGCCGATGATCTGCTCGCCCCGGCCGTACAGCACCAGGTGGTCACCGGGGAAGTTCGCGGGATCCGGGTCCTCGGAGGTCAGGGACGTCTCGGTCCGGCACTGCGAACCGACCTCCAGACGTGTCCCGTTGACCTCCAGATCCAGCACGCGCACGATCAGCGGGGCCCGGACGTAGGTGTCGGTGATCGTGGTGAAGTCGGACAGGCGCATCTTCATGCGCGAGTCGATCCGCAGGGGGCCCGTCTGCTCCAGCACCATGGTGGCCTTCACCGGGGCGAAGTCGAAGGACAGGAAGGTCGCTTCGAAGGGCGGGGTCTGCTCGCGCTCCCGGTAGTGGAAGTTCCCGTACGACACGGTGTCGAAGATCAGGTACTCCGGGTCGGCGGGCCCCGGCGCCGGCAGCCCCTGTTCGATCAGCACGCAGGACGGCGGCAGGTACGCGGCGCCCTTCATCTTCTTCACGTTGGCGTAGCCGGTGACGTAGGCGTTGAGCGAGACGTCCGTGGGCGGGTGCTGCTCGTCATAGCGGCACGGCGGGACCTCGTCGCGGTCCGCGGCGGCGCCGGGGGTGTTCTCCAGCACTTTCGGCGACCGGTCCGACTGCCGCTCCGGCTCCCGGTCCCCCGGCCGGTCCTGCTGCGCGTCGTCCGGCGCCCCGGAGGTCTCGACCGGCCCCGGCGAGGACGGCGAACCGCTCGGCGCCGGCTCGCCCGTGCCCACCGGTACGGTGGCCAGCAGGCCCTGCTCGGGCGCGTCCTCGGCGAGGGCGCAGTCGACGGTCAGCGAGCCGGGGTCGGCGGTGGCCGGGTCCGCCGCCCCGAGCGCCAGGTCGATCGCGAGGGCGCCCGCGGAGAACGTGAGGTCGCCGTCGCCCCGGCCGGCCACCGAGGGGACGTCGCCCCGCGCGATGAGCGTCAGCGGCCCCGACGCGGGCAGCGCGTCAGGCTCGGCGCTTCCCCGCCAGGTCGCCGTGGCCGTGGCCGAGTTCTGGGCGACGCCGACGGCGAGCCGGGTGGCCGCCCGTACCTCGGCCGCGCCGCGCGCGGTGAGGTCCGCGACCGCCTGGGCCGGGAGCTCCACGGTGGTGGTGACGTCGGAGGGCGTGAACGCCTCGCCCGCCGCCGCCCGCCCGGGGAAGTCGGCCGACAGGCGCACCGTCGCGGGCAGTGGCCCCGAGGGGAGGGTGCAGACGTAGGGGAGCTCTGCCTCGATCTCCTGGGTGCCCGAGGCGGAGGCCGTGGTCGGGACCAGGGCGGCGAGCACCACGAACGCGGCGATCGACGTGGTCCGCACCCGGGCCCGGGGCGCCCGCGGGGCGGCGGCTGGCTTGGCTTTCATACGACTCCGCTCGGACGGCTCGGACGGGAGACCGGTTCTTCTCGGGCGCGGCACCGGCCCGCGAACGCCCGGCCGGGGTGCCGGCCGGGCGCACAGGACGCGTCGGCGGCCTACGGGTTGGAGCCGACGATGGTCGGGATGGCGCCGGTGCTCGCCACCGTGACGGCGTAGTTGCCCTTGAAGGTGGGCTTGGTGGCGGTCGTGACGACCGCGCCGCAGTTGACGGGGTTGGTGACCGTCAGTTCACCGCTGGTGCTGTTGATCGCCAGGATGCCGGTGGAGTTGGTGTACGTGCCGGAGGCCTTGCCGGTCACCGTGAACTTGCAGGCCCCGGCGGTCACGTTGGCCTTGACGTTGCCGACGTAGCCCTTGGTGACACCGGTGGAGGCGGTGTAGTCGAGGGCGACGACGTCCCAGGGGGTGACCGACGTCGTGGTGACGTTGCCCAGGACACTGGTGCACGGCGAGGTGGACGAACCGAAGTTCATGGTGGTGATGTCGGCGACGTCCCCGGGGTTGCCGGTGGTGCTCGCCATCGTCCCGGCCGCGGTCGAGGTCGTGCACGTCATGGGGATGGTGGCGGTCAGCACGATGTTGCCCACGTTCACGGCCTTGAAGGCGGCCGGGGAGGGGCTGACCGTCCAGACCGTGGAGGGCACCGCCGAGGACGGGACGGCGGCGAGGCCGAGCGCCGACGCGGCCGCACACACCACGAGGGCGGACCTTCTGATGCTCTTCTTCATGACTCGGACTCTCCTTGAGGGTCGACCTGCAGTGCGCCGTGACGTTACTCGCCGGAAACATAGCCGAACAATGCGGAAGTCCATGATTCTTTGAAAAGGGGAACAAGCTGTTTCCGGGGTGAGCGAATCGCGATACGGCTTAGTCATCTGCTGCCAAGGTCTAAACGTCCCGCCCGTGGCACTCACGCCCCGCGACCGTCCCACAGTGCGGGGTTTCCCTACTCATTCGATGACAAGTTACCGAGTGGTTCTTGTGACGTCCCTGACAGGTTCCGGATGGCCGGAGTCGGTATCGGGGAAAACTCGGATTCCGGTGTTGCCCGCCGAGGTTACTCGGCCGTAACGTGCCGGTGCGGTGCTCGGTTCCAGGTCGGTGGCCCCCGTCGGCCGGAGCCATGGCGGACGCGTTTCGGCCCGGCCTCCCGTCGGGCGGGGTGTCCGCCGGCGGGGTCCCGCGGGATCCACACCCCCCGGAACCGCGAGACCCTGCCCTGTCTTCGCGGAGACAAGTGCGGGGCGGCGAGTTTGTCTGCGCGGTGACAAGTTCCACCGGGGTGCCGGTGATCCTTGCCGCACCCGTTGTCAGTGTGCTCCGTGCCGACTTAACGTGCGGGCCCGCAGCGCGTATCCGATTGGCGTCCGCTGGAGGTGATATGGGAATCGAAGTGGTGGTCGAGGGCCTGACCAAGTCCTTCGGTAAGCAGAGCATCTGGCGGGACGTGTCACTCACTCTTCCGGCCGGAGAGGTCAGCGTGATGCTGGGCCCGTCCGGAACCGGCAAGACCGTTTTCCTGAAGTCGCTCATAGGGCTGCTCAAACCCGAGAAGGGCCGTGTCCTCATCAACGGGGTGGACATGGTGAACAGCCCGGAAAGAGACATCTACGAGACCCGTAAACTGTTCGGTCTCATGTTCCAGGACGGCGCCCTCTTCGGGTCCATGTCCCTTTTCGACAACATCGCCTTCCCGTTGCGCGAACACACCCGCAAGAAGGAGTCCGAGATCCGCCGCATCGTCATGGAGCGGATCGAGGTCGTCGGGCTGCTGGGCGCGGAGGGAAAGCTTCCGGGAGAGATCAGCGGAGGCATGCGCAAGCGGGCGGGGCTGGCCCGCGCGCTCGTCCTCGACCCGCAGATCATCCTGTGCGACGAACCGGACTCCGGGCTCGACCCGGTCCGCACCGCCTACATCTCCCAGCTGCTGATCGACCTGAACGCGCAGCTCGACGCCACGATGCTGATCGTCACCCACAACCTCGACATCGCCGCCACCGTGCCCGACAACATGGGGATGCTCTTCCTGCGCGAACTGGTCACCTTCGGCCCGCGCGAGGTGCTGCTCACCAGCGACGAGCCGGTGGTGTCCCAGTTCCTCGGCGGCCGGCGCGAGGGCCCCATCGGGATGTCCGAGGAGAAGGACGCGGCCACCCTCGCCGCCGAGGCGGACGCCGCCCCCTCGGCCCCCGCCGCGCCCCGGGTGATCGTGCCGCAGCTGGAGCCCTCGCCCGGCCTGCCGCCGCGCCGGGCCGCCGCCCGCCGGCGCGAGCGCGTCATGGGCATGATCGACTCGCTCCCGCCCGCCGCGCGCTCCGCCATCCGGGAGACCTACGCGAAGGGTTCCGAGGCGGCCACCCTGCCGATGCCCACCGCCGGGAGCGGCGCGTGATCACCGGTGCGCTGCGGCAGACCGGCAGGCTCTTCGCGCTCGCCGCGGAGGTCGTCCGGGCCGTCTTCCGAAGACCCTTCCAGTTCCGCGAGTTCGTCGAGCAGTTCTGGTTCGTCGCCAGCGTGACCATCCTGCCCGCCGCCCTGGTCTCGATCCCCTTCGGCGCCGTCATCGCCCTCCAGGTCGGCTCCCTGACCGAGCAGTTGGGCGCCCAGTCGTTCACCGGCGGCGCCAGCGTCCTCGCCGTCGTCCAGCAGGCGAGCCCGCTGATCGTCGCACTGCTCATCGCCGGGGCCGGCGGCTCGGCCATCTGCGCCGACCTCGGCTCCCGCAGGATCCGCGAGGAGCTCGACGCCATGGAGGTCATGGGCGTCTCGCCCGTGCAGCGCCTGGTGGTGCCCCGGGTGCTGGCCGCCATGGGCGTCGCGGTCCTGCTCAACGGCCTGGTCTCCGTCGTCGGCATCCTCGGCGGCTACTTCTTCAACGTCATCATGCAGGGCGGCACCCCCGGCGCCTACCTCGCCAGCTTCTCCGCCCTCGCCCAGCTGCCCGACCTCTACGTCAGCGAACTCAAGGCGCTGGTCTTCGGGTTCATCGCGGGCATCGTCGCCGCCTACCGGGGCCTCAACCCGCGCGGCGGCCCCAAGGGCGTCGGCGACGCCGTCAACCAGTCCGTCGTCATCACCTTCCTCCTGCTCTTCTTCGTCAACATGGTGATGACGGCCGTCTACCTCCAGATCGTCCCGCCGAAGGGAGGCTGAGGTCCGATGGCCTCCCCGCTCGTCTGGCTCGACCGTTCCGGCGACCAACTCCTCTTCTACGTCCGGGCCCTGCTGTGGATCCCGCGCACCCTGCGCCGCTACCTCAAGGAGGTGCAGCGCCTGCTCGCGGAGGTGGCCTTCGGCTCCGGCGGCCTCGGCGTCATCGGCGGCACCATCGGCGTGATGATTGCGATGACGCTCTTCACCGGGACCGTCGTCGGACTCCAGGGCTACGCGGCCCTCGACCAGATCGGCACGGCCGCGTTCACCGGGTTCGTCTCCGCCTACTTCAACACCCGCGAGATCGCCCCCCTGGTCGCCGGACTCGCCCTCTCCGCGACCGTCGGAGCCGGATTCACCGCCCAGCTCGGCGCCATGCGCATCAACGAGGAGGTCGACGCGCTGGAGGGCATGGGCATCCGCTCCATGCCGTACCTCGTCACCACCCGCATCATCGCCGGCGTCGTGGCCATCATCCCGCTCTACGCCATCGGGCTGCTCTCCTCCTTCCTCGCCTCCCGCTATGTGACCGTCCTGTTCAACGGGCAGTCCCGGGGGACCTACGACCACTACTTCAACCTCTTCCTCTCCCCGACGGACGTGCTGCTCTCCGTACTGAAGGTGCTGATCTTCAGCGTGATGGTGATCGTCGCCCACTGCTACTACGGCTACCGCGCCTCCGGCGGCCCCGCCGGGGTCGGCGTCGCCGTCGGCCGGTCGGTGCGCAACGCCATCGTGCTGATCAGCGTCACCGACTTCTTCCTGTCGCTGGCCCTGTGGGGCGCGACCACGACCGTGAAGGTGGCGGGGTGAGATGAGCCGACCGAGAGGCGAGGCGCTGCGCCACCGGCTGGCCGGAGTGGTGTTCGTGCTCGTGCCCGCCCTGCTGATCTGGCTGGCCGTCGCCGTCTACGACAAGAAGTTCACCGACTCCGACCCCGTGGTCGTGGAGACCGGCAGCGCCGGCAACCAGATGCACCCGGGCGCCGAGGTGAAACTGCGCGGCGTCGTCGTCGGCGAGGTCCGCGCCATCCGCGCCACCGGCGACGGCGCCCGGCTCACCCTCGCCATGAAGCCGGGCGCGCTGGACGACGTGCCGTCCGACGTCCGCGCGCAGATGCTGCCCACCACCCTGTTCGGCGAGCGGTTCGTGGCCCTCGTACCGCCCGCCGACCCCTCGCCCGAACCCCTGGCCGCCGGGGCGGTCGTCCCCCAGGACCGGTCCGCGAACGCCATCGAACTCCAGCAGGTCCTCGACGACGTCCTGCCGATGCTCACCGCCGTCCAGCCGCAGAAGCTGTCCGCGACCCTGTCCGCCGTCTCGCAGGCCCTCGAAGGGCGCGGGCAGCGGCTCGGCGAGACGCTGAGCCTGCTCGACGAGCACCTGGCCAAGTTCAACCCCGACCTGCCCGCCCTCAACCGTGACCTCAAGGAACTCGTGAAGGTCAGCCATGTCTACGCGGACGCCGCGCCCGACATCATCACGGCGCTCACCGACTTCACCACCACCAGCGGCACCCTCGCCGAGCAGGAGGCGGAACTCGCCGCCACCCTCGGCGCCACGACCGGGACGGCCGAGGACGTGACCGCCTTCCTGCGCAAGAACAAGGACAACATCATCCGGCTCGGCGACACCAGCCGCCCCACCCTGGAACTGCTCGCCGAGTACTCCTCCGCCTTCCCCTGCACCCTGCGCACCCTCGCCGACTTCGTGCCGGGCATGGACAAGGCGCTCGGCAAGGGCACCGACCGGCCCGGCATCCACGTCGACGTCACCACCGTCGCCTCCCGCGGCGCCTACCGGCCCGGCCGCGACACCCCGGTCTACGACTCCGGCGGCGGACCCCGCTGCCCCAGCGTGCCCTACCTCGGCTCCCTGCCCGGGCCCGCCGCGCCCGCCGCGGCCCCGGCGGCCGAGCAGGACCTCGGGCCCGCCAACTCCCCGCAGGAGAACGACCTCGTCAACGAACTCCTCGCCCCCGCCGCCGGGAAGAGCCCCGGCGACCTGCCCGACTGGAGCAGCCTGCTCGTCGGCCCCGTCTACCGCGGTACGGAGGTGACCCTCGGATGACCGGCGCCGACCTCGCGCACACCCGGCGCCGCCCGCTGACCGGACCGCTGGTCAAGTCCCTCGTCTTCGTGGTGGTCACCGCCCTCGCCACGACCGTGCTCGGCCTGAGCGTCGCCGGCACCAGTGCCGACTCCCACAGCGGCACCCGCACCTACAAGGCCCTGTTCACCGACGTCACCGGGCTCGTCGACGGCGACAGCGTGCGGATCTCGGGGGTGACCGTCGGCGAGGTGACCGACGTACGCGTGGTGCACCGGCGCACCGCGCAGGTGACCTTCACCGTCCGCGACGACCGCAGGCTGCCCCGGTCGACCACCGCCGCCGTGAAGTACCTCAACATGGTCGGCCAGCGCTACGTCTCCCTCGGCCGCGGCAGCGGCGACCTCACCGGCACCCTCCCGGAGGGCGGTACCGTCCCGCTGGACCGCACCACGCCCGCGCTCGACCTGACCCTGCTCTTCAACGGCTTCAAGCCGCTGTTCGAGGGCCTCTCCCCGAAGGACGTCAACGAACTCGCCGGATCCATCGTGCAGGTGCTCCAGGGCGAGGGCGCCACGGTCGACGGCCTGATCCGCCACATCGGCTCGCTGGGCACGACCGTCGCCGCCAAGGACAAGGTGATCGGCCAGGTCGTGGAGAACCTCACCACCGTCCTGGACACCCTCAACGACCGCGAGGACGGCTTCGACGACCTCGTCGTCACCCTCCAGCGACTCGTCACCGGCTTCAACCAGGACCGCAAGCCCCTCGGCGAGGCCGTCGCCGCCATGGGCGACCTGACCGACGTCACCGCCGGCCTCCTCCAGGACGGACGGGCGCCGCTCAAGAAGGACATCCGGGAACTGGGCCGGCTCTCGACCAACCTCGGCGAGCACACCCCGCAGATCGAGGACTTCCTGGAGAAGAGCCCCGCCAAGATGACCGCCCTGGCCCGCCTGTCCTCCTACGGCTCGTGGTTCAACCTCTACCTCTGCGAGGCGCGCGTGAGCGGAGTGACCACCTCCGACGGCTCGAAGCCGCCGACCGGCATCGCGATCACCGAATCGAGGTGCCGCGGATGAAGCGTCCCCGCACCGGGCCGCGCCTCAAGCCGGTCAAGGAACGCGACCCCGTCGCCGTCGGCGTCGCCGGACTGCTCGTCCTCACCCTCGTCGCCCTGCTCGTCTACAACGTCGACCGGCTGCCCTTCGGCGGCGGCACCACCTACAGCGCCGACTTCTCCGAGGCCGCCGGCCTGGACGAGGGCGACGAGGTGCGCATCGCGGGCGTCAAGGTCGGCCAGGTCACCGGCGTCGCGCTCGACGGCGCCAAGGTCAGGGTGAGCTTCGAGGTCCAGGACGCCTGGCTGGGCGACCGGACCACCGCCGCCATCGCCATCAAGACCGTCCTCGGCGACAAGTACCTGGCGCTCGACCCGCTCGGCTCCGCCCGCCAGGACCCCGGCGCCCGCATCCCGCTCGCCCGCACCACGTCCCCGTACGACGTGACCCAGGCCTTCCAGGACCTCAGCGGCACCGTCGACGACATCGACACCGGACGGCTCGCGGAGAGCTTCGAGACCATCTCCGAGACCTTCAAGGACTCCCCGCCGCACGTGCGCAAGGCGGCCACCGGCCTGTCCGACCTGTCGAAGTCGATCTCGAAGCGCGACGCCAAGCTCTCCGAACTCCTCAAGGGCAGCGCCGACTTCACCAAGACGCTGGAGGACAACAAGTCCAGCTTCGAGACCCTCATCGAGGACGGCGGCCCGCTGCTCGGCGAACTCCGCGACCGCCGCAGCGCCATCAGCGCCCTGCTCAAGGGCAGCCAGGACCTCGGCACCGAACTCGGCGGCCTCGTCAAGGACAACGAGAAGCAGCTCGGCCCCACCCTGAAGGCGCTCGGCCGCGTCACCAGCGTCCTGGAGAAGAACAACACCCGGCTCGGCGAGACCCTCGCGCTGGTCGGCCCGTACTACCGCCTGGTCGGCAACACCCTCGGCAACGGCCGCTGGTTCGACAGCTACCTGTGCGGCGTGGTGCCCCGCGACTACCTGCCCGCGACCTCCCAGCCCGAGACCGGATGCCTGCCCCCGAAACAGCCGGCGGCGGCCCAGGGGAGCGGTGAGTGATGACCCGACGCCGAAAGATCCTCACCGGAGTGCTCGCCCTCGTGGTGCTCGCCGCCGGCGGCCTGGCCGCCGCCCGGGTCCTCGAAGCCGACGGCACCCGCGTCACCGCCTACTTCGACCGCGCCATCGGCGTCTACGCCGGATCCGACCTGCGCATCCTCGGGGTGCGGGTCGGCGAGGTGGAGTCGGTGGACCCCGAGGGCACCAGGGTCCGCGTCGGCCTCCGCCTGGACGAGGGGATCAAGGTCCCCGAGGACGCGCGGGCCGTCGTCGTCGCGCCCAGCGTCGTCGCCGACCGCTACGTGCAGCTCACCCCCGCCTACCGCGAGGGCCCCGCCCTCGCCGACGGCGCCGTCCTGCCCGCCTCCCGCAACCACGTCCCCGTCGAGATCGACCAGATCTACGACTCCATCACCGAACTCGGCGACGCCCTCGGCCCGGACGGCGCCAACTCCGAGGGCGCCCTGTCCGACCTGCTGCGGACCGGCGCCGACAACCTCGACGGCAACGGCGAGGCCATCGGCGACGGCGTCGAGGAGTTCGGCAAGGCGGCCAAGACCCTCGACGGCAACAGCGGCGACCTGTTCCGGACGCTCAGCAGCCTCCAGACCTTCACCACCATGCTGAAGAACAAGGACACCGACGTACGCACCGCCCAGGAACGCCTGGACGAGGTCGTCAGCTTCTTCGCCGACAACAAGGACGACCTCACCGGCGCGCTGGAGGAACTCGGCAAGGCCCTCGGCCAGGTCAAGACCTTCGTCGAGGACAACCGGGGCGAGCTGAAGAAGAACGTCGACCGGCTCGTCCCCCTCACCCGCACCCTGGTCGAGCAACGCGCCTCGCTGGCCGAGGCGCTGGACGTCGCACCGCTGGCCGCCGACAACGTCGTGAACGCCTACAACCCCGACACCCGCACCCTTGACGGCCGCGCCAACCTCAACGAGATCAGCGGCGGCGGCCCGCTGCTGCCGCTGCCCGTGGCCGGCGCGAGCGCCCCGAACAAGGAGGCCGGGCGATGAGGCGCGGCAGGATCGGAGCGGGCCGCGCCGCGGGGCTCACCGCCGGCGCACTGGTCGCCGCCGGACTCGCCCTGGCCCTGACCGTCGGCGGGGTGAGCGTCGTACCGAGCGGCTTCGACGGCATCGAGGACCTGCCGCTGCCCGGCGGCGCCGACCTCGGCGACCACCCCTACACCGTCACCGCGGAACTCCAGGACGTGCTCAGCCTCGTCCCGCACGCCGCGGTACGGGTCAACGACGTCGCCGTCGGCCGGATCACCGGCATCGACCTCGGCGAGGACGACTGGTCGGCCCGCGTCACCATGGAGATCAACGGCGATGTGCGGCTGCCCGCCGACGCCACCGCGCGCCTCGAACAGTCCAGCCTGCTGGGCGAGAAGTACGTCCAACTCGTCGCCCCCGCCAAGGAGACCGGAACCGGCCGGCTGACGGACGGCAGCGTCATCCCGCTGTCCCGCACCAGCCGCAACACCGAGGTCGAGGAGGTGTTCGGCGCGCTGTCCCTGCTCCTCAACGGCGGCGGCGTCAGCCAGCTCAAGACCATCACCCGGGAGCTCAACGCCGCGCTGGGGGGCCGCGAGCCGGAGGTGCGCTCCATGCTGAAACGGGTCAACACCCTGGTGGGCGACCTCGACGAGCACCGCGGAGACATCACCGACGCCCTCGACGCCGTCAACCGGCTCTCCTCGACCCTCGCCACCCGCAAGGACGACGTCGGCACCGTCCTCACCGACCTCTCGCCCGGCCTGAAGACGCTGGAGACGCAGCGCGGCTCCCTGCTGACCATGCTGCGCTCCCTCGACACGCTCTCCGGCGTCGCCGTCTCCACCATCAACGCGAGCAAGGACGACATGATCGCCGACCTCAAGGCCGTCGCGCCGACGCTGAAGGCCCTGGCCGACGCGGGCACGGACCTGCCCGACTCGCTCCAGGTGCTGCTGACGTACCCGTTCACCGACGAGGTGCTGCGCGGGGTGAAGGGCGACTACCTCAACACGTACCTGAGCATGGTCGCCGCACCGGGGACCGAGGTGATCCCGCCGCTGGTGGACGGGGGCACGCCGTCACCGTCCGCCTCCGCGACGGCGCAGGGCGCCCCCGACCCGGGCGCGAAGAAGCCGTCCTCGGGGAAGCGGAGCCCTTCCCCGCCGCTGCCGCTGCCCTCGGTGTCCGGGGCCGCGTCGGCCTCCGCGTCCGCGTCCGGGGGTGAGCACGGGTGATCACCCCCGCCGTCCGGCTCAAGAACCTCGCCTTCCTGCTCGTCGCCGTCCTCGCCCTCTCCTTCCTCGGCATCCGCTACGCCGACCTCGGCCGGTACGTCGGGGTCGCCGACTACTACACCGTCGACGTGCAACTGCCCCGCACCGGCGGACTGTTCACCCACTCCGACGTGACCTACCGGGGTGTCTCGGTGGGCCGCGTCGGCCCGATCGACCTCACCGCCGAGGGCGTCGTCGCCGAACTCCGCATCAAGAAGTCCGCGCCCCGCATCCCCGCCGACACCAAGGCCGTGGTCGCCGGGCTCTCCGCCGTCGGCGAGCAGTACATCGACCTGCGGCCCGAGAGCGACGGCTCCCCCTACCTCGCCGACGGCACCCGCATCGAACAGGCCGACACCGAGGTGCCCGCACCCGTCACCGACGTGCTCTCCAGCGTCGACGACCTCGTCAGCTCCGTCCCGCTGGAGGACCTGCGCACGGTCGTCGACGAGTTCGGCAAGGCCTTCGAGGGACACGGTGACGACCTCCAGGTGCTCCTCGACAGCGGCAGCGACTTCGTCGAGGCCGCCGACCGCGCCCTGCCGTCCACCACCCTGCTCATCAACGACGGCGAGACCGTCCTGCGCACCCAGGCCCAGGAGTCGCGGGCCATCCGCGACTTCGCCGTCGGCGCGAAGGACCTGGCCGCCGCGCTCAAGGGCTCCGACGCCGACCTCCGCCGCCTCCTCGCGGTCACCCCCGAGGCCGCCACCCAGGTCAGCGGCCTGCTCCAGGACCTCGACCCCAGCCTCGGCGTCGTCCTCGCCAACCTCCTCACCACCTCCGAGGTCGCCGTGACCCGGCAGCGCGGCATCGAGGAACTCCTCGTGAAGTACCCGGCGGTCGTCTCGGCCGGCTCCACCGCCGTCGACGAGGGCGGACTGAACCTCGGCCTGGCCGTCACCTTCTTCAGCCCCCTGCCCTGCACCGACGGCTACGGCGGCACCCGCTACCGCAACGGTCTCGACCTCGGCACCGCGCCCGCCCTCAACACCGACGCGGCCTGCACCGCCCCGGCGTCGAGCGGCAAGAACGTACGCGGCTCGGCCAACGCCCCGAAGAGCGGCCCGGTTCCCGACCCGGCCAGACCCGGGACCCTGCCCTCGGGCAGCGCCGGCCGGACCACCCCGGCCGAGGACGGCACCCCGGCCCTGCCCGGCGCCCTCGCCCTGCCCGGACTGAGCGGTGAGGCCCCGGCCGGCCTGACCGGTCTCCTCACCCCGGCCGGCGGGAGCACCCGATGAGCGGGGCCAGGATCCTCACCGCGGCGGGGCTCGTGCTGGCCCTCGGCGTCTGCGGCACCGGCGCGTGGACGTACGCCGAGGCCCGCACCGACGACGCGCTCACCTACGGCCGCCAGCGGGACGAGGCGCTCGCCGACGGGCGGGACGGCATCGCCGTGCTCACCACGCTGGACGCCTCCACCCGGGAGCGGGCGGAGCGGAGCATCCGGGACTGGCGCACCGTCTCCACCGGGCCGCTGCGCGAGGAACTCGGCGACACCGAGGCGGCGGCCGGGACCTCGGCGCGCGGCACGGTCACCGAGGCCGCCGTCACCGCGCTCGACCCGCGGTCCGGCACGGCCAAGCTCATCGCCACCGTACGCGTCCAGGTCACCCCGGCCGGGGCGAAGAAGCCGTCCACCGACCGCAAACGCCTGGAGGCGGTCCTGGACCGCACGGGCGAGGGGGAGTGGAAGGTGCGGGCGCTGAGCGCCGTACCGGTGGCGGAAGGAAAGGGCGGGGAGCGATGACACCGACGTGGTTGCCGCGCAGGGCCGCCGCACCGGAGCCCGGCACCGGGGCGGGCCCGGACCCGGACCGGGAGGCGGCTACCGAGCCGGGCACGGAGGCGGACCCGGACCGGGAGGCGGCTACCGAGCCGGGCACGGAGGCGGACCCGGACCCGGAGGCGGCTACCGGGCCGGGCACGGGCACGGCCGCAGCCGCGGGCCCGGCCACGGGCACGGCGCCCGGTGACGCCGAGGCCGCCGGGGACGCGCCCGCCGGGACGGGCGGGCCGAAGGGGCGCCTGCGCAGGGCGGCCCTGGCCTCGGCGGTCGCGGTCCTCGTCCTCGGCGGCTGCGGATTCTTCTACGCGGCCCACCAGTTGAGGTCGCAGGCCCCCGCCCGGAACCACGCGCTCACCGACGCCGAGGCCACCACCCGCGTCGCGGGCGACGTCGGCGACGCCCTCGCCCGGATCTTCTCCTACACGCCGGACGGCACCGCGGCCGCCGAACGCTCCGCGAGCGCCGTCCTCGACGGCCGCGCCGCCCGCCAGTACGAGACCCTCTTCGCCCGGGTCCGCGACGACCTCACCGAGCAGCGCGTCACCCTGAGCACCCGGGCCGTGCGCACCGGAGTGATCGAACTCGACGGCGACCGGGCCCGCCTGCTGGTCTTCCTCGACCAGACCTCCCACCGCGGCGACGCCAAGGGCACGGGCACCGGCAAGGGCAAGGCCGACACCGGGGCCACCACCGCGGCGGCCCAGCTCACCGTCACGGCACGGCTCGACGACGACCGGTGGCGGATCGTCGACATCAAGGCCCGCTGAGCATGCGCGGGAGACTGGAGCACCCCATGGAACGCGCGGTCCGCCTCCTCGACGCAGGCCGTTCCCGGCCCCTTCCGGCGCTGGCCCTCGCCCTCACCCTCGTGGCGGGCGGCTTCGCCGCCTGGGCCGGTCAGGACTGGTACCGGGCGGCGCACGACGAGCGGGCCGGTTACGCCGCCCAGCGGGACGCGGCGCTCTCCGCCGGCGAGCAGGCCGTGCAGAACCTGAACACCCTCGACCACCGGGAACTCGACCGGGGCCTGGACCTGTGGGAGTCGTCCACCACGGGCGAGCTGCACGAGCAACTGGCCGACGGGCGCGAGGAGTTCGCCGCGCAGGTGAAAGAGGCGAAGACGGTCAGCACGGCCCGGGTGCTGTCCGGCGCCGTCACCGAACTCGACGACCGGGCCGGACGCGCCCGGGTGCTGGTCGCCCTGCGCGTCACCGTCGAGGCGGCCGACGGGGCGAAGAGCGACAAGGACAGCCGCATGCTCGGCGAACTCACCTGGACCGACGGCCGGTGGAAGCTGAGCGCCCTCGGACAGGCCCCCGTGGGCGGCACATCGACCGGCTGACCCGGTTCCGTACCGCGAAGCCGGCCGCAGCGAGGAGGACACCGCACCATGTCGACGACCCGCCACCACATCAACCGCCAGCGGCGCCGCCAGGCCCGCGAGAGCCTGCCCGCCGCCTCCGCCGCCTCCGCAGGGCGCGCGGAACGCCCCGGGCGCGCCGAGCGCGCCGAGCGCGCCGAGCGCGCCGAGCGCACGGCGGTCCCGACCGGTACGCGCGGCGCCACAGCCGTCCTGAAACCGCAGGAGGTGGCCACCGCCGGCCCGCCCGCGGACGGAGCGGCCCCGAAGGCCGCCGGGGCCCGGCCGCGCCGCCGCCCCCCGGCCCTCGTGCTGCTCTGCGCGCTGACGGTGCTCCTCGGCGGCTTCGCGGGCTGGGCGCACGCGAAGGCCGAAGGGCTCAGGTCCGAGCCCGCGCGGAGCAACACCGCGCTGACCGACCTCGCCCGCACCAGCGAGATCAAGGGACAGGTGGCCAAGGCCGTCGACCGGCTCTTCTCCTACGACCACGCGGACCCCGGCGCCCTCGACGGGGCGGCGAAGGACCTCCTGACGGGCAAGGCCGTCGGCCAGCACCGCGAGCTGCTCGCCGACGTCCGCGCCCGGGCCGACGAGCAGAAGGCGGTGATCACCACGACGGTCACCGAGAGCGCGGTCGAACAGATCGACGGCGACCGGGCCCGGGTCCTCGTCTACGCCGACCAGAGCAGCGTCGCCACCACCGGGAAGAAGGCCGCGACGGACCAGAAGGACAAGGACAACGACAAGGACAACGACAAGGACAAGGCGGGAACGCGGGCCGCGCAGGACGAGGGCGTGTACGCGGCGGCCATGCTCGCCGTCGACGTCGTGCACCGCGACGGACGCTGGCTGGTCTCCGCCCTCGACACCTTCGGCCGCTGAGCCGCACCGCCCGCCCGCGCCCCCGGCCCGCCTCCCGCCCCCGCACCTCCCACGGATCCGACAGGAGTGACGACCATGTCCGTACGCCGTGCCCGACGACGCCCGTACCGCGGGCGGGCCCGCAAGGGACTGCGCACGACCGCCCTCGCGGTGGCGGCCATGGCGGCCCTCACCGCGTCCCAGGCCCCCGGCCTCACCGGCGGCGAGAAGGACACCCACGCCGGACCGGCGGCCGACGACCTGAACCAGCCGACGGCGGACGGCCCGTTCGCCGAGCTCGCTCCGCCGGGCGACGGCTCCTACCACACCGAACTCCCGCCCCTGACGACCCGGAGCGGCGGACCGGCCACCCCCGCGCTCGGACCGCAGATCCGCGCCCAGTCGGGCATCCCGGCCACCGTGCTGCGCGCCTACCGCGCCGCCGAGACGGCCGTCGGCAGGACGGACCCGGGCTGCCGACTGCCCTGGGAACTGCTCGCGGCGATCGGCAAGGTCGAGTCCGGCCAGGCACGCGGCGGCGCGGTCGACCGCGCCGGCACGACCCTGGGCCGGATCACCGGCCCGCCCCTCGACGGCCGGGGCTTCGCCCTGATCCGGGACACGGACGGCGGCGCCCACGACGGCGACACGGTCTACGACCGGGCGGTGGGCCCGATGCAGTTCCTGCCGTCCACCTGGGCCCGCTGGGGCGCGGACGGCAACGGCGACGGCCGCGCCGACCCGAACAACGTCTTCGACGCGGCGCTGGCGGCCGGGCACTACCTGTGCGCCGGCGACCGGGACCTGGGCCGGGCGGCCGACCTGGACCGGGCGGTCCTCAGCTACAACAACTCCCGCACCTACCTCGAACTGGTCAGGCACTGGCTGGAGTTCTACGGCCGGGGAGTCCACACCGTCCCCGACGGCAAGGGCGTCGTCCCGAAGAGCCCCGGCGCGGGCGGCGACACCCCCGCGACCCAGCCCGTCGACGGCGAGGGCGGCGGCAGCGGCGGCCCGGGACACGGCGGCGGGAACGGCGGCGGAGGCGGAGAGGACGGCATCGACATCGGCCCGGACCCGAGCACCGCGCCGGGCAGCCCCAAGCCGTCCTCGTCCTCGTCCCCGTCCCGCCCGGTACCGTCCACGGCTCCGGACCCGTCCTCCCCGACGCTCCCCACGACGAGTCCGGACCCCTCCCAGTCGCCCACCGGAAGCCCGGACCCGTCGCCGGACCCGACCGACCCGAGCCCGTCGCCGACGGCCACGGACGACTGCTCCACGCCACCGGGGACCGCGTCGCCCGACCCCGCGGCCGCCCCGACGGACCCGCCCTGCCCCACCCCGTCGGGCACCGCGACCGCCTCGGCCGGGTAGGCACACCCGGGCGGGATCAGCCCGCCCGGCCCATCCCCGCCGCGTGCGGCCAGCCGGTCGCGGGGACCGACTCCAGACCGTTGGTGCCCCGGACCTGGGCGGCGGTGAGGCCGCCGCGGGCCGGGACACCGGGCGGGGTGGGGCCCACGGCCGGGGGATACGCGGCAGGCGGTGGATACGCGGAGGGCGCCGGAACCGGGGCGGGCGCGGGCTGCGGGGCCGGTGCCGGGTGGGGGGCCGGCACCGGCCCGGGATACGGCACCGGCCGGGGGCCCGGCACCGGCTGCGGCACCGGCGCGGGGCCGGGCACGGCGGCGGCCGCCGGGGCGACTGGCACCGCGGCGGGGAGCGGCACGCCGGTGCCGGTGCCGGTGCCGGTGCTGATGCCGGGGGCCGGAGCGGCGGCGAACCCCGGGGCACCGGCACCGGCGGTCCGGGCGGTGATCGCGCGCAGGCCGGAACCGTTGGTCTCGTGCATCAGGCGGTCCACCGCCGCCGTGCCCGAGCTGTAGCCGGTCCCCGTGGCCGGCCCGGGCACGGCGGCTCCCCTCCCGGCCCCGTAGAGCACCTGTTCCAGGCCGGACACCAGGCGACGCACGTCGGCCTGGGGGCGCACCACGAGACGCAGGAAGCGGCTGGACGAACCGATCTTGTTGCCGCACTCCCGGACCAGCACCCGGTGCTCGGTGAGCATGCGGTCGCGCACGGCGGTGCCCTCCGCGCCGACGGGGAGGCGGACGAAGAGGAAGTTGCCCTGGGAGGGGTAGACGGTCAGGCCGGGCAGGGCGGACAACCGGGCCCCCATCTCCAGGCGGTCGCGGCGCACCTGGTGCAGGCTCCGCGCGTACTCGGGGCCGTGGTCGCGCAGCATGAACACCACGTGCTCGGCGAAGGAGTTGAGGTTCCACTTGGGGAGCATGGCGCGCACCCGGCCCGCGAGCGCCGGGTTGGCGACCAGGTAGCCGAAACGGATGCCGTGCAGCCCGAAGTTCTTGCCGAGGCTGCGCAGCACGACGACGTTGGGGCGCAGCATCGCCTCCTGGACCACGCTGGGTTCGGCCTCCGCGTCGGCGAACTCGAGGAAGGACTCGTCGATCACCACGAGGTCCCGGTCGGCCATCGCGTCCATGAACCCCACCAGCGCCTGCTTGGGCAGATAGCCGCCGTCGGGGTTGTTGGGGTTGCAGACGACCACGGCGCGGGTGCCCCTGGCGCGGACGAACTCGCCGTACCGGGCGAGGTCGAGGGCGAAGCCGCCGGCCTCCTGGAGCGGGAACATGTCCACCCGCTTGCCGGTCTCCATGGGCTGGTCGGTCCAGCGGCCGAAGGTGGGGACGGGGACGGCGAGCGACTCCCGGACCAGCAGGTGGTCGATCCAGGTGATCAGCTCGGTGGAGCCGTTGCCCATCGCCACGCACTGCGGGGGGAGTTGGAGCAGTCCGCACAGCTCGGCGGTGATGGTGTCGGCGCTGCTCGGGTAGTACGTGATGATCTCGCGCAGCCGGCCGGCCATCTCGTCGAACATCGCCGGGGTGGGGAAGTACGGGTTGCAGGGGATGCAGAAGTCCACCGGGCCGGCGCCCGCCGCCTCGCCGCTCTCCCGCGCCAGCGCCGCCATGGAGGGGCTGTGCGCCGCGGTGCTGCGGAACAGCGAGGTGACGTTGCCGGACAAGGGGACCTCCGTCGGTGGGCGGCCCGTGCGAGGGGCACGGGCCGCCCTTGTGTACGGAGGCGGACGGGACACCGTTCAACAGGTGTGAAGAAAATGTGCCCGCGCCCTGCCGTCGGCTACGCGTCGAACGAGTGCACCGTCGACGTCCGGTACGTCTCGCCGGGCCGCAGCACGGTCGAGGGGAACGACGGCTGGTTCGGCGAGTCGGGGAAGTGCTGCGTCTCCAGGCACAGGGCGTCGCCCTGGCGGTAGAGGGAGCCGCCGGTGCCGGTCAGGGTGCCGTCGAGGAAGTTGCCCGAGTAGAACTGGAGGCCGGGCTGGTCGGTGGCGATGCGCAGGGTGCGGCCCGAGGCATGGTCGCGCAGGGTGGCGATGTGCTCGGGGCGGTCGGTGATGCCCTTGTCGAGCACCCAGTTGTGGTCGAAGCCCTTGGCGGTGACCAGCTGCGGGTGGGCGTCCCGGATGTCCCGGCCGATGGGCTTGGCCCGGCGGAAGTCGAAGGGCGTGCCGGACACCCGCGCCAGCTCGCCCGTCGGGATCAGACCCGCGTCGGTGGGCGTGAAGCGGGAGGCGGCGATCGACAGCTCGTGGTCCTCGATGGTGCCGCTGCCCTCGCCGGCCAGGTTCCAGTAGACGTGGCTGGTCAGGTTGACGACGGTGGCCCTGTCGGTGGTGGCCTCGTAGTCGATGCGCCAGTCGCCGCTCCGGGTGAGGGTGTACGTCACCTTCGACCGCAGCGTGCCCGGGTAGCCCATCTCGCCGTCCACGCTGGTGTAGTGGAGAACCAGGCCGGTGTCGGAGCCCTCGGTGAAGGGCTCGACGTCCCACACCCGGTAGTCGAACCCGAGGGCGCCGCCGTGCAGGGAGTTCTCCCCGTCGTTGACGGAGAGCTGGTACTCCTTGCCGTCCAGGGTGAAGCGGCCCTTGGCGATGCGGTTGCCGAACCGCCCGATCAGGGCGCCGAAGTGCGGGCTGCGGGCGACGTAGTCCTCGAGGTTGTCGAAGCCCAGCGAGACGTTGGCGTAGCGGCCCCGGCGGTCCGGTATCTCCAGGGACTGCACGACGCCGCCGTAGGACAGCACCTTCATCCGTGTGCCGCCGTTCTCCAGCGACCAGCGGTAGACCTTCGTCCCGTCGGCCAGCTTGCCGAAGAGCTCCTTCACCGGCTTCCTGCCTCCCGACGCGTGCGCCGTGCCGCCGACCGCGGTGGCGGCCACCCCGGCCGCCGCCGCCGACGCGATGACCGTTCGTCTGCTCAGTTCCATACGTGCGGCTCCTGTACTTCCGTGAGAAGAAGCGGGCCCCGCCGTGAGTGGCGGGGCCCGAGATCCGTTACGAACCGACCCTGCGCTTGTTCCACACGTCGAACCCGACCGCCGCCAGCAGCACCGCGCCCTTGATGACCTGCTGCCAGTCGGAGCCGATGCCGACGAGGTTCATGCCGTTGTTCAGCACGCCCAGGACCAGACCGCCGATGATCGCGCCGAGGACCGTGCCGACGCCGCCGCTCATCGACGCGCCGCCGATGAACGAGGCGGCGATGGCCTCCAGCTCGAAGTTGAGGCCCGCCTTGGGCGAGGCCGCGTTGAGGCGGGTGGCGAAGACCAGACCCGCCAGGGCCGCGAGCATGCCCATGTTCAGGAAGACCAGGAAGGTGACCTTCTTGTCCTTCACGCCCGACAGCTTGGCCGCGGGCAGGTTGCCGCCGATGGCGTAGATGTGACGGCCGATGATCGCGTTGCGCATGACGTAGCCGAAGCCGACGAGCAGTACGCCGAGGACGAGCAGCACGATGGGGGCGCCCTTGTACGAGGCGAGCAGCATCGTCACGACGAGGATCGCGGCGACGAGCGCCACGATCTTCAGCACGAACAGGTTGACCGGCGGGACGTCCAGCGCGAACTCCTGCTGCCGCCTGCGGTCGCGGACCTCCCGCAGGACCACGAAGACGATCAGGCCGAGACCCAGCAGCAACGTGAGGTTGTGGTAGTTCGTGCTCGGGCCGACCTCGGGGAGGAATCCGGTGGAGACCTTCAGCAGACCGTCCGGGAACGGGCCGAGCGTCTGGCCCTCCAGGAAGATCTCCGTCAGCCCGCGGAAGATCAGCATGCCGGCCAGGGTCACGATGAACGACGGTATGCCGCCGTACGCGATGAAGAACCCTTGTACGGCTCCCGCCGCCGCGCCGATCACCAGGCACAGGATCACCGCGATCGGCCAGGGCAGATCGTGCTTCACCATGAACACGGCGGCTATGGAGCCGACGAACGCCGTCAACGAGCCCACCGACAGGTCGATGTGACCCGCGATGATGACCATCATCATGCCGATCGCGAGGATCAGGATGTAGCTGTTCTGCACCACCAGGTTGGACACGTTGCGCGGCAACAGCAGATCGCCGTCGGTCCATACGGCGAACAGCGCCACGATCAGGCCGAGGGCGAACAGCATGCCGTACTGGCGCATGTTGCCGCGCAGCCCGTGGAGTACCAGCTGGAGCAGGCCGCCGGAGGTTGCCTGCCCGCCTGAACCGGGTGGCGCCGGGGCCGGGGTCTTGGCGGTCACGTCCGTGCTCATCGGCTTACCTCTTTGTCCTTCTTGTCCTTCGTCATCTGCCGCATCAGCGCTTCCTGCGAGGCCTCGGCCCGCGAGAACTCGCCCGTCAGCCGTCCCGCGGCCATCGTGTAGATGCGGTCGCACATACCGAGCAGTTCCGGCAGTTCGGAGGAGATGAACACGACCGCCTTGCCCTCGGCCGCCAGGCGGTCGATGACCGTGTAGATCTCGTACTTGGCGCCCACGTCGATGCCGCGCGTGGGCTCGTCCAGGATCAGCACCTCGGGACCCGCGAAGATCCACTTGCTGAGGACGACCTTCTGCTGGTTGCCGCCGGAGAGCTTGCCGACCGGCTCGAAGACGGTCGGCGCCTTGATGTTCATCGACTTGCGGTAGTCCTCGGCGACCTGCCGCTCGCCGTGCTCGTCGACCACGCCCCGCTTGGAGACCTTGCCCAGCGCGGTCAGCGAGATGTTCCGGTTGATGGTGTCGATGAGGTTGAGTCCGTAGTGCTTGCGGTCCTCGGTGACGTACGCGATCCCGTGACCGACCGCCTCCGGGACGGTCTTCGTACGGATCTCCCTGCCGTCCCTGAGCACCGTGCCGCCCGCGTGCCGGCCGTAGGTGCGGCCGAAGACGCTCATCGCCAGCTCGGTGCGGCCGGCGCCCATCAGTCCGGCGATGCCGACGATCTCGCCGCGCCGCACCTCGATGGAGACGTCGTCGACGACCTTGCGCTGCTGGTCGATGGGGTGGTGCACGGTCCAGTTGCGGATCTCCAGGGCCGGCGCCGTGCCCTCCTCGGGCTGGTGCGGGGTCCGGTCCGGGAAGCGGTTCTCCAGGTCGCGGCCGACCATGCCGCTGATGATCCGGTCCTCGGTCGTCTCCGCCGACTTCACGTCGAGCGTCTCGATGGAGCGCCCGTCGCGGATGATGGTCACCGAGTCGGCGACCGTGCGGATCTCGTTGAGCTTGTGCGAGATGATGATCGAGGTCATGCCCTGTTCCTTCAACTGAAGGATCAGGTCGAGGAGTTTGCCGCTGTCCTCGTCGTTGAGCGCCGCCGTCGGCTCGTCGAGGATGAGCAGCTTCACCTTCTTCGACAGCGCCTTGGCGATCTCCACCAGCTGCTGCTTGCCGACACCGATGTCGGCGACGCGGGTCTCGGGGTGCTCGTCGAGGCCCACCCGGCGCAGCAGTTCGGTGGCGTGCCGGAGGGTGTCGTTCCAGTTGATCAGTCCGCGCTTGGCGTGCTCGTTGCCGAGGAAGATGTTCTCCGCGATCGACAGGTACGGCACCAGCGCCAGTTCCTGGTGGATGATCACGATGCCGTGCTGCTCGCTCGCCCGGATGTCCTTGAACCGGCAGGTCTCGCCCTCGAAGAGGACGTCCCCCTCGTAGCTGCCGTGCGGATGGACTCCGGAGAGCACCTTCATCAGGGTCGACTTGCCGGCGCCGTTCTCCCCGCAGATGGCGTGGACCTCGCCCTGGCGAACGGTCAGTGTGACGTCCGACAGCGCTTTGACACCGGGAAAGGTCTTGACGATCGAGCGCATTTCCAGGACGGGTCCCGCCATGGTCGTGCCTTCCAATCCTTGATGGGGCCCGGTTAGTTGAGCTGGCCCTCGGTGTAGTAGCCGCCGTCGACCAGGACCTTCTTGTAGTTGGACTTGTCGACGCTGACCGGCTGCAACAGGTAGGCGGGGACGACCTTGGAGCCGTTGTCGTACGACTTGGTGTCGTTGACCTCGGGCTTCTTGTCGTTCAGGACCGCGTCGACCATGTTCGCGGCGACCTTGGCGAGCTCGCGCAGGTCCTTGAAGACGGTCTGGGTCTGCTGGCCGGCCTTGATCGACTTCACCGAGGCGATCTCGGCGTCCTGGCCGGTGACGACCGGCATGGCCTTGCTGCCGGAGCCGTAGCCGTCCGACTTCAGGGCGGACAGGATGCCGATGGAGATGCCGTCGTAGGGCGAGAGCACCGCGTCGACCCGGGCGCTGCGGTAGCTGGAGGTGAGCAGGTCGTCCATGCGCTTCTGCGCGGTGCCGCCGTCCCAGCGCAGGGTGGTGACCTGGTTGAGGGCGGTCTGCTTGGAGCGGACGACCAGCTGGCCCTTGTCCATGTAGGGCTTCAGGACGTTCATCGCGCCCTGGAAGAAGTACCGGGTGTTGTTGTCGTCGTTGGAGCCGGCGAACAGCTCGATGTTGAAGGGGCCCTTCTTGCCCGCCTTCAGGCCCAGCTTGTCGGCGATGTAGCCGCCCTGGAGCTCCCCGACCTTCTCGTTGTCGAACGAGGCGTAGTAGTCGACGTTCTCGGTACCGAGGATGAGCCGGTCGTAGGAGATGACCGGGATGTCGGCGTCCTTGGCCTGCTGCAGGACGTTGCCCAGGGACTTGTTGTCGATCGCGGCCACGATCAGCGCGTCCACGCCCTGCGTGATCATGTTCTCGATCTGCGAGACCTGCTGGTCCGGGTCGTCCTCGCCGAAGACCAGCTTGGTCTTGAACCCCTTGGCCTTCAGTTCCTTCTCGACGTTGGCGCCGTCGGTGATCCAGCGCTCGGAGGACTTGGTCGGCATCGCGATGCCGACGGTGGCGTCGTTGCCGCCGCCCTTGTCCTCCTCGCTGCCGCCCTCGCTGTTCTGGCCGCAGGCGGTCAGCGTGAGGGCGAGCGAGGCTGCGGAGGCTATCGCGACGAGTGCGGCTCTGCGGTTGCGCATGGTCATCATCCTTGATGTGAGGGCTGCGTCGGCGTGGCAGGTGTGTGGGATTGTGCGCGGTCGTGTCGTCTTTTGAGAAGGGAGTTTCCGGAACGTTATGACGAGATCTCGAACCGGTTGAGCGACCCCGGCAGCCGGGTGCCGAGCGGCGCCATGTCCCCGTCCGCCCCGTGCCGGGCGAGCAGGTCCAGGGCGAGCCGGCCGCGCCGCACCCGCTCCTTCGCGGTGGCCAGCGTCAGCTCCCGCAGGTGATGGCCGTACGGATAGATCCCGGGCGCCTTGGACAGACCGAACTTCAGATACAGCGGGGCACCGCGCCGGATCAGCTCGGCGACCTCGTACATGCGCACATAGCCGCCCAGGTCGTCGGGAGCCTCGATGTACATGTCCATCGGCGCGGCCGAAACCCGCCGTATTTCGGTCAGGTGGTCCAGCGTCAGGTCACTGGGCACGTTGATGGAGTCGGCGCCGAGCCGCTCGTACACCGCGTAGGACGCCGGGTTGACCGGTCCGACGAGGGCCGAGAGCTTGAGCGTGGTGTCGGCGGGCAGGAGGCCGGCGGCGCGGGCCCGGTGCAGCGTCCACAGCACGCCCTCGTCGGCGACGAGCAGGCACTTCACGCCGAGCTCGGCCGCGCGCACGGCGTCCTCGACGCACCCGGCGACCGCGTCGTGGCCGCGCGCCCTCAGCCCCGCGCCGCCCGAGTCGCTCCGGGTGGAGCCGCCGATGTCCCAGGTGCCGCGCGGGCCGGTGAACAGGCAGAGCTCGATGTCGCGTTCGGCGGTGGCCTCGACCATCTCGGTGATCTCGGCGTCGGTCAGCATCCACACGCCGCTGCCCTGGCTGATCCGGTGGATCGGCACGTCCAGCCGGGAGGACTCCTTGAGCACCACCGCCAGCGCCTCCGGCCCCTCGCAGGAGGGGACCTCGGTGCGCCAGCGGCCGCCGCCCGGGAAGGAGTGCGGCGAGGCGTCGGCGGGATCGGGGGCGGGCGCGGCCAGGCCGAGGGAGGTGAGGGCCTGCTCACCGGGTCGGCGTGCGGCGGCCCGGGCGGAAGCGTCGGTCACAAGCGTTCCTTAGTGTTCGATATGTCGGACGAAGTTCGCGGCCGTGGACATGGGTGGCGTGGGCGCGCGGCGTCCGGTCCGGTGGGTGTACGCCGGTGCGGGGGCCGTCAGGTCGCCCCCGTACCGGCGTACCGCTCAGGGGTGGGCGTCCGGGCGCAGCAGCACCTTGCCGACCTTCGGATCGCCGGACCCCACCAGCTCGATGGCCTGCGAGAAGTCGGCGAGCGGCAGTTCGTGCGTCACCAGTGGCCGCGGATCGAGCAGGCCGGCCGCGAAGACCCGCACCGTGTGCGCCCAGGCGTCCGGCGGCGCCCCGAAGACGGTGTGCACCTCCAGCTGCCGTACGACCAGGTCGGTCGGGTCGAGCCCGTCGGCGCCCGGCGCCGGGATGCCGGTCAGCACCAGCCGCCCGCCCCGGCGCAGCAGCGCGGCGGCCGTGCGGGCGGCGTCCGCGGACCCGGCGGTCTCGATCACGACGTCGAAGTCGTCCGGCAGCGACCGGTCCTTGGTGCGGAAGTCGGTCGCGCCGAACTGCCGCGACAGCGCCTCCCGGTCGCCGCGCGTACCGACGACCAGCAGCTCGGCCGGGGAGGCGGCGCGCAGGAACTGCACGGCGAACATGCCGAGCGTGCCCGTGCCGACCACGGCGACCCGCTCGCCCGGCCGGGCGTTCGCCTTCAGCGCGGCGGCGGCGATGCAGGCCGCGGGCTCCAGCAGGGCCGCGGCGGTGAGGTCGGCGTCCCCGGGCAGGACGTGCAGCAGCCGGGCGGGCAGCGTCAGCGTCGGCGCCATGGCGCCCGGCCGGGTGAACCCGGTCTCCTCGTACCCGGCCGTGCACAGCGTCGTCTCGCCCGCGTGGCAGCGGTCGCACACCTGGCAGTTGCGGAAGCCCTCGCCCACGACCTTCCGGCCGACGAGCGAGCCCGGCACCCCGGCGCCGACCCGCTCCACGGTCCCGGACCACTCGTGTCCCGGGGTGAGCGGGTAACGCACGTACCCCTCGGGCCGGTTGCCCTGGTAGACCTCCCGGTCGCTGCCGCAGATCCCGGCCGCGTGCACCCGCACCAGCGCCTCGCCGGGCCCAGGCTCGCGCGGCTCGTGCGGCGCCAGCCGGTGCACCCCCGGCGCCTCGACGACGACCGCGCCGCTCATGCCCCGGTCCCCTTGGGCTTGCGCTGCTCCCAGCCCTCGGCCCACAGGTCGAACCGCGCCTGCTGCTGGGGGAACTCGGCCGCCGCGTCGGTGTCCAGCTCGACCCCGAGACCGGGCGCGTCGGAGAGGTGGAAGCACCCGTCCTCCGGGTCCACCTGCGGGGCGCCCTTGACGACCTTCTTGATCTCCGCGTCCGCGAAGTCGTTGAAGTGCTCGAGGATCTTGAAGTTCGGGGAGGTGAACCCGACCTGGAGGCTCGCGGCGGTGAGCACGGAACCGCCCACGTTGTGCGGGGCGACCAGTGTGTAGTGCGTCTCGGCGGTCGCGGCCAGCTTCCGGGTCTCCCAGATGCCGCCGATGTGGCCGACGTCGGGCTGGATGACGTCCACCGACTGGTCCTCGAACAGCTCGCGGAACTCGATCCGGTCGTGGATGCGCTCACCGGTGGCGACCGGGATGTCGACCTTCTCGGCGACCTTCCGCAACGCCTTGAGGTTCTCCGGCGGGACCGGCTCCTCCAGCCAGGCCGGCTTGAACGGCGCGAGTTCGCGCGCGAGCCGGACGGCGGTGGAGGGCGAGAACCGGCCGTGCATCTCCAGCATCAGCTCGGCGTCCGGCCCGATGGCGTCCCGCACGGCCTCGATCAGCGACACCGCGTAGTTCGTCTGCTGCTGGTCCAGCTCGAAGTGCCCGGTGCCGAACGGGTCGATCTTCAGCGCCCGGTACCCGCGCTCCATGACCCCCTGCGCGGCCTTGTGGTACGCCTCCGGCGTCCGCTCGGTGGTGTACCACCCGTTGGCGTAGGCCTTGACCTTGTCGGTGACCTTCCCGCCCAGCAGCTGCCACACGGGGACGCCGAGGGCCTTGCCCTTGATGTCCCAGCAGGCCATCTCGACGACGGCGATGCCGGACATCACGATCTCGCCCGCGCGGCCGTAGTCGCCGTACTTCATGCGGCGGACCAGGTCCTCGACAGCGAACGGGTCGGAGCCGAGAATGTGGTTGGCCTCGGCCTCCTTCAGGTAACCGAGGAGCGCGTCGGTGTGGCCCAGCATCCGGGTCTCGCCGACTCCGGTGATGCCCTCGTCGGTGTGCACCTGGACGTAGGTCAGGTTGCGCCACGGCGTCCCGACCACGTGTGTGCTGATTCCGGTGATGCGCACGGCGGCTGCCCTTCGCTCTGTTCGATATTTCGTCACACGTTCGAAATGCTGGCGTGACAGTAAGGACGGGGTGCCAGGAGTGTCAATGGGTCGGACACATAACGGTTTCGGCAGTTTCCCGGGCGGGCAAGAGGAGCCCTCGCGCGCTTCCCCACACAACTTTCACAGTGGCCTCTAGGAACGCGCCCTTCCCGGAACTTAACCTTCCCGCGTCATGGACTACTGCCACCCGTGCCGACGGCACCTCAACGGCGCCCTCGCCTGCCCGGGCTGCGGCACGCCCTGCAACGAACTCCCCGCGACGGACGAGCGTCTGACGGCGGGTGAGGAAGCCCGGACCCGGCCGGCGGACGGGGCGGCGGCGGTCGACGAGACCCCCGACGAGGACGCGGACGACGCCGCTCCCGGCGCCCGCTCCAGCCGCCGCGACCGCAAGGCCGCCGCCCACCGCAGGCGCCGCCGCCGGACCCTGCTCGTCACCGCGGGCTTCGTCCTGGCGGCCGGGGGGCTGAGCCTCGCCGAACTCGGCATGGACGCCCCGCACTCCCCGGAGCAGCCGGCCGCGGCGGCCGGCGAGACGACGGACGGCGAGGCGACCCGCGAGGTGGGGGAGGCGTCGGCGTCCCCGGCCGACCGCGCCTCGGGCAGGACCGCACCCTCGGGCACACCGTCCCCCGACGCCTCGGCGTCGACAACGGCGTCGGCGTCCCCTTCGTCCTCACCGGGGGCGACGGAGTCCAGGACGGCGACCGACTCCGCCCCACCGTCGGCCTCCCGCCCCCAGCCCTCGGACCCGGCCGACCCCGCAGACCCGGAACCCTCGTCCCCCGAGACCAGCGACGACCCACCCCCGACGACGACCCCCACCCCGCCGGAATCCCCGGCCCCGACCCCGACGGAAACCTGCGACCGCTTCCTGTGGTGGTGCACGTAGGAGTCGCGCGTCTCGGTCTTCGCCGCAGTCCAAGCTGCCGGAGCCGGGCATCGGGGCCATGTGCGGGGAGCCGACAAGGCTGCTCTTCCCGGTGCAGCGCCACTCGCTGGGCGCCGAGACGACGGACCCGCCGCGACGCGGACGTCCGTCCGGCAGCCGTTCCGTTTCCGAGAGGTCGAGGAACCGGAGATCCTTCGTGGCCGTGACCGGCTTCTTCACCACGCGGTCGTGCTCGTCGACCGTCATAGCCAGGTTCGGTCGTCGGCGCGTTCGTTCGGGGACACGCTCTTGAAAGCCGCCCAGACGCTTTTCCCTACGACTTCTGTGCGACCCCCATGTCGTCGGCGATCTCCCGGACCAGGTGCAAACCGCGTCCGGAACAAGCCTCCGGGCAGGCCTCCCGGACGTCGACGTCGAGTTGCCGGTCGCCGCTGTCCCGCACCGAAAGGCGGATCACCGAGCCGTCGAGCGTGAGACTCACGCGTACTCCCGGCCGGGCGGCGCTCCGTGGAGGAGCGCGTTGGTGGCCAACTCCGAGACGCAGAGCGTTATGTCGTCCAGTCGATCGGTGCGACCCCAGCCCGTCAGAACCTGACGGACGAAGGCGCGGGCGTCGCGCACCGAGACGCGCGAGCGTGGGAAACGGCGGTGTCGCGACAAGGACACGAGGGGCCACCTCACGGAGTTGGGGCGTCCGACCAGTGACAACCTTATCGCTTTTCGCGAAATGCAGAGAGGTGGCAGGATGGTGAGGGACACGCGGACGAAGTCGCCTAACGTTGGCCCCCGATGGGCGTACGTGTCGGCCGCGAGGAGGGCTTCATGAGTGCGAGCAACTGGGTCAGCACGTCCCTTCCGTATCTGGCGCCACAGAAGAAGGGCAACGGCGACGCATGGGGCGCGGAGGCGGAGGCGCAGGGCCGCCGGGGAACCCAGCGCATCCTCCATGCCGGCGAGGTGCCCGCGCCCGCCGAGGTGGCGAAACTGCTCGGCATCGCTGACGGAAGACCGGTCGTCGTGCGTCGGCGCCTGATCCTCCTCGACGAGTTGCCGAACGAGCTGACCGACACGTACTACCCGCTGGCCGTCGCCCAAGGCACCGCCCTGGCGCGCGCCGCCAAGATCCGCGGTGGTGCCGTCACCTTGCTCGCCGAACTCGGTCACATCGGCGTCCTGGTGCGCGAGGACGTGACGGCCACGATGCCGGACCAGGAAGAGCGCCGAACCCTGGAGACCGCCCCCGAGGAGCCGGTGCTGCGGCTCACTCGCGTGACGCTCGACCGGGAGAACCGCCCGATCCAGGTGGATCGTATGGTGATGCCTGCCCTGCGGCAGAGGCTGCGCTACGAGATCGAGATCGGATGACCGTGCCCCAGGCGGAAACGGAAGGCGTCGACCGTCGCTCCCTCCATGAGCGCATCGCCGCCGACCTGCGTGACGACATCATGGGTGGCGAACTGGCACCCGGCGCCAGCCTCCCCTCCACGGCGCGGCTCAAGGAGCGGTTCGACGCATCGAACGCCACGGTGCAGAAGGCGTTGCACCTCCTCAAAGAGGAGGGCCTCGTGGTGGGCAGGGCGGGAGCCTCCGTCACCGTCCGCGAGCACCGGCAGCGCACGGTCTCACCGGCCGCGCTCACGACAGTGGACCGCTGGCTCACGGAGGCCGCCAAGCACGGCACCCGCGCCCGCAGCGTCCTCCGTGAGGTCGCGGAGGCCCAACCGCCTGCCGACGTCCGTGCCGCCTTCGGCCTCCCGGTGGATGGCACGGCACTGCTGCGCAGTCAGATTCTCCTGATCGACGGCGAACCCGCAGAACTTGTCGACTGCTACTACCCGCTGGGCATCGCCCGGGACACGGCACTCATGGAGCGACGCCGGATCAGAGGCGGCGCGCCCGCGCTGCTGGCGGAACTGGGTCACCCCGCGCGCCGTAGCGTGGACCGGGTCTCCGCGCGGATTCCGACCCAGGAGCAGTGCCAGGCCCTGCGTCTCACCAGCGGCACGCCCGTCCTGCGTACCCTTCGAGTCGTCCATGGCGACGGAGACAGCCCGGTCGAGGTGACCGTCATGGTGAAGGCGGGGCACCTCTACGAGTTGCGGTACGAGTTCGACATGCGGTGACGGTCAGCTCTCCGGCGAGCCCTCGCCGACCATCAGACGCAACGCGTCCCGCAGCGCCACCCGCTCCGCCTCCGACAACCCCGCCAGCGGCTCCCGGGCGAAGCGCAGGGACTCCCGCAGCCCCCGGGCCACCCGGCGCCCCTCCTCCGTGGCCGCCGCGACCTTCACCCGGCGGTCGCCAGGGTCGGGGCGGCGTTCGACCAGGCCCCGGGCCTCCAGCCGGTCCACGATCCCCGTGACGTTCGAGGGCTCGCACTTCAGCTTCTGGGCCAGCTTGCGCATCGGCAGCGGCTCCAGCGACAGCAGGCTCAGCAGCTTGGCCTGCGCCCCGGTCAGGGCGCGCTCCGCCGCCGCCTCCTCGTAGTCCGCGTGGAAGCGGGCCACGACCTCGCCGATCAGTTCGACGACTTCGAGGGTGAGAGCGTCGGGTCGGCGCGTGGTGTCGCGTGGTGTGGCCATGGAATCCAGGGTACCCATTTGTTTGACAAGCTGAAATGTTCAGTCGCATGGTTGTTTCAGAGCCTGAAACATTCTCGGCAAGCACATCCCTGGAAAGGTGCCCCATGGCCGACTCCCCCGCCCTCCCCTCCGCCAACCGCGAATGGCACCTGGTCACCCGCCCGGTCGGCTGGCCGAAGCCCGAGGACTTCGCGCTGGTCGAGGCGGAGGTGCCCACCCCGGGCGACGGGCAGGTGCTGGTGCGCAACCTGTACGTCTCCGTCGACCCCTACATGCGCGGGCGCATGAGCGCCGCCAAGTCCTACGCCGCCCCCTACGAGCTGGGCAAGCCCATGCTGGGCGGCGCGGTCGGCGAGGTCGTCGCCTCCCACGCCGAGGGCATCGCCGTCGGCGACCACGTGCTGCACTTCTTCGGCTGGCGCGAGTACGCCGCCGTGGACGCGAAGAACGCCGTCAAGGTGGACCCGGACGCGGCGCCCCTGTCGACATACCTGGGCGTGCTCGGCATGACGGGGCTCACCGCCTACGCCGGGCTGCTGCGCACCGCCTCCTTCAAGGAGGGCGACTCCGTCTTCGTCTCGGGCGCCGCGGGTGCCGTCGGCAGCCAGGTGGGGCAGATCGCGAAGCTCAAGGGCGCCTCCCGGGTGATCGGCTCGGCCGGCTCCGACGAGAAGGTCAAGCTGCTTCTCGACGAGTACGGCTTCGACGCCGCCTTCAACTACAAGAACGGCCCGGTGAGCGAGCAGCTGCGCGCCGCCGCCCCGGACGGCGTCGACGTCTACTTCGACAACGTGGGCGGCGACCACCTGGAGGCCGCCATCGGCTCCCTCAACCTGAACGGCCGCATCGCCATCTGCGGCGCGATCTCCGTCTACAACAACACCGAGCCCGCGCCCGGCCCGAAGAACCTCGCCCGCCTCATCCAGACCCGCGGCCGCATCGAGGGCTTCCTGGTCGGCGACCACTACGACCTCCAGCCGAAGTTCGTCGAGGAGGTCGGCCCCTGGGTCCGCACCGGTGAGCTGAAGTACCGCGAGACGGTCGTCGAGGGCATCGAGAACAACCTGGAGGCGTTCCTCGGGGTCCTGCGCGGCGACAACACCGGGAAGATGATCGTCAAGCTCTGACTTCCCGAAGATTCCGGCATGCGGTAGCGTCTTTCCGAAATCCGTCGTGATCGTGGGCGCGAGTCACGGCGGACCGAGGAGGAAGACACCCGCATGCCCATCCAGCAGTCCGAAGTCCTCTACACCGCCGTCGCCACCGCCGAGAACGGCCGCGACGGCCGGGTGGCCACCGACGACGGCAGGCTCGACCTCGTCGTGAACCCGCCCAAGGAGATGGGCGGCAACGGCGCCGGCACCAACCCGGAGCAGCTGTTCGCCGCCGGGTACAGCGCCTGCTTCCAGGGCGCGCTCGCCGTCGTCGCCCGCCAGGAGGGTGCCGACGTCTCCGGCTCCACCGTCACCGCGAAGGTCGGCATCGGCAAGAACGACGACGGCTTCGGCATCATCGTCGAGATCTCCGCCGAGATCCCGTCGGTCGACGCCGCCACCGCGCGGTCGCTGGTCGAGAAGGCCCACCAGGTCTGCCCCTACTCGAAGGCGACCCGCGGCAACATCACCGTGACGCTCGTCTGACGGGACGGGACGGGACCGGGACGGTGGCCCGGACCGGGACGGTGGCCCGGACCGGAAACGGTCCGGCGCGCCGACCGGTAGAGTGCCGCCCATGCGTGATCTTGGGGCGGGGTTCGGCCATCTTCTGAAGGGCCAGCGCTGGGTGGCCCGGCACGGCCGGAGCTACGGCTTCGGGCTCGTCCCGGGCCTGATCACCCTGGTCCTGTACGTGGCCGTGCTGGTCGCGCTCGCGCTGTGGGGCGAGGACTTCGTCGGCTGGGCGACCCCCTTCGCCGACGACTGGTCGAGCCCCTGGCTCGGACTCTTCCGCGGCTTCCTCACCGCCGTGCTGTTCGCCCTCGCCCTGCTCCTGGCCGTGCTCACCTTCACCGCGGTCACCCTGCTGGTCGGCCAGCCCTTCTACGAGGCCCTCTCCGAGCGGGTCGACCGGGACGTCTCCCCGGACGGCACCGCCCCCGAGTCCGACCTGCCGCTCTGGCGCGAGCTGTGGGTCTCCGGCCGCGACAGCCTGCGGATCCTGGTCCGCGCCGCCGTCTGGGGCGTGCTGCTCTTCGCGCTCGGCTTCATCCCGGTCGTCGGCCAGACCGTGGTCCCGGTGATCGGCTTCTTCGTCACCGGCTTCTTCCTCACCGAGGAACTGGCCGCCGTCGCCCTCCAGCGCCGCGGCGTCGAACTGCGGGAACGGCTCGCCCTGCTGCGCTCCCGCAGGATGCTGGTCTGGGGCTTCGGCACCCCGCTGGGCGTGTCCTTCCTGGTGCCGTTCGTCGCCGTCTTCCTGATGCCGGGCGCGGTCGCCGGCGCCACGCTCCTCGCCCGGGAACTCCTGGGCGAGGAGATCCGTGAAGGCGCCGAGAGCCAGTCCGATGACGGCCCCACCGACCCGGCGGTCAGTCCCGGTCACTGACCGCGGCACTGACCGCCACGGCCACGATCGCCCGAGTCTGCGCCACGATGTCCAGCCGGTTGCGCACGAACTCAGGGTCGGTCACCGACCCCGTCGCCGGATCGGTGTTCCCGGCCTCGAACTGAAGCACCGGCGTGTGCACGTGCCCGCCCGGCAGCGTGCCGTGCAGCCCGAGCCGGTCCCGCAGCAGCGTCGCGCGGTAGGCGATCTCGTTCGAGAGGTAGTTCCCGCCGCCGCCCTCCCGGGCCGTCGACCCCGGCGTGGGCCCGTCCGGACGCACGACCGGCTCGTCGCCGCCCGCCGGGATCTCCGTCACGCTCGTGTTGTCGTACACGGGGAAGCGGCCGGTGTCCGCGGCCGTGATCGCCGCGTACGGCAGCGTGGTCGTCGTCCACTGCGGCTGCGAGGCCGGGTCGGCCACCGGGACCGTCTCCGTGCGCGAGACGTTGTCGTTGTCCGGGAAGCCGCCCCGCCAGGCCCCGTTGGTCCGCTCCACGTCGAACCGCCCGACCCGGCCCTGGCTCACGGTGGTGAACAGGTCGGCCCGCGGCAGATACGGCCGCAGCGCCCGCTCCACCGCGCCCGCGGCGAAGTCCCGCCAGCGCACCGGGAACACGGCCGTCTCCACCCGGGCGGGACCGTCCGGGGTGTCGATCACCGTGCCGTCCAGGGCGAGCGCGACGGCGCCGGACGGGTTGGATATCCGGATGTCACGGTCCAGCGTGAACGGGTCGAAGCCGGTGAGCAGCACCCGCTTCACCCCCTTGCCGTGCCCGGCGCCCGGCAGGCGGAGGTCGCGCTGACCGCGCGAGGTGCGCTCCAGTTCCGTCAGCAGCGCGGACCGCTGCCGCTCGCTCAGCCCGAACCCGGGCTCCCAGGTGCGCAGTTCCCGCGTCATCCCGAGCCGCGCCCAGTACAGCGGACGGTCGTCGTCGCGGCTGAGGTCCCCGCCGGCGGGCCCGCGCCCCTGCACCCGGTCCACCGCCCGCCGCCACAGCGCGGCGCCCTCGCGCGCCACGACGGCCCGCGCCTCGGGGTAGGAGTCCGCGCGTCCGAGCCCCCGGGCGAACGCCTCAGCCACCCCGGCGAAGCCGGAGCGCCGCAGGATCTCCCGGGGCACCTGACCGTCGAGCCGCTGCTCCTCGACGGTCGGTGCGGGGGCGGTGCCCACCGGGAGCGCCGCCCCCGCCGCCGTCGCCGTCGTGGGGGCCGCCAGTGACGCCATCAGGGCCAGTCCGAGTACGCCGGTCCGAACACGTAGGGGTCTCAAGGGAGTCCAGGTCCTTCCGTCGCCGTGGGGTGCTGCCGGAACGGCGGAAGTATCGCGTGACGGAAGGGGTATGCGCCATGGCGCGTGGCCGACCGACTCGTGGCTGTTTGTGAAGGGTTCGTACGAACTCCTGATCGGACGCCTGATCGCGGACCGCCGGATCACCCTGACGGTTACCGTCGGACCCGGGACGACCGCGAGCGCGCCGTCCCCGCGAACAGCCCCGGTCCGGGACCTGACGGCCGGGCCGGGGCTCGGTCCCGGGCCCCGGGGCGACCTACCGGCGCACCGAGAAGCCGTACACCGTCTCCGAGCGGAACACCTCGCCCGGCCGCAGCACCGTGCTCGGGAAGCCGGGCCGGTTCGGGGAGTCGGGGAAGTGCTGCGTCTCCAGCGCGACCCCGTCCCCGGGGGCGAAGGGCTCGCCCAGGTGGTCGGCGGTGTACAGCTGGAGCCCCGGCTCGGTCGTCGCCACCGTGAGCACCCGTCCCGACGCCGGGTCGTACAGCTCGGCGACCTCCTCGGCGGTGGCGGTCACGCCCTTGTCGAGGACGAAGTTGTGGTCGTAGCCCGAGCCGATCTTGCGCGCCCGCCGGAAGTCGAAGCGCGTGTCCGTCACGTCCTGAAGGGCGCCGGTCGGGATCAGCCCGGCGTCGACCGGCGTGATCCGGGAGGCGGCCAGCCGCAGTTCGTGCCCGCCCGCGTGCCCGCGGCCGCCCAGGTTGAAGTAGCTGTGGTTCGTCGGGTTCAGCACCGTCGGCGCGTCCGTGACCGCCTCGTAGGCGATCCGCAGCGCGCCCGACTCCTCCAGCGTGTACGTCACCGACATCTCCAGCCGCCCCGGGAAGCCCTCCTCGCCGTGCGGGGAGACCCGGCTCAGCCGGACGCCCCCCGCGACCGCCGCCCCGTCCCACACGCGTCGGTCGAAGCCGCGCTCGCCGCCGTGCAGCGTGTTCGGCCCCTCGTTGGGCGCCAGCGCGTACGTCCGCCCCTCCAGCGGGAAACGCCCGCCCGCGATCCGGTTGGCGTACCGCCCGACCAGCGCGCCGAAGTAGGGCTCCGGGTGCGTCACATAGCCGTCCAGGTCCGCGAACCCCAGCACCACGTCGGCGGTGTTGCCGTCCCGGTCCGGGACCTCGGCCGACTGCACGATCCCGCCGTACGACAGGACCCGTACCCGTACGCCGGCCCGCTCCAGGGTCCAGCGGTGCACCGGGGTGCCGTCGGAAAGTGTGCCGAAGAGTTCGCTCATGTGCGGAACTCTAGGACACGCCCAGGTCAGCGGCCGGGTCAGGGACTCTTCGCGGTGACCGCCCGGTAGGCGATCTCCGCCAGCCGCGCCTGCCCGTCCACACTCGGGTGGAACCAGTCCCAGTGGCTCAACTGGTCCGTGCCGAACCGGAACGCGTGCACCGCGCCGTCGTCGGTGCGGCACCGCCGGTCCTTCGCGCAGACCTCCCGCAGCACCTCGTTGTAGTCCGCCACGCGGTCCCGCACCGTGTTGCGCCGCAGGGTCGCCGCCGAGTCCAGGGAGTCCGCGTCGCCCAGCATCGACGGACAGATGCCGAGCTTCCACACCTGCTTGCCCAGTGGGTTGGTGCGCCCCTGGGACCACAGCCGCTTGAGGTCCGGGATGCTCGACACGTACACCTGCGCCTTGGGAAGCTTCGCGCGCAGGGTGGCCATCGCCTCCTCGAACTGGGCCCGGAAGTCCGCCACCGGCGTCATCGCCGAGGTCGTGGACCGGCACGCGTCGTTCGCCCCGGCCATCACCGCCACCAGCTCCGGCTCACGCTTCGCCGCCCGCTTCACCTGGGCGGTCAGATCCGCCATCCGGGCCCCGGTCACCGCGTAGTTCCAGCTGTGCTCGGCCGCGTCCGCCCTGCCCAGCAGCCGTACGGCGAGCGAGTCGACCTCGGTGCTGCCGCCGGTCGCCCACGACACCTCCGGGCAGTCCGACAGCACCGCGCAGGCGTCGAAACCGCGCGTGACGGAATCGCCCACGGCGGCCACCGACTCGGGGCTCGTGTCCCAGACCGGAGCCGTCCTCGCCCGCTTCGACGCGCTGTCGGAGGGGGCGGGGGAGTCGCCGCCCGCCGCGTCGCAGCCCGCCACGCCCGCGCCCAGGACGGCGGTGGTCAGGACGGCGAGCGCGGCACGCGCCCGGCGGCGCCCGTGCCGCGTCCCCCGGTCCGTCCCTCGGCCCATGCCGGTCCCACCCCTCGTCTCGTGCCTCCACCGTGCTCAACCCATGACACCGCGCCAGGGTTCCCCGGGGCGGCGATGCGACGGCTCACACCCGTACAAGCGTCCTGCCGGGTGAACGGCGGAGGTTTGTCGGCGGCGGGACCGACCGTACGTCACACTCCTCGCCCCTGCGCACGGTAGCCTCGCCATGGACGTGGCCCGCCCGGTCACGGCCGTTCCACCCCGTTCCGAGATGTCCCGCTCAGCCCGGAGGTTCCGGTGACGACACGTGGAGTCCTGTACGTGCACTCCGCGCCGCGCGCGCTCTGCCCGCACGTCGAGTGGGCCATCGCCGGGGTGCTCGGCACCCGCGTCGGCCTGGACTGGATCCGGCAGCCCGCCGCGCCCGGCACCTGGCGCTCGGAGTTCTCCTGGCAGGGCCAGGCCGGCATCGCCTCCAAGCTCGCCTCCGCACTGCGCGGCTGGCAGCTGCTGCGCTTCGAGGTCACCGCGGAACCCTCCGCGAACGCCGAGGGCGAGCGCTACAGCTGCACTCCGGACCTCGGCATCTTCCACGCCGTCACCGGCATCCACGGCGACATCATGATCCCGGAGGACCGGCTGCGCGCCGCCCTGGTCCGCTCCCAGCGCGGCGAGACGGACCTGGAGTCGGACCTCGCCAAGCTCCTCGGCAAGCCCTGGGACGACGAGCTGGAGCCCTTCCGCCACGCGGGCGAGGGCGCCCCGGTGCGCTGGCTGCACCAGGTGGTGTGACGCGCCCCGCCCGTCCCGCCGTCCCGCGTACGTGCGTGAAGGGCCCCCACCGGTCGGTGGGGGCCCTTCACGCACGTACGGCGGTCGCTCAGACCGAGCGGAACGCGAGCACCACGTTGTGGCCGCCGAAGCCGAACGAGTCGTTCAGCGCGGCGATACGGCCCTCGACCGGGAGCTTGCGGGCCTCGCCGCGGACGATGTCCGCGTTGGCCTCGGCCTCCGGGTCGAGGTTCTCGACGTTGATGGTCGGCGGTGCCACCCGGTGGTACAGCGCGAGCACGGTCGCCACGGACTCCACGCCGCCCGCGCCACCGAGGAGGTGGCCGGTCATCGACTTGGTGGCGGAGACCGCCATGTGGTCGACGTCGTCGCCGAGGACCTTGCGCAGCGCCTTCAGCTCGGCGATGTCACCGGCCGGCGTCGAGGTGGCGTGCGCGTTGACGTGCACGATCTCGGCCGGGTCCAGGTCGTTGCGGTCCAGCAGGTTCTGCAGGGCGGCGGAGATGCCGCGGCCCTCCGGCTCCGGCTGCACGATGTCGTGGCTGTCGGCGGAGATGCCCTGGCCGACCGCCTCCGCGTAGACGCGGGCGCCGCGGGCGGCGGCGTGCTCGGCGGACTCCAGGACCAGGACGCCGGCGCCCTCGCCGAGGACGAAGCCGTCGCGCGCCGTGTCGAAGGGGCGCGAGGCACCCTGCGGGTCGTCGTTGTTCTTGGACATCGCCATCATGTTGCCGAACGCGGCGATGGGCAGCGGGTGGATCGCCGCCTCCGTGCCACCCGCGACGACGACGTCGGCGCGGCCGGTGCGGATCATCTCGATGGCGTAGCCGATGGCCTCGGCGCCCGAGGCGCAGGCCGAGACCGGCGTGTGCACGCCCGCGCGGGCGCCCACGGCCAGGCCCACGTTGGCCGAGGGGCCGTTCGGCATCAGCATCGGGACGGTGTGCGGGGAGACGCGGCGGACGCCCTTCTCCTTCAGCACGTCGTACTGGTCGAGCAGGGTGGTCACGCCGCCGATGCCGGAGGCGATGACCGCGCCGAGCCGGTCGGGGTCGACGTGGGCCGCGCCGTCCTCGGCGGGGCTCTCGCCGGCCTTGCCGACGTAACCGGCGTCCTTCCATGCCTCCCGCGCCGCGATCAGCGCGAACTGCGCCGAGCGGTCCAGGCGGCGGGCCTGCGGCCGCGGGATGACCTCGGAGGGGTCGACGGCGGCCGGCGCGGCGATGCGGACCGCCTGGTCGGCGGCCCAGTCCTGCTCCAGGGGCTTGGCTCCGGACTTGCCGGCGACCAGGCCCTCCCAGGTCGAGGCTGCGTCGCCACCCAGCGGTGTGGTTGCGCCGATACCGGTGACGACCACGGTGCGATTGGTCGAGCTCACGGGAATTCTTTCTCCAACGGGATACGGATTCGTACGGCGCCACCGCCGGGTGGCGGGGCAGTCTGCCCTGATCTGCCCGATACCCGGGTTGTGCCCGAGTATCGGTGGATCAGGCCTGGTGGTCGAGGATGTACTTCGTCGCGTCGCCGACGGTCTTGAGGTTCTTGACGTCCTCGTCCGGGATCTTGACGTCGAAGCGCTCTTCGGCGGCGACGACGACCTCGACCATGGACAGGGAGTCGACGTCCAGGTCGTCGGTGAAGGACTTGTCCAACTTGACGTCCTCAACCGGGATGCCGGCGATCTCGTTCACGATCTCCGCGAGACCTTCGACGATCTCGTCCTGAGTGGCGGCCATGATGGCGCTCCTTCGTTGTTGTCCGGGGTGTGGCGGCCCGCCGCGTCGCGGCGGGTGTTGCTGCTCTCCGCTCCGGACCGAATGATCCGGCACGGAGTGCCTAGGGGAGGGTAACGACCGTCGCGGCGTACACGAGACCCGCCCCGAAGCCGATGACGAGCGCGGTGTCGCCGCTCTTCGCGTCGCCGGTCGCCAGGAGCCGCTCCATCGCGAGCGGAATCGAGGCGGCCGAGGTGTTGCCGGTGGTGCGGATGTCACGGGCGACCGTGACGTGCTCCGGCAGTTTCAGCGTCTTCACCATCGAGTCGATGATCCGCACGTTGGCCTGGTGCGGGATGAAGACGTCCAGGTCGTCCGGGCTGATCCCGGCCGCGTCCAGCGCCTGCTGGGCGACCTTCGCCATCTCGAAGACGGCCCAGCGGAACACCGCCTGGCCCTCCTGCGTGATCGCGGGGAACTTGACCTTGCCCTCGGAGTCGACGGGGAGGTCGGAGACGTCGCCGCTCCTGAAGCGGTCCCAGGAGACCGTCTGCTTGATCGTTTCGGCCTTGTCGCCCTCCGAGCCCCAGACCGTCGGGCCGATCGCCGGCTCCTGGGACGGGCCGACCACGACCGCGCCGGCGCCGTCGCCGAACAGGAAGGCCGTGGCCCGGTCCTCCAGGTCGGTCAGGTCGGAGAGCCGCTCCACGCCGATGACCAGCACGTACTCGGCCGAACCCTCGACGATCATGCCCTTGGCCAGGGTCAGGCCGTAGCCGAAGCCCGCGCAGCCCGCCGAGATGTCGAAGGCCGCCGCCTTGTCCGTCCCCAGCTTGTCGGCGATCTCGGTGGCGATGGCCGGGGTCTGGCTGAAGTGCGACACGGTCGAGACGACCACGGCGCCGATCCGCGAGGCGTCGATCCCGGCGTCCGCGAGCGCCTTGCCGGACGCCTCCACGGACATCGCGGCGACCGTCTCCTCGGGGCCGGCCCAGTGCCGGGTCTCGATGCCGGAGCGCGAGCGGATCCACTCGTCGGACGAGTCGATCTTCTCGAGGATCACCTCGTTCGGCACCACCCGGGTCGGACGGTATCCGCCGACGCCGAGGATGCGCGCGTACGGGGCGCCCTTGCTGGGCTTGATCTTCGACATGCTCTCGCGCTCCTTGTCAGGCCTGGGTGTGCTCGGCGACGAGCTCGCGGGCCGCGTCGAGGTTGTCGGGGGTCTTCAGGGCCAGCGTCTGCACGCCGGGCAGCGCCCGCTTGGCCAGACCGGTCAGCGTGCCGCCCGGACACACCTCGATGATCGCGGTGACGCCCAGCTCCTTGAACGTCTCCATGCACAGGTCCCAGCGCACCGGGTTGGCGACCTGGCCGACGAGCCGGTCCAGCACCTCGGTGCCGGCGGCGACGGTCCGCCCGTCCTTGTTGGAGACGTACGTCACCTTCGGGTCGGCCGGGGTCAGCTTCCTCGCGGCCTCGGCGAGCTTGTCGACCGCGGGAGCCATGTGGCGGGTGTGGAAGGCGCCGGCCACCTTCAGCGGGACGACCTTGCGGACGCCCTCGGGCTTGTCCTCGCTCAGTGCGGCCAGTTGCTCCATGGTGCCGGCCGCCACGATCTGACCGGCGCCGTTCACGTTCGCCGGGGTCAGGCCGAGCTTCTCCAGGTGCGCGGTGCTCACCTCGGGGTCGCCGCCGAGCAGCGCCGCCATGCCGGTCTCGGTCACCGCGGCGGCCTCGGCCATGGCCAGGCCGCGGCGGCGTACGAGGGTCAGCGCGGCGGTGTCGTCGAGGACGCCCGCGAAGACGGCGGCGGTGATCTCGCCGACGCTGTGGCCCGCGACCGCGCCGGGCGCGAGGTCGGCCATGTCACCGAGTGCCGCGGCGGACAGGAGGCCGGCCGCGACCAGCAGCGGCTGGGCCACGGACGTGTCTCGGATCTCGTCCGCGTCGGCCTTGGTGCCGAAGTGGGCGAGATCGAGTCCGATGGCGTCGGACCACGCGGCGACGCGGTCCGCGGCGCCGGGAAGGGCGAGCCAGTCAGTCAGGAAGCCGGGCGTCTGGGCGCCCTGGCCGGGAGCGACGAGTACGAGCACTCTCACACTCTCTCTTGAGGACGGCCACGACCGCCCGTGGGGACAGGGACGAAGAACAGGAGCCGGTTTTGTGGACCCTGCACAAAAGCTTAGAGTTGCGGATCTCCGTCGGCCAGACGCCCCAGGATGAGCGCGATCCGCAGTGTGAACGCAGACCGTACATCAGAGGGTGACCATCCGGTGACGTCAGTCACACGTCGGAGCCGGTAGCGCACGGTGTTCGGGTGAACGAAGAGCATCCGGGCGGCGCCCTCCAGACTGCTCGCCTGTTCGAGATAGACGCTGAGGGTCTCCAGCAGCGCGGCCCCCGCCTCCTCCAGCGGTCTGTAGATCTCCTCCACCAGTTGCTCACGGGCCGAGGGGTCGGAGGCGATCGCGCGCTCCGGCAGCAGGTCGTCGGCGAGCACCGGGCGCGGAGCGTCCTGCCAGGCGGTGCACGCCTTGAGCCCGGCCGCGGCGGCCTGCGCCGACCGGGTCGCGGCCAGCAGGTCCGGCACCACGGGCCCGGCGACGACCGGGCCCTGCGCGAACGGCCCGATCAGCGACTTCGCCACCGCCAGCGGGTCGTTGCGGCCCCCGGCGATCACCACCAGGCGGTCCCCGAGCACCCCGGTCAGCACCTGGAGCTTGGCGTGCCGGGCGGCGCGCCGGATGGCCTCCACGGTCAGCTCGGAGTCCCCGTCCGGCGCGGTGCCCAGCACGACGCACACATGGTCGGGCGAGTTCCAGCCCAGCGCGGCGGCCCGCGACACGGCGCCCTCGTCGGCCTCGCCGCTGAGCACGGCGTTCACCACCAGCGACTCCAGCCGCGCGTCCCAGGCACCGCGTGCCTCGGCGGCCTGGGCGTACACCTGGGCGGTCGCGAAGGCGATCTCCCGGGCGTACACGAGCAGCGCCTCGCGCAGCACCGACTCGTCACCGGGGGCGGCGACCTCGTCGATCGCGGACTCCATCACCTCGATGGTGGTCCGCACCATCTCCACGGTCTGCCGCAGCGTGATCGCCCGGGTCAGCTCGCGCGGCGCGGTGCCGAAGACGTCGGTGGAGATGGCCTGCGGCGCGTCCGGCTTGCGGAACCACTCGGTGAACGCGGCGATGCCCGCCTGGGCGACCAGCCCGATCCAGGAACGGTTCTCCGGTGGCATCGCCCGGTACCACGGCAGCGTCTCGTCCATGCGCGCGATGGCCTGCGCGGCGAGTGATCCGGAGGACTGCTCCAGCCGCTTCAGCGTCGCGGTGTGCGAGTGGGCGGGCGGGGCGGGGGCGTCGGGCTTGCCGGTTTCGGGTTCGGGCACGGGGACAAGACTGCCTTATCGGGCCGGGCGGGTGTGCCGCCGGGTCTACGGTGAACGACGTGATGGACGTACGCCGCGCCGACGAGCGCTACCCGGGAGGTGATCCGGCAGCCGGGATCACCTCCCGCCACGCCTTCTCCTTCGGCCCCCACTACGACCCCGACAACCTCCGCTTCGGGGCCCTGCTGGCCTGCAACGAGGAGCGTCTGGAGCCCGGCGCCGGCTTCGACGAGCACCCGCACAGCCACACCGAGATCGTCACCTGGGTGGTGGAGGGCGAGCTGACCCACCGCGACAGCGCGGGCCACGAGACGGTGGTCCGCGCCGGGGACGTGCAACGCCTCAGCGCCGCGGGCGGCGTCCGCCACGTCGAGCGCAACGACGCCGCCGTCCCCCTGACCTTCGTCCAGATGTGGCTGGCCCCGCTCGACCCCGGCGGAGACCCCGCCTACGAGATCGTCCGCGGCATCGCCGACTCCACCCCGTACGCCGTCCCGGAGGCGGGCGCGATGCTGCACGTGCGGCGCCTGAGCGCGGGGGAGCGGACGGCGGTGCCGGACGGGGCGTACGTGTACGTCCACGTGGTGCGGGGCGATGTGCGCCTGGGCGAGGAGACACTGGGCGCGGGCGACGCGGCCCGCGTCACGGACGCCGACGGGGTGGACGCGGTGGCGGTGACGCGGGCCGAGGTACTGGTGTGGGAGATGGTCTAGGACCCGCTGCGTGCCTCGGCCAGCACCGCGTCCGTGAACGGCGGCCACGCCTGTACCGCCCACGGGCCGAAGGCCCGGTCGGCGAGGGCGACGCAGGCGAGGCGCGCGTCCGGGTCGATCCACAGGAACGTGCCGGACTGGCCGAAGTGGCCGAAGGTGCGCGGGGAGGACGACGCGCCGGTCCAGTGCGGGGACTTGGCGTCGCGGATCTCGAAGCCCAGGCCCCAGTCGTTGGGGTTCTGGTGGCCGTAGCCCGGCAGTACGCCCTTCGTGCCCGGGTACTCGACCGTCATCGCCTGGGCGACCGTGCGCGGGTCCAGCAGGCGGGGCGCCTGCACCTCGGCGGCGAAGCGGAGCAGGTCCTCGACCGTGGAGACACCGTCCTTCGCCGGGGAACCGTCGAGGGAGGTGGACGTCATGCCCAGCGGCTCCAGCACCGCCTGCCGCGCGTACTCGGCGAACGGCATGTCCGCCGCCTTCGCGATGTGGTCGCCGAGCTGCTCGAAACCGGCGTTGGAGTACAACCGGCGGTCCCCGGGCCGGGCGGTCGCCCGGTGCTCGTCGAAGGCCAGCCCCGAGGTGTGCGCGAGCAGGTGGCGGACGGTCGCCCCGGGCGGCCCGGCGGGCTCGTCCAGCTCGATCGCGCCCTCCTCGTACGCCACGAGCGCCGCGTAGGCCGCCAGCGGCTTGGTGACCGAGGCGAGCGGGAAGCGGTGCGCTGCGGGGCCGTGGGTGCCGAGGACCGTGCCGTCCGCCCGTACGACGCCCGCCGCCGCGGTGGGGACCGGCCAGTTCTCGATCGACGCGAGGCTGTTCAAGGACATGGCGTCGAGCCTAAGCGGCTCAGAGGCGCAGCCGCATCGAGGGGGTCGTGTCCCGTGTGAAGCCCATCGACGCGTACAGGGGCTCGGCGTCGGGGGAGGCCGTGAGCATGACGTGTCCGGCGCCGCGCTCGCGGAACCACTCCAGCAGTTCGTCCATGCACGCCCGCGCGTACCCGCGGCGCCGGGCGTCCGGGTCGGTGGCGACGCTGAAGACGTAGCCGATCAGTCCGTTCGCCGGACGCCCCGGCCCGCCGATCCGGTACTCCAGCGTCCCCACCACCAGCGCCGCCAGCGCCCCCGGCCGCTCCGGGTGGTCGACCACGAACGCCGCGAAGCTCCCGTCCGGATCGGCCAGTCGGCCGCGCAGCGCGGACAGGGACTCCGCCTGCCACTCGGTGGAGGCGTCGGGGTCCACGGAGGCGATCATCACCTGTCGGAGACGGAGCACCTCCTGCGCGTCTTCGGCCACGGCACGGCGTACAAGGCTCATGCCCGCGTACGCTAACGACAGGGCCTGCCGTGTGTCCCGTGGATTTCCCGCCGCGCACGCTTGCTTGGAGTGCACTCCAAGGTCATAGCGTTGCGGTCATGACGGTGATGCAGACCACGGCCGGGACCCTCGGTCCGAACGCCACCAGCAACGCCACGAGAACCGACATCTGCTCCGCCCCGCCCCGGCGCCACCCGCGCCCCGACGGGCAGGACCGCTACACCATCAGCGAGGTCGTCGCCTTCACCGGCCTGACGGCCCACACGCTGCGCTGGTACGAGCGGATCGGCCTGATGTCCCACATCGACCGCTCCCACACCGGGCAGCGCCGCTACAGCAACCGCGACCTGGACTGGCTCGACTTCGTCGGCAAACTGCGCCTGACCGGCATGCCGGTCGCCGACATGGTCCGGTACGCGGAGCTGGTGCGCGAGGGCGAGGGCACCTACCCGGACCGCCGGGAACTGCTGGAGGCCACCCGCCGCGACGTGCTGACGCGGATCGCCGAACTCCAGGACACCCTCGCCGTACTCGACCGGAAGATCAGCTTCTACGGAGACGCCGGACGCACCCGTGAAGAGGAGAGGAACCGATGACCGACAGCAGGATCCCGACCGTACGGCTCGGCGGCGGCGGCCCCGAGGTGGGCGTCCAGGGCCTGGGCTGCATGGGCATGAGCTTCGCCTACGGCCCCACGGACACCGACGCCTCGCGGGCGACCCTGGAGCGGGCGCTGGAGCTGGGCGTCACGCTCTACGACACGGCCGACACCTACGGCGCCGGGGAGAACGAGCGGTTCCTGTCGCCGTTCTTCAAGGCCCACCGCGACGAGGTCGTGGTCGCGACCAAGTTCGCGCTGTCGATCCCGCCGGACGACCCGACCCGGCGGATCATCCGCAACGACGCGCCCTACATCCGCGCGGCCGTCGAGGCGAGCCTCACCCGGCTGGACCTGGACGTGATCGACCTCTACTACATGCACCGGCGCGACGTGAACGTGCCGATCGAGGAGACCGTCGGGGTCATGGCCGACCTGGTCCGCGAGGGCAAGGTCAAGCACCTCGGGCTGAGCGAGGTGACGGGCGCGGAGCTGCGGGCCGCGCGGACGGTGCACCCGATCGCCGCCGTGCAGTCGGAGTGGTCGCTGTTCAGCCGGGACATCGAGGCGGGCGTGGTACCGGCCGCCCGGGAACTGGGCGTGGCCCTCGTCCCGTACTCGCCGCTCGGCCGGGGCTTCCTCACCGGCTCCTTCGCCAACGCCGACCAGGACCTCACGGACGACGACTTCCGCCGTCAGCAGCCCCGCTTCACCGGCGACAACGCGGCGGCCAACGCGGCCCTCCTCACCCCGGTCCGCACGATCGCGGAGGCCCGCGGCGCCACCCTCGGCCAGATCGCCCTGGCCTGGGTCCAGCAGCGGGCCCAGGTCCACGGCCTGCCGGTGATCCCGATCCCGGGCACCCGGAAGCCGGCGCGGGTGGCGGAGAACACGGAGGCGACCGGGATCGTCCTGACGGAGGACGAGCTGTCGACGCTGGAACCGATCGCGGACAAGGTCGCGGGGGACCGGTACGCGGACATGACGCCCACGTCCGCCGGACGGGAGTAGCAGGCGCCCGGGCGGGGCGCGCCGCCCGGCGGCGGCCCGCAGACGCTAGAGCTCCGCCAGTAACTGCGCCTTCTTCGAGGAGAACTCCTCGTCCGTCACCAGCCCCTGCTGGTGCAGCTCCCCCAGGTGCCGGATCCGCTCGGCGATGTCCGCCGGGTCCCGCCGGGGGGCCGGCACGGATACCGGCACCGGGGCGCTCGCGCCCCGTTCCCGCACCGCCGCCAGCACCGCCGCGGCGAACGGCAGGGACTCGTGCACCGGCCCGTACCCGAGCCCGAACACGACCGCCGCCGGATCCTGGTCGGCCTGGGGGACAGCCGGGGCGGCCGAGGCGTCGGCGTCGCGCGGCAGCAGCCGCAGGTACCCCTCGAACATCTCGGGGGAGCGCCACTCCACCCCGCCGAGGTTAGCGACCGGGAAGTTCTGGTCGCCGGCCTTCCACTTCGCCGAGGACGCCCCCGTCCAGGACCACCGGAAGGACACCGCCCTCCCGTCGAAGGACGCCTTCGCGTCGTACGCCTTGAAGTGCAGCGGCGCCTCGGGCGGGGCCACCAGGTAGCGCTCGGTCCTGCCGGACTCGGTCAGCAGCGCCCGCAGCTCGTCGGCGTAGTACTCCGCGAGCGTCTCCCGTTCGGCGGGCAGCACCAGCCGGTAGGGGTCGCCGCTCTCCTTCAGCTGTCCGGCCGCCGCCTCGATCAGCGGATCGGCGCCCGCGCGCGGTGCGACGCGCAGCACCACGGTGCCGCGCCTGCCGGGCGTGAGCGTCACGCCCTCGATCGCGTCCAGGGGCACCCGGCGTTCCCCCAGGGCCTGGAAGAGCTTGGGTGTTCGGATCCCCCGTTCGTAGCGGATGAGCACGGAGTCGGACTCGAACTCCCAGGTGGCATGAAATCCGGCCAGTACGTCACCCATGCGGCTCATCGTATGCGGCACGAGCCCTTCCGTCCCCTCCCCGTGCAAACCGGAGTTTCTGCGCCTCTACGCGCGTCCCGCCGCCATCGCCGCGGACAAACCCGCCCGGCATGTGTCGTCTTCTCCGGCGCAGGCGAGCGTGCGGTACGCGCCAACGCCGATCCCCGCGAAGTTCCGCAGGCTGTCCGTGCCCGGCACGAAGTAGCCGCCGTGCCCCCGGGCGTCCCGCGCGGACAGCACCCGCGCCCCGAAGTCGGCGGACACCGGGTCGGCGCCGTGCCCGAGGCCGCCGACCTCCAGGTACGGCACGTCCTGGATCCAGTCGTCGGCGTCCCGCATCGCCCACACGCGGGCGGAGGTGTCCAGGCGGGAGGCGCTCTCGGCACGCATGCCGGGGCTGCCGGCCACCGCTATGTCGGTGACCCGGCCCGGCAGCGTATCGGCGGCGAGGCCGCACACCACCGAGCCGTAGCTGTGGCAGAACAGGGAGACGGGGGCCTTGCCGGGCAGCGCCCGCAGCAGCGCGTTCAGCCGTACGGCCCCGTGGGCGGCGCGGTTCGCCGTGGCCGCCTCCATGCCGAGACCGCTGGGGGAGGTGTAGTCGGCCCAGGCGATCACGGCCGTGCCGGTACCGGGGGCCGCCGCGCGCTCGGCCGCGTACAGCGACTCGGCCATGCCGGCCGGGGCCGCGTACCTCTTGCGGTCGGTGCGCTGGAAGGTGAGCAGTTCGGTGTCCACGCCGGGCACGACGACGGACACCCGGTCCGCGCGGTTCAGGTTCCCGAAGACCTCGGCGACCCTGCCGGAGCCCGCCGGGTCGAAGGCGAGGATGTGCCGGCCGGGGTCGAGCAGCGACTCGTAGTTGCGCATCCGCCGGCCGGCCTCGCGCTGCCCGGCCGGGGAGAGGCGCTTGTCGTGCGTGCGGGCGCGCTCCACCGACCGCGCCTGCTCCAGCGCGGAGCGGTTGGCGAGGTAGCGCAGCTGGACGGGGGCGCCGTTCATGTTGCCGACGGCCAGGGGGTACCGGTGGGCCAGGCTCGTGCGCTGCCGCGCGGTGAGCGAGGCGAAGAAGCGGGCCAGCCGCGCGGGCGACGCCTGGGCGTCGGGCAGCCGCCGTCCCTCGATCCGGCCGTGCTCCCAGGCCGTGACCGAGGCTTCGAGTGCCGTGGGGCCCCGCTGGTTGCGCAGGGCGGTCCAGCCGGTGGTCGCCAGCATCACGAACACCACGGCCAGGGCGAGCAGCGCGCGCCAGACGTTCAGCTGGGGGGAGGTGTCGAAGGAAGTCACTGGGAGGACACACTAGGAGAACGGGGCGGTCTCGCGTGAATCCAGTGACACGGATCACGTTTCGGTGCGGCGCCAGTTCCCGGTCAGCGCGGGTGCCACCTGGTCGAGGTAAGCGGCCGTCAGGTCCCGCAGCGCCGCCAGGCTCGCGTCCTCGCGCGCCGACCAGATGCGTTCGGTGACCCGCATCACGGCTCCGAAGACGGCCACGGCCACGCGGGGCCGCGGGTCCGCGTCCAGGTCGAGGCCCTCGCGGCGGGCGACGACGCGGGCGATCTCCTCCTCCAGCTCCGTCGCGCGCCGCAGATGGGCGGCGAGCAGCGCGGGCGTCGACTCGATCACCCGGTAGAAACGCATGTGCAGTTCGAGCGGGACCAGCCGCTCGACGGCCTCGCCGATGGTGCTCCAGCTCTCGGCGAGCGCCCCGCGCAGCGCGTCCAGGGGTGCCTCCTCGGGCGGGCGGGCGCGCACGGCGTCGACGAAGTGGGACTCCGCGAGCCGCGACACGAAGAACGCCGCCTCCTCCTTGGAGGCGAAGTAGCGGAAGAAGGTCCGCTGCGAGACGTCGGCGGCCTCGGCGATGTCGTCGACGGTCGTCTCCTCGTAGCCGCGCTCGGTGAACAGTTCGAGGGCGGAGCGCAGCAGCAGGTCCCGGGTGCGCCTCTTCTTGAGTTCGCGCAGGCCGGGACGGGAGGCCGCGGGTGCGGTCTCCGACGGTGCCGAGGGGCCGGCCACCTTCAAAAGTTCTCTCCTTTGTGCGGTTTGCGCAGTTCAGGCTATACGGACGATGTCTTGTCAGTTACTGACCCGTGAATTGGTTTGTCAACTGTCAGTGGCTGTCATTAGCCTCAGCGGTATGACTAGTCAGACCACGCTCGGCAAGCCGGGGCCGGGTGACGGAGCACCGACCGATTCACCGCCCGCCACGGGATGGCGCGGCCATCCGTGGGTCACCCTCGTCACCGTCGCGGTCGGCGTCATGATGGTGGCCCTGGACGGCACCATCGTGGCGATCGCCAACCCGGCCATCCAGGACGACCTGGACGCCAGCCTCGCGGACGTCCAGTGGATCACCAACGCCTACTTCCTCGCCCTCGCGGTCGCCCTGATCACCGCGGGCAAGCTCGGTGACCGCTTCGGCCACCGGCAGACCTTCCTCATCGGAGTGGCGGGCTTCGCGGCCTCCTCCGGCGCGATCGGACTGTCCGGCAGCATCACGGCGGTCATCGTCTTCCGCGTCTTCCAGGGCCTGTTCGGCGCACTGCTGATGCCGGCCGCGCTCGGCCTGCTGCGGGCCACCTTCCCGGCCGAGCGGCTCAACATGGCCATCGGCATCTGGGGCATGGTCATCGGCGCCTCCACCGCGGGCGGCCCGATCCTGGGCGGCGTGCTGGTCGAGCACGTCAACTGGCAGTCCGTGTTCTTCATCAACGTGCCGGTGGGCGTCGTCGCCGTCGTGCTCGGCGTCCTGATCCTGCTGGACCACCGGGCCGAGAACGCGCCGCGTTCCTTCGACGTCGTCGGCATCGTGCTGCTGTCGGTCTCGATGTTCTGCCTCGTCTGGGCGCTGATCAAGGCTCCCGAATGGGGCTGGGGTTCCGGCCGGACCTGGCTGTTCGTCGGCGGATCGGTCGTGGGCTTCGTCGTGTTCGCCCTGTGGGAGACCAGGGTGCGCGAGCCGTTGATCCCGCTGGCGATGTTCCGCTCGGTGGCGCTGTCGGCCGGTGTGGTGCTGATGGTCCTGATGGCCATCGCCTTCCTGGGCGGCCTGTTCTTCGTCACCTTCTACCTGCAGAACGTCCACGGCATGAGCCCGGTCAACGCCGGTCTGCATCTCCTGCCGCTCACCGGCATGATGATCGTCGCCTCGCCGCTGGCCGGCGGGATGATCACCAAGGTCGGCCCGCGGATCCCGCTGGCCGGGGGCATGGTGTGCACCGCGGTCGCCATGTTCGGCATCTCCACCCTGGAGACCGACACCGGCAGCGGTCTGATGTCGGTCTGGTTCGCCCTGCTGGGTCTCGGCCTCGCGCCCGTCATGGTCGGCGCCACCGAGGTCATCGTCGGCAACGCGCCGATGGAGCTCTCGGGCGTGGCCGGCGGTCTCCAGCAGGCGGCGATGCAGATCGGCGGCAGCCTCGGCACGGCCGTGCTGGGCGCCGTGATGGCCTCCAAGGTCGACAGCGACCTCCCGGGCAACTGGAAGGACGCGGGCCTGCCCGAGCTGACTCCGGAACAGGCGCACCAGGCCTCCGAGGCGGTCCGGGTCGGTGTCCCGCCGGTGGCGCCGGGCACCCCCGCCGAGGTCGTCGGGAAGATCACCGACGTCGCCCACGAGACCTTCATCTCCGGCATGAGCCTGGCCTCGCTGGTCGCCGCCGGGGTCGCGGTGGTCGCGGTGTTCGTCGCCTTCCTCACCAAGCGCGGCGAGAACGCGGACGCGGGGGCGGGCCTCGGGCACATCTGACGCGCCCGGCCCCTTCCACGGGGAGAACGGAACGCGGCGCGCCGCCGGGGCGGCGGGCCGCGTTCATCCATGTCACGGTGGTTCCGCACCGCGCACCCTGCTCATTCCGCGTCAACTTTTTGGCGTGATGGCAGTGGTAGGTTGAGGGTGATCTGTCGGAAGCCGTTGGCGCAAGTGAACGCTTCGCGTGCGAAGCCCGCAGGCGCCCCTTTCCCTGACCAGGAAAATCGACGGCAACCAGGGGGAGGGGGGGCATGATACGGATCCTGATCGCCGAGGACATGGCGATTCTACGGGGGGCGCTGGCCGAACTCCTGAGTCTGGAAGCCGACATCAAGGTGGTCGCTGAAGTCGGCCGCGGTGACGAGGTCGTCCCGAAGGCGCGGGCCCTGCAACCGGACGTCGCCGTCCTCGACATAGGCCTTCCCGGGATGGACGGCATCGCCGCCGCCGCCGAGCTGAGCGCCGCCGTCCCCGACTGCCGGATCCTCATCCTCACCGGCCTCGGCACCCCCCACACCCTGCGCCGGGCGCTGGCCAGCCAGGTGACGGGGTTCCTGCGCAAGGACGTCGCCCCGTCCCAACTCCTCGCGGCGATCCGGGCGGTGGCCGCGGGGGAGCGGGCCATCGACTCCCAACTGGCCGTCGCGGCGCTGGAGGCGACGACCCAGCCGCTGGCACCGCGGGAACTGGAGGTCCTCCGGCTCGCCGCCGTGGGCGAGGACGTCGCGGCCATCGCACGCCGCCTGTTCCTCTCCAGGGGGACGGTGCGCAACTACCTGAGCAGCGCGGTGGTCAAACTGGGCGCCCGCAACCGCATGGACGCGGTACGGATCGCGCGTGAGGAAGGCTGGATCTGACCGGTCCGGGAGGCGTCCCGCACGCCGCCTGGCCCCACAAATTCAGGCCACGGACGCGGAGTTGTCCATTCCGGAGGGGGCGGGCCGGAAGAGGCTGCGCGCGGGGGCGTCGCTCTCCACCGGTACCGGCACGACCGCCCTCAGCCGGAACCACTTCTTGTCCCTGACCTCCGTACACAGCGTTCCGTCCACCGCCTCGACGCGTTCCCGCAGGTTCGCCAGGCCGCTTCCCGCCGGAGCGGCGGGCCGGTCGACCACTCCGTCGTTGCTCAGCACCAGCACGACGCTGTCCCCCTCGCGCGCCAGCTCCACGACACAGGTGCTGACCCGGCTGTGCCGCAGCAGATTCGTGACCCCCTCCCGCAGCACGGTCGCCAGGGCCGTCTCCACGGCCTGCGGCAGCACGCCGGCGCTGCCGCGGAACGTGGTGTGCACGCCCATGTCCTTGAGGGTGGCGCGGACGGTGTCGATCTCGGTGGCGAGGGACAGGGCGCGGTAGGCCTGGGAGGCGGCCCGGACGTCGTCGAAGGCGCGCTGGGTGGATTCCAGGATCTCGGTGAGCACCTGGTGCCGGCGGACGTGCTGGGACGGCGGCAGCCGCCGCGCCAGTTCGCACTTGTACGCGATGGTGGTCAGATTGATGCCCAGCAGGTCGTGCAGGTCGCGGGAGAAGCGCAGCCGCTCCGCCTCCAGGACCACCCGGGTCAGCTCGCAGCGGGTGCGGTGCGCCTCCCGGACCAGCCGGGCCAGCTCCGAGAGTCCGAACACCACCAGTCCGGTCAGCGCCGTCGCGACGGTCCCGTACAGGAGGGAGCCGCGGCCCACACCGGCCCGCAGGACGAGCAGGCCGCTCGACGCCACGACCACCGTGAAGGCCGTCCACCGCCAGGGGGAGGGCAGCACGAGCAGGGCGGAGCCCGCCAGGAAGCCGGGCGTGGCGAGCCAGGCCTCGGCGTAGAGGAGGGAGGGGAGGTAGGTGAGGAGGATCTGCGATCCGAAGGTCCAGCGCTGTCCGCGCGTCGCCCAGGGCGACAGGTGCGGCAGGGAATGGGTCAGTTGCAGTCCGTAGACGAGCAGCAGGGCGGTGATGCCCGCGGTCAGGCCCACCGGCGAGGGGCGGGCCTCCAGCAGGTAGATGACGCCGATGCCGAAGAAGGCCACCAGGACGGCGAGGGTGATGGTGGTGGCGCCTGCGGCCAGGTGCCTCCTGCTCGCGTCCTCCCCGTGGACACGCGCACTCTCGTGCGGGGCAGAACCGCTCATCTCTTGTCCCTCCGGGCGAACCGTATGAATCGATGAGTGATGTCGTGCCGCGTCCCACTCTCTCGGTCGGTCATACCGGGAGGGCGTGAACACCCGATCGATCCTAATCAATCAAAACCACTCGGAAGGGGGGCTTTGTGGCGTGGCGGATAGGTGCAACATCCTTTTTTGTCATACGAATTGGCACCGCGGCCGGAACCCGGCCGCGGCGCACCCGCACGGGTCGCGTCACAGCGGCAGCGGCAGCGGATTCAGTTCGGTGAAGTCGCGCGGCCGGGACAGCCGGCCGAGCGCGACCGGTACGTCGAACAGGCGTCCCGGGCCGAATCCCGCCCAGTGGGGGCGCAGACCGGGGACGAGCACCCTGACGACGGGCAGTTGGACGTCGGGGCGCGTCTGGTCGAGCACGAGCACCTCGAGGCCGTGCCGCCCCAGCAGATCGACCAGCGACCGGGCCTGGGCCGCGGCGTCGGCGAGCGGGCGCGGCGCCGTCGGCGGACGGGCGGGCCGGCGCGCGGCCGGCAGCAGGTGGGGCTGGTTGGCCCGGGTGGCGTGCCGGAACCAGCGCAGCGCCTCCTCGTCCGTGCCGGTGTAGGCCGTTTCCCCGGACGCCGGACCGTCCACCAGCGGCGGCAGCATCTGGTGGAGCTCGGTCAGCGCCCGCAGCAGCGCGATGCGGGGATCGAAGTGCGCGCCGAAGCCGAGCACGATGTCCTCGGCGGGCGTCCCGGTCCGCGCCGAGACGGCGGCGACCACGGGAATCCCCAGGTCGGACGTGAGGTCGAGCGCCCACACCGACCTGCCCAGCTCCTTGAGGCCCTTCCGTGTCGCGGCGATCCACGGGTCCCGCCGGTCGAGGACCACACCGGGCTGCCGGGTCCGGTTGTACCACCACAGGGCGACCGCGTCCCGCTCCACCAGTTCGAGGCAGCCGTGCACGACGGCGTCCTCCAGACTGGTCCCGGCGGCGGCCCCGTTGGAGGTGGCCCGGCAGTAACCGGTCTCCGCGTCCGGGGCGTTGTAGTAGAGCAGACTCGTCGGCGCCAGCCGCTGCCGCTGCCCGGTCAGGGACCAGACGGGCGTCCAGTCGATCACCGCGTCCTCGTCGAAGGGCTCGGTCACCCGGTGGAAGGGGCCGTGCGCGGCGTTCCACGCGGCCCGGCCCGCGAACTGGCGCCGGTCGAAGAGCTGGACGGTGTCCGGGTGCACCGCCGCCGGCGCCAGCTGGCGGTAACTGCCCCGCAGGCGCGGCTCGTCGCCCTGGAAGTGGCCGCTGTACCGCTCCAGGGCCTCGGCCAGCGCGCTCGCCCGCGCGTGGGTCTCGGTGACGCCCTTGCCCGAGCCGGGGGTGCGCAACGGGGTGCGCAGCGCGGGCGGCGGCTGCGCGGGGTCCCACGGCGGCCGGGCACTGGCGTGGAAGCAGTTGAGGAACCGCGGTCCCCGCGGGTCCCGCCGGATCTCGCCGACCACCCCGGTGACGGGGTCCACGAGGTGGCCGTAGCGCTCCAGCAGGCGGTCCGGACCGAGGGTGCGGTGCCCGCCGCCGGTGTCGTGGACCGGCCGGGGGGACAGCACGACCGGGGCCGACACCCGGGCCCCCACCAGCGCGGGGTCACCGCAGCGGGCGCACTGCGGACGGTGCCGCACGGGATGACGGCTGCTCTCCAGCGTGCGGGTGTCCAGCCGCCACAGCTCGCCCTGGCCCGGGTCCCGGTACCCGGCGAGCCACTTCCCGGCCTCCAGCAGCGCCAGGTGGAGGGCCGCGGTCCGCCCCGCGGGCAGGTAGGCGGGCCGGTGCGAGGCGGGTCCGCCGAGCCCGAGCCGGTGCCGCACATGGGACTCGGTGCGCCGGCGCAGCCGCAGCCGGTCGGCGAGGCAGCTCCAGCAGGGGCCGTCGCCGGGGGTGAAGAACGGGCCGATCCACAGATGCGTGCCGCTGGCCCGCACCGGCAGCCAGTCGCGGCCCTCGGCACGGTGCTCCGCGTCCAGGGCGCCGAGCCGCGGATCGAGGTAGTCGTGGCACAGGACCAGGGTCAGACCGGCCGGCCCGCCCTCCCCGGGCGCCGGGCGCAGGCCCGCCGCGGACACGGCCCCGCGCAAGGCGCCCGGGTCGTCCGCGGTGAGGTCGACCGAGGCCAGCACCGCGCTACCGGCGTCGCCGGAGCGCGCGGCCAGCCCGGTCAGCGACCAGTAGGCGCGCTCCGGTGCGGACGGCCCGTCCGGCTCGAAGGCGTGCAGCAGTCCCGCGTCCAGGAGCCTGCCGACCAGCCGGCCGGTGGCGTCGGCGGAGAGCGCGGGAGCCGCCTCGGCGATGATCGCGGGCAGGTCCCGGGTGCCGTCGAGCAACGGGGCCAGCCGGGCCACCTGGTGCCCGTCGAGCGAGGTCACCCGGTCTTCCGCCATGAGGAAGACGGGCTCCCCCGGAGCCGAGCCGACCCGCAGATGCGGTGCGAATCCCAGCCGGGGGAGCCCGCCGTCCGGCACCGTACGGCGCATCAGGACCGGGAGCCGCCGTCCGCGGGCGAGCCGGTGCCCGACCCGGGCGTCCAACAGATGCAGATGCGGCTGTCGGTGAGCGCGTCGGGTTCGTGACCGAACTCCGTGATCACCAGATCGTCCACGATCCCCGCGGTCACCGCGTCGGCCTCCGGCCGGGAGGTGGTCCGTGACATGTGTGTCTCCTGTCGCTTCGAAGGCCGTGACGGCGTGCCGCACTCCGCCCGGGCCGTTGCGGTCGACGTCATTGTGTCGACCGGCGCCGGGCGGGCAGCAGTGCATTTCGCACAGCGGACATGTGAGAAACCCACCTCTTGCCCGTAAGGTCCTCATACGCCTGGTCGGGCCCGTCGCACTGGTTCAGACCGGAAGTGGTCGGCGAGACTCCCTCCGCAGGGAGACTTCGGGGTGCTGTGCCGACCACATGGGGGACCGAATTATGGACATCTGGTTGCTGGGACCGCTCACGGCCGAGGTGCGGGGCCGGTCGATCGTCCCGTCGGCGGCGAAGCCGCGCCAGATCCTCGCGCTGCTCGCCATCCACGCGAACCGCGTGGTGCCGGTCGGGACGCTGATGGAGGAGATCTGGGGCGGCGAGCCGCCGCAGAGCGCGCTGGCCACCCTGCACACCTACATCCTCCAGCTGCGCCGGCAGCTCACCGCCGCCTACGGCGCCGACGCCGGGGTGTCCGCCAAGGACGTCCTCGTCACCCAGTACGGCGGCTACTGCTGGCGGGCACCGGCGGACGCCGTCGACGTACCGCGCTACGAGCGGCTGGTGGCCGCGGGCCAGGCCGCCGCGGCCGAGGACCGGGAGGAGAGCGCCTCGGCGCACTTCAGGCAGGCACTGGCGCTGTGGCGCGGATCCGCCCTGGTCGACGTGCGCATCGGGCCGGTACTGAGCATCGAGGTGGCCCGTCTGGAGGAGAGCAGGCTCGGCGTGCTGGAGCGGTGCGTGGAGGCGGACCTGCGACTGGGGCGCCACGCCGAGGTGCTGTCCGAGCTGATCGAGCTGACCGGGCGCCATCCGCTGCACGAGGGACTGCACGCCCAGTGCATGGCGGCACTGTACCGGGCGGGCCGGTCCTGGCAGGCGCTGGACGTCTACCAGCGGCTGCGCCGCCGGCTGGCCGAGGAGCTGGGCCTCTCGCCGTCCCCGCGCCTGCAACGGCTCCAGCAGGCGGTGCTCGCGGCCGAGCCCTGGCTGGACGCGCCGGAGCGCGGGGACGACCTGCTGCTGGACCGGATGATCGGCTGACCGGGCCGGGACCGCTCAGCCGTTCTTGGCGACGAACTCCACGACCGACTCGACCATGTAGTCGGTCATCTCCTCGGTGATGCCCGGGTACACGCCGATCCAGAAGCTCTGCTCGGTGATGATGTCCGAGTTGCGCAGATCGCCCGCCACCCGGTGCCGGCTGCCGAGATAGGCCGGGTGCCGGGTGAGGTTGCCGCCGAACAGCCGTCGGGTGCCGATGCGCCGCTCCTCCAGGAAGGCGATCAGGTCGCGGCGGGTGTACGTGGCGTCGGGCAGCACCGTGATCACGAAGCCGAACCAGCTCGGGTCGCTGCCCGGCGTCGCGCTGGGCAGCAGCAGCCCCGGCACGTCCGCGAGCCCGTCGCGCAGCCGCTGCCAGTTGCGCCGCCGGGCCGCACCGAACTGGGGGAGCTTGTCCAACTGGGTGAGCGCCAGGGCGCCTTGGAGGTCGGTGGCCTTCAGGTTGTAGCCGATGTGCGAGAAGATGTACTTGTGGTCGTAGCCCTTGGGCAGATCACCGAGCTGGTAGTCGAAGCGCTTCAGGCAGGTGTTGTCCTCGCCCGGCTCGCACCAGCAGTCACGGCCCCAGTCGCGGAACGACTCGACGATCCGGGCGAGTTCGAGGTTCCTGGTGAGGACGCAGCCGCCCTCGCCGGTCGTGATGTGGTGGGCCGGGTAGAAGCTGACGGTGGCCAGGTCGCCGAACGTGCCCGTCTTGCGCCCCCGGTAGGTCGAGTCCACGGCGTCGCAGTTGTCCTCGATGAAGAACAGGTCGTGGTCGGTGGCCAGTTGCTGGATCTCCGCCACTTCGTACGGGTTGCCGAGGGTGTGCGCGATCATGATGGCCCGGGTGCGGTCCGAGATCGCCGCCGCGACGCGCTCCGCCGTCGTGTTGTACGTGCCGAGCTCCAGGTCCACGAAGACCGGGGTGAGCCCGTTCTGGAAGATCGGGTTGACCGTGGTGGGGAAACCGCCGGCCACGGTGATCACCTCGTCTCCCGGGCGCAGCCGCTGGTCCCCGAGCCGGGGAGAGGTCAGGGCCGACAGCGCCAGCAGGTTGGCCGAGGAGCCGGAGTTCACCAGGTGCGCCTTGCGCACTCCGATGTGGCGGGCGAACCTGCTCTCGAAACGCCGGGAGTGCGTCCCGGCCGCGATCCTCAGATCCAGCGCCGCCGCCACCAGCGCGACCCGGTCCTCCTCGTCCAGGACCGCCCCCGAGGACAGGATCGGCGTCACTCCCGGCTCGAAGCGTCCCGGCTGCTGCTGCCTGTGGTACTCGCGGACCTGCTCCAGGACCAGGGCCTTGGTGTCCGACGTCATAGCCGTCCCTCCCGTCAGGAATGCCTCGGGGCCATGCTCGCGCCGACCGGTCGAAGAGCTATGGAGTCCCCGCGGAAAAGGCCTGCTCCAGTGGGCTTCCAGGGGCTTTCGACCCGGTCCGGATAGCTTGTGTCCGCGATGTATCCGACAGGTGAGGTGGCAGATGTCCGAGGACACTGGGCGACCGGTGCTTCGTATGGGGGTCCTGGGCTGCGCCGACATCGCGGTGCGCCGGATCCTGCCCGCGCTCGCGGAGCACCGGTCGGTGCGGCTGGTGGCCCTGGCCAGCCGGGACGGGGCGCGCGCCGAGTGCCTCGCGAGGCGGTTCGGCTGCGCGGCGGTGACCGGCTACCAGGCGTTGCTGGACCGGGACGACGTCGACGCGGTGTATGTGCCGTTGCCGCCGGGCATGCACCACGAGTGGGTCGCGCGGGCGCTGACCGCCGGCAAGCACGTCCTGGTGGAGAAGCCGCTCAGCACCACGTACGCGCAGAGCGCCGAGCTGGTCGAGACGGCCGCCCGGCTCGATCTGGCGCTCACCGAGAACTTCATGTTCCTGCACCACTCGCAGCACGCGGCGGTACGGGGCATGCTCGGCGAGATCGGTGAACTCCGGGTCTTCTCCAGCTCCTTCGGGGTGCCGCCCCCCGATCCGGCGTCCTTCCGGCACAGCGTGTCGCTCGGCGGCGGTGCCCTGCTGGACGTGGGCGTCTATCCGCTGCGCGCGGCCCAGCTCCACCTCGACGGGGAGCTCGACGTCCTCGGCGCCTGTCTGCGGGTCGACGAGCGCACCGGGGTCGACGTCGCGGGCAGCGTGCTGCTGTCCACGGCGACCGGGGTCACCGCCCAGCTCGACTTCGGGTTCCAGCACTCCTACCGGTCCACCTACGCCCTGTGGGGCAGCCGGGGCAGGATCAGCGTGCCGCGGGCCTTCACACCGCCCCGCGAGCACCGCCCGGTCGTCCGCATCGAACAGCAGGACCGGCTCACCGAGTTGACGCTGCCGGCGGACCACCAGGTGGGCAACGCCCTCGACGCGTTCGCCAAGGCGGCCCTGTCGGGCACCGACCGGCCCGGACTGAGGGACGCCCTGCTGCGCCAGGCGCTCCTGGTCGAACAGGTGCGCAAGGCCGCGCGGGTCGTCGCCCAGGGAGAAGCCTCCGCGTGAGAAGCCCCCGCGCCCGACGAAGAGCCGGCCTCCTGACGGGGGCCGGCTCTTCTGTGTCCGGTACCGTGCCGGTGCCCGCGGCGTCCAGGCGTGCTCGGCACGCGGTGGCGGGCCGGTGCCCCTGCCGCGGGGCGCCGCACGCCTCGGACCGGCCCGTGGGCGTCGTTGTCCGGAGCGGGCCCTGACGGGCCGTCAGGCGGGGCTGCCCGTGGTGCGTGGTGCCCTTGCCGCGGGGTGCCGCACGCATCGAGCCGGCCCCGTGGGCGTCGTTGCCGGGACGGAGCCCTGACGGGTCGTCAGGCAGGGCTGCCCGTGGTGCGTGGTGTCCTTGTCGCAGGGCGCCGCACGCTGAGGGCCCGCCCGTGGGCGTCATTGCCCGGGCGGGGGCCCTGACGGGTCGTCAGGCGGGCTGCCCGTGGTGCGTGGTGCCCTTGCCGCGGGGGGCCGCGCGCCTCGGGCCGGCCCGTGGGTGTCGTTGCCCGGGGCCGGCCGTTGGCGGGTCGTCAGGCGGGGCTGCCCGCGGTGCCTGTCGCGTGCGGGACGGATCGTGTGCGGTACCAGTCGACGACCTCGCGCAGGCCGTCGTCCAGGGACAGCCGGGGCCGGTAGCCCAGTTCCCGGCGGATCTTGGAGTCGTCGACCGCGTACCGCAGGTCGTGCCCCTTGCGGTCCGGCACGCGGCGCACCCGCGACCAGTCGGCGCCGCACAGTTCGAGGAGCCGGGCGGTCATCTCGCGGTTCGTCAGGTGGGTGCCGCCGCCGATGTTGTAGATCTCGCCGGCCCGCCCGCCGGTCAGCACCGCGTGGACGCCCCGGCAGTGGTCGTCCACGTGCAGCCACTCCCGGACGTTGCCGCCGTCCCCGTACAGCGGGACGGTCCGCCCGGCCAGCAGCTCGGTGACGAACAGGGGGATGAGCTTCTCCGGGTGCTGGCGGGGGCCGTAGTTGTTGGCGCACCGCGTGATGCGCACGTCCAGCCCGTGCGTGCGCCAGTAGGACCGGGCGACGAGGTCGCTGCCCGCCTTCGACGCCGCGTAGGGGGAGTTGGGCAGCAGCGGCTCGTCCTCCGTCCAGGTGCCCTCGGCGATGGATCCGTAGACCTCGTCCGTCGACACGTGCACGAAGGTGGCCACCCCGCAGGACAGACTCGCCTCCAGCAGCGCCTGGGTACCCAGCACATTGGTGCGGACGAACTCCGCCGCCCCCGTCAGGGACCGGTCGACGTGGGTCTCCGCCGCGAAGTGCACCACCGCGTCGTGGCCGGGGAACACCTCCAGGAGGGCGTCGAGGTCGCAGATGTCCAGGTGCCGGAAGTCCAGCCGGGGATCCGTCAGGGGCAGGTTGTCCGTGCTCCCCGCGTACGTGAGCAGGTCGAGGACCGTCACCCGTTCCGGCCGGGGACCGGGCAGCTCGCCGGCGAGCAGGGAGCGCACGTAGTGGGAGCCGATGAAACCGGCTCCCCCGGTGATCAGGAGGCGCACGGGGTGGACCCACCTCCCGCGGGACGACGGCGTCCGTGGGCGTGGTGCTGGGCGGTCAGCCGCTCCAGTACCGGCACCACCTCGGCCGGGGACCGTTCGGACTCGGCCTCCGCCCGCAGCCGCGCGGCGGCGGCGGTGAACGAGGGTTCCTCCAGGAGCCGCACGAGCCGGCTCCGCAGTCCCTCGACCGTCACCTCGTGCGAGGGGAGGTGGAGACCGGCGCCCAGCTCCTGCTGGCGGCGCGCCCGCTCGATCGCGTCCCAGATCCAGCCCATGGCGATCTGCGGCACCCCCTCGACCAGCGCCGTCGACCAGGTGCCGGCGCCGCCGTGGTGCACGACGGCCGCACAGGTGGGCAGCAGCGCGTGCAGCGGCACGTGGTCCACCAGGCGCACGTTGTCCGGGACATGCGTCAGCAGCGTCCGCTCCTCGGCGTCCAGCGTGGCCACCACCTCGATGTCGAGGCCGTCGATCGCCTTGAGGACGAGGTCGACGGGGACGGCGTTGGGGAACTCGGAGGTCCGCGCCGTCAGCCCCAGGGTGACGCACACGCGCGGACGCTCCGGCGGGGTGCGGAGCCAGTCGGGCACCACGGCGGGACCGGGGCCGTTGTAGGGGATGTAGCGCATGCCCACGGTGGGACCGTCCGACGGCGGGCGGAAGCTGCGCGGCACCTGGTCGACCGACCACTGTCCCGTCACCGCCTGCTCGTCGAAGGCGACGCCGTGGCGGCCGAGCGTCCACTGGAGCCACTGGCCCAGGCAGTCCTCGGGGTGCGCCCCGGGGGGCCCGCCCGCCGGGTCCGCCGCGGCGGGGCCGAGCTGGGCGAGGAAGGCACGCCGCATGGACGAGAACAGGTCCGGGAAGGAGAGCACCCGCGCATGGGCCGCGCCGGTCGCCATCGCGGCCACCGCGCCCGCGAACGTGAAGGGCTCCCACAGGACCAGGTCCGGCTTCCAGGCGCGGGCGAAGGCGACGAGATCGTCGACCGTCGGATCGTCGTTGACGAGGGCGAAGAACGTGGCGGTCATCATCGCGTCCCAGCCCCTGAGGAAGGCGGGGGTGAGCCGGCCGGGATCCTCGGGGTCCAGCGACTGGTTGGCGTGGTGGGACAGCACCGAGCCGCCCACCCCCTTGACCATGTCGTCCAGGCGCGGGTCGGTGCCCACCGGGACGGCGGTCAGCCCGGCCGCCGTGATGCTTCCCGTCAGCGCCGGCTGACTCGCCACCCGTACCTCGTGCCCGGCGGACCGCAGCGCCCAGGCGAGCGGCACCGAACCGTTGAAGTGGGCGTCCATCGCGAAGGACGTCAGCAGAACACGCATCGTCGTCGCCCCTTACGCGGAAGTGGTCGCCGACGTGGTCAGGGTCCACCGCAGTACGCCGCCCAGGACGGGGGAGCGCATCCGGCGCCGCACACCCTCCGCCGGGGCGAGACGGGGGTGGTGTTCGCGCAGGGCGTGCACCGCGCTCTCGGCCTGGAGCCGGGCGAACGCCCCGAAGAGCGAGGTGTGCGGGCCGGACAGCGCCAACTGCCCCTGCGCCAGGGGCCGGGTGATGTCGAACTGGTCCGGGGCGAGGAACACCTCGGGGTCCCGGTTGGCCGCACCGACGTGGACGACCACCTGGGAACCGGCGGGGACGTCCTGGCCGGCGAGCGTGAGGTCCTCGGCGGCGATCCGGCTCTCCAGCCGGACCGGCGGCGCGTGGCGCAGCGCCTCCTCCACCGCCGAGGACACCAGGTCCGGGCTCTCGCCGAGCAGTGCCCACTGCACCGGGTGGGCGAGCAGCGCCTCCACCGTGTTGTTGATGAGCCCGGCGGTGAACTCGACGCCCACCGCGGCGGCCAGCACCCCGACGGCGAGCGCGTCCCGGGCGCCCGAGTCCGAGGGGTCGGCGGCGAGGACGGTGCTGAGCAGGTCGTCGCCCGGCTCGGCCCGTCGCGCCGCGACCAGCGCACCGACGAGGCCGCGGATGTCCTCCACGGCCTCGGTCAGCCGGCGGGTGACGGCCAGCGGCTGCGGGCAGAGCACCGCGTCGAGCGCGACCGACAGGTCCGCGCACGCGCGGGCGAAGCGGTCCTGCGCGGCGTCCGGGACCCCGAGCAGCGCCGCGGCGGCCGCCACGGCCACCGGACGGGAGTAGTCCGCCATGAGGTCGAACGAGGCACCGAGCCCGTCGGCCCGCTCGGCGTGCAGCCGTTCGGCGCCCGCGCGCCGCCCGTCCGCCGCCGCGTCGTCCAGCACCGGCGCCGCGGCCCGCCGCCAACGGGCGTGGTCGGAGTCCGGGGCGTGCAGGAAGGCCCGGTCCAGCGGGGTGATGTGGCACAGCAGAGGGTTGCTCCAGGCGTCCGAGAAGACGTGCCGCTGGGAACCCGGCTGATCGGCGTGGCGCAGGCTCAGCCGGGGATCGGCCAGCACCTCGGCGGCCACCGCGTGCCGGCCGGTGACGAAGGCCCCCGCGGCGCTGCGCCACAGCGGTGTCTCGGACTCCCGTATGCGCCGGGCCAGTGCCACGGGGTCGTCGCTCTCCGCGCGCAGCGCCAGGGCGTAGGGGTCGCCGCTGGTGCCGTAGATCCAGTGGAAGCCGCGGGCGGTCAGCAGATGGCGGCCCAGCTCGCTGTCGGTCTGCCGGACCTCCTCGGGCGTGGTGGTCTCTTCGGTCTCCGTGTGTGTCACGGCGGGCTCCTTCGGGGCGTGGTTCAGGTGAGGGACAGGCCGCCGTCGACCGCGAGCACCACTCCGGTCGCGTAGGCGGCGCGCGGGTCGGTGAGCTGGACGGCCCACCAGGCGATGTCGTCGGGGCTGCCGACCCGGCCGGCCGGGACGCGCGTGGCGATCTGCCGCAGGAAGCCCGCGTACGCCTCCCGCGACATGCCGGACCGTTCACCGATACCGGTGTCGATCACGCCGGGCGCGAGGCCCAGGACGCGGATGCCGCGCGGCGCGAGTTCCACCGCCCAGGTCCGGGTGAGGAAGTCGAGGCCCGCCTTCGCGGCGCCGTAGACCCCGTTCTCCGGCCAGGCCCGGCGGCCCAGCGCGCCGGCCGAGCCGATGTTCAGCACCGTGCCGCCGCCGTCGGCCGCCAGGGCGTCCAGGGTCTGCCGGGTGAGCAGCAGCGGGGCCAGGAGGTTGCCGTCGAGCTGTTCGCGGGCCAGTTCCGGCTTGGTCTCGGCGAGGGCGGCGAACCCGCCGGTGGCCGCGTTGTTGACCAGTACGTCGATCCGTCCGAAGGCCTCCAGCGCCGCCTCGGTGACGGCCCGGGGCGCGTCGGGACCGGTGAGGTCGACGGCCAGGACGCTGATGCCGGGGTGCCCCTCGGCGGTCCCGGCCAGGGTCGCGGGCGTGCGGCCCACGACCAGCACGCGGTCGCCCCGGGCGGCGAAGGCGCGCGCCGTGGCCCGCCCTATCCCCGTTCCGCCGCCCGTGACGATCACGCCCCGGGGCGCCGCGGGGCCCTGGGCCGCGCTCACGTCCGGGTCCGTGGGACGGGCCGTACGGCGGGCGGCCGGCTCCCGCTACGGGCGGTCGTCACGCGTCACCACCCGCTCCCTCACCAGGAGTTCACCGGCCTCGCGCACCAGGACGTCACGGCAGGTGCAGACCAGGTGCAGCCGCGCGGGTCCGCCCTGCGGCACGGCGATGATGGTCACCTGGCTCTCGGCCGTCAGCGACCCGTCGCCCGCGGGCGTGACGGTGAGCATGCCGACCCAGTGGCGCTGCGTCTCGCCGCGGGCGGCGAGGTCCGCGGCGGCCTGCCGGGCGCCCGCCGTCAGGGCCGGACGGCCGCGCACCGGCTCCGGACGCGAGGGCGGCGCGAAGGAGCCGTCCTCGGTGAAGGTGTCGGCCCAGGCGTCGGCCTCCGCCATGTCCAGGTGCCGCATCTGCCGTGCGTAGAAGTGCTGTACTTCGGCGTAGACGTCCGCCGGGGCCGTCGGGGCCTGTGCTGTCATGCCGTGTTCCTTCCGCCGTTCCCGTGGGCCGGGGCGGAGGCGGTTCCCGGCCCCGGTGACCTCACGACGGTCGCAGCAGGGGCTCCAGGATCGGTCGAGCGGGAGCACGGGCGGCCGTTCAGCCGCGCTCCAACGCTTCTCTAGCCGTACTGGTGAGCATGGGCTGGCTCGCAACGAACCATCGCCGGGAGGCCCGTGTGCGCATCATCGACCTGTCCTCGCCCGTCGACGCGGCGGGTTTCGAACCCGATCCCGTGGTGCACGAGGTCCTCGGGCCCAAGGAGGCCGCCGTGCACATGAGTGAGGAGATGCGCGACCACTTCGGCATCGAGTTCGACCCGGCCGAGCTTCCGGAGGGAGAGTTCCTCTCGCTGGACCGGCTCCAGCTGACCACCCACACCGGAACGCACGTCGACGCGCCCTCGCACTACGGCACCCGCGCCTCCTACCGCGAGGGCCCGCCGCGGCACATCGACGAGCTGCCGCTCGACTGGTTCTTCCGGCCCGCCGTGGTGCTGGACGTGAGCGAGCGGGGCACCGGCGCGGTCGGCGCCGACGTGATCGAGCGGGAGCTGGAACGGGTCGGCCACACGCTCGCGCCCATGGACATCGTGCTGCTGCGGACCGGCGCCGACGCGTGGGCGGGGACACCGAAGTACTTCACGGACTTCACCGGGCTCGACGCCTCGGCCGTGCACCTGCTGCTGGACCGGGGCGTGCGCGTCATCGGCACCGACGCCTTCAGCCTGGACGCGCCGTTCGGCGACATCATCGCCCGCTACCGGGCGACCGGTGACCGATCGGTGCTGTGGCCGGCCCACATGATCGGACGGGACCGCGAGTACTGCCAGATCGAACGGCTGGCCGGACTCGACCGGTTGCCCGTCGCCCACGGCTTCCGCCTCGCCTGCTTCCCGGTGCGCGTCGCCGGGGCCGGGGCCGGCTGGGCGAGGGCGGTGGCACTGCTCGACGAGTGAGGCGCACGACACGCGAAGGACACGCGGGACGGGTGCCGACCACGACACCACCCGCCTCACGCCCCGCCCACGGGGACGACAGCCAAGGAGGCGCACATGTACGGCCGGGAACTCGCGGACGTGTACGAGGAGATCTACCGCAGCCGCGGCAAGGACTGGGGCCAGGAGGCGGCGGACGTCGCCCGGGTCATCACCGAACGCAACCCCGGAGCCGACTCGCTGCTCGACGTCGCCTGCGGAACCGGGGCCCATCTCGGCGTGTTCGGGCAGAAGTTCGGCGTCGCCGAGGGACTGGAGATCGCGGAGCCGATGCGCCGGATCGCCGAGCAGCGGCTGCCCGGCACCACCGTGCACGCGGGCGACATGCGCGACTTCCGCCTCGGCCGCACGTACGCCGCGGTGAGCTGCATGTTCTGCGCCATCGGATACCTGGAGACGGTGGCCGACATGCGGTCCGCGATCAGGTCGATGACCCACCACCTGGAGCCCGGCGGTGTCCTGGTGGTCGAACCCTGGTGGTTCCCGGAGAACTTCATCGAGGGCTACGTCGCCGGCGACCTGGCCCGTGCGGAGCACCGCACGATCGCGCGGATCTCGCACACCACCCGCAAGGGCCGGGCCACCCGCATGGAGGTCCGCTTCACCGTGGGCGACGCCACCGGCATCCAGCAGTTCACCGAGATCGACGTACTGACCCTGTTCACCAAGGAGGAATACCTCTCCGCGTTCGCCGATGCCGGCTGCGCCGTGGAATTCCTGGAGGGCGGTCCCACCGGCCGGGGCCTCTTCGTCGGTGTGCGGACCTCGGACCGCTAGAACCGGCGGGATGGGCGGGACCGGCCGAAGCGGGCCCCGGCGGCGAAAGGACCCGTCAGTCCTGCATGTCGCGCGCCACGGACATCACGTACTGGCCGTAGTCCGACTGTGCCATCTTTTCGCCGAGCCGATGGCACTGCTCCGTGTCGATGAATCCCATCCGCAAGGCGACTTCCTCCACGCAGGCAATGCGCACGCCCTGCCGTTCTTCGAGGGTCCGTACGTACTGGGTGGCCTGGAGAAGTGATTGCGGGGTGCCGGCGTCCAGCCAGGCGAAACCGCGGCCGAGGTCCACCAGTCGGGCCCGGCCGCGGGCCAGGTAATTCCGGTTGACGTCGGTTATCTCCAGTTCTCCGCGCGCCGAGGGACGCAGGTTCTTGGCGATGTCCACCACTTCGTTGTCGTACAGGTAGAGCCCGGTGACGGCCAGGTCGGAGCGGGGCCGGACCGGCTTCTCCTCCAGGGACACGAGCCGTCCCGCCGCGTCGATCTCGCCGACCCCGTAGCGCTCCGGGTCCTCGACCGGGTAGCCGAACAGCACGCAGCCCCGCACGTCGCGGACGTTGCGCTGGAGCAGGTCGTAGAAGTGGTAGCCGTGGAAGATGTTGTCCCCGAGGACCAGTGCCACGTCGTCGTCGCCCACGTGGTCGGCGCCGATGACGAAGGCGTCGGCCAGCCCGGCCGGCCGGCTCTGCACCGCGTAGTCGATGTCCAGGCCGAGGTGGGAGCCGTCGCCCAGGAGTCTGCGGAACTGTTCCAGGTCGCGCTCGGTGCAGATGAGCAGGATCTCCCTGATGTCCGCGAGCATCAGCACCGACAGCGGATAGTAGATCATCGGTTTGTCGCCGACCGGGAGGAGCTGCTTCGAAACGGAGACGGTTATCGGATGGAGCCTTGTTCCCGAACCGCCGGCGAGAATAATCCCCTTCATGGGTATGCCCCTGTCCTCGATTTCTGTACATGCTATCGACAGGATTTGCCCGGCAGCAAGGACGGCAATTTCGAATCCAGCGTAAATCGACCGGGAATAGAGGAATGCCGGGGGTTGTAAAGCGCCTTGGCGGTGTGATGTGCTGCCAGGGGACCGTGACGCCCTGCGGCCGGACATCGGTAAATGGGAGGGAAAGAAGCAATGACCACTCTCGTATGGGACTATCTACAGGAATACGAGAACGAACGCGCCGATATTCTGGACGCCGTGGAGACGGTCTTCAGCTCGGGCCGGCTCGTCCTCGGCGACAGCGTGCGCGGCTTCGAGGAGGAGTTCGCCGCGTACCACGGTGCGGGGCACTGCGTCGGCGTCGACAACGGCACCAACGCGATCAAGCTGGCCCTCCAGTCGCTCGGTGTCGGCCCCGGGGACGAGGTCGTCACCGTGTCCAACACCGCGGCACCCACCGTGGTGGCCATCGACTCGGTCGGCGCCACCCCGGTCTTCGTCGACGTGGACCCGGACACCTACCTCATGGACACCGACCAGGTCGCCGCCGTCCTGACGCCCCGGACCCGGTGCCTGCTCCCGGTCCACCTCTACGGCCAGTGCGTCGACCTGGCGCCGCTGGAGCGGCTCGCCGCCGAACACGACCTGCTCCTCGTCGAGGACTGCGCCCAGGCCCACGGGGCCCGCCGCGACGGCCGGCTCGCCGGCACCACGGGCGACGCCGCGGCGTTCTCCTTCTACCCGACGAAGGTGCTCGGCGCCTACGGCGACGGCGGTGCCGTACTGACCTCCCGGGACGACGCCCACCACGCGCTGCGCCGGCTGCGCTACTACGGCATGGAGGAGCGCTACTACGTCGTGGGCACCCCGGGCCACAACTCCCGCCTCGACGAGGTGCAGGCGGAGATCCTGCGCCGCAAGCTGCGCCGCCTCGACGGCTACGTGGCGGGCCGGCGGGCCGTCGCCCGGCGCTACGAGGAGGGTCTCGCCGACACCGGTCTCGTACTGCCCCGCACCGCCGCGGGCAACGAGCACGTGTACTACGTCTACACGGTGCGCCACCCCCGCCGCGACGCCGTCATCGAGGCACTCAGGACGTACGACATCGAGCTGAACATCAGCTACCCCTGGCCGGTGCACACCATGACCGGGTTCGCCCACCTCGGCTACCGCCCGGGCTCGCTGCCCGTCACCGAGGAGCTGGCCGGCCAGATCTTCTCGCTGCCCATGTACCCGGCCCTCGCCCCCGACGTCCAGGACAAGGTGATCAGCGCGGTGCGCGACGTGCTGGCCGGTCTCTGAGCCGGTGCGGCACGTCGCGCACGGCACGCCTCGCACACCGAAGGCCCTGCGGAGGGATCCCGCAGGGCCTTCGGCGTCGTGCACGCGGATCAGGCGGCGAGGGGGGCCGCCTCGATGCCGCGCAGACACGCCACCAGGCTCCGTGCCTGCACGTTCAGGTAGTGGCTGTGCCGCAGCAACCGGGTCAGCTGGTGCATGGTCAGCCAGCGGTAGTCGGGGTGGCCGGGGTCCTCGGGGACGTCGCTGTCCACGATCAGGTAGCGGTTGCGGGCGTGGAAGAAGCGGCCGCCCTCCTCGGAGAGCACGGCCTCGTAGCGGATGCGGTCGGCCCCGGCCGAGAGCACCTCGTCGAGATGGCGCGGCCTGGCCCCCGGCGGCAGCCAGCCGTAGCTCTCCGGGACGCACTGCACGGTCGGCGCCAGCTCCACGACGTCCGCGTAGCCCGGTTCCGTGCGGGCGTGCATCAACACGTGCGGCACGCCGTCGAACTCGCGGCGCAGGAAGGCGATGACGCCGGTGCCGCGCGGCTCGATCATCGGCTGGTGCCAGGTGCCGACCTCCCGCCCGGCGGCGGTCACGCAGACCCCGATGACGTCGAAGAAGCCGCCGCTCTCGTGCGAGTAGCCCATCTCGCTGTGCTGCCACTCGTCCAACGCGTTGAGCGCGATCCGCTCGGTGTGCACCGTGGCCAGGGAACGGGTGCCGGCGATCCAGCTCAGCACGTCGGTCATGCGGTGCAGGGCGCCGTCCGGACGGGACGTGTGCGGCAGGCAGGCCAGTACCGTCCGGGCGTCCATGTTGATGACGTCGTCCCGCGCCAGCAGCCGGTACAACTGCCCGAGCGTGAACCAGCGGAAGCCCTCCAGGACCTCCACCTCACCGGCCGTCTCCACCACCATGTTGCGGTTGCGCTTGCGGAAGAACCAGGCGCCCTGTTCCGACTGCCGCACGTCCGCGATCACCCGGTGCCGTGCGGTGTCCCGGAAGTAGTCGAGGTAGGGCACGGGCTTGCCCCTGTGGACGCCGGTGTAGTTGCTCCGGGTCGCCTGCACGGTGGGGGAGAGCTGGAGGCCGCCCGGGTTGCCCGGTTCCGCCTTGGCCTGCATCAGGAGGTGCGGCACCCCGTCGAACTCCTTGACCAGGATGCCCAGGATGCCGACCTCGGGCTGGTCGATGATGGGCTGGTCCCACCAGGGCACCGCGTTGCCGGGCATCTGCACCCGCAGGCCGTGCACCGTGAAGAACTTGCCGCTGCGATGGCGCAGATCACCGGTCACCGGCGTCTGGTACCACTGGTCGAGGGCGGCCAGCGGGATGCGCTCGGCCGTCGTGTAGATCCGCTCTCCGTACCGCGCGAACCAGTCGTCGAACCCCGCGAGGTCGGTCTGCGGGCTCGCCAGCGCGGCGGCCGACCTGGCGATACGGGCCGTCACATCGGCCATCTGCGCTCCTCAGCACTCGTGTGCACGCCTGTGGTCTCCTCGTGGTGGGCGGGACGCGGGCCGGCCCCGCCCCGGTGGCTCATCCGGCGGGTGTCTCCCACGTCGCCCGCATGGTCTCGGCCAGCGGGATGCGCGGCTTCCAGCCGAGCAGTTCGCCGGCCAGGCGGATGTCGGCCAGGGTCCAGCCGCCGCCCTTGCTGGAGACCGGCCCGTCCTCGACCCGCAGCCGCCCGGGCGGCAGCCCCGAGGCGGCCACCAGCAGGTCCACCAGTTCCCGCATGGAGCTGGCCTCCCCGCGCCCGATGTTGACGACCCGCCCGGTCACCGGCGACGCGACGGCGAGGACCACGGCCTCGGCCAGGTCCCGTACGTCGACGAAGTCCCGGCGCGCGTCCGCGACCCGCAGCACCACCGGCCGGTCCGCCGCCGCGGCCCGCAGCCGTTCGACCACCGACCCGAGGAAGCTCGCCCGGGTCGTGTGCGGCCCGCACACGTTGACCGCGCGCAGAACCAGCGCCTCCACCCGGCCGGCCCGGGCGGCGTCGAGCACCAGCTGCGAGCCGGACAGCTTGGTCCGCGCGTAGCTCGTGTCCGGCCGCGCCTCGAACTCCTCGCCGATCGCCGTCGGTTCGGGCACCGGCCCGTACTCGTGGATGGAGCCCACGTGGACCAGCCGCGGCCGCCCGGCCGTCAGCTCCAGGGCCGACAGCAGACGCTCGACCAGGGTGATGTGCGCGTAGCGCATCTCCTCCTCGGTCGTGCCCCAGCCGCCCGTCACATTGACCACCGCGCCCACCCGGTGCCGGCTCAGCAGGGCGGCGAGGTCGGCGGGCGGCACGGCCGCCACGTCCAGGCCGGCGAAGAGCCGGCCGGCCACCGCCGGCGCGCGGTGCCGGGCGACGGCCAGCACCTCGTACCCCTCGCGCTCCAGCGCGTCACCGACGCAGCGGCCGACGCAGCCGGTGGCACCCAGCACCGCGACCCGGGCTCCCCCGGTCCGCGCCCGGTCACCGGTCAGGGCCGCCACAGCGCGGCCTCGATGTCACGGCACTTGTCGTACTCCGGCAGTCCGCCCTCCGCCCGCACCTGCGCGAGCAGGGGCGCCGCGGTGTCCCGGGCGGACAGCAGGGGCTCCACGTCGGTCGGGATCGGCAGGCCGAGCGCGGGATCGAGCGGTGACAGCGAGAGCTCGTTGTGCGCCTCGTAACTCCCGGAGAGCATGTACGACATCACCGTGTCGTCCTCCAGGGCGACGAAGGCGTGCCCGACCCCGACCGGGAAGTACATCGAGCTGAACCCCTCCGGGTCGAGCACGGTGGAGTCCCAGCGGCCGTAGGTGGGCGAACCGACCCGGATGTCCACGACGATGTCGATGGCACGGCCCCGGGCGCAGTACACGTACTTCGCCACGCCCGGCGGGGTGACGGTGTAGTGGATGCCCCGCACCGTGCCCCGGCGCGACTTGCTGTGGTTGGACTGCGCCACCCGGAACAGCGGGTGCCCGAGGGCCTCGACGAACGCCGGCTCCTGGTAGGGGGAGGTGAACAGACCGCGCTCGTCCTCGAAGACGGGCGGGGTGAAGGCATACGCGCCCGACACGGCGAGTTCGCGGTACCTCACGGCGGAAGCCATCTACCGCTCCTCTCGGGGAGTGCCGCCGAAGGCACGGGCCGCGCGGTGCTCGGCGACCAGCTTCTCCAGCAGCGGGACGATGTCGTTGGGGCTCGGGGTGCCGACCATCTCCCGGCGGATATGCGCGCAGTTCTCCGCGAACGAGGGCTCGTCCAGCAGACGCAGCACGTGGTCGCGCAGCTCCTTCGCGGTGTAGTGGTCCGGGTCCTGGACGTACAGCCCCGCCCCGAACTTCTCCAGCTGCTTGGCCTTGTGGATGGTGTCCCAGACCATGTCCGGCACGATCAGCTGCGGGACACCGTGGGCCAGCGCGGTCTGGAAGGTGCCCGACCCGCCGTGGTGCACCACCGCGTCGCAGGTCGGCAGCAGGGCGTTGAGCGGCACGAAGTCCACGGCCCTGACGTTGTCGGGCAGTTCCAGCCCGGCGAGCTGCTTGGCGTTGAGCGTCGCCACCACCTCGACGTCCAGTTCGGCCAGCGCCGACACCAGCTCGCCGATCGAGGCCCGGTCGCCGTCCAGCACCTCGCGGTGGGCCACGCCCAGCGTCAGGCAGACCCGCCGCTTCTTCGGCGGCTCGTGCAGCCAGTCCGGTACGACGGCCTGCCCGTTGTAGGGGATGTAGCGCAGCGGCACGAAGGGCTGCCTGACCGGGAACCGCATCGACGGCGGCACCGGGTCGATGGTCCACTGCCCGACGGCCACCTCCTCCTGGAACTCGGCCCCGTAGCGGCCGAGCGTCCAGGTCAGCCACTCGCGCAGCGGATCGTCGCGCTGCTCGGGCAGCCGCTCGGCCTGGAGGTCGAGGAAGGTCTCGCGCATCCGCCCCAGCAGGTCGAGCCCGAACAGCAGCCGGGCATGGGCGGCGCCGGTGACCTGCGCGGCCACCGGTCCGGCGAAGGACAGCGTGTCCCACACCACCAGGTCGGGCTGCCACTCGCGGCTGAACGCGACCAGGTCGTCGATCATGCGCTCCGGGCAGGAGTTCTGGAAGGCCATCGCCGTCATCGCGGTGAACACCCCGAGGACGTGGTCCCACGTCAGCATCTCGGGACGGGTCTCCGTCATGTCCATCCCGGCTTCCGCCTGGCTCTCCATGATCTCGGCGTCGTCGCCCAGGCCCTCGTTCACCCGCTGCATCTGCTCCTCCAGCAGCAGCGGCTCACCGACGCAGACGGCGGTCAGTCCGGTACGGGTGATGTCCTCCGCCAGGTCCGGCTGGCTGGCGATACGCACCTCGTGGCCGGCGGTCTGAAGGGCCCAGGCCAACGGCACCTGGGCATGCATGTGGGACTTCGCGGCGAATGTGGTGAACAGGACCTTCATCGATCTCCCTTTTCGCGAGTGGTGGCGCCGGCTCCGCAGGGCCCGTGCGGTCCCCGGCAGCGGGCACGGACCGGCGCGGTGGGCCTCACTGTCCGTCGTGGCCGACGTACCGGTGGCGCACCAGCCAGCTGTCGCCGTCGGCGACGAGGACGTCCCGGCACGACGTGCTCAACCGGAGCACGGGGGCGGCGCCCGCCGACGTCGAGACGACCAGGGCGTCGTAGCCGGTGCGCACCGAGCCGTCCGGGAACCGCCAGGCGGCCGGCAGGCCCAGCCAGTGCCGGCGCACCGTGCCGGGGGGCGGGGCGGGCCGCTCCCGCACCGCCGAGGCGATCGACGCCCGCCCCCGCACCGGCTCGGCGAACGAACTCTGGTCGAAGACCCCGTCGTCGGTGAACGTGCCGGCCCAGGCGGCCCCTTCGCCCTCGTCGAGGAGGCGCATCTGCCGGGCGTAGAACTGCTGGATGGAGGCGTACTCGGCCGGGGCGACCGGCTCGGTGCGGCCCCGCCGCTCCGCGAACTCCTTGGCGTGCCGCATGGTGATCGTGCTGTTGCCGCCGAGCGCGTCCCGGATGAAGGCGCGGGCGTCGGCGACGGTGGCCGAGGGGCCGAGCACCTTGGTGACGGCCGCCGTGTTGACCACCACGGTGTGCCGGGAGACGGCCACGCTGCCGGACGGGGTCTCGCGCACCGTCCACTCGCCGGTGTGCACGGACATCAGGGCGGGCGTCTGCGACTGCTTGTACGTGATGCGCCCGTCGGGCAGGCAGATCCGGACGGAGGTCGTGGTGTGCGTCGACCCGTCGGGGGCACGCGTGTCCATCTCCAGGTGCTGGACGTCCGGCGTGTCCTCCTTCAGCAGCACCCGGGCCACGTGCGGCAGCCGCTCCTGCCACCGCCCCGCGTCGTGCAGGAAGGCGCGCACCTCCTCGGCCGGCGCGTCGACGTGCACGGTGTCCTCGAAGGTGTAGGGCTCCGCGTCGCCGCCCACGCGCAGGGCCGCGGACTCCAGGGCGGCCAGCTCGGCGCCGCTGTTGCGCTCGACCGCCTCCAGGATCCAGGCGACGTTGCGCTCCAGGTCGTCGACGGCACGGAAGTCGTGCAGCAGCCGGACGCGGGAGCCGCCGTCGGCCAGCGCCTCGACGATCCACTCCCCGCCCATCGCCGCCACCGGGGCCTGGGAGACCTCCTGGCGGAACCGGATCCGCAGCCCCTCGCGGTCCAGGACCCGGCGCGAGGTCCAGGACTTCACCTCGCCGTTGGCGGTGGCCCAGATCCGCAGCCGCTCCTCGTCGCCGGACCGCTCCAGGTACTCCACGTGCAAGGTCGGCGGAAAGACGTGCGGCCAGTCCTCGGCCCGCTCCACCAGGGCGAAGACCGTCTCCGGCGCGGCGGCCACCGTGATGGTGTGCTCGGTGGTGTGCAGCTCCTGCGTCATCCTGATCCCCTCTGTCCGGCCGCGGCCGCGCACGGCCGGGCCCGCTGTCAGTAGTTGCCGAGCCCGCCGCAGACGTTCATGGCCTGGGCCGTGATCGACGCGGCGGTGGGGGACAGGAGGTAGCCGACGAGCCCGGCGACCTCGTCCGGCGTGGAATAGCGTCCGAGGGGGATCTTCGCCTCGAACCTCTCCAGCACCTCCGCCTCGCTGATGTCCCAGGCGCCGGCGTATCCCTGGCGCACCCGCTCGGCCATCGGCGTCTCGACGTACCCCGGGCAGACGGCGTTGACGGTGATGCCCGTCTTCGCCAGCTCCAGACCGAGCGCCTTGGTGAAGCCGATGACGCCGTGCTTCGACGCCGAGTACGGCGCCCCCAGGGCCACGCCCTGCTTGCCGCCGGTCGAGGCGATGTTGACGATCCGCCCGGCGCCGCGCTCCAGCATCCCGCCGGTCGTCAGCACCTCACGGGTCACCCGGAAGACGCTGTTGAGGTTGGTGTCGATCACGTCGAGCCACAGCTCGTCCGTGAGGTGCGCGCTCTGGCCGCCGCCGCTGCGGCCGGCGTTGTTGACCAGTACGTCCACCGGACCGAACCGCTCCCTGGCCGCCGCCACGAAGGCGCCCACCTGGCGGGTGTCGCGCACGTCGCACGAGGCGCCGTCGACGTCCAGACCGGCCTCGCGCAGCTCCTTGACGGTGTGGGCGACCCGGTCGCCGTCACGGGCGCAGATGAAGACCCGCGCGCCCTGACCGGCCAGGCTGCGCGCCACGGCCAGGCCGATTCCGCTGGTGGCACCAGTGACGACGGCGACGCGCTCTGCTGCGGGCGACATGGCGGCTCCTCGGCGTTTCCTGCGGTGGGGTGTCGGACGACTGCGAGGGTTTCAGCGGCCGCTCGAAATGCGCTCGACCCCTGGCCCGGCCCGCGCTCCAGCGGCCTTCCACCCGCATGCGAGAACCGGCACGCAGCGTGGAACGACACGAACGACCGCGTGGAGTCAAGCGGTGCCGAGGCACCCGAAAGGGTCGTCGAGGTGCCGGGCATCACCGGGTCACGAGGGAGGCCATTGATGACGGACCACGAGTCAGACGCCAGGGAGGACGGCGCCGTGACCTTCGTGAACACCTTCACGGTGCACGCCGAGGCGGAGGTGTTCGAGGAAGAGTTCGCGCGGACGTCCGAGTTCATGGCGAGGCAGCCGGGCTTCGTCCGGCACACCCTCTGCCGTCACGCCGAGCGGCCCGGCCAGTACGTCAACGTGGCCGAGTGGAAGGACGTCGCCTCCTTCCGGGCGGCCGTCTCGCACCCCGACTTCACCCCGCACGCCGGCGCCCTGCGCGCCCTGAGCGAGAGCCGTCCGGAGCTGTACCTGGCCCGTCTGCGGCGCGACGGCGGGGCGACGGCCCGGGGCGAGGTGGGGATATGACGGGCCGCCGCCGGGTGGTCGTCACCGGGCTCGGCGTGGTCGCCCCGGGCGGCATCGGGACCAAGGCGTTCTGGGAGCGCATCGTCTCCGGCGTGTCCGCGACCCGGACCATCACGGCCTTCGACCCGACGCCGTTCCGCTCGCGGATGGCCGCCGAGTGCGACTTCGACGGGCTCCGCTCGGGACTGTCGGCGCGCGACACCGCACGCCTGGACCGCGCCTCCCAGTTCGCGCTGGTCGCCGCCCGCGAGGCGCTCTCGGACAGCGGCGTCGAGATCGACGAGGGCAACGCGCACCGTACCGGTGTCAGCCTCGGCTCCGCGGTGGGCTGCACCCAGAAACTGGAGGAGGAGTACGTCGCGCGCAGCGACGGCGGGCGGCAGTGGCTCGTCGACCACGCGGCGGGCACCCCGTACCTCTACGACTACTTCGTGCCCAGCTCCATGGCGGCGGAAGTGGCCTGGGAGGCCGGCGCCGAGGGGCCGGTGGCGCTCGTCTCCGCGGGCTGCACCTCCGGCCTCGACTCCCTCGGGCACGCCGTCGAGCTCATCAGGGAGGGCAGCGCCGACATCATGATCGCCGGGGGCAGCGACGCCCCCGTCGCGCCGATCACGGTGGCCTGCTTCGACGCCATCAAGGCGACCTCGCCGCGCAACGACACCCCCACCCACGCCTCCCGGCCCTTCGACCGGACCCGCAGCGGTTTCGTGCTCGGCGAGGGCGCGGCCGTCCTCGTCCTGGAGGAGCGGGAGTCGGCCCTGCGGCGCGGGGCGCAGGTCTACGCCGAGATCGCCGGCTTCGCCGCCCGCGCCAACGCCCACCACATGACCGGCCTGCGCCCCGACGGCATGGAGATGGCCGCCGCGATCACCGGCGCGCTCGACGACGCCCGGCTCGCGGCGGAGGCCGTCGGCTACGTCAACGCGCACGGCACGGCCACCCGGCAGAACGACATCCACGAGACGGCCGCGATCAAGCGCAGCCTGGGCGAGCACGCCCACCGGGTCCCGGTCAGCTCCATCAAGGCGGTCATCGGGCACTCGCTCGGCGCCGTCGGCTCCATCGAGGCCGCCGCCTCCGCCCTGGTGATCCGGCACGGTGTGGTGCCGCCCACGGCCGGCCTGCACGAACCCGACCCTCAACTCGACCTGGACTACGTGCCGTTGACCGCGCGCGACCAGCGCACCGACACGGTCCTCACGGTGGGCAGCGGCTTCGGCGGCTTCCAGAGCGCGATGGTCCTCACCGCGACGGAAGGGAGGCGGCCATGACCGCCCCGGCCCCCACCCCGACGGCCGTCGTCACCGGAGTCGGGGTGCTCGCGCCCAACGGCGTCGGGGCGCGCAACTACTGGTCGGCGACGCTCCGCGGCGAGAGCGGCATCGGCCGCATCACCCGCTTCGATCCCTCCTCCTACCCCTCCCGGCTGGCCGGCGAGGTCACCGACTTCTCCGTGCGCGACCACGTCCCCAGCAGGCTCGTCCCGCAGACCGACCGCACCACGCAGTTCGCCCTGGCGGGCTCCGACTGGGCGCTCGCGGACTCCGGACTGGACGCCGGCAGCCTGCCGGCACAGGAGCGCGGGGTGGTCACCGCCAGTGCCTCCGGCGGATTCGAGTTCGGCCAGCGCGAGCTGGGCCACCTGTGGGGCAAGGACCCCAAGCACGTCAGCGCGTACATGTCCTTCGCCTGGTTCTACGCGGTCAACACCGGCCAGGTCTCCATCCGGCACGACCTGCGCGGTCCGACCGGAGTCCTCGTCACCGACCAGGCGGGCGGCCTCGACGCGGTCGCACAGGCCCGGCGCCGCATCCGCGGGGGCACCCCGGTCATGCTGACCGGCGGCATGGACGCCTCGCTGTGCCCGTACGGCCTCGCGGCGCAGATCTCCGCCGGGATGCTCAGCGGGAGCGACGATCCGGCCCGCGCCTACCGGCCGTTCGCCGCCGCCGCCGACGGCCACGTGCCGGGCGAGGGCGGCGCGATCCTGACCCTGGAGGAGGGGCGGCGGGCCCGGGAACGCGGGGCGCGCGTCTACGGCGAGATCGGCGGCTACGCCGCCACCTTCGACCCGAGGCCCGGCTCGGGCCGGCCCTCCAACCTGGAACGGGCGGTGCGGGACGCGCTGACCGACGCCGGACTGCGCCCCGAGGACATCACCTTCGTCCTCGCGGACGGCGCCGGCGAACCGGAGGCGGACCGCGTCGAGGCGCGGGCCCTGAGCGCGGTCTTCGGGCCCGGCGGGGTGCCGGTCACGGTCCCCAAGACCATGACCGGCCGCCTCTACTCGGGCGCCGCGCCGCTCGACCTCGTCACCGCCCTGCTCGCCCTGCGCGACGGCCTCGTCCCGCCGACCGTCCACGTCGACGCCCCCGCCGCCGACTACGACCTCGACCTCGTGACCGGCCGGCCCCGGCCCGTCGACGGGGACGCCGCCCTCGTCCTGGCCCGGGGCCGCGGAGGCTTCAACAGCGCCATGGTCGTACGGCGCCCGACGGGGGCGTAGGCCGACACCGCGGCGCGGGCCGGCCGTCCCCGCCCCCCACGCGCCGTCACCGAACGACACCTCACACCCATTGGAGACGTCATGTCCGCTTTCACCCTTGAGGACCTGTTCACGATCATGCGGGAGTGCGCGGGCGAGGAGGAGTCCGTCGACCTGGCCGACACCGCCGCGCTTCAGGAGTTCGCCGAGCTGGGCTACGACTCGCTGGCCCTGATGGAGGCGCTCAGCAGGGTGGAGCGCGCCTACGACGTCGAGCTGCCCGAGGAGACGCTGGGCGAGGCGCTGACCCCCGCCGCGTTCGTCGACGCCGTCAACGCCGCACTCGCCGCCCGCACTCCCGCCGTGGAGGCCGCCGGATGACCGAGGCGGTCTGGGCGCCGGACATCCTGATCGCGGGGTGCGCGGCCTGGCTGCCGCCCCGCACCCCGGCCGCGGACGCCGTCGCGGCCGGGAGTTGCGACGAGGCGCTGGTCACGACCACCGGCATGGTGTCCGTGGCCGTCGCGGAGGACGAACCGGCGCCGGAGATGGCGGCCCGCGCCGCCCGCACCGCCCTCCAACGCGCGGGCCTGGACGACGTGTCGCTGATCCTGCACGCCAGCTTCTTCTACCAGGGGCACGACCTCTGGGCGCCCGCCTCGTACGTCCAGCGGGCCGCCGTCGGCAACCAGTGCCCCGCGATCGAGGTCGGCCAGGTGTCCAACGGCGGCATGGCCGCGCTCGGTCTCGCGGTGGACCACCTGCGGGGCGGCCCGGCGGCCGGGGAGGAGGACCGGCGCGTCCTGGTGACGACCGGCGACGCCTTCCGTCCGCCGGGCTTCGACCGCTGGCGCAGCGACTCGGGCACCTTCTACGGGGACGGGGGCACCGCCCTCGTGCTCTCCTCGCGCGAGGGCTTCGCCCGGATCCGCGCCGTCGCCACCGTCTCCGCTCCGGAGCTGGAGGGGATGCACCGCGGCGACGACCCCTTCGGGAGGGCCCCGTTCAGTCACCGGCCCGTGGTCGACCTGGACGCCTGCAAGAAGGACTTCCTGGCCACCCGCCGGGTGACCGGGGTGATCGCGGCGAGCGGGGCCGCGCAGGACGCCGCCGTCGCGAGGGCCCTGGCCGAGGCCGGGGTCACGCTCGCCGACGTCGACCGCTTCGTCCTTCCCCACCTGGGCCGCAAACGGCTGCGGGCCGGGTTCCTGGCCCGCTTCGGCATCGCCGAGGAGCGCACCACCTGGGAGTGGAGCCGCACCGTCGGGCACCTCGGCGCCGGCGACCAGATCGCCGGTTTCGACCACCTGGTCTCCGCCACCGGACTGAACGCCGGAGACCTGGTGGTCTGGATGAGCGTGGGCGCCGGATTCACCTACTCCTGCGCGGTCGTCGAGATCCTGGAGCGGCCCGCCTGGGTGAGCCCCGAGGCCGTGGGGGCCGTCGCATGACCCCCGCCGGGACCCGGACGGGGCAGCCGTTGCCCGTCGCGCTGCTGCTGCCCGGCCAGGGAGCCCAGCACGTGCGGATGGCCGCGGGGCTCTACGGGCACGAGCCGGCCTTCAGCGCGGCGATGGACGAGTTCTTCGACGCGGCGGGCGCCGAAGGCGACGCGCTGCGCCGGGACTGGCTGGCCGAACGCCCCCGCACCGACATGGACCACGTCACCCGGTCCCAGCCGCTGCTCTTCGCCGTCGGCCACGCACTGGGCCGGACGGCACTGGACCGGGGACTGCGTCCGACGGCGCTGCTGGGGCACAGCATCGGGGAGATGGCCGCGGCCACCCTGGCCGGGGTGTTCCGGCTCCCGGACGCGACCGGCCTGGTCCTCGACCGGGTGCGCCGGCTGGCCGGGGCCCCGCCGGGCGGCATGCTGGCGGTGGCCGCCTCCACGGCGGAGGTGGCTCCGTACCTGCGGGGGCAGGTCGTCGTCGGCGCGGTCAACACCCCGCGCCAGACGGTGCTCGCGGGACCCGACGAGCCGCTGGAGGCGGCCGGACGCGCGCTGCGGGAGGCGGGCTTCGTCTGCCGCCGGGTGCCGTCGCTCAGCCCCTTCCACAGCCCCGTGCTCGAACCCGCCTGCCGGGGCGCGGCCGAACGCTTCGCCGCGGTGGAACGGCACCTGCCGTCCGTGCCGGTCCACTCCGCCTACACCGCGGCCCCGCTCACCCGGTCCGACATCGACGATCCCGGCTTCTGGGCGGGGCAGCCCGTGGCCCCGGTGCTCTTCTGGCCCGCGCTGGAGGCGCTGCTGGCGGGCGGCGACCACCTGCTGGTGGACGTCGGGCCGGGGCAGGGACTGTCCGCGGTGGCCCGCCGGCACCCGGCCGTCCGGCGGGGCACCAGTGCCGTGGTCTCGCTGCTGCCGCCCCGGCCGGGGGCGCCGGAGGCGGACCGCGCCGGCCTGGACGCCGCGCTGCGCCGCCTGGAGGCGGCCGGACACCCGGTGGTCCGTGGCCCCGGGCGCACCGGCGCCCCGGAGCACTCCGTCGCCTGACCCGCACGGCGTACGGCTCCGCCCCCCCCCCCGGGCGGGGGCGCGGCCCGCGCCCCGCGCTCGGCCGGCGCCCCCCGCCCCGGCCCGGCGCACGCCGGGGGGTGCCCCCCCCCCGCCAGCAGCGCCTCCAGCGCGGGCCAGAAGAGCACCGGGGCCACGGGCTGCCCCGCCCAGAAGCCGGGATCGTCGAGCGGGCGAGATCGGCCGGGTCGGCGAGCCAGCTGTTGAAACGCTGCTGGAGCGCTTCGGGCCGCCACGCCGGGGGCAGGTCGAGCAGCAGTTCACGGGGGATCAGCTCGGTGAAGACCGGCGGCAGGAAGGGAAAGGTGTCGTCGCTGAAGACCGGGCTGGTGAAGGCGAGGCGGCCGCCGGGCGAGAGCAGCGGGGCGTAACGGGCCAGGGCCGCGGGGGCGTCGGGCAGGAAGATCACGCTGTAGCTGCCCAGCACCACGTCGAAGGAGCCCGGCGCGAAGTCCGGGTGCTCCCCGTCCATCACCCGCAGCTCCACCGTGTCCGCGCGCCGCAGCGCCGCCTCCTTCGCGGCCTCCTCGATCATCGCCTCGGCGACGTCGATGCCCACCACCAGGCCCTTCGGCCCGACGCGTTCGGCGGCCGGGAAGACGCAGGCCCCGCGGCCGCAGCCGACGTCGAGGACCCGCTCGCCCTCACGGGGGGCCGCGTGTTCCACCAGGCGCCGGCCCATCGGGGTGAAGAACTCGACGCCGAGCCGGTCGTAGGACGCCGCGGCGCTGTTGAAGGCAGCCGTCACTTCGGATTTGTACGTGGACGTGTCCACTGGCCCTCCCGCTCTGTCGGTGGATCCCCCACCTTCCACGTCCCGTCTCGGGCTCGGATCGAGGACTCTTGGAGCCCCGCTGGAATGTGGCTGGACAAAACGCAAAGAAATATGCGGACGGCCGGTCGGGTCTTGTGCCCCACGGGGTTCTTTCCTAAGACTTGCTTTCGGCACCGACGCATCAATTCGGAGGGAGAAAAAGGTGAGCGACCAGATAGCCGCCGTCCGGCGCATGGTGGAGGCGTACAACACCGGGAAAACGGACGACGTGGCCGAGTACATCCATCCGGAATACATGAATCCGGGCACCCTTGAATTCACCTCGCTGCTGGGGCCCGAACTTTTCGCGGTCAATGTCGCGTGGGTCAAGAGGACCTTCTCCGAGGACGCGCGCCTGGAGGAGGTGGCCATCGAGGAGAACGGCGACTGGGTGCGGGCCCGGCTGGTGCTCTACGGGCGGCACGTCGGTGAGATGGTCGGCATGCAGCCCACCGGGCGTCTGTTCTCCGGCGAGCAGATCCACCTCCTCCACTTCGTCGACGGCAAGATCCACCACCACCGCGACTGGCCCGACTACCAGGGCACCTACCGGCAGCTCGGCGAGCCGTGGCCGGTGGCGGAGCACCGCCGTCCGTGATCGAGGGTTCCTCGATGCCGCACAAGCCTGGGGGAGGCGCGATGGAGTTCGGTGTACTGGGCTCGCTGTACGTGCGGGTGAACGGGGAGACGAGCGCCCCGAGCGCCCCGAAACTGCGCAACGTGCTGGCGATGCTCCTCGTCCACGCGGGGCAGGTGGTGCCCGTGTCCTCGCTGGTGCGGGACCTGTGGGACGACGACCCGCCGGTCAGCGGGCTGACCACGTTGCAGACCTACATTCTGAACCTGCGCAAGATGTTCTCCGCGGTCACCGGCAGGCCCACCGGCGAGGTGGCCCGCGACGTCCTGGTGACCAGGGCGGGCGGGTACTCGCTGGCGGCCGAGGCGGGCGTGCTCGACCTGCACCGCTACCGGCGCCTGGTGACCTCCGGGCGCGAGGCCCTGGCGCGCGGCGACGACGCGGCCGGGATGCGGGACCTCAACGAGGCACTCCTGCTCTGGCGGGGGCCGGCCCTGGTCGACGTCCCGGCCGGCCGGGTGCTGGAGAGCAGGCGCAGGCAGCTCGAGGAGTCCCGGCTGGCCGCCTTCGAGTACCTGGTCGACGTGGAGCTCAGGCTCGGCATGTACCGGGAGGTGCTCGCCGAGCTGGCCGCCCTCACGGTGGAGAACCCGCTGCACGAGGGCCTGCACGGCCAGTACATGTGGGCCCTGCACCTCAGCGGGCGCAGGGCCCAGGCGCTTCAGGTCTTCCACCGGCTGCGCGGTGCGCTGGTCGCCGGGCTCGGCCTGGAGCCGGGTCCCCAGGTGCAGCGGCTGCACCAGGCGGTGCTCAACGCGGACACCGAGTTCGAGCCGCGCTTCACCGCGGTCCGGGCTCCGGCCGCGGTGCCCGCCACGGCCTTCGGCGGCGGGCGTCCCTACTGACGCGTCGACAATCAAGTTTGATTGCACCCCCGGCCGCCCTGTGACTAGGGTGAGGCTGCTAGACAAATTTGATTAGACCGGGAGGGTCTCATGCCGGACGAGGCTGGACAGCGGGAGCCGGAGCAGCAGGGCGGGCCGGACTGGCGGGAGCAGTCGCCCGTCGACAGCCCGGAGGGCTGGGTCGCGGCGCACATACGCCGGTACGACCGCAGCGGCGGCAAGGAGGGGCAGAAGTGGTACGGGCTCGACACCCTGCTCCTCACCACCCGCGGCCGCACCTCGGGAAAGGCGCGCCGCACCGCTGTGATCTACGGCCGGCACGGTGATCGTGTCATCGTCGTCGGTTCGAACGGGGGAAAACCCGAGCACCCCCTCTGGTATCTCAATCTGGTCGCCTGGCCCGAGGCCCATGTCCAGATCGGTGAGGAGCACCTCGATGTGCGCGCCCGCACGGCGACCCCCGAGGAGAAGCCGGAACTCTGGGAGCTGATGACGGGAATCTTCCCGCAGTACAAGAGTTACCAGAAGAAGACCACCAGGGAAATTCCCGTGGTGATCCTCGAGCCCGTCACGGCTTGAGGAACGACAGGAATTCACGGCAGGGAAAGGGAAGGTGTCTGATTTGAACGAGTACACGCGCCGCAGATTCCTCGGCAGCGCGGCGGCGGTCGGCTCGGTCACCGCGGTGGCCACGGTCGTACCGGACGCCCCGGCCGCCGAGGCGGCCGTTCCGCGGGCGGCGGGAGGCGGCGCGTGCGGCCCCGCGACCGGACTCGTCCAGGTGGACCGGACGGACCGGCGCTACCCGGATCTGGTCGGCCGGGGCTTCAACGGGCGCTTCCGCGGCAAGCCCGACACGGTCTACGTCGTGCACACCGCGGACCAGGTCGTCGACGCCGTCGACCGGGCCCTGAAGGCCGGGCGGCGGATCGCGGTGCGCAGCGGCGGGCACTGCTTCGAGGGCTTCGTCGACGACCCCGCCGTGCAGGCCGTCATCGACATGTCCGAGATGCGCGAGGTCTGCTACGACCCGGCCAAGCGCGCGTTCGCGGTGGAGCCGGGGGCCACCCTCGGGGAGGCCTACCGCACCCTGTACCTCGACTGGGGCGTGACCATCCCGGCCGGCGTCTGCCCCCAGGTCGGCGTCGGAGGCCATGTCCTCGGCGGCGGCTACGGCCCGCTCTCCCGGCGCGACGGAGTGGTCGCCGACCACCTGTACGCGGTCGAGGTCGTCGTCGTGGACGCCTCGCGCCGGGCCCGCAAGGTCGTGGCCACCCGGAACGAGGGCGACCCCAACCGCGAGCTGTGGTGGGCCCACACCGGTGGCGGCGGGGGCAACTTCGGCATCGTCACGCGGTACTGGTTCCGCAGCCCCGGGGCCGGCGGCACGGACCCGTCCGCGCTGCTGCCCAAGGCCCCCGAATCCACCGTGCGGCACATCGTGACCTGGGACTGGTCCGCCCTCACCGAGGAGGCCTTCACCCGGATCATCGACAACCACGGGGCCTGGCACGAGCGCAACAGCGAGGCGGACACGCCCTACGCCAGCCTGCACAGCGTCTTCTACCTCAACAGCCGGGCGGCCGGGAACATCCTCCTGGACACACAGATCGACGGCGGACTCGACGGCGCCGAGGACCTGTTGAACGACTTCGTCGCAGCGATCAACGAGGGCACGGGCGTGGAGCCCGCCGTCCAGCGGAGCACGGAGCCGTGGCTGAAGGGCACGCTGGCCAACAAGTTCGACACGGGGGGCTTCGACCGGACCAAGTCGAAGGGCGCCTACCTGCGCAAGCGGTGGACGGCGGACCAAACGGCCACCCTCTACCGCTATCTGAGCGCCGACTCCCAGGTGTGGGGCGAGGTCTCGCTCTACTCCTACGGCGCCAAGGTCAACTCCGTGCCGGAGACGGCCACCGCCACCGCCCAGCGCGACTCCGTCATCAAGGTGTGGATGTCCGCGACGTGGATGGACCCCGCGCAGGACGACGCCAACGTCGCCTGGATCCGCGAGATCTACCGTGACGTCTTCGCCGGCACCGGAGGCGTCCCCGTGCCCGGCGACCATACCGAGGGCACCTTCATCAACTACCCCGACGTCGACCTGGCCGACCCGGAGTGGAACACCTCCGGCGTGCCCTGGCACACCCTCTACTACAAGGGGAACTACCCCCGCCTGCAGAGGGTCAAGGCCCGCTGGGACCCCCACAACGTCTTCCGGCACGCACTCTCCGTGCGACTGCCCGACTGACGGCAGCGGACCGGGGGCGGTGGCGGCGTCGTGCGGCCACCGCCCCCTTCCCGTGCCCGCGCGGCCCGCCCGCCCTGCCGCACCCGGCCTACCGCGGCCCGCCCGCCCGGCCGCACCCGGCCTACCGGGGCCGGTCCGCGAGGAACAGCCCCCGGCCCGACTGGATCTCCCCGACGTAGGTGACCCGCAGACCGGCGCGTGCGAAGGCCTCCTCGTACTCGGCCCGCGTGAAGAGGGTCAACGCGTGCCGCTCCGCGAAGTGCTCCACCCCGAGGCCCGGTTCGGCGACCACGTAGTGCACGACCATGTGCGAGGTGTTCCCCTCGCGCTCCGTGCAGGAGACCCGGGTCATCGTGCGCCGGCCCACGGTCACCGTGTCCCCGCTCACGTGGTGGTCCAGCGATGTCTCCAGGAACCACCAGGGATCGACCGCCACGACACCGCCCGGTGTCAGGTGGTCCGCGAACGAGCGCAGCGTGGAGGTGAGTTCGGCGACGTCCTTCAGATAGGCGATCGAGCCGAACATGCAGGTGATCACGTCGTAGGAGCGGTTCAGGGCGAGGTCGCGCATGTCCCCGCCGTGCAGGACGGCGGCCGGCACCGCGGTGCGGGCCATGGCCAGCATGGCCTCGGACAGCTCCAGTCCCTCGACCTTGTCGAAGAGGTCGGCGAAGTGACGCAGATGCGCGCCGGTGCCGCAGGCGACGTCCAGCAGGGAGGCCGCCTGCCCGTTGCGTGCCCGCACCAGCCCCGCGACGGTGGCGGCCTCCGTCCGGTAGTCCTTGCCGCGGGCCGCGTGGAGCAACTCGTAGATCTCTGCCATCCCGGGTCCGTACATGACGTGGTCCCTCCCTCAGACGGTGCTGCTGAAAAGGCCGGCGTGCTCCGCGGCCCAGCTCGCGAAGGTCCGCGCCTCACGGCCCGTCACCCGGCGCACCGCGTCGCTCACCGGGCCCGGGGTGACGGCCGACTCGGCGAGGTAGTCGAGCAGCATCTCCACGACCTCGGGCGGCATCGCGGCGCTCATCGCGGCCCGCCCGGCCTCGCGGTCGAGCTCCTCGAAACGGATCTCCCGGCCGATCGCCCGGGACACCGCGCGTACCTGCTCCACCTGCGTCAGCGCCTGCGGCCCCGTCACCAGGTAGCTCTCACCCGCGTGCGCGTCCTCCAGCAGCGCGGCCACCACCACGGCGGCGATGTCGGCCTCGTGGACGACCGCGCGGGCGGCCTGCCCGTAGGGAGCGCGGACCACGCCCTGAGTACGGATGGAGTCCCCCCACTTCCACACCGCGTTGCCGGCGAACTCGTCGGGGCGGACGAAGGTCCACTCCGCGCCGCTGTCCTCGACGGCCCGCTCGACCGCCCGGTGGTGCCGGTGGCTGGGATTGCCCTCGTCCTCCAGCACCGAGCTGGACGACAGGACGACGATCCGCCCGACCCCCGCCTTCCGGGCCAGCGCGGCCACCTCCTGGGCGGTCTCGGGCACCGGGAAGAGGTACATCCGGTCGATGCCCTCCAACGCCGCCTGCACGGTCCCCGGATCCTCCAGGTCACCGCGGACGACCTCGACGCCGGCCGGCAGCGCGGCGTCGCGAGGGGAGCGGGTCAGCGCCCGCACCTGATGGCCCGAGGCCACCAGGCCCTGAGTGACATGACGGCCCACCTTGCCCGTGGCACCGGTCAGCAGGATGTTCAAGGCCCCTCCTCGGAGAACGAAGCGGCGCTCCCCGGCCGACTGCCGGAGGCGATCGCGGAACGCGCCCAGCCTGTCCCGCCGGGCTAGAGGACGCGGTGAGCCCCGCTGGAACCGGAGCCGCTCCAGGCGGAGTCGAGCGATCCTGCACCCGTTCTCCTGCCGGCCGGGGGCAGTCTGGCGGGACATCGTCCGCGAGACTGCGAGGGGTTCGCCATGTCAATGGCCGAGCGCAAGGCGCTGTGTCTGGAAATGGTCGCCGCCTGGAACCGGTGGGACCTGAACGGCATCATCAAACACTGGTCGCCGGACATCGTGCACTACTCCGAGGACAACGAGGTCAGTTCGGCCGACATGATCAAGCTCATGGAGGGCGGGATCAAGGCGTTCCCCGACCTCCAGCTCGAAGTCAAGAGCATCATGGCCGAGGAGGACCGGGTGATCCTGCGGATCACCGTGACCGCCACCCACCAGGCCGAGTTCATGGGGGTGCAGCCCACCGGGAAGCCCGTCAGCTGGCACCTGGTGGAGGAGCTGCGCTTCGCCGACGGCAAGGTCGTCGAGCACTGGGACGTCATCAACATGCGTCCGCTGCTCGTGCAGCTGGGCAAGCTGCCGGACAGGCCCAAGGTGGACCTGGAGGGCGCGAGCGCCTGAGTGCCGCCGGCGCGTCCCGCGTCGGCCGCGCCGGTCCGTCGTCGAAGGCCCGGGGTCCGGGAGCGCCCGGCACCCCGGGCCGGCCTCGCGTGCCCGGTCGTTCGCCGCCGGGCGGGCGGCGGCTCACTATGCTGACGCCCGGGCGAGCGGCGGGCAGGCGCACCGCCGCACGAGACGAACGAGGTGACGATGTCGGCGACGCAGTTGCTGGTCCTCGGAGTGGTACGCGGCTTCGGCAGGACGCACGGATACCGGGTGCGGGCCGAGCTGCTGTCCTGGGGGATCGACGACTGGGCCAACGTCAAGCCCGGGTCCATCTACCACGCGCTGCGGCAGCTGGCGAAGGCCGGGCTGCTGACCGCCAGTGAGATCGGGGACTGGCCGGGGCGGGTGGACTACAGCGTGACCCCCGCGGGGGACGCGGAGTTCTTCCGGCTGCTCGTCGACGCCCTCCAACGCCCCGAGCACCGTGCCGACATGCTCAGCGCCGGCCTCGCTCTGATGCCCGCCCTCTCCCGCGGCCGTGCGGTGGAGGTCCTCTCCGCCCGCCTGGAGGCACTTCAGGCCCAGCGCGCGGCGCTGCGGAAGAACGCGGCCGCCTCGCACGCGGCCGGCCTGCCCCCGCACCTCGGCGAACTGCGGGCGATGCGCACGCGGTACGCGGACCTCGGCGTGGACTGGACCCGTGACCTGCTGGAACGGGTGCGGGCGGGGGAGTACGAGATGGCGGACGAGGGCGCGGAGGGCTTCGGAACGCCGGGTTCCTGGCGCGCGCCGGCCGCTCCGCCCGTGTCCTGACGATCCCCCGGTCCGCCGGCCGGGTGGGAGAACGGCCCATCAGAACGACCTATCAGAACGACCAATCAGAACGACCTACTAATCAAACTTGCATAGTGGGTCGTCCGTGCTCTAGCTTGGTGGAGTGGTCAAGTTTGAATAGTGGCCCGATGCCGTTCTCTCCAGGCCCTCGCACCCTCGGGCCCCTCCCGCGTACCGCTCACGGCGCACCGCTTTCGTGACGCGTCAGGACCAAGGAGTCACAGATTGAGTTCACCATCCACCCCTGCCGTCGAGACGGCCGGTCTTGCCAAGGTCTTCGGTGAGACCCGCGCCGTCGACGGCGTCGACCTGGTCATCCCCCAGGGAGTCGTCTACGGCGTGCTGGGCCCCAACGGCGCGGGCAAGACGACGACGATCCGGATGCTGTCCACCCTGCTCACCCCCGACGGCGGAACGGCCCGGGTACTCGGCCACGACGTGGTCAAGGAGGCCGAGGCGGTGCGCAGCCGGGTGAGCCTCACCGGCCAGTTCGCCTCGGTCGACGAGGACCTCACCGCCGCCGAGAACCTGGAACTGCTCGCGCGGCTCCTGGGCTTCTCCCGCACCCAGGCCGCCGACCGGGCCGAGGAACTCCTCGCCGCCTTCGACCTCGAAAAGGCGGCCGGCCGGCAGTCCAAGACCTTCTCCGGGGGCATGCGCCGTCGGCTCGACATCGCCGCGAGCCTCGTCATCACCCCCGACCTGCTCTTCCTGGACGAGCCCACCACGGGACTCGACCCCCGCAGCCGCAACCAGGTGTGGGACAGCGTGCGGGCCATGGTCGCCCTGGGCACCACCATCCTGCTCACCACGCAGTACCTGGACGAGGCCGACCAACTGGCCGACCGGATCGCCGTCATCGACCACGGCAAGGTCATCGCGGAAGGCACCACGGGCGAGCTGAAGTCGTCGGTCGGCACCGGGGCGCTGCACGTGCGGCTCGTCAAGGCCGAGACCCGCCCCGAGGCCTCCCGGATGCTCACCCGCCTGCTGTCCGCACCGGTCTTCCAGGAGTCCGACCCCTTCGCGCTCTCGGTACGCACCGACGACAGCGAGCGGATCGCGGGGGCACTGGGCGAACTCGCCCGCGCCGGGATCGCCGTGTCCGACTTCGCCTTCGGCCGCCCCAGCCTCGACGAGGTCTTCCTGGCCCTGACCGGCCGCCCCGCCGAAGACACCACCGCAGACCAGGAGGAGGACGCGGCATGACCGTCACATCCGAGGCGACCGCCGCCCAGGGCGCACCGAACGACGCCCTGCGCAAGGCGCTCACCAGTCAGATCCGCCCGTCCCGCCCCAACCCGCTGACCGCAGTGCGGGTCTCCGCCTGGCGGACGATGCGGAAGATGAAGCACTACGGCGTGGCCGTGCTCTTCGACGTCACGCTGATGCCCATCGTCTTCCTGCTGACCTTCACCTACCTCTTCGGCGGCGCGTTCGCCGGATCGACCAAGGAGTACCTCCAGTACTTCCTGCCCGGCGTCCTCGTGCAGACCGTGGTGATGCCGACGGTCTACACCGGCACGGCGCTCAACATGGACATCACCCGGGGTATCTACGACCGCTTCCGGACCCTGCCGTTCTGGCAGCCGGCCACGATCGTGGGAAGCCTCCTCGGTGACATCGTCCGCTACGTGCTGGCGCTGACCACGACGATGGCGGTCGGTCTCGCCCTGGGCTTCCGGCCCGACGGCGGAGTGGGCGGAGTGCTGTCGGCGATGCTGCTGCTCCTGGTCTTCGCGGTGAGCGTCAGCTGGATCTTCGCCGCCCTCGGCGTGGTCGCCAAAGCGCCGGAGACGGTGTCCGGCACCAGCATGCTGGTGATGTTCCCGCTGGTCTTCACGAGCAACATCTTCGTGAAGCCGGACACGATGCCCGGCTGGATGGAGGCGATCGTGAACGTCAACCCGGTCAGCAACGCCGCCACCGCCGCCCGCGGACTGATCCACGGGGACGCCAGCGGCTCGGACATCGGCTGGGTCCTGCTGGCCTGCGCGATCATCACCGTGATCTTCGCTCCGCTGACCATGTACCTCTACCGCGCCAAGAGCCGGAGCTAGCGGACCCCGCCCTGCCCGCCCGGGACGCGGGCAGGGCCCCCCGAACGCCACGGCAGCCAGGACCGGTTGTTCTCCCCCGTCGGCCGCTCCTGCGCTGCCGTGGCTCCCTACGTCACCGCGTGCGCGTCACGCGTCCCCGCCGGCCGGCCCCGGGTCCGCCGCCGTCACGTCGAGCAGCCGGTACCGGTCGATCGCCTGCTTCAGCACCGACCGGTCGACCTTGCCCTCCCGGGCCAGCTCGCTCAGCACGCCCACCACGACCGACTCCGCGTCGATGTGGAAGAACCGCCGCGCCGCCCCGCGCGTGTCCGCGAAGCCCCAGCCGTCCGCGCCCAGCGACTGGTACGTCCCCGGCACCCACCGCGCGATCTGGTCCGGCACCGACCGCATCCAGTCGGACACCGCCACGAACGGCCCCTGGGCGCCCGCCAGCTTCCGGGTCACGTACGGCACCCGCTGCTCCTCCTCGGGGTGCAGCAGGTTGTGCTCCTCGCAGGCCACGGCCTCGCGCCGCAGCTCGTTCCAGGAGGTCGCCGACCAGACGTCGGCGCGCACGTTCCACTCGGCGGCGAGGATGCGCTGCGCCTCGACGGCCCACGGCACGGCCACGCCCGAGGCCATGATCTGCGCCGGGATCGAGCCGCCCGTGCCCTCGCTGAACCGGTACACGCCCTTGAGGATGCCCTCGACGTCCACGTTCTCGGGCTCGGCCGGGTGCCGGATGGGCTCGTTGTAGACGGTGAGGTAGTAGAAGACGTCCTCGCCGTGCGGGTGCTGCTCGTCCCCGCCGTACATCCGGCGCAGCCCGTCCTTGACGATGTGCGCGATCTCGAACCCGAAGGCCGGGTCGTACGCCACGCACGCCGGGTTGGTCGAGGCCAGCAACTGCGAGTGGCCGTCCGCGTGCTGGAGGCCCTCGCCGGTCAGCGTCGTACGGCCCGCGGTCGCGCCCAGGACGAAACCGCGCGCCAGCTGGTCGCCCATCTGCCAGAACTGGTCGCCGGTGCGCTGGAAACCGAACATCGAGTAGAAGACGTAGACCGGGATGAGGGGCTCGCCGTGCGTGGCGTACGCCGAGCCGGCCGCGATCAGCGAGGCCGTGCAGCCGGCCTCCGAGATGCCGTCGTGCAGCATCTGCCCGTTCGGCGCCTCCTTGTAGGCGAGCAGCAGATCGCGGTCCACGGACTCGTACTGCTGCCCGAGCGGGTTGTAGATCTTCGCGCTCGGGAAGAACGAGTCCATGCCGAACGTGCGGTACTCGTCCGGCGCGATCAGCACGAACCGCTTGCCGATCTCCTTGTCCCGCATGAGGTCCTTCAGCAGTCGCACAAAGGCCATCGTCGTCGCGATGGACTGCTGACCGGAGCCCTTCTTCACGGTCGCGTACGTCTTGTCGTCCGGCAGGGGGAGCGGCTTCGAGCGGACGACCCGGGTCGGCACGTACCCGCCGCAGCCCAGGCGCCGGTCGTGCATGTACTGCATCTCCTCGGTGTCCCGGCCCGGGTGGTAGTACGGCGGCGGGCCCGACTCCAGCTCCTTGTCGGAGATCGGCAGGTGCAGCCGGTCGCGGAAGCGCTTGAGGTCGTCGACCGTCAGCTTCTTCATCTGGTGCGTGGCGTTGCGGCCCTCGAAGTTGGGGCCCAGCGTCCAGCCCTTGATGGTCTTCGCCAGGACCACCGTCGGCTGGCCCTTGTGCTCCAGCGCCGCCTTGTACGCCGCGTAGATCTTGCGGTGGTCGTGGCCGCCGCGGCCCAGGTGCAGGATCTGGTCGTCGGTCATGTTCTCGACCATCGCGCGCAGCCGGTGGTCGTCGCCGAAGAAGTGCTCGCGGATGTAGGCACCGGACTCGGTGGCGTAGGTCTGGAACTGGCCGTCCGGGGTGGTGTTCATGCGGTTGACCAGCAAGCCGTCGCGGTCCTGGGCCAGCAGCGGGTCCCAGGTGCGGTCCCACACCAGCTTGATCACGTTCCAGCCGGCGCCCCGGAAGATCGACTCCAGCTCCTGGATGATCTTGCCGTTGCCGCGCACCGGACCGTCCAGGCGCTGGAGGTTGCAGTTCACCACGAAGGTCAGGTTGTCCAGGCCCTCCCGGGCGGCGATGGACAACTGGCCCAGCGACTCCGGCTCGTCCATCTCGCCGTCGCCGAGGAAGGCCCACACGTGCGACTTCGAGGTGTCCGCGATCCCGCGCGCGTGCATGTAGCGGTTCATCCGGGCCTGGAAGATCGCGCCGATCGGGCCGAGGCCCATGGAGACCGTCGGGAACTCCCAGAAGTCCGGCATCGACCGCGGATGGGGGTACGAGGACAGCGCGTGCGGCGCCCTGGACTTCTCCTGGCGGAAGCCGTCGAGGTGCTCCTCGCTGAGCCGGTCCAGCAGGTACGCGCGCGCGTAGATGCCCGGCGAGGCGTGTCCCTGGAAGAAGACCTGGTCGCCGCCGTCGCCCTCGTCCTTGCCCCGGAAGAAGTGGTTGAAGCCCACGTCGTACAGGGAGGCGGAGGAGGCGAAGGTCGCGATGTGGCCGCCGACGCCGATACCGGGCCGCTGCGCGCGCGAGACCATCACCGCCGCGTTCCAGCGGGTGGCGTTGAGGATCTTGCGCTCGATCTCCTCGTTGCCGGGGAAGAACGGCTCGCTCTTGGTCGGGATGGTGTTGACGTAGTCCGTGCTGCGCATCTCGGGCACGGCCACGCGCTTCTCGCGGGCCCGCTCGATCAGCCGCAGCATCAGGTAGCGGGCCCGCTCCCGGCCGCGCTCGTCGACGGCGGCGTCGAGGGAGTCGAGCCACTCCTGGGTTTCCTCGGGATCGAAGTCAGGAACCTGACTCGGAAGGCCGCCAATGATGATCGGACTGCGATCACTGCGATCGGATGCGGAAGCCACGCTGTTCCTTCGCTGTCAGAGGGCCGTTTCTCCGGGTTCATTCCCCGGGGGTCTGCACCGATTCCCCCGCCGGTTCCCCATCGTGTACCTCGCGGGGGCAATCGTCATCTGTACCGTGGGGTAACCGGTCCTCCCACGAGGATCGGGGGCACGTTCATTCGAGTCTCGTACCCACACATGGTTCCCAAATACGCAAACGGGGCAGATAGGTGTGGTGTACGTCACCTTCGGGCCGGACGGCATGGCTGGAGTTGCGGCGACACGGCCGGGATCGTCACCGTTTCGGCGGTCCCAGACGCCGGGTACTTGCGCGATCCGTCCCGCCCGTGTGGACTACGGCCAAGCCTCGCGCACGCGCGTGGCTCGACACATCTACCGAAACATGATCAGGAGGCAACCCGTGAGCGCGACCGCGGACCACGCGGAGGAGCGGACGAACCCTGCCGCCAGGCTGGGTTTCCAGCCCGGGCAGGTGGTCCAGGAGATCGGCTACGACGACGACGTCGACCAGGAGCTCCGCGAGGCCATTGAGGGCGCCGTCGAGGGCGAGCTGGTGGACGAGGACTACGAGGACGTGGCCGATGCCGTCGTGCTGTGGTTCCGTGACGACGACGGCGACCTGACGGATGCGCTGGTGGATGCCACCACGTACATCGAAGAGGGCGGGTCGATCCTCCTTCTCACGCCGAAGACCGGCCGTGACGGGTACGTCGAGGCCAGTGACATCTCGGAAGCCTCGACGACCGCCGGACTGACGGCGTCCAAGAGCGTCAGCGTCGGCAAGGACTGGAGCGGCAGCCGGCTGGCGACGCCCAAGGCCGCCAAGTCCAAGCGGTAGCCCGCCGGGCTCCGTGACACCCCGGACCCCGGACGGGCCGGCAGCCGAGCGCTGCCGGTCCGTCCGGCGGTCCGTGACCGTCCCTGCGTAGGGTGTTTCCAGCGAGACACTCATGGAGCACCTCCTGCGGAAGGGACGACGGGACATGGCGATCCAGGTCGGCGACAAGGCCCCCGACTTCGAGCTGAAGGACAACCACGGCGCGACCGTCCGGCTGTCCGATTTCCGCGGCCGCAAGAACGTCGTGCTGCTCTTCTACCCGTTCGCCTTCACCGGTGTGTGCACCGGCGAGCTGTGCGAGGTGCGCGACAACCTGCCGCAGTTCTCCGACCGGGACACCCAGGTGCTCGCCGTGTCCAACGACTCCATCCACACCCTGCGCGTCTTCGCCGAGCAGGAGGGCCTGGAGTACCCGCTGCTGTCCGACTTCTGGCCGCACGGCAACGTCTCGCGCGCCTACGGCGTCTTCGCCGAGGACAAGGGTTGCGCCGTCCGCGGCACCTTCGTGATCGACCAGGAGGGCGTGGTGCGCTGGACCGTGGTCAACGGTCTGCCGGACGCCCGCGACCTGAGCGAGTACGTGAAGGCGCTCGACGCCCTGTGACCGGTGCCCGCCGAGCCGACACCGCGTGAATTGTCGGTTCCCGGGACTGCGGGGCGCGGGAACCCGTCACTAGGATCGACTCGTTGATCCGATATCCACGCACTACGGGGCACCCCGCCCCTGGACACCAATGGAGGACTCGTGGGAGTCAGCCTCAGCAAGGGCGGCAACGTTTCGCTGACCAAGGAGGCCCCCGGCCTGACCGCGGTCATCGTCGGTCTGGGGTGGGACATCCGCACCACCACCGGGACCGACTTCGACCTCGACGCCAGCGCGCTGCTGCTGAACAGCGGCGGCAAGGTCGCCAGCGACGCGCACTTCATCTTCTTCAACAACCTGAAGAGCCCGGACGGATCGGTCGAGCACACCGGCGACAACATCACCGGTGAGGGTGAGGGCGACGACGAGCAGATCAAGATCAACCTCGCCACGGTCCCCGCCGACATCGAGAAGATCGTCTTCCCGGTCTCGATCTACGACGCCGAGAACCGCCAGCAGTCCTTCGGCCAGGTGCGCAACGCGTTCATCCGCGTCGTCAACCAGGCCGGCGAGGCCGAGATCGCCCGCTACGACCTGAGTGAGGACGCCTCCACGGAGACCGCCATGGTCTTCGGCGAGCTGTACCGCCACGGAGCGGAGTGGAAGTTCCGCGCCATCGGCCAGGGCTATGCCTCCGGCCTGCGCGGGATCGCCCAGGACTTCGGCGTGAACGTCTGAGCGACCGAACGGGCGGGGCGAGGCCCCCGATCGTCCGGCGAGGCCACGGTCTCGATACGTCCGGCGCCGCACGGTTTACGTGCGGCGCCGGACGCGCAGGAAACCAAGAACCGTCACCCGGGGAGGGACCATCACCATGGGCGTCACGCTTGCCAAGGGCGGCAACGTCTCCCTGTCCAAGGCCGCACCGAACCTCACACAGGTACTGGTCGGGCTCGGCTGGGACGCGCGTTCCACCACCGGAGCACCCTTCGACCTCGACGCGAGCGCACTCGTGTGCAGCAGCGGCCGGGTGCTCGGCGACGAGTGGTTCGTCTTCTACAACCAGCTCAAGAGCCCGGACGGCTCGATCGAGCACACCGGCGACAACCTCACCGGTGAGGGCGACGGCGACGACGAGTCGCTGCTGGTCGACCTCGCCAAGGTGCCGGCCCACTGCGACAAGATCGTCTTCCCGGTGTCCATCCATATGGCCGACGAGCGCGGCCAGACCTTCGGCCAGGTCAGCAACGCCTTCATCCGGGTCGTCAACCAGGCCGACGGCCAGGAACTGGCCCGCTACGACCTCAGCGAGGACGCCTCCACCGAGACCGCGATGATCTTCGGCGAGCTCTACCGCTACCAGGGCGAGTGGAAGTTCCGTGCGGTGGGGCAGGGGTACGCGTCGGGGCTTCGGGGCATCGCTCTAGACTTCGGAGTCAACGTTTCGTAAAGCCGAGTACGGCGCGGGGGAGCCCCGTACACACACGATTGGGTAGCCAGTGCTTCTGAAAACCTTCGGCTGGTCGTTCGCGGTCACCGCGCTCGGCCTGGTCGCGGCGGTCTTCTACGGGGGGTGGACCGCCTTCGGCATCGTGGCGATCCTCTCCGTCCTGGAGATCTCGCTGTCCTTCGACAACGCGGTGATCAACGCCGGGATCCTGAAGAAGATGAACGCCTTCTGGCAGAAGATCTTCCTCACCATCGGTGTCCTCATCGCCGTGTTCGGCATGCGCCTGGTGTTCCCTGTCGTGATCGTGGCGATCAGCGCCCAGCTCGGGCCGATCGAGGCGGTCGACCTCGCGCTCACCGACAAGGACCGCTATCAGGAGCTGGTGACGGACGCCCATCCGTCGATCGCCGCGTTCGGTGGCATGTTCCTGCTCATGATCTTCCTCGACTTCATCTTCGAGGACCGGGACATCAAGTGGCTGGCCTGGCTGGAGCGTCCGCTGGCCAAGCTCGGCAAGGTCGACATGCTGTCGGTCTGCATCGCCCTGATCGTGCTGCTGGTCTCCGCGATCACCTTCGGCGCCCACGCCCACCAGCACGGCGGCGCCCATGTCGACAAGGCGCAGACGGTTCTGTTCGCCGGCATCGCCGGTCTGATCACCTACATGATCGTCGGTGGCCTCTCCGGCTTCTTCGAGGACAAGCTCGAAGAGGAGGAGGAGCGCGAGCACGAGGCGGAAGAGGAAGCCGAACGCACCGGCAGGCCCAAGTCGGCCGTCAGGCTGGCCGGCAAGGCCGCGTTCTTCATGTTCCTCTACCTGGAGGTCCTGGACGCCTCCTTCTCCTTCGACGGGGTCATCGGCGCCTTCGCCATCACCAACGACATCGTCCTGATGGCCCTCGGCCTCGGCATCGGCGCCATGTACTTGATCCCCGGGCCGGGGCGCGCCCCCGGTGCGCCCGCACCCCTGGTGTGAACCCGGCCCGTACGAGGAACGCTCTGAGCGGGGCGGCCGACGAGGACGACTCCTCGGGGCCGCCCCGTCGGCGGTGACGCGAAGGTGGGGGCGGGAATGGGCTTCTTGGACGGGCTGTGGCGCGGCCGCGAGTCCGAGTTCGACTCGGGCAGCGCGGCGACCAACTCCATCCAGCTGACCAAACGGCACAGCCAGGTCTCCCTGACCAAGCAGGGCGCGGCGACCGGCAATCTGCGCATCAACCTCTCCTGGCGGATGCGGACCTCCGACATCTCGGGTGTCCAGCGGGAGAGCCTGCTGCGGCACCCCTTCAAGGCGCTCAAGCCCCCCGAGGTCGTCGGCCACAGCCAGAGCATGGTCAACGTCGACCTCGACCTCGGCTGCCTCTACGAACTCAAGGACGGCACCCGCGGGGTGGTCCAGCCCCTCGGCGGCTACCTGGGCGACGTCAACGCCCCGCCCTACGTCAAGCTCAGCGGCGACGACCGCTTCGGCTCGGCCTCCGGCGAGACGATCTACGTCAACCTCGACCACAAGGACGCCATCAAGCGCCTGCTGCTCTTCGCCTACATCTACGACCAGACCCCCGCCTTCGACCGGACCCACGCCGTCGTCACGCTCTACCCGAGCAACGGGCCCCGCATCGAGATAGGCCTCGACGAGCGCCATCCGCAGGCCCGGTCCTGCGCCGTGGTGATGATCGAGAACGTCAAGGACGAGATCCTCGTCCGCCGCGAGGTGAAGTTCGTGTACGGCTTCCAGGGCGAGCTGGACCGGCTGTACGGCTGGGGCCTGCAATGGGGCCGGGGACACAAGAGCAAGGCGGAACGATGAGCCCCGGCCCACCCCGCCGGGCCTCCCGCGGCAGGACTCGCCCCCCTGGCGGTCAGCGGCCGATGAACTGCGGCCCCTGCGGGGGCAGCCGGAAGTCCGGATCGGGGGCCCCGGTGACCGGCTGCGGATAGCCGTAGCCGGACTGCGCCCCGGTGACCCCGGCCGCGGCGGGCGCCTGCGGATACCCCTGCCCGGGGTGGCCGGGGGCCGGCTGGGGATAGCCGTAGGCGGGCTGGGCCGCGGGCGGCTGCTGGGGATAGCCGTACGCGGGCTGCGCCGGTACGCCGGTGGGCTGCTCCGGCGGCAGTGGCCGCGAGACCCCCGGAAGGGGCTGCACGGCGGTCGGATGGTCGGGGTCGACGACCTGCGGAGCGGGCATGGACCGGGCGGCCGTGGGCTGCTCGGGCGTGGCCTGGGAGGGGGCGGACGGGGTGGCCGCGGCGGACGCGGCGGTGGGCGCCGTCGGGGCCGGTTCGGGCCGGGGGGCCGACATGGGGTCGTCCGCGCCCTCCGACTCGTCCACCGAGATGCCGAAGTCGGTCGCCAGGCCCTTGAGCCCGTTGGAGTACCCCTCGCCCAGCGCCCGGAACTTCCAGCCGTCCCCGCGCCGGTACAGCTCGCCGCAGATCAGCGCCGTCTCCTCGCCGGTCTCCGGTGTGACGTCGAAGTACGCCAGCGGCTCCGCGTCGGCCGCCGCGTCGTGCAGCAGGATGCGCAGCGACCGGACGCGGTCGAAGGGCACGCCGTCCGCCGAAGCGATCAGCAGGATCCGGCCGACGGCGGGCTCGACACCGGCCAGATCCGTCTGGATGGTGTCGGTCAGACCCTCGGCGACGCGCTTCTTGCCGAGTCGCCAGACCTGGCCGGAGGGGTGCCGTGGCTGGTTGTAGAAGACGAAGTCCTCGTCGGAACGCACGCGTTCGTCAGGTCCCAGCAGCAGTGCGGACGCGTCGACGTCGGGAACCCCCTGCCCGGGAGTCCAGCGCAGCACGGCGCGTACCGTGGTGGCTTGCAGCGGGACGTTCGACCCCTTCAGCATCGCGTGCGTCATGCCGTCATCCTGCCTTCTCGGTCCTGGTCACGACAACGCGGGGGGCGGGTACCCGGCCTGTGTCCGCCCGCCCCGGGTCGCCGTCGCCGACACGGCCGGGTTACCTGGAATTCATGCCCGGTGGGAACCTCCGACATGGATACCCACGTACTATTACCGGCCACCTTTCGACGATTCCAGGTCGCCCAGACACCACGGGGGAGTTAAAATGCGTCATTTCGGACAGATAGCCCCTGATGTGCGGAAGCGTCTCTTTCATCAGGAGCCCTGCTCCTTCACGGCGGACTCGCCGGCCAGGCTGCTGTCCGCGGCCCTCGGTGCCACGCTCTACAGCCCGGCCACCCGGCCGAGCCTCGCCGAGGGCATCCTGAAGCAGGGCGCGCGCGGAGTGGTGTCGATGGTGCTGTGTCTGGAGGACTCGATCGACGACGCCGACGTACCGGCCGGCGAGGAGAACCTCGTCCGTCAGCTCACGGACCTGGAAGAACGTTCCGACGCCGACGTCCCGCTGCTGTTCGTCCGGGTCCGCACCCCCGAGCAGATCCCCGACCTCGTACGGCGCCTCGGCCCCGCCGTACGGCTGCTGTCCGGGTTCGTGCTGCCGAAGTTCACCGAGGAACGCGGCATGCCCTTCCTGGAGGCGCTCGCCGCCGCCGAGACCTCCAGCGGCCGCAGGCTCTTCGCCATGCCCGTGCTCGAGTCCCCGGACCTGCTGTACCGGGAGTCCCGGGTCCAGACGCTGGAGGGCATCTTCCGCGCGGTCGACAAGTACCGGGACCGCGTGCTCGCCCTGCGGCTCGGCGTGACCGACTTCTGCTCCTCCTACGGGCTGCGCCGGGGCCCCGACATGACGGCCTACGACGTCCAGATCGTCGCCTCCGTGATCGCCGACGTGGTCAACATGCTCGCCCGCGCGGACGGCACCGGATTCACGGTGACCGGGCCCGTGTGGGAGTACTTCCGCGTCCAGGAGAGGATGTTCAAACCGCAACTGCGGCAGAGCCCCTTCCTCGAGGGGCAGGCCGTCGAGCTGCGCCAGAAACTCATCGAGCACGCCATGGACGGCCTGCTGCGCGAGATCTCCCTGGACCAGGCCAACGGACTGCTGGGCAAGACCTGCATCCACCCCTCGCACGTGCTCCCCGTGCACGCGCTGTCCGTGGTCAGCCACGAGGAGTTCAGCGACGCCCAGGACATCCTGCGGCCCGAACGGTGCGGCGGAGGCGTGCTGCGGTCGGCCTACACCAACAAGATGAACGAGGTGAAGCCCCACCGCGCCTGGGCCGAGCGGACCCTGCTGCGCGCCGAGGTCTTCGGGGTGGCGAACGAGGACATCGGCTTCGTGGAACTGCTCGCCGCCGGCCTGTCCGACTGAACGCCGGACGACTGAACGCCGGACGACTGAACGCCGGACGACCAGACGACCGGACGACCGGACGCAAGCGATCCATGACCGACGCCGGGCCCCGGCCGCGGCGGACAACGGAGGCACGAGTACATGACGGACAAGGCGCACGCCGAGGGCCACGCCGAAGAGCGCGCCGGAGCGTGGTCGGGCAGCTGGGTCGCCGAGCGGCTCGGCGTCGAACTCGTCGGCGACGAGGAGCTGAGGGGCCTGCTGGGGCTCGCCCTGCGCCGCAACCCCAAGCGGGCGCACCTGCTCGTCTCCAACGTGCTCGGCAAGCACGTCCCGCAGTCGCCCTCCGTCGTCTACGGCCACGGCCTCGCCCTCGGCCGGCGCGTCCGCGACCTGCTCGGTGCCGAGGCGGCCCGGCGCGCGGTCGTCCTCGGCTACGCGGAGACCGCCACCGGACTCGGCCACAGTGTCGCCGACGGCCTGGGCACCGCCCCCTGCCTGCACTCCACCCGCCGTCCGGTCACCGGAGTCGCCCGGGCGGGCGGCTTCGAGGAGTCCCACTCGCACGCGACCTCCCACCTCCTGCTGCCCGAGGACCCCGCGCTGCTGGCCGGGGACGGGCCGCTGGTCCTCGTCGACGACGAGTTCTCCACCGGCAACACGGTGCTCAACACCGTCCGCGCCCTGCACGAGCGCTATCCCCGCAAGCGGTACGTCGTGGTGGCCCTGGTCGACATGCGCTCGCCCGCGGACGTCGGCCGGCTGGACGACCTCGCCCGGGAGATCGGCGCCCGCGTGGACCTGGTGACCACCGCCTCCGGCACCGTCCGCCTGCCCCCGGGAATACTGGAGAAGGGCCAGGAACTGGTCGCCCGCCACGAGAGGGCGGCCACGGCACCCGCCCCGGAGCCGACCGGCCGGGTCCCGGCGGCGACGACGTCCGCGACCGCGGGGCGCGTCGAGCTGCACTGGCCCCACGACGTGCCCGACGGCGCACGGCACGGCTTCACCCCGGCCCACCGGGCCCGGCTGGAGGCCGCCCTGCCCGCCATGGCGGCGCGGATCGCCGAGGCGCTGCCCCCCGGTGCCCGCCGCGTCCTCGTCCTCGGCTTCGAGGAGCTCATGTACGCCCCCCTCCGCCTGGCCCACGCGCTGGAGCGGACCGTCGGCGACGACGTCGCCGTGCGCTACTCCACCACCACCCGCTCTCCCGTCCTCGCCGTCGACGACCCCGGCTACGCCATCCGCACCCGCCTGGTCTTCCCCGCGCACGACGACCCGGCCGACGGCCCCGGCGAGCGCTACGCCTACAACGTCGCGGGCGCCGGCTTCGACGCCGTCGTCGCCGTCGTCGACTCGGCCGCCGACACCCCCGCGCTGCACGCCCCGGACGGACTGGCGGCCCGGCTCGCCGCCCACGTCCCGCACGTCCTGCTCGCGGTCGTCCCCTCGTACGTCCCGCGTCCCCCGCACGCCCCCGAAAGGCCCTCCATGCTGCCCGAGCCCCTGCGCGGCCCCGACTTCTCCTCCTACGCGCCCGACGAGGTCGGCTGGCTGCTCCAGGACCTCTCGGACGTGACGCTGGAGGCGCCGACCGAGGAGCGCGAGGAGGCGATCCAGAGCGGCGGCGCGCACTACGCGGAGTCGCTGCCCGTGGAGTACCAGCCCAGCGAGCAGTACCAGGAGCTGTTCCACGCGGCGCTCAAGACGTCCGCCGCACGGCTGGCGCGCGCCGTCGGCGCCGTCACCGAGATCGTCCTCGCCGAACGCTCGCCCCGCCCCGTGCTGGTCTCCCTCGCCCGCGCGGGCACCCCCGTCGGCGTGCTGATGCGCCGCTGGGCGCGGTTCCGCCACGGTCTCGACCTCCCGCACTACGCCGTGTCGATCGTCCGGGGCCGCGGCATCGACGCCAACGCGCTGCGCTGGCTGGCCGCCCACCACGACCCCGCCGACGTCGTCTTCGTCGACGGCTGGACCGGCAAGGGCGCCATCACCCGCGAACTCGCCGCCGCCCTGCGCGCGTTCGAGACCTCCGACGGCATCACCGGCTTCGACCCGGAGATCGCCGTACTGGCCGACCCCGGCTCCTGCGTGCGCACCTACGGCACCCGGGACGACTTCCTCATCCCCTCCGCCTGCCTCAACTCCACCGTCTCCGGACTGATATCCCGCACCGTGCTCCGCTCCGACCTGGTCGGCCCGCACGCCTTCCACGGCGCGAAGTTCTACCGCGAACTCGCCGCAGCCGACCTGTCACCGGCCTTCCTCGCCGCCGTCGCCGCCCGCTTCCCCGACGTCACGGAAGCGGTCGACGCCCAGGCGAAGGACCTCCTCTCCGCCGACCGCACCCCCACCTGGGAGGGCTGGGCCGCCGTCGAGCGCATCAGCGAGGAGTACGGCATCCACGACGTGAACCTCGTCAAGCCCGGCGTCGGCGAGACCACGCGGGTGATGCTGCGCCGCGTCCCGTGGAAGGTGCTGGCCCGGGCCGGCGCCGGAGCCGACCTGGACCACGTCCGCCTGCTGGCCGAACAGCGGGGCGTACCCGTGGAGGAGGTCGCCGACCTCCCGTACACCTGCGTCGGGCTGATCCACCCCCAGTACACGCGGGGCGCCACCGGCGCCGACGGCAGGGCGGTGGCGCTCTGATGCCGGTGCTCGTCGCCAGCGACCTCGACCGCACGCTCATCTACTCCGCGGCCGCGCTCGGACTGACCATGCCCGACCTGCGGGCACCCCGCCTGCTGTGCGTGGAGGTCTACGAGAGCAGACCCCTGTCCTACCTGACCGAGACGGCCGCCCGACTGCTGACCGACCTCGGCGACGCGGCGGTCTTCGTGCCCACCACCACCCGGACCCGCAAGCAGTACCAGCGGATCAACCTCCCCGGCCCGCCGCCCCCGTACGCCATCTGCGCCAACGGCGGCCACCTGCTGGTGGACGGTGTCTCCGACCCCGGCTGGCACGCCCGGGTGACCGCCCGGCTGGCCGACGAATGCGCCTCCCTGGCCGAGGTCCGCGACCACCTGATGAACACCGCCGACCCGCTGTGGGTGCGCAAGCACCGGGTCGCCGAGGACCTCTTCGCCTACCTGGTCGTCGAGCGCGACCTGCTGCCCGGGGACTGGGTGAAGGAACTCGCCGTGTGGGCCGAGAACCGGGGCTGGACCGTGTCCCTCCAGGGCCGCAAGATCTACGCCGTCCCCAAGCCGCTCACCAAGAGCGCCGCCGTGCGCGAGGTCGCCCGCCGCACCGGAGCCGAACTCACCCTCGCCGCCGGCGACTCGCTGCTCGACGCCGACCTGCTCCTGGCCGCCGACCGCGGCTGGCGCCCGGGCCACGGCGAACTGGCCGACTCCGGTTGGTCGGCTCCGACGGTCAGCGCCCTGCCCGAGCGCGGCGTGCTGGCCGGTGAGCGGATCCTCCGCGAGTTCCTGCGGGCGGCGGGCCCGGCTCGCTGAATTCGTCGTCGTGCCCGCGGCCCCGCCGCCGGTGACCGGCGCCCGGCCGCAGCAGACGCAGGACGACGAAGACCGCCAGCGCCAGGGCGGCTGCCGCGAGGATGACCTTCGAGTAGGTGGAGGCGATGCCCGAGACCTGGGACCAGTTGTCCCCCAGCGCGTAGCCGGCGAGCACGAACCCGGTGTTCCAGATCGCGCTGCCCAGCGTCGTCAGGGCGAGGAAGACGGGCAGCCGCATCCGCTCCACGCCCGCCGGTACGGAGATCAGGCTGCGGAAGATGGGGATCATCCGGCCGAAGAACACGGCCTTGGTCCCGTGCCGGAGGAACCACGCCTCCGTCTTCTCGATGTCCGACACCTTCACCAGCGGCAGCTTCCCCGCGATCGCCACCGTGCGGTCCCGGCCGAGCAGGGCACCGACCCCGTACAGGGCGAGCGCGCCGATCACCGAACCCGCGGTCGTCCACAGCAGGACGGCGACCAGGCCCATCCGGCCGGAACTCGCCGCGAACCCGGCGAGTGGCAGGATCACCTCGCTCGGCAGGGGAGGAAAAAGGTTCTCCAGAGCGATGGCGAGACCGGCGCCGGGGGCGCCGAGGGCGTCCATGAGGTCGTTGATCCACTGCGGTGCCGCACCGCTGTCCGCGGCCGGCTGCGCTGCGATGGCTGTCATGACGCCCACGCTAGGAAATCTCGGCTGAAGGGACGCTGAGGAGGACCGCGCCACCTGCGCGCCCCCTCGCCCGCCGCCGTCGGCGCTGGGCGCCCCGGGCGCGGGAGCAGGTCGTCCTCAGCCGCAGCAGCCGCCCCCGCAGCAGCCCCCGCCACCGCCGCCGCCCGACGAGGGTGCCGGCGCCGAGGCCGAGCCGCCGACCGCGACCGTCGACAGCAGCTTCACCGTGTCGTCGTGGCCCGCCGGGCAGGCGGCCGGAGCCGAGGACTCGGCCATGGGACGGCTCAGTTCGAAGGTGTCGCCGCAGCTGCGGCAGCGGTACTCGTAGCGAGGCATGCGCACAGATTAACCGGCACGGCCCACCGACGGTCCCGGTCGGCCGGTCTCGCCCTTCAGTGACCGGCCCCGCGCTCCTCGCGGATCCGGGACACCACCTGGGCCACCGTCTGCCGGACCGCCTCGGTCTCCGTCAGGAAGTGCCAGTAGTCGGGGTGCCGGCCCTCCAGCGTGGTGATCGCCCGTTCCAGCCGGGCCACGGCGTCGTCCAGGGGACGGGCGTGACGGGGCTCGGGGGTGTTGCGCCCGGCCATGGCCAGGCGCTGGGCGTCGCGGATCGCGAAGCGGGTGCGCTCGATCTCCTGGTGCGGATCCTTCTGCACGGCGTTCAGCTGCCGCAGCCGGTCGCCCGCCGCCGAGACGGCCTCGTCCGTCGAGTTCAGCAGCGCTCGTACCGTCGACAGCAGGGCGGTGGCGTCGGGCCAGCGCTGGTCGTCGCGGGCGGTCTGCGCCTCGGCCAGTTTCCGCTCGGCCTGCCGGACCGATTCGGCGGCCTGCTCCGGCACGTGCTGGAGGTCCTGCCAGCAGGCGGCGGTGAAGCGCCGCCGCAGCTCGCTCAGCACCGGGTCGACCTGTTCCGTGCGGGTGGTCAGCGCCTGGGCGCGGGTGCGCAGGGAGACCAGGCGGTGGTCGATCTCGGCGGCGCGCTCGGGCAGCCGTTCCGCCTCGGCGCGGACCGCCTCGGCCTCGCGGGTGACCCGTTCGGCCCGCTCCAGGGTCTGGGGCACCCCGTGCTGTCCCGCGCCCTGGTTCAGCCGGGTCAGCTCCGGACCGAGGGCGGCGAGACGGGTGGCGAGGTCGTCCGCCCGCAGACCGGAGCCCCGCGCGGCGTCCAGGGCGTTGGAGGCGGCGAGCAGGGCCTGCCGGGCGCGCTCGACGGCGGGGGCCAGCCGGGCCAGCTGGGTCTCGGCCTTGCCGAGGAGGGGGCCGAGGCCCTCGGCGAAGCGGTCCAGCTCCTGCTTGACCCGGCCCAGCTCGGCCTTGGCGGCGGTCAGTTCGGTGCGGGCGTGGGAGGCGGCTGAGGCCTCCAGGTCGTCCCGGTCCAGGTCGTGGGCGTCGACGGCGTTGATGTACTGGTGGCTGGCCTCGTCGATGCGCCGGCCCAGGGCCTCGAAGTCGGAGACGGCGCGGCGGGCGGCGGGGGAGGAGTCGACGGCCGCGATCGTCTCTATGGAGATCCGCAGGTCCCGCTGCGCGGTGTCCAGCTCGTAGAAGGCGGCGGCCGCGTCGTCCTTCGCGCTCTGGGCCTCGGCCCGCTGGCTCTCGGCCCGCCCGCCGAACCAGCGCCGGGTGCCGCCCCCGGCGAACGCCGCGGGCAGCGCCAGCGCGGCGAGCAGGGGCAGGCCCATCAGGGTGAGCGCGTCACGGACCGGGCCCCGCGGGTACCGGCGGGTGCGGTGCGGCAGGCGCTGGGCGCGCGCCACCATCGGCGAGTACGGCTGCGATGGTGTCGCCGTCACATCCCTCTCCCGTGTCGTCCGTCCTGCCCGGGTTCATTCTCCCACCCGTCAGGGACGAACACACGGGCCGGTCAGTTCGCGGTTCGGACGGTGATTCTGCCGTCACCGGACCGGGCGTCGACCACGTGCGCGCTGGTGTCGTCGGTGGGCACGGACACGTCGACCGAGCCGTCACCGGTGTCGGTGGACACCTTGTACGCGGCCCTGGGCAGCGAGATCGTCACGGAGCCGTCGCCGGAGCGGGACTCCACCCGGTCCGGGACGCCGCCGAGTTCCAGCCGCACCGAGCCGTCGCCGGTGTGCGCCCGCACCCGGCGGGAGGAGACCTCGGCACGTACGGAACCGTCGTCGGTACGCAGCTCCAGCGGCCCGGTGGAGTCGGTGACGTGCACGGAGCCGTCGCCGGTACGGATGTTCAGCGCGTCCTCGAACCCGCTCGCCCGCACGCTGCCGTCCCCGTCCTTCACCTTGACGGCGACGCCGCGCGGCACCTCGACGCGGTGCTTGGCCGCGCAGTCGGCGACCACGCCGGAGCAGTGCATCCGCAGCACCAGCCGGTCGCCGTCCATCTTCCAGGTCACCTCCGGATCCGAGCCGATCGCGACCGAGCCGGAGAACCACCGCGTGACCTCGATCTTCCCCAAGGCGTGGTCGTCCGAGGCGACGATCTCCAGGGCGGAGTCGTCGGAGTCGACGGTGAGCGTGCGGCCCTGGAGGGCGAACGACCGGTGCTCGGGCTCCTTGTCGTCGGACGCGGAGGCGCAGGCGCTCAGGCCCGCGACGAGGACGGCGACGGCAGCGACGGCGGTGAACGCGCGGACGGGAACGGTACGGGCGGGCATGGCGGTCTCCCCCTGGAACGGACGACGAGGTGCCGCACCCGGGGCCGTCCGCGGTGGGCGGAGACCTGCTCGATGAGGCTCTTCGACCGTACGGAGGACGGGACGGCGGCGGGATCCGGACCGCTACCGGATCGGGGGTGGGGTTAACCCCCGCCCGCGGGTCAGCACGGTGCGCACGCGTTTGCCGGGCGGCGCCCCGGGCCATGTAGGCTGTCGACTCGTCCTGGGTGCGTAGCTCAGGGGTAGAGCGCCTGCCTTACAAGCAGGATGTCGGCGGTTCGAAACCGTCCGCGCCCACCAGGACCGGCGCCGTCGTCGGTGCGTGAGGCCCCCGGAGATCTTCCGGGGGCCTCACGCGTGCGGCCCCTCATGGGCGCGCTTCAGCTCCGACCGGGCGCTCACCTGGTCCGGGCCGGTCATCTCCGCCCAGTAGCGATGGGTGCTGACGAACACGGCCAGCTCGCGCTCGCGCCGACGGAGCTTCTCGACCTCGGCCTGCTCGTCCGCCGACCAGCCGGGCGAGGCCGGGCGCTCGACCTTCCGCCAGCCGTTGTCGTCGCTGAATCCGTCGAGCGGCTCGACAGACCAGGGAAGTCTCTTCAGCAGGGCCGACAGCTCGGCCCGGACCTGATGCAGTTCCTCCTGACCGGCGAGGAGATCACTGGGGAAATCATAGGTCGTAGCCACACGCCAATGATACGCCTGTTCGATTTTGAGGCGAGCGTTCCCTTCCGTGGTTCACGCGAACGTGTGGCCCCCGCGGCCCGGCCCGGCTGTCAGTCCCCTGCCCTACGGTGAAAGACATGGACGGTGTGGACGAGTGGACCCGGCGGGCGGGAAGCGGGCGGTATCCGCACGTCCTTCCGGGCGCCGACCGCGCCGCCTCCGGTGCGGTCTGCCGAGGGGCCGGGCTCGGGCGGCTCGGGCAGGTCGATTTCGAGTATCCGCAGGGCCACCGGAGCAGGTCGAACGACTGGCGGGTGGACCCGGAGAGGGGAGACTGACGTCATGTGCCGCAGCATCAAGACCCTGCGTCCGCCCGTGCTGGCCGAGGAGGCCACCGAGGACGAGATCAGGGCCGCCGCCCTTCAGTACGTGCGCAAGGTCTCCGGATTCCGCGCGCCCGCCGCGCACAACCAGGAGGTCTTCGACGAGGCCGTCGAGGCCGTCGCCAAGGCCACGGCCGAGCTGCTCGCGGGCCTGGAGATACGCGGCGGCGCCGGAGCCCGCCGGGCCTCCTGACGCGGGGCACCGACCCTCCACCCGCCCCCGGCGTGCCGCCGGGGGCGGGCAGAACGCGCGCCTGCCCGGGCGGGACCGGCCGCGCCGGGTGCCGAGCTGCCCTCGCCCCGGCTGCCCGCCGCCTCCGCACGGGTCGCCGCCTCCGTCCCGGTGTCCCGCCGACCAGGCACCTTGCCGCTCGGCCGTCCGACCGCCGCCCACCGCCCTCCGCCGCCGGGAGGCTTCCGGCCCCAGGGCACACGGGAGGCCAGGCTCCAGCGCCGGTACGCGGCTCCGTCGCGACGGGACTCGGGGCGCTCCGAGCTCTCCGCGCCGGGGGAGGCCTTGCGCGGCTCGGAGGCTTCCGCCGCTGCGAGGCGCTTTCGCTGCATGAGGCTCCCGCCGCTACCGGGCTTGCGGCGCTACAAGGCTCCCTCGCCGTTCGGCGTCCGCCGCTGCAAGGCGCCCGCGCTTCGCGGCTTACGGAGCAAGAGGGCTTCCGCCGCTACGGGGCTTGTGGTGCGCGGAGGTTTCCGCCGCTGGACCGCCCCGCGCCGCCACGACGCCCCGCCCCGCGCCGCCACGACGCCCCGCCCCGCGCCGCCACGACGCCCCGCGCCGCGCCGCCACGACGCCCCGCGCCGCCACGACGCCCCGCCCCGCGCCGCCACGACGCCCCGCGCCGCGCCGCCACGACGCCCCGCGCCGCGCCGCCACGACGCCCCGCGCCGCGCCGCCACGACGCCCCGCGCCGCTACGACGCTTCCGTCGTCCGGGGCTGGCGGCGCATCAGGTACGCCGCCCCGGCGCCCGCGCCGAACAGCGCCACCAGGGACACGCCCGTAGCCAGCCAGCTCGCGCCCAGCCACTGGCCGCCGAAGTAGCCGAGGGCGACGCTGTACGCGGCCCAGGCCAGTCCCGCCAGCGCCGACCAGGGCAGGAACTCGCGGATACGGCGATGCGCCGCGCCGGCGACGAGCGAGACGACCGAGCGGCCGGCCGGAGCGAAGCGGGCCAGGACGACGAGGGCGCCGCCGCCGCGGGCCAGGGCGCCGCCGAGACGTTCCTGCGCGGTGGTCAGCCGCCGGGAACGGGCGATCGCGCGGTCCAGCCGTGCCCCGCCGCGCCAGGCGAGGCGGTAGACGGCCAGGTCACCGAGGACGGAGGCAGTCGCCGCGCAGAGCGTGAGGACGAGGATGTCGGGAACGTCCTGCGGAACCCGTCCGGCCGCCGCCGCTCCCGAACCCGCGGCGGCCGCCGTCGCCGCCGTGATCACGAGGACCCCGCTGGGCAGCACCGGCAGGAAGATGTCGAGGAGCACCGAAACGGCCACCAGCGCATAGATCCATGGGCTGCTGACCAGCGACCCGATGCTTCCCAGACCTTCGACCACCACAACTCCCCGGTACTCCCCCGTGGGCCGGGCCTTGCCGCGAGACGCGGGGACGGCAGGAGCGGCCGATGACAGCCATACAGCGTACGCCGAGGGTGTGACAGAGGGTTCACAGGGGGCTTGTGTGATCGACGCAAGGCGTTCACACGCGCGACAGCGGTGCCGCCGCGTCCGGACGGGCACCGCTGTCGTGGCTGGCGGGGAAGAGCGAAACTCGGAGGCCCGGGCCCCCGTGGTGGTCCGGTCAGGCCGCGACCGGCGTCTGCCGCTCCGGGGCGGACTGCTCCTGCTCGGAGGTGCGCCGGGCGAGGAGCCGGTCCAGGCCGAAGGCGCCGGAACCGGTGAAGGCGAGCAGCAGGAAGGCCCAGCAGAACATGACGGAGGCCTCGCCGCCGTTCTCCATCGGCCACAGGGCGACCGGCTGGTGCACCTTGAAGTACGCGTAGGCCATGGAGCCGGAGGAGATGACCGCCGCGGGCCGGGTGGCGAGGCCCAGCAGGACGAGTCCGCCGCCGACCAACTGGATCAGGGCCGCGTACCAGCCCGGCCAGGTGCCCGCGTCGATCGTGCCGCCCGATCCCGCGGCGCCGCCGAGGACTCCGAAGAGGGAGGCGGCGCCGTGGCAGGCGAAGAGCAGGCCGACGACCACGCGGAACAGACCGAGTACGTAGGGCTGGGCGTTGCCGCGGTTGAGGCGTCCGAGCATGGGGGGTTGCTCCTTCGGTCGGCCGGCCGGGGTGGGCCGGCGGGGGACGGAACCGAGTGGGCTGCCCACGTTAGGTGTGCCTAATGAGTGCTTGCAAGTTCAACATTCCGCCATAGCCTGACGTGCAGTCACCTGGCCGTCACCGCCGCCCGACCAGGTGGGAGCGCTCCCACATGCGCGGCGCGCCCCGCGAACGTGACTCAATTCATACCCCGCACCACCCTCGTCCCATGCCGGGGCACGCGGCTAGGCCAGCTCCCGCTCCGTGACCGTGCGCAGGACGATCGCCCCGTCCCGGCGCGCCCGGGCCTGTTCCAGGCGCAGCCGCGCCGTCCGCCCGCGCAGGGTCAGCGTCATGATCTGGTTGCCGAACCAGGGCCCGCCCGTCCTGCGCCAGCGCACCGCCGAAGGCGCGCAGCGTCCGTGCCGGGCGATGAGCCGCCCGAGGGCACGCGCAGGGGCGCTCCAGCCGAAGCGGAAGCCGAGGCGGATCGAGAGCGGCACGGAGTTGTGGACGGGGGAGCAGGTCAGCTGGGCCACCCGGGCGCCGGGCGCCCGCCCCGGCCACGACGGCTCGGCCACGTAGGCGTGGTGGACGTCGCCCGAGAGCACGCTCACCGTCGCGGGCGCCCCCGGCCCGGTACCGGCCTCGGCGATCAGGTCGCCGAGGGCGCCGAAGGACGAGGGGAAGGCGGACCAGTGCTCCAGGTCGGCCCCGCGCCGTACCCGCTCCCCGAACCGCGCCCAGCGCGCGCCCCGTTCGCCGCCGCACATCGCGGCGTTCCACGCCTCCACGTCGTGCACCAGGTGGGGCAGCAGCCAGGGCAGGGAGGTGCCGATCAGCAGGTGGTCGTACGCGCCGCGGCCGTCGCCGCCCTCGCCCTGACCGTCGGCCGCGCTCCGCCCGTCAAGGATCTGTTCGCGCAGCCACGTGGCCTCGTCCGGGTCGAGCATCGAACGGCGGTCCTCCTCCAGGACGCGGGCCGCGCGGGAGTCGACCATCAGCAGCCGTATGCGTCCGAAGTCGCGCCGGTAGCTCCAGCGGACGGAGGCCGGATCGGCGTCGGCCCGGGCGGCGAACTCCCGCAGGGCCCCGGTGCCGTCGGATGCGTCCCGGACGGCCGTGTACAACGGGTCGGCGGCCAGTTCGTCCGGGGAGAGGTTGCCCAGCTGCTGGTACACCCAGTACGACATCAGCCCGCTCAGCAGCCGCTCCTGCCACCAGTCGGTGGCCCGCATGTCGGCGAGCCAGGCGGCGGAGGTGTTCCAGTCGTCGATGACGTCGTGGTCGTCGAAGATCATGCAACTGGGCACGGTGGACAGCAGCCAGCGCACCTCGGGGTCGAGCCAGGACTCGTAGTAGAGGTGGGTGTACTCCTCGTAGTCGGCGACTTGGTCTCCGGGCCCCGCCTCCACATCGCGCCGGCCGGCGATCCAGTGGCGCGTGTCGTCGGAGATCTCGTCGGCGTACACCTGGTCGCCGAGCAGCAGCAGCACGTCCGGGCGCGCGCCGTCGGGGTCGGCCGCGACACGGGCGGAGAGGGTGTCCAGCGCGTCCGGGCCCACCGGGTCCTTGCCGCCGGCCGGTGGCGCGGCCCAGCGGCAGGAGCCGAAGGCGACGCGCATGCCGTCGTCGCCGGTGGGCGTGGCGATCACCGAGGGCGGGAAGCGGGAGTCCGGCAGCGGCCACACGGGCGTGTCGTCGAGGAGCACCTCGTACTCCGTCGCCGTACCGGGGGTCAGGCCGCCGACCGGCACCAGGGCGTAGTGGTGGCCCGCGATCCGGAAGCTGCGGGCCGTCCCCCGGGCGCCGTCGGCGCAGCGCACCTCGGCCGTGCACGGGCCGTCCGTCTCGACCCAGACGGTGGCGCGGGAGCCGTCGGTGTACCTCAGCACTGGGCCCAGGCGCAGTTCCGCCATGATGATCCTCTCCTCCGTCGCCCCGTACGGTACGGGGCGACGGAGGCCGGTGGGGAGGGTCCGCGCCGACCCGGCGGCGGGCGGGAGGTCAGCAGCTCGCGAGGTATCCCTGGAGGGCGGACTTCTCCGCGGAGTCGACCGAGAGGTCGTAGTAGTACTTCACCTGCACCCAGGCGCGCACGTACGTGCAGCGGTAGGCGGTGCGCGAGGGCATCCAGGTGGCCGGGTCCTGGTCGCCCTTGGCCTGGTTGACGTTGTCGGTGACCGCGAGGAGCTGGGGCCGGGTCAGGTCGTTGGCGAAGGACTGCCGCCGCGAGGTGGTCCAGGAGTCGGCGCCGGAGTCCCAGGCCTCGGCGAGCGGCACGAGGTGGTCGATGTCGACGTCGGAGGCGGCGGACCAGGTGGCGCCGTCGTAGGGGGAGTACCAGCTCCCGCTGGTGGCGGCGCAGGAGGAGTCGGTGACGACGTTCGTGCCGTCGCGCTTGAGGATGGTCTCGCGGGTGTTGCAGGTGCCCGACTGCGTGATCCAGTGCGGGAAGAGGTCCCGGTCGTAGCCGGTGCGGTCCTCGGTGGCCACCGTGAGGGAGGCGAGGTAGGTGCGGGCGGTGGCCGCGCTGACCGGGGTGGGGAGGGCGGCGGAGGCGGCCGGGCCGTTGAGGAGCCCGGCGGAGGCTATGAGCCCGGTGAACGCGGCGAGGAAACCCAGTCGTCGACGCGCGTAGAACTTCGGCATGCGAACTCCCTTTGAGTGTGGGGGCGTTGGGACGCGGGCAGGGGAATGCTCGCGACGCCGCATGGCGCACAGGTGTGCGGCCGGTAAGAAGTTAGTGACGTGTGCATGGCACGTCTAGAAGCGTGACGGGACTCGTGACGAGAGGGGCGGCGTGCGCCGGGGCGGAGCCGCGGCGGGACCTTCGGCCCTCGGTGCCGCCCGGGGGGTCGCGTACTATGGACGGCGCAGAAGGGGAGTAGCTCTTCGCCGGACCGTCGACATACTGCTCAGCTCGTCTGAGCCGGCGCCCGGAGGCAGGCCTCGTACGCGGGGCAGGCCAGCGAGACCTTCGGCAAGCAGTGCACGCCCGTGCCGTACGGCAGGGGTGGATCCGTGTGCTGCCGTGCCGAGGTGTCTTGCGTCGCGGACGTCGTGAAATCCGCGCAATCAGCACTCTCGGTGGGGCGGCCCCGACCGATTGAGGAATCTTGATCAGCCTGACCGTGACGGCGCTCGTCTTCGGTGTCGTCTTCCTCGCCGAACTGCCCGACAAGACCGCGCTCGCCGGCCTCGTCCTCGGCACCCGCTACCGCGCCTCGTACGTCTTCGCGGGCGTGGCCGCCGCCTTCCTGCTGCATGTCGTGCTCGCGGTCGCGGCCGGCAGTGTGCTGACCCTGCTGCCCCAGCAGATCGTGCATGCCGTGACCGGCGTGCTGTTCCTGGGCGGCGCCGCCGTGCTGCTGATGAAGAAGGACGACGAGGACGAGGAGATCCGCAAGCCGGAGGACCAGTCCTTCTGGAAGGTCGCCGGGGCGGGGTTCATGCTCATCCTGGTCGCCGAGTTCGGTGACCTGACGCAGATCATGACGGCCAACCTCGCGGCCCGCTACGACGACCCGCTCTCCGTGGGCCTCGGCGCGGTGCTCGCGCTGTGGGCGGTGGCCGGGCTCGGCATCGTCGGGGGGAAGGCCCTGATGAAGCGGGTGCCGCTGGGGCTGATTACGAAGATCGCGGCCGTGCTCATGCTGGGTCTCGGCGTGTGGAGCCTGTGGGAGGCGATCGCCGGCTGAGCGGCGAGCGCCGAGCGCCGGGTTCCGCGGCGGGTGCCGGTGGCGCGTACCCGGGTCTTTTTTGTACCGTGCATGAACAAAGTGGTTCCCGCCCGTTCTCCCTGACCGGCGGGCGGGGCCGCCTTGTTTCCTCCCCGCGCTTTGGAGACTGCCGATGACGGCCACCGCCACCACCGTTCTGCCCGCCCGTGCCCTGCTGCTCGACATGGACGGCACCCTGGTCAACTCGGACGCCGCCGTGGAGCGCGTCTGGCGGCGCTGGGCCGACCGGCAGGGGCTGGACGGCGACGAGGTCATGAAGGTGGTCCACGGGCGGCAGGGCTACGCCACCATGGCCCTGCTGCTGCCGGAGCGGCCGATGGAGCAGAACCACGCCGACAACGCCCGCATGCTCGCCGAGGAGACCGCCGACACCGAGGGCGTCGTCGCGATCCCCGGCGCGCCGGACTTCCTCGCCTCGCTGCGCGGCCTGCCGCACGCCCTGGTGACCTCGGCCGACGTGGCCCTGTCCACCGCGCGGATGGCCGCCGCCGGGCTCGCCCAGCCGGACGTCCGGGTCACCGCCGAGTCCGTCGGCGCGAGCAAGCCCGACCCGGAGGGCTTCCTCAAGGGCGCCGCCGAACTGGGCGTCGCCCCCGCCGACTGCGTCGCCTTCGAGGACTCCGGCGCCGGCATCGCGGCCGCGCGCGCCGCGGGGATGCGGGTCGTGGGGGTCGGGCCGCGCGCCGGGTCGTACGGGCCGGACGTGGTCGTGGAGGACCTGACGCGGGTACGGGTCGAGGCCGACGCGGACGGCACCCTGCGCCTGCACATCGGCTGACGGGGCCGGCCCCGTCTTCGCGCACCGGCCGACGGCGCCATGGGCCCGCACAGCGGCCGGCGGGGCCGGGCGACCGCACGTTGCCTCGTTGCCCTACGGCGTCCTGGGCTCGCGCGTCGGCCGACGGCTCCCGCGCCCGCGCATCGGCCGACGTCTCCCCGAGCCCGCGCAGCGGCCGACTCCGTCCGTCGAGGGCCTGGCCGCCGCTACGGCTCCCGGGTCTCCGACTCCAGCCTGCGGCGGGTGTCCGGGCCGTAGACGCCGACCCCGTCGGAGTAGATGCCGCGGGACCACTGGTAGTGGCGGACCGCGTCCTCGACCTGGCGGTTGTAGTTGCCGTTGAGGTCGCCCCGGTAGAGCTCCACCTCGGCCAGGCGCTGCTGCAACTCGACCACCTCCGGGCCCTGGTCACCGCGCTGCAGCGGGCCGCCGTCCGTGCCGGGGTCGTCCTCCCCGGGCTCCTGCGGGGCCTCCTCCGCCGGCGCGGTCGTGCTCTGCGTCGGCTCGGCCGACCTGGACGGTGTGGGCGAGGCGCTCGACGCCGAGGGGGACGGCGAGGCCGACGTGCTCGCGTCGGCCGACGGCGAGGCGGACGCGGAGGCGGAGGGGGACGCGGAGGACGACGGCGCGGCGGACGACGTGCTCGGTTCCGCGCTCGGCGAGGCCTCGTCGGTCGACGGGTCCGGCACGCTCGCCCGGACCTCCTCCGGCAGCGCCCCGTCCCGTGACGGGGTGTCGTACGAGAACAGCCCGCCAGCGAATCCCGCCGCGCCGATCACGACCACGACCGCTCCGGCGGCACTCAGCAGCACGCCCTTGCGCCGCCTGCGCGGTGGGCTTCCGCCGCCGTCCGTGCCGTCTGTGCCGTCCGTGCCCGGGTCCGCCCGGGGGAGGCGTGCGGTGGCGGAGGTCTCGAACAGGCGCAGGTCGTGGGCGTTGGGCGAGTCGGCCGAGGGGGCCAGGGGCGTCGGCAGTGCGGAGGTCGCCGCCGTGTCCCCGTCGCCGCCGGGCGAGCCGGTCGCGGACCCCGCGGCGGCTCCGGCGTCGACCGCGCGCAGCGTCATGGTGGCGTCCGGGTCGGACACGGGCGGTGCGGGCGACGTGGGCGTGTCACCGTGCTGGCCGGACGCGTCGGGCGCGCCCGGGGGCTCCCCGGCCCCGTCCAGCTCGACGTACGGCCGTATGCGCAGCGGGTCGAAGTCCTCCGCCGCTGCCGCCTGGGCCGTGCGTCGGTCGCGCAGGGCGTCGGAGGCCCTGGTGCCGCAGGCGCAGGACGGCGTGTTGTCCGCCGCCCTGGGCGTGCCGCACTCCGGGCACGAGGCCCTCGCGGGCCGCTCCCGCGACGGGTCCTTCTGCTGTTCCACGCGTTCGTCCCTCCCCTCGCGACTCCCCTCGCGAACTCCAGAGATTATGCAGATCTCCTCCACACTTCGGTGCGCACGCCCCCGGAATATCGGCTTCCATGAGGACTGAAACGGCCATAACTGGTCACACCGACCGGGATGGGCTGTGTGCGTCGACACCGTGGAGGTCGGGATGGCCGAAGATGTGCGCGAGGCGACGGAGCCGGACCCGGCGCGGCCGACGGCACCGGACGAACGGGAGCAGGTCTCCAGCGGCGTACTCGTCTCCATCGGAGCCCTGCTCCTCGGCATGCTGCTCGCCGCACTCGACCAGACCATCGTGTCGACGGCCCTGCCGACCATCGTGAGCGACCTGGGCGGCCTCGAACACCTCTCCTGGGTGGTGACCGCCTATCTGCTGGCGGCCACCGCCGCGACCCCGCTGTGGGGCAAGCTCGGCGACCAGTACGGACGCAAGAAGCTGTTCCAGCTGGCGATCGGGATCTTCCTGGTCGGTTCCGCGCTGTGCGGCATCGCGCAGGGCATGTCCCAGCTGATCATCTTCCGGGCCCTCCAGGGCCTGGGCGGCGGCGGGCTGATGGTGCTGTCGATGGCGATCGTCGGCGACCTGGTCCCGCCCCGCGAGCGGGGCCGCTACCAGGGGCTGTTCGGCGCGGTCTTCGGCGCGACCAGCGTGCTCGGGCCGCTGCTCGGCGGGGTCTTCACCGAGCACCTCAGCTGGCGCTGGGTCTTCTACATCAACCTGCCCGTCGGCATCGTCGCGCTCGCGGTGATCGCGGCGGTCCTGCACATCCCGCGCCGCGCCACCCGGCACGTCATCGACTACCTCGGCACCCTCCTCATCGCCTCCGTCGCCACCTGCCTGGTCCTGGTGGCCTCGCTCGGCGGCACGACCTGGGCCTGGGGATCCCCGCAGATCATCGGGCTCGCGGTCCTCGCGGTCGTCCTCGCCGTCCTCTTCGTGGCCGTGGAACGCCGGGCGGCCGAGCCCGTGCTGCCGCTCAAGCTCTTCCGCGTCCGCACCTTCACGCTGTCCGCCGTCATCAGCTTCGTGATCGGCTTCGCGATGTTCGGCGCGATGACCTACCTGCCGACGTTCTTGCAGGTCGTGCGCGGGGTCTCCCCGACGGTGTCCGGTGTGTACATGCTGCCGATGGTGTTCGGCCTGCTGCTGTCCTCGACCGTCTCCGGGCAGATCGTCAGCCGCACCGGCCGCTGGAAGGTGTTCCCCGTCGCGGGCACCGCCATCACCACCCTCGGACTGCTCCTGCTGCACCAGCTCGACGAGCACAGCGCCACCGCCGAGGTGAGCGCCTACTTCTTCGTCTTCGGCCTGGGCCTCGGCCTGGTGATGCAGGTCCTCGTCCTCATCGTGCAGAACGCCGTCCCCTACGAGGACCTGGGCGTCGCCACCTCCGGCGCGACCTTCTTCCGGTCCATCGGCGCGTCGTTCGGCGTGGCGATCTTCGGCACGATCTTCGCGAGCCGCCTCGCCGACCAGCTCACCGACGCCTTCCGGGGCACCGCCCTGCCGCCCGGCGTCTCCGTGGACACCCTCGAGGCCGACCCGCGCGGCATCGGCGCCCTGCCGCCCGCGCTGCGCCCCGAGGCGATCCACGCCTACGCCTCCTCCATCACCGACGTCTTCCTGTACGCCGCGCCCGTCGCCCTGCTCGCCTTCCTGCTGGCCTGGTTCCTCAAGGAGGACCGGCTGCGCGGTTCGGTCACGGCGCCGGACGCCACCCAGACCCTTGCCAGCAACCCGGTGGAACGCTCCTCGCACGACGAGGTGTGCCGCGCCCTGTCGGTCCTCGGCACCCGGGAGGGCCGCCGGGAGATCTACCGCAGGATCACCGCACGGGCGGGCTACGACCTGCTGCCCGCGTCGAGCTGGATGCTGCTGCGGGTCAGGAAGTACGGCCGGGTCGAGCCCGCCCAGCTCGCGGAGCGCAGCCCGGTCCCGCTGGCCACCGTGATGGCGGCCGCCCGTCAGGTGGAGGAGCGGCACCTCGCCGTCCGCGAGGGACCCGACCTCGTTCTCACCGTCCGGGGCCGCGAGGTCGCCGAACGGCTGGCGCTGGCCCGGGAGGACTCGCTCGCCGAACTGCTGGGCGACTGGTGGGGCCCGGACCGTCCGACCGACCTGGTGCAGCTGGTGCGGGAGCTGACCGGCGAACTGTGCGGCTCCGACCGCGAGCGCCCGCACGAGGGGCGTACACCCGCGCGGGCGGGCTGAGCAGGCAGGATCAGGAGCCGCCGTCGCCGCACAGCCGCTTGGTGAACCAGTGCTCGGCGTACGGACTCTCGTTGTACGCCTCGGTCTCGGTGTAGCCGAGGCGCGCGTACAGGGCGCGGGCCTCCACGAGGTCGCCCCGCGTGTCGAGGACCATGCGCCGGGCCCCGAGCGCCCGTGCCGCGTCCTCGGCGGCCCGCACGAGCAGCGCGGCGCCGCCCCGGCCGCGCATCGGGCGGTACAGGAACACCCGGGTCAGCTCGGCGGTGGCGTCATCCAGCAGCCGTACGCCCGAGGTGCCGGCCGGTTCACCGCCGTGGCGGGCGACCAGCAACTGCCCCCGGGGAGGCGCGAGGTCGGCGCCGGGGTACGCGGCGATCTCCCGCTCCAGCTCGGCCGGGTCGGTGGAGCGCCCCTCGTACCGCTGGTACCAGCGGTCGCTCACCTCCGTGTAGTACGCGCGCCAGAGGGCGGCGGCCACGGGGGAGTCGTACGGTTCCGGGGCGACGGTCCAGGTCATGAGGGGCATTGTCGCCAGGGGACCGGCGCACCGGACAAGCGCATTTTCCCACCCGTGCGCCGTCGGCGCACGCCGTGCGCCGTTTGAGCGCGGAGTCCGGGGCAACACGAACCGCGAACCGGCCCGCTCGGAGAGCCGACGGGCCGCATACCCGGAAGGCACTCATGTCCACAGGCGTGATCATCACCTTGATCGTGATCGTGGCGGTCGTGCTCGTCGTCGCGGCCGTCCTCGCCCTGCGCGCACGGGGCTCCCAGCACGGCGGAAGCCTCAAGCGGCGCTTCGGGCCCGAGTACGACCTGGCCGTGGCCCGGCACGACGGCGACACCAAGGCCGCGGAACGGGAACTGGCCGAACGGGTGCGGCGGCACGGGTCGCTGCGCACCCGGCCCCTGGAGCCCGCCGAGCGGGAACGCTTCGAGGCGCGTTGGGCCGCGGCCCAGGAGCGCTTCGTCGACTCCCCGCGTGAGGCGGTCGGCGAGGCGGACCGGCTGCTCGCGGAACTCGCCGGCGCGCGGGGCTTCCCGGACGGCGGACAGTACGAGGAGCAGCTCACGGCGCTGTCCGTGCACCACGCCCACCATGTCGAGGGGTACCGCCGGGTGCACCGTGTGACGCACGCGCGCGCGGACGACGCGCAGGGCGGCGGCGCGGGCACGGAGGAGATGCGCGCGTCCATGGTCGAGGCCCGCGCGCTGTTCGAGACACTGGTCCGCCCGGACCGCCACGACGCCCGGCGGCAGCGGACCGGCACCGAAGCGGGCGAACCGGCATCCGCCGCCCACGAGTCCCGGGCGCCCCACGCGTGGTCGCTCGGCAAGCGCCGACCGAAGGAGAGCTGAGGCATGCCCGACATGACAGGCAAAACCGGCGCCGACCCGACGGTCGAGCCCGGCACCACCGCCGGACCCAGGCCCGGCCCCACCGCCGCGGAGCACGAGCCCGGCCCCACCGCCGAGTCCAGGCCCGGCACCGCCGCCGAGCATGAGCCCGGCACCACCGCCGAGCACGAGCCCGGTGTCATCGCCGAGTCCAGGCCCGCCACCACCGCCGAGCACGAGCCCGGTGTCACCGTCGGGTCCGGGGCCGGGTCCGGGCCCGGACCCGGGACCACCGCCGCAGTCTCCGCGGCGGACGCTTCGGCCGGTGCGTCGCTCCTGCCGCCCGGTGAGTCCGACCGGCTCGGCCGGCGGCTGCACCACGCGGTGGCCGGGTTCGTCGACGCGCCCCGTGCCTCCGTCGAGGAGGCCGACCGCGTCCTGGAGGAGATCGCGGCGCGCTTCACCGACGCCGTGACCCACCGCCGCCGCACCCTGCGCACCTCCTGGCGGGAGGCCGGGGCGGACAGCGGAGCGCCGAGCACGGACACCGAGCAACTCCGCCTGGCCCTGCGGGACTACCGCGAGTTGGCGGACCGGCTGATGCGCCTGTGAGCCACGGGCGTCACTCCGCCGCCCGGCCCTCCCGCCACCGCCGTACGACCTCTTCGACGTCGTAGGGCTTCAGACCCAGCGGGGGGCCGGGCGGCGGCTTGAACATGACGTCGCGGATCTTGACGTTGATCTCCTCGACGATGCGGCGGACCACCCGCTCCGACGGTGCCTTCGCCGCCGCCTCCAGGGCGTCCTCCGCCTCCTTGCGCAGGGCCAGCGTGGGCGGCAGCACGGAGAAGCCCTCGCGGGCCATCTTCCGCTTGACCCACCACAGTTCGTCGTAGGTGCTGTCCACCTCGCTGGGCAGGGGCTTGCCCGCGCCGGGCAACCCGGCGAACTCACCGCGGGCGTCCGCGTCCCGGATCTGCTTGTCGACCCAGAACTCGAAGTCGACGCCTGGTGGCTTTCGCTCGGTCATGACCCCATTGTGCCGGACGCCGGACACCGCTCCACGGGGCGATCTATCATGCGGCGGCGACAAGCCGACGGACCTCGAAGGAGCGCACGTGCTCGAACTCACCATGGCCGCCGTCACCGCGGCGGACGCGGGCGCCACGGCCGGCATGCAGATGGCCGACGCGCCCAGCGAGCCGGACGCGGTGCTGCGGGTGGGCAGGGACAGGTCCGTGTGCCGGCTGTCGACGCCGGAGGACTGGCTGTTCGTCTCCCGGGTCCACCTGGAGTTCCGCTGCGGACCGGACGGCGTCTGGCGGCTGACCTGGCTGCGCGGCTCCCAGCCCGACCCCTCCTGCGAGGTCCGGCTGACCGTCGGCGGCCACGCGCAGGCGCAGCCCATGACGTACGGCGGCACCGTGCCGCTGCCCAGGGGCGGCAGCGGCGAGGTGGTGGTCCAGGACCGCGCGGAGCCGCGCAGCGTCAACGTCGGCTTCTACCACGAGGTGTAGGACCGGCCCGCGGTCAGGCCAGCACGCGCGCCAGCGCGAACCCGTCGTACCCCTTGGCGCCGACCGTCTGGACCGCGGTGCCGCTGAGCCGGGGGTGGGCGCCGATCAGCTCGATCGCGGCGCGGGTGCCGCGGACGTCGTCGCCCGTGTCGTCGGCGTCGGCCACCCGGCCGCCGCGGACCACGTTGTCGACGACGATCAGGCTGCCGGTGCTGGTGAGTCTGAGGGCCCACTCGAGGTAGCGCGGGTTGTTGCCCTTGTCGGCGTCGATGAAGACCAGGTCGAAGGGCGGCGGGTTCTCGTCGGCGAGCTTCGGCAGGGACTCCAGCGCGGGACCCACGCGCACGTCGACGAGGGCGTCGAGGCCGGCGCGGGCGATGTTGCGGGTGGCGACCTCCGCGTGCCGGGCGCTGTACTCCAGCGTGACCAGGCGGCCGTCGGCGGGCAGGGCGCGGGCCAGCCAGATGGTGCTGTAGCCGCCGAGGGTGCCGATCTCCAGGACGGTGCGGGCGCCCTGGATCCGGGCGAGGAGCTGGAGGAGCTTGCCCTGGGTGGCGGTGACGCTCACCGGCGGCAGCCCGGCGGCGTCGCTTTCCCTGCGGGCGGCCGCCAGGGCGTCGTCGTCGGGTGCGAGGTGGGTGGCGAAGTAGGCGTCGACGTCGTCCCAGAGCCGCGACTCGCTCATGCGGGAGCCTTCCGTGTGCGTCGTTGACCTGTCTCAGCAGGTGCGTTCAGCAGGTGCACCAAGGAGGTTAGCCACGCGGACGACCTGGGTGGGCGATCAGGACCGGGTGTTCCGCGCTCACGGCGCGGCGGCGGAGTGGACCGGGCCGCGGGGCCGCTGTCCCTCCACCGCCGGTGCCGAGCCCGGCAGCGGGCGTCCCGCCGACTCCGTCATGAACCACACCGCCACGCCGCCGACCACGGCCGCGGCCATCATGTAGTACGCGGGCATCATCATGTCGCCCGTCGCCCCGATCAGCGCCGTCACCACCAGCGGCGTCGTCCCGCCGAACAGGGACACCGAGACGTTGAAGCCGATCGACAGCGAGCCGTACCGCACCCGCGTCGGGAACAGCGCCGGCAGCGCCGACGGCATCGAGGCCGTGAAGCAGACCAGCAGCAGGCCCAGCGCGGCCATGCCCAGCGCCACCGCGAGCAGGCTGCCCTCGCGGATCAGCAGCAGCGCCGGGACGGACAGCAGCAGGAAGCCCGCGCAGCCCGCCGCGATCACCGGCCGCCGCCCGACCCGGTCGGTCAGCGCGCCCGCGAACGGCTGGACGACCATCATCAGCACCATCACGCCCAGCACCACGAGCAGCCCGTGCGTCTCGTCGTACTTCAGCTCGCTGGTCAGATAGCTCGGCATGTACGACAGCAGCATGTAGTCGGTGACGTTGAAGACCAGCACGAGTCCGACGCAGAGCAGCAGGGCACGCCACTGACCGGTGACCATCTCCCGCAGCGGCACCTTCGGCCGCTCGGTCTCCGCCTTCGCCACCTCGGCCGCGAACGCCGGGGTCTCCTCCAGGCGCATCCGCAGGTACAGCCCGACGATGCCCATCGGCCCGGCGACCAGGAACGGGATGCGCCAGCCCCACGACATCAGGTCGCCGTCCGACAGCAGCGCCGTCATCAGCGTCACCAGCCCGGCGCCGCCGATGTACCCGGCGAGCGTGCCGAACTCCAGCCAGCTGCCGAGGAACCCGCGCCGCCGGTCCGGCGCGTACTCGGCGATGAAGGTGGACGCGCCCGCGTACTCACCGCCGGTGGAGAAGCCCTGCACCAGCCGCGCGGCCAGCAGCAGCACCGGCGCCCAGACGCCGATCGTCGCGTACGACGGGATCAGGCCGATGGCGAACGTGCCCGCCGCCATCATGATCATCGTCACGGCGAGCACCTTCTGCCGCCCGACCCGGTCCCCGAGCGGACCGAAGACCATGCCGCCCAGCGGCCGGACCAGGAAGGCCGCCGCGAAGGCGCCGAAGGTGGAGAGCAACTGCGCGGTCGGGTTGCCCGACGGGAAGAAGACCTTGCCCAGCGTCACGGCGATGTAGCTGTAGACGCCGAAGTCGAACCACTCCATCGCGTTGCCCAGCGCCGCGGCCTTGACGGCGCGGCGGACGAGCGCGGGATCGGTTGCGGTGGGCGCGCCGGCGGCACGCGGGACGGGGGCCGGGTTCGTACGGGACCCAGGAGCAGCGGCGACGGCCGACAAAACTACGCTCGCCTACTTTCGACGGGGACAGGAACACAGGCGCGGAACGCCACGACCCGCACGGCGGCGCTGTCGCCGGGCCGGAAGGAGCCCGCGGCACTCGGCCACGGGCGGAAAAGCGACCATAGGCGGTGATGCGCCGCTTACGCCCGGTATGCTTTTCGTTGCACTGTGCACCAAAATGGCGTCCACGCAGGGGACATGCGCGCGCCGCGCGCCGCCCGGCCACCCGCGCGCTGTGATCCTTCTCGCTCCCCGGGACGAAAAGCGCGCGGCTGTCAGGCGGAGTGGGGGGCGCTCGCGTCTTCCTCCGGGGGTGGTGCGAGCCTCGTAGGGTTCGCAAGGACGACACACCGCGTACACGAGCGCGGGACGTGCGGTACGAGCGGGGCGGGAGGCCGACGAGGCGTGGCGAATGCGGAGCACAGTGGGCGACCGGTGGAGACCTTCGGAGCCTCGGCCGCCGACGCGACCAGAGCACGGCTGCGCGTCGCGCGCCTCGGCCTGTGGCTGATCGCCGCCGTCCTGGCCGTACGACAGGTGGCCGCGGTCCTCGGCACCCCGCGCGGGGAGCGCCTGACGGACCTGGAGACCTGGGTCGGCGAGCACGGCGTCCTGCACGTGGAGGGGTCCCTGTACGACTCCACGCAGTTCACCGGCACGCCGTTCGTCGGCCTCGTCCTCAAACCCTTCACCCGCGCCGCCGAGCAGGCTCTCGGCTGGGGCTGGACCTTCGGCTCGCTGCTGCTGGTCGTGGCCCTCGGCCTGGTCGCCGCCCGCGCCCTGCCCCAGCCGGTCGGACGCCGCACGGCGCTGCTGGCGGCGCCGGTCGCCATCAGCCTGCTGATGCTCTCCCTCCCGGTGCGCAACGCGTTCTGGCTCGGCCAGACCAGCATCATCCCGGTCCTCCTCGTCCTGCTGGGCTGCTTCGCCGTGCGCGGGACGCGGGGCGACCGGGTGAGCGGCGTGCTGATCGGCGTCGCCGCGGCCTTCCAGCCGACCGTCCTCCTCTTCGTCCCGCTGCTGTGGTTCACCGACCGCAGACGCGCCGCCGCGGCGACCGGGATCACCTTCGTCGTCTGCACGGCCGTCGCCTGGGCGGCCATGGCACAGGACTCCTACACGTACTGGGTGCACCACCTGGCCGGAGTCGGACTGGGCGGCGAGGCCGACGACCTGGCCAACCAGTCGCTGCACGGCGCCCTGCTGCGCCTCGGCGTGAGCGGCCCGCTGGAGATCGCCCTCTTCCTCGTCCTCGGTGCCGCCGTCGCCGTCCTCGCGCTGCGCCGGGCCGTGCGCTACGCCCGCGACGGCCAGCTGCTGCTCGCGGTCGCCGTCACCGGCTGCGCGGCCGTCGCCGTCTCCCCGGCCACCTGGCAGCACCAGCTGCTGTGGGTGCTGCCCGCCGTCGTCGGCCGGGTCGGCAAGCGGGCCTCCGACCGGTACGTGTGGCCGGTCGCCGTCGTCCTGGTGATGACGCTGCCCGCGAAGATGATGCTGCCGGACATGGCGGCCCTGTACCCGCTGCGGGACAACGTCGTGCTGCTCGCCGCGCTGGCCGCCGCCGTCGCCGTGCCGTTCCTCGCGCGCACCTCGCCCTACTTCGGGACACCGGTCCCGACGGCCTACGCGCCGCCGGTCCCCACCCGCTTCAAGCACGTCCCGCTGCTGCCGTTCCTGCGCCGGGTCCTCACCCGGCCCAACCTCCTCCTGGAGCTGCTCCTCATCCGGGTCACCTACGCCGCCTACTCCCAGGTCCGCCTCGCGGCGACCGGGGGCAGCAACTCGGCGGGCCGGGCGCGGGCCGAGGAGCACGGGAGGCAGATCCTCGACGTCGAGCGCTTCCTGCACCTCGACATCGAGCACGCGATCAACCACGCGGTCGTGAAGGTCGGCTGGCTGCGGGACTTCTTCGACTTCTACTACACGTCGTTCCACTTCGTCGTCCCGCTGACCGTCCTCGGCGTCCTGTACTGGCGCCGCCCGGTCGACTACCGCTGGGCCCGCGCCTCCCTGGGCTTCGCCACGCTGCTGGCCCTGGTCGGCTTCTGGCTCTACCCGCTCGCCCCGCCGCGGCTGATGCCGGGCCTCGGGATCATCGACACCGTGCACGGCGTGCAGGACTTCACGAAGCCGGACTACGGCACGCTGACGCACCTGACCAACCAGTACGCGGCGATGCCGTCGCTGCACTTCGGCTGGTCGCTGTGGTGCGGGGTGGCGATCGCGGTCATCGCGCCGAGGATGTGGATGAAGGCCCTGGGCCTGCTGCACCCGCTCTTCACCGTCTCGGCGATCGTGGCGACCGGCAACCACTGGGTCCTGGACGCGGTGGGCGGCGCGGCCGTGGTCGCGGCGGGCTTCGGGCTGACGTACTGGTTCCAGGGGCCGAGGGCCCGGACGGCGGCGGCGAAGGAGGTCGCGGTGCCCGCGCCCGGCGTCAGCAGCGATCCGCCGGTCCCGGCGAGGGACCGTACCGGGAGCTGATCCGGTACTCGCCCGGCGCCCCGACGGTCAGCCGGGTGAACTCGCCGTCCCGCGTGAGGCACCCGCCGTCGCTGCGCAGCCACGGCGACCAGGCCACCCGCACGGTCACCGCGCCGGGCCTCGCCACGCGCAGCACCAGGTCGGCGGGGGTGGTGGTCAGGACGGTGCCGGGCGCGGAGACGAGCGGTACGGCGTCCCGCACCCGGTACACCCGCCAGTGCGCGTCCCGCCAGACGGGCTCCAGCCACTCGGGCCGCAGCCCCGGGTCCCCCACGAGCGCCGCCTCGGCCTCGGCGGGGCCGTCCGGCCTGCCGCCCGGGAGGACGACGAAGCCCACCGCCCAGCGGTCCAGCCACGCCCGGTAGGTGGCCGCGGAGAAGGTGCCGTCGTAGAAGAGGCGTCCGCGTTCCACGTCCAGCTGCCGGTTCCAGCCGCGGGCCAGGTTGACGTGCGGGGCGAGCAGGGTGGCCTCGCGGTGGTTGCGGGCGGGCACCACCTCCACCCGCGTCCGGTCGGCGCCGAGCCCCTTCAGGGCGTCCACGACACCGTCGGTCCCGGCGGCCCAGGCCGGCACGGCGGTGGACACCTTCAGGTCGTCGGCGGTCTTCCTGCCCACCCACCCGACGGAGTAGACGAGGGCCCCGGCCAGCAGCCCCGACAGCAACCGCCGCGACCGGGCCGCGGTGAGCGCGGGAGGCGCGGAGAGCAGCGCGGCCAGCAGCGCGGCGGGCGCGAACAGCTCGGCGAACCGCTCGACGTTCGTGCCGACCGGCGAGGCGATCAGATGCGTCAGCACGGTCCCGAGCGCGTAGACGGCCCCGCTCCACCGGGCGACCCGCCAGGTGCGCGGGGCCAGCGCGGTGACGGCGAGGCCGAGCACGAGCGGCGGCCAGATGCGCGCCGCCGGCATCGGCTGCTCCCCCGTGAAGGGGAAGAAGAGCGTGGTCGCCCCGACCACGGCGGCCGGGGGTATGAGGAGCACCAGGGCGCGCCCCCAGTCCCGTACGAGCAGGAACGCGGCCCCCACGACGGCCAGGAACAGCCCGGCCACCGGCGAGGCGGTCGTCGCCAGCGCCGCGTACCCGGCGGCGAGCCACAGCCGCCGCTCGCGCACCAGCGGCACGCAGGCCGCCAGCGCGAGGGCGACGCCGAGCGCGAAGGTGGTGCGGCCCGAGGCGACGTCGCACCACAGCGCGAGGGAAGCGAGCAGCGCGGGCCACACGGGCCGGCGCACCCCGCACCGCACGATCAGCACGGCCGCGAGCCAGGAGGCGGCGAGACCGGACACGACCGTGACGGTGCGCACCCCGGCCAGCGCCATCAAGTACGGCGAGACGACGCTGTAGTTGACGGTGTGCATCCCGCCGTACCAGAACAGCCCGTACGCCGAACCCCCGTGCCGTGACGCGAAGTCGGCCCACGCCTCCTGCGCGGCGAGGTCACCGCCCCCGGTGGCGAGAACCGCCCACCACACCGCGTACAGCGGAAGGGTGGGCAGGGTCGCCAGCAGCGGCACGCGGTGCCGGCGCCCGAAGGCGCGCAGGACGTCGCCGGGACGTCTGTCCCGACGCCGTTCGGGCCGGGGGACGGTGAGTTCGGCAGGGGCCACGGTCGGGGGGTTCCGTTCGGCGTCGTCGGGGGTGCCCGGCGTGGACACATGTGCGAAGACGATAAATCGAACAGAAACGTTGACCTGGACCGGGGCCGAGGAGAGCCCCCTGGCGCTCCTAGCCGAGGGAGTCCTGCGACGGTACGACGACGCCGTACATGTCGGCGACGGTGGCGAGGGCGCCGTGGTGCACCTGGCGGGCGTCGAGTTCGGTGTCCGTGACCGGGAGGGCGCGGGTGGCGCAGGCGTCGGCGACGACCGTGGGGCGGTTGCCGCGCAGGAAGGCGCCCTGGGCGGTGAAGGCCACGCACATGTGCGTCATGAAGCCGACGACGACGAGGTCGGCGTGTCCGGCCGCGTGGACGTGCTCGCCCAGGTCGGTGCCGAAGAAGGAGTCCGGCGCCTTCTTGGTGACGACGGGCTCGCCGTCGACGGGGGCGACGCTCGGGTGGATCTGCCCGATCTCCGCCCCGAGGTCGTACGGGCTGCCCTCGCCGCCGTCGTGGACGACGTGGATGACCTTGGCGCCCTCCCGCCGGGCGCGGGCCAGCAGCCGGGCCCCGGCGTCGAGCGCGGCCTGCCAGCCGTCGAGTTCCATCACACCCGTCGTGTACGTGTTCTGGTAGTCGACGAGGACCAGTGTGGAGTCGGCGAGCTTCGCGGGGGTGTCGTCGAGACCGCTGAGGCGGCGCAGCGTGGTTCTGGGCATGGGGGCTCCCTCGGATTCGGGGTGTGGGCGGCAGCCGTTGCGTCGGCCTGCTCCTACGACGCTAGGGCGCGCCCGGCGATGTCGGCAATGTCGTCTAACCTGCAGATACCGACATGACCCTGTGCGCCGCGGGAGGAACCGTGAACTCCGTCGGACGACTGATCGTCGTCGTGCTCTTCGAGGGCGTCGACCTGCTCGACGTCACCGGGCCGCCGGAGGTGTTCTCCCTCGCTCGGCGGGAGACGGAGGACGCGGCGGGCTACGAAGTGGTCCTCGCCGCCGGGTCCATGGACCCCGTCACCACCGCCGCCGGAGTCCGCGTGCTGCCCGACGCCACCTTCGAGGACCTGTCCGCGCGGCGCATCGACACCCTGATCGTGCCCGGCGCGGTCGAGATCGACGGCCCGAGCCGGGTGCGGGCGCTCACCGACCCCGTCGTGGTCGAGTGGGTGCGGCGACTCGCGGCACGGACCCGGCGCGTCACGTCCGTCTGCGTCGGGGCGCACGTCCTGGCCGCCGCCGGGCTGCTCGACGGCAAGCGGGCCACCACGCACTGGTCGACCGCGCGTCAACTCGCCTACGAGCACCCGGCCGTCGAGGTCGACGCCGACCCGATCTTCATCCGCGAGGGCGACGTGTGGACCGGCGCCGGCATCAGCTCCTGCCTCGACCTCTCCCTCGCGCTCGTCGCCGACGACCTCGGCGAGGAGGTCGCGCTCAGGGTGGCCCGGCAGCTCGTGATGTACCTGAAACGGCCCAGCGGGCAGAGCCAGTTCAGCGTGCCGCTGGAGCAGGTCTCCACGACCCGGCGCGTCGAGGACCTCCGGCACCACATCATGCGCAACCTCGCCACACCGCTCACCGTCGCCGACCTCGCGGCCCACGCCCACGTCAGCGACCGGCAGCTCACCCGCATCTTCAAGACCGAACTCGGCACGACCCCGTACGCCTACGTCGAGTCGGCGCGCGTGGAAGCGGCACGCCAGCAGCTCGAATCCACCGACGCGACCCTGGAACGCGTCGCGTCGGCCTGCGGTTTCGGCACCGTCGACACCCTGGTCAGAGCCTTCCGCCGCAGGCTGGACACGACCCCGACGGAGTACCGGCGCCGGTTCCGGACGGGTGCGAGGGCCGGCGCCCAGGCGGTCCAGCACGGACCGACGGGGCCCGGACCGGTGCACCGCTGCCAGCGGCTGCCGGCGGCATCACCGCCATGAACGCCCTCCGTACCACCCCGCCCCGTCCGGTCGACGTGACCGCACTCTTCCCCCGACCGGCGCCGCCGGCGCGCACGACGACCCGGCTGCACCCGCGCCCCGGGTCCCCGGCCGTGCGCGACAGCTCCCGCTCCGCCGCCGTATCCCCGCGCCGCATCGGCCGAGCGGCTGCACCTCGACCCCGAGGCGCCCGAGCTCACCCCCGAGGAACGGGAGACCCTGGGCGCCACCACAGGAAGGTGGGAAGGGCACTCGGCGTCATACCGGCCGCGCCGATCCACAGGGTCGCGGTCGCACCGAACGCGGCCCCGGACGCCCCGCCCAGGAGCCGGTCCGGGGGTGAGTGGCTGCCGGAGGCCCGACCGGGCCACCACGCGGACGACGCCGGCCCGGTGGAGCAGCAAGCCCGTCAAGCGGTCTCCGTCGGCGTATACGTCGACGTATACTCCGCTGCATGGGTGATGCGATGATCCGGGTCCCGGCCGAGGTGCGGGACCGGTTGGCGGTGATCGCGGAGGCGCAGGGGACGTCTATTCGATCGCTGGTGCAGGAGTTCGCGGAGTCGACGCTGACGCAGGAGGAGCGTCGGGAGCGCGCCGAGCGGACGCGCGCCTACCTGGCCGAGAACTTCGGGGTCGAGGTGGACGACGAGGAGAGCGCGACGATGGGACGCAGGCTCCGGGAGGCATTCGCCCGGCAGCAGAGTGATGCCGCGTGATCCTGCACCACCTGGTCCTCGACGCGCCCACGCTCGTGGCGCTGTCGGGCAGTCGGCAGGTGTCCGCTCTCGTCCACCGCGCGAACTTCGAGACGGAGACCCGTTTGTGGGTGCCGGCCCTTTCCGTGCTGGAGGCGGAGAGTGAGCTGCTCGGCATCACCGAACACGTCGGGCAGTTGGACGTGATGCACACCGTCGACCTCGACTACCCGGCAGTGCTCGCGATCGCACAGCTGAGCCGCGACGGCGTACCGCCAGGGGTCGGCGCGGCGATCCACGCGGCGCGGCACCTGCCCGAGTGGGGCGCGGACGCGTTGATCGCCACGGTGGCTCCGAAGGCGTATGAGGGGCGCGGGCTGCCCGTACTGGACCTCAACCGCTGACGCCGGATCGCTTTTGCTGTGGGCGGTCGCAGGCGGGCGAGGATGTCCCCGACGCCGCCTCGCAGGTGAAGCGGCTCACGTGGGGCGGCTCACCTGGTCGTCCTCGGCGAACGTGACCGGCGCCTCGAAGGCCGCCCTGCGGGTCGCGCGCCGCAGGGCCCTGAGGACCGGGGTGCCGAGCGCCAGGGTCAGGACGACCGTCATGGCGGCGCGGCCCCCGTCCCAGCCCAGCGACGTGGCCAGGCAGTAGGCCAGGAAGCGGGCCAGGTTGTCGGGGACCGAGGCGTCCGGGTCGAAGGCGATGTTCGAGGCGAGGGTGTTCATGAACGTCCAGCCCGCGAGGTTCATGACCGTGCCGTAGGCGAAGGCCGCCAGGAAGCCGTACGCCGCCAGCATCAGCAGCTCCGCGCGGCCGCGCAGCCGGTCGGGGCCCGGCAGCAGGCCCGCGCCCATCGTGAACCAGCCCATCGCCAGCATCTGGAACGGCATCCACGGCCCCACCCCGCCCGTGAGCAGCGCGGACGCGAACATCGTGATCGAGCCCAGCGCGAAGCCGAAGCCGGGGCCGAGGACCCGGCCGCTGAGCACCATGAGGAAGAACATCGGCTCCAGGCCCGCCGTCCCCGCCCCGATGGGACGCAGGGCCGCGCCCGCCGCCGCCAGGACGCCGAGCATCGCCACGGCCTTGGGGCCGAGGCCCGACTCAGAGATCGTCGCCGCCACCACCGCCACCAGCAGCACCAGCACGCCCGCGAACAGCCACGGCGCGTCCTCGGCGTGCGCGTTCAGCGAGGCGTCCGGCGGGGCCAGGAAGGGCCAGCCGAAGCCCGCCACACCCACCGCGCCGACCAGGACCAGCGCGGCGACCGAGCGCGGGCCCAGGCGGACCGCGCGGGCCTGGCGCTGGGGAGGGGAGCCGCCGGTCATGCCAGCGCCTCCCGTACCTGGGCCACCGTGAGCCACTTGCGCGGCGCCAGCACCTTGGCGACCTGCGGGGCGTACGACGGCGAGGCCACCACCACGTCCGCCGCCGGACCGTCGGCGATCACCTCGCCCTCGGCGAGCAGCACCACCCGGTGGGCCAGCTCGGCGGCCAGTTCCACGTCGTGCGTGGCCAGCACGATCGCGTGGCCCTCGGCGGCCAGGGCGCGCAGTATGCCGGCCAGCCTGGCCTTCGCCGCGTAGTCCAGGCCGCGCGTCGGCTCGTCCAGGAGGAGGAGCGGAGGACGGGCGGTGAGGACGACGGACAGGGCGAGGGTGAGGCGCTGGCCCTCCGAGAGGTCCCGGGGGTGGGTGTCGTCCGGGACGCCGGGGAGCAGTTCGGTGAGCAGCGCGCGGCAGGTGCCGGGGGTCGCCTCCGCGTCCTGGTCGGCGGCCGCGCACTCGGCGGCGACCATGTCCGCGTACAGCAGGTCGCGCGGCTCCTGCGGGACCAGGCCGACCCGGCGTACGAGGTCGCGGGGGGCCGTACGGTGCGGTACCGCGTCCCCGGCCCGGACCGAACCGGCCGACGGTTCGACCAGGCCGACCAGCGCCGAGAGCAGCGTCGACTTTCCGGCGCCGTTGCGGCCCATCAGGGCCACCGTCTCGCCGGGGGAGACCGTCAGGTCCACGTGGCGCAGGGCCTGGACGCGATCGCGGCGCACGGCGAGGGAGCAGACCTCGGCGGCGTACGGGGTGGGGGAGGTGATCCTCTCCGAGGGCTTCCTGCGGCGACGCCAACGGGGGGTGACGGGGCGCGGGGCGGGTGGCGCCGGGAGCGGGGCGGACGGCGGCGGGGTGCGGTCCGGAACCTCCCGGCCGGACAGGCGCTCGCGCAGGGGGGCGGCCCGGCGGCGGGCGTCCCGGATCGTCAGCGGCAGCGGGGTCCAGCCCGCCAGCCTGCCCAGATCCACCACCGGCGGGTACACCGGGGACACCGCCATCACCTCCGCCGGAGCGCCGATGAGCGGGGCCGCGCCGGGGGCCGGGAGCAGGACGACCTGGTCGGCGTACTGGATGACCCGCTCCAGGCGGTGCTCGGCCATCAGGACGGTCGTACCGAGGTCGTGGACCAGGCGCTGGAGGACCGCCAGGACCTCCTCCGCGGCGGCGGGGTCCAGGGCGGAGGTCGGTTCGTCCAGGACCAGGACCTCCGGGTGCGGGGTGAGCACCGAGCCGATGGCGACCCGCTGCCGCTGGCCTCCGGAGAGGGTGGCGATGGGGCGGGAGCGCAGGTCGGAGAGGCCCAGGAGATCGAGGGTCTCCTCGACGCGGCGGCGCATCACGTCCGGGGCGAGCCCCAGGGACTCCATGCCGTAGGCCAGTTCGTCCTCGACGGTGTCCGTCACGAAGTGGGAGAGCGGGTCCTGGCCCACCGTGCCGACCACGTCGGCGAGTTCGCGGGGCTTGTGGGTGCGGGTGTCGCGGCCGGCCACGGTGACCCGGCCGCGCAGGGTGCCACCGGTGAAGTGCGGGACGAGGCCGCCTACCGCGCCCAGGACGGTGGACTTGCCGACGCCGGAGGGCCCGGCGAGCAGGACCAGTTCGCCCTCCGGGACCGCGAAGTCCACGGCCCGGACGGTGGGTTCGGCAGCACCGTCGTACGTGACGGACACGTCCTCGAAGCGGATCACGACGGCTCCTTCACGGCGGGCTCGGGTGCGGGGGTGACGAACGACGGGAGCAGGCCGAGCAGTACGGCCGCCGCCGGCCCGAGGGGGAGGGCCGGGGCTCGCAGGGGGACCACGCCCGGGTGCAGCGCCGCCGGGTCGCGCGCGGCGGCCAGGAACAGCAGCGCCGCGACCGCCGCGCCGGAGCCGGTGACCAGCCAGGCTCGGGCGTCCCAGCGGTCGGGGCGGTAGCGGGTGCGCACCGTGCGCCGGCCGCCGAGCCACAGACCCGCGACGGCGGCGGCCACGCCGGCCAGGAGTACGGGGATGCCGTACGTGCCGCCCGCGGCGGTCAGCAGCCCGTACGTCCCCGCGCAGACGCCGAGCAGACCGCCGAGGGTGAGGGCGGCGGTGGTACGGCGGACGGCGGCCGGGAGCTGGGCGGTGCGGCCGTAGCCGCGGGCGTCCATCGCGGCGGCGAGGGCGACCGAGCGCTCCAGAGCGCCCTCCAGGACGGGGAGCCCCACCTGGAGCAGGCCCCGCAGGCCGCGGTCCGGCCGGCCGCGCAGCCGGCGGGCGGCGCGCAGGCGCTGGACGTCGGCGATGAGGTTCGGCGCGAAGGTGAGGGCGACGACGACGGCGACGCCCATCTCGTACAGGGCGCCGGGCAGGGACTTGAGGAGACGGGCCGGGTTGGCCAGGGCGTTGGCGGCGCCGACGCAGATGAGGAGGGTGGCCAGCTTCATCGCGTCGTACAGCGCGAAGGCGAGGCCCTCCGCGGTGACTCGGCCGCCGAGGCGGATGCCCTGCGCCCAGTCGGGGAGGGGGACTTCGGGGAGCGTGAGGAGGGTGTGGGTGCCGGGGATCGGGGAGCCGAGGAGGGTGGTGAACAGCAGGCGGACGAGGAGGACGGCGAGGGCGAGTTTGACGAAGGCGCCGTAGGAACGGGCCCAAGGGGCTTGCGGGCGGCGGGTGATGACGACGTAGGCGGAGACGGTGACGAGGAGGGCGAGGAGGAGGGGGTTGGTGGTGCGGGTGGCGGCGGTGCCCAGGGCCAGCGCCCACAGCCACCAGGCGCCGGGATGAACGGGTGCGGTGCGCTGGTGGCGGGCGGGGGCGCCTGCGCGCGCCGGGGGGACCCCCGTCGTCCCGGCGGCACGACCGCCCGCACGGGGTGCTGCTTCAGCGGGTCGCATTCCTGCGCCGCCCTGCCTGCCAGGCGCCTGCGGCGGCCAGGGCGGCGATCACCGCGATGCCCGCGACGAGGCCGACCGACGGACCGCCCTCGTCCGCGCTCTCGTCCTTCTCGGGGGCCGCTGCCGTCCTCGGGTCCTGCTTCTGGGACACCTGCTCCCCGCAGCCCGACTTCGGGTAGCCCGCGATCGCGCACAGCAGGGCGTTGGTGTCGTAGCGGAGGGGACCGGCGACGGCGGCCAGGGCGTCGGCCGTCGTCGCGTCGGGGGAGACCTGCGCGCAGGCCGTGCGCGGGGCGGGCGGGGTCTCGCCGGACGGGGCGTCGGAGGCCGTGCCGAAGTCGAGGACCAGCGCCACCCTCTTGCTGCCGTCCTCGGCCGGGGTCTTCGCGCAGATCGACGCAAAGTCCGCCGTGCCGCGCGGCCGGGCCGCGTCGCCCGAGTCCTCGCTCACCGCGAAGCGGAAGCCCTGCACATCGCCGTCGGAGGGGCGGACCAGGGACGGGCCCTGGGTGGCGTAGACCCAGGCCCCGCCGTCACGGTCCCAGTAGGACCAGTAGCGGTACCCGGCGGCCCGCGCCTGGCCGGCGGTCCCGATCAGCAGGAACGCGGCCAGCAGGAAGAGGACGACGCGGCGGGTCACGGCTGCTGCTTCTTGTTGCGGTTGCTGAGCAGGAAGCCGATGCCGATGCCGAAGACCAGGCAGACGCCGACGAACCACCAGACGCCGAAGGGCGAGTCGTCGTCCTTCTTCTCGTCCGACGTCTCGTCCGCGTGCGCGGACGCGGTGTCCTTCGCCGCCACCCCCTGCGGAGCCGGCCCCGTCGCGTTCAGCTTCGCCACCAGGTCCGTGCCGCCGAAGTCGCGCGGGTCGGTGCCCGTGGCGTGGGCGGCGAAGATCAGCTGGGCGTAGGCGGCCGGGCCGCTCTGCGCGGCCCAGGTCGCGGCGTTCTTCTTCAGCCAGGCCAGCGGCTCGGCCGCCTTGTCCGTGCCGCCCTGCGCCGCGAGGGCGACGACGGCGTCGGCGGTGTTGCCGTAGTCGGGCTGGTCGGCGGAGCCGCCGAGGGCGGAGACGAGGTGGCCGTCCTTGGCGAGCGTGTCGGTGAGATACGCGGCGGCGTTGGCGGCGGCGCGCTCGCGGGTGGGCGAGTCCGCGTCGGCGCACGAGGCGGCGCCGGTCTTCTCACCGGCCTCGGCGACCAGGCCCTTGCCGAGCGAGCCGAGGACACCGGCGGCGGTCGCGTCCGCGTTGGCGAGCAGCTTGCCGTCCTTGTCGGGCTGGAAGGCGAAGGCGCCCGCGCCCTTGTCCTTCGCACAGGGCAGGGCGAAGGCCAGCAGGGCGTCGTACGGGGACTTGCCGCCCTTCGCGACGTCCTCGGGGTTCGTCTCGGTGGCGGTCAGGGCGCCGATGACGACGGAGGTGGAGTTGGCGTCGCTGGGGGTGCCGGGGCTGTAGCCCCAGCCGCCGTCCTTGTTCTGCACGGACTTCAGCCAGCCGAGGGCCTCCTCGACGACGTCGCCGTGGCCGCCGACGGCCCAGAGCGCCTGGACGGCGGCGGCCGTGTTGTTGGTGTCGATCGGTGTCCTGGCGTCGCAGGGCTTGGACGGGTCGGCGCGGAAGGGGGCGAAGGCGCCGTTCGCGCACTGCTGGTCCGTGAGCCACTTCACGGCCGTCGAGGACGGGACCACGCCCACCGTGTCCTGCGCGAGCAGCGCGAGGGACTGGCGCCAGACCCCGTCGTACCGGGGGTCGGTGGTCCCGTACAGCCCGGACGGCGCGGTCGTGGACGGGGAGGCGGAGGGCGACGGATCGGCGGCGACCGCGGGCGCGGCGGCGGCGCCGATCACGGCTATGGCGGCCAGAGCCGCGGCGCTGCTGCGTCGGCGGACGTTCATGATCGGCGGGTGCCTTTCCCTGTGCGGGGTCCGGCAGCACGGGGCACCCCCGGCGGCTCGGCCCCGTATGCCTCGACGGTGCCCGTGCACCGGCGGGCGCCGGGCACGTGAGCCGGTCACGTCCGTGCGGGGCAGTCCGGCTCACCGTCGCCGAGCCCCAAGGGGCCCGGCGGGCGGCTCACGGTTGCGGGTCAGCGCCGGAATTGCACCGGCTTCCCCCCGTACGGGTGATGACGACGCCGCCACTTTACCCGCCCCCGGGATCCGGGCCGAGGGGCGGCCGGAGGGCGGGAGCGGTCGGGGGATACGTTCCGGGCATGCGTACGGGGAGACTGATCGGGGCGGGGCGCACGGCCGACGTGTACGAGGCCGGTGCGGGGTGGGTGCTGCGGCGCGACCGGGAGGGCGCCGGGGACGCGGTGGCCGAGGGCGCGGTGATGGAACACGTGCGGGCGCACGGCTACCCGGTGCCACGGGTGCGGCCCGGGACGACACCGTCACCGCGTACGGACCTGGTCATGGAGCGGCTGTCCGGGCCGACGATGCTGCGGGCCTGCCTGGACGGGGCGTTGACGCCCCGGGACGCGGGCGGCACGCTCGCGCGGTTGCTGCGGCTGCTGCACGAGGTGCCCGCGTACCGCTCCACCGACCCGGGCGTGCGCGTCCTCCACCTGGACCTGCATCCGGACAACGTGATCCTCACGGCCGACGGGCCCCGGGTGATCGACTGGTCCAACGCCGAGGAGGGAGACCCCGCGCTGGACTGGGCCACCTCGGCGGTGATCCTCGCCCAGGTGGCGGCCGTCGGCGGCCCGATGGCCGAGCCCGCCGCGGTCATGCTGGCCGCGCTGCTCGCTTCTCCGTCCGCCCTCACGCCGGACGGCCTCGCCGAGGCGCTGCGCCGACGGGCGGCCAACCCGACCATGAGCCCCCGGGAGGTGGCGGTGCTGCCCGCGGCCGGGGAGCTGGTCCGCTCCCACCTGGGGTGAACGGCGGCCCTCAGCGGTGGGCGGCCTGTGCCGCCCGTCCGGCCCCCGACGCCCTTTCGGCCTCCGTCAGGTCGATCAGCCGGCACACCGTCTCGAGGTCCACCCGCACCTGGGCGAGCGAGGTGCGGCCGGCGAGCCAGGTGATCAGGGTGGAGAGCCAGGTGTGCTCGACGACCCGGACCGCCGACAGCTGTTCGGGGGTCGGGTTCTCCAGGCCGCCCATCGCGTCCAGGATGATCGCCGTGGTCTGCCGCGAGACCTGGTCGACCTCCGGGGAGACACTGCGGTCGGCGAAGGTCAGGGCACGGGCCATCGCCTCGGCCAGCCGGGGCTCGCGCTGCAACGCGCCGAAGGCCCGCATCAGGGTCTGGGCCACCCGGTCCGCGGCCGTCTCACCGGTGGGCGGACTCTTGCGCAGGGTGCCGTGCAGCCCCTCCAACTGGTCGTGCATGGTCGCGACCAGCAGATGCACCTTGGACGGGAAGTACCGGTACAGCGTGCCGAGGGCGACCTGCGAGGACTCCGCGACCTCCCTCATCTGCACCGCCTCGAAGCCGCCCCGGCAGGCCAGTTGGGCGGTCGCGTGCAGGATGCGGCGACGGCGCTCCCGCTGCCGCTCGGTCTGGGGCGGGGCGGAGGAACGGTGCGCCGAACCGGACGCCTCCGCTGCCGGATGGTCCACCTCGGTCACCTTCTCCCCCGTGGCGTGAATCACCTGATCCACTCGTCACAGCGCCCCTACCTGCCGGTAGATTCGGAGCCTCCGACGATCAAGTCTGAAACTTGTTCTAGATTAACCTCCCGACGTAGTGTCGCGGGACAGCGCAGTGAGAAGGGGGCCCAGAGTGACCGCCGAGGCCAGTCAGACGGGTCCCCGTCCGGAGCCCGCCGCCGACGGCTTGCCACCGCTGCGCATCGCACTCCTCACCTACAAGGGGAACCCGTTCTGCGGCGGCCAGGGCGTCTACGTCCGTCACCTCTCCCGCGAACTGGCCCGGCTCGGCCACCGCGTCGAGGTCATCGGCGCCCAGCCCTATCCCGTCCTGGACGTCCTCGACGGCCGCGAGGACCGGCTGACGCTCACCGAGTTGCCCAGCCTCGACCTCTACCGCCAGCCCGACCCCTTCCGCACCCCCCAGCGCGGCGAGTACCGCGACTGGGTCGACGCGCTGGAGGTCGCCACCATGTGGACCGGCGGCTTCCCGGAGCCGCTGACGTTCTCCCTGCGCGCCCGCCGCCATCTGCGGTCCCGCCGCGGCGACTTCGACGTCGTCCACGACAACCAGACCCTCGGCTACGGGCTGCTGGGCGACGTGGGCGCGCCCCTCGTCACCACCATCCACCACCCCATCACCGTCGACCGGCAGTTGGAGCTGGACGCCGCCGAGAGCCGGGGGCGCCGCTACTCGGTGCGCCGCTGGTACGCCTTCACCCGGATGCAGAAGCGCGTCGCGCGCCGCCTGCCCTCAGTGCTCACCGTCTCCGGCACCTCCCGCCAGGAGATCGTCGACCACCTCGGCGTACGGGACGACCGCATCCACGTCGTCCACATCGGCGCCGACACCGACCTGTTCTCGCCCGACCCGTCGGTGCCGCGGATGCCGGGCCGGATCGTGACGACGTCCAGCGCGGACGTGCCGCTCAAGGGCCTGGTCTTCCTCGTCGAGGCGCTCGCCAAGGCGCGCACCGAGCACCCCGGCGCCCACCTCGTCGTCGTCGGCAAGCGGCCCGCCGAGGGGCCGGTCGCCCAGGCGATCGGGCGCTACGGCCTCGACGGCGCCGTCGAGTTCGTCAAGGGCATCTCCGACGCCGAACTGGTCGACCTCGTGCGCTCCGCCGAGGTCGCGTGCGTGCCCTCGCTGTACGAGGGGTTCTCGCTGCCCGCCGCCGAGGCCATGGCGACCGGCACGGCGCTGCTCGCCACCACCGGCGGGGCGGTCCCCGAGGTCGCCGGACCCGACGGCGAGACCTGCCTCGCGGTGCCGCCGGGCGACGCCGACGCGCTGGCCGCCGGGCTGAACCGGCTGCTGGGCGACCGCGAACTGCGGGTCAGGCTCGGCGCCGCCGGACGCGAGCGCGTGCTGCGGCACTTCACCTGGGCGCGCGCCGCCGAGGGCACCGTCGCCCGCTACCGCGAGGCCATCGGCCCCCTCCCCACGGCCACCCCGAGGACCGTGCCCGCGACCCCGACCCCCAGTGACACCGGCGTCTACCCCGAAAGCAGGGCCACGTGCTGACCGTCGACTTCTCCCGGTTCCCGCTCGCCCCCGGCGACCGCGTCCTGGACCTCGGCTGCGGCGCCGGCCGGCACGCGTTCGAGTGCTACCGGCGCGGGGCGCGGGTCGTCGCGCTGGACCGGAACGCCGAGGAGATCCGCGAGGTCGCCAAGTGGTTCGCCGCGATGGAGGAGGCCGGCGAGGCCCCGGCCGGCGCCACCGCCACCGCCATGGAGGGCGACGCGCTGGCCCTGCCCTTCCCGGACGAGTCCTTCGACGTCGTCATCATCTCCGAGGTGATGGAGCACATCCCCGACGACAAGGGCGTCCTCGCCGAGATGGTCCGCGTCCTCAAGCCCGGCGGACGCATCGCGATCACCGTGCCGCGCTACGGCCCCGAGAAGGTCTGCTGGACCCTCTCCGACGCCTACCACGAGGTCGAGGGCGGCCACATCCGCATCTACCGGGCCGACCAGCTCCTCGCCCGCATCCGCGAGGCCGGGCTCAAGCCGTACGGCACCCACCACGCGCACGCCCTGCACTCGCCGTACTGGTGGCTGAAGTGCGCGTTCGGCGTCGACAACGACAAGGCGCTGCCGGTGCGGGCGTACCACAAACTGCTGGTGTGGGACATCATGAAGAAGCCGCTGGCGACCCGGGTCGCCGAGCAGGCGCTGAACCCGCTGATCGGCAAGAGCTTCGTGGCCTACGCGACCAAGCCGCACCTGCCGCCGGTGGACGCCGCGTGACGACCTCGCGCTCGCCCCGCACCCCCCGTACCGAACACCTCGTCCTGCCCGGCGTCCTCACCGAGGCCGAGGCCGCCGCGACCGTCCGCGGGATCCTCGCCGTACAGCGCGAGGACGGCGCCATCCCGTGGTTCCGCGGACACCACCTCGACCCGTGGGACCACGTCGAGGCGGCCATGGCCCTGGACACGGCCGACGAACACGAGGCCGCCGAGCGGGCGTACGCGTGGCTGGCCCGGCACCAGAACCCGGACGGCTCCTGGTACGCCGCCTACGCCGACGGAGACTTCGCCGAGGTCGCCGACCGCGGCCGGGAGACCAACTTCGTCGCCTACGTCGCCGTCGGCGTCTGGCACCACCACCTCGCCACCGGCGACGACGCCTTCCTGGAAAGGATGTGGCCCGTCGTCCACGCGGCGGTCGAGTTCGTGCTGCGCCTCCAGCAGCCCGGCGGGCAGATCGGCTGGCGCCAGGACGACGACGGCACCGCCACCACGGACGCGCTGCTGACCGGCAGTTCCTCCGTTCACCACGCGCTGCGCTGCGCGCTCGCCATCGCCGAACAGCGCGAAGAGCCGCAGCCCGACTGGGAGTTGGCGGCGGGCGCGCTGCGGCACGCCATCCGCCGCCACCCGGAGCGGTTCCTGGACAAGGGCCGCTACTCCATGGACTGGTACTACCCCGTGCTCGGCGGCGCGCTGACCGGCACGGAGGCCAGGTCCCGCCTCAAGGAGAGCTGGGACCGCTTCGTGGTCCCGGGTCTCGGCGTGCGCTGCGTCGTCCCCAACCCGTGGGTGACCGGCGGCGAGTCGGCCGAACTCGCCCTCGCCCTGTGGGCCGTGGGCGAGTCCGACCACGCCCTGGAGATCCTCCAGTCGATCCAGCACCTGCGGGACGCGGACAGCGGCCTGTACTGGACGGGGTACGTCTTCGAGGACGACGCCGTTTGGCCGCGTGAGCTGACCACCTGGACGGCCGGTTCGCTGCTGCTCGCCGTCGCCGCGCTCGGCGGCCACGAGGCCACCTGCCAGGTCTTCGCGGGCGACCGGCTGCCCCGGGGACTCGACCCGGACTGCTGCGTCTGAGCGGCCCGGGCCCCGGGCCGGGCGGTCAGTGACGGCCGAGGCGATGGGCGACGGCGTGGCCGACGAAGAGGTAGACGACCGCGGCCAGCCCGTAGCCGGCGACCACCTGGGCCCAGTCCTCGTCGAACGTGAAGAGGTCGTGCGACCAGCCGGCCAGCCAGTCGGCCGCGTCATGGACGAAGCGCACCAGGTCGTTGGCCCGGTTGGCGTCCAACAGGTACATCAGGATCCACAGGCCGAGGATGAAGGCCATGATGTCCGCGACGATCGCGATGGCCCGGCCGGCGGAGCTGGAACCGTGGTATCTAGACATGCCTTCCGTATGGCCCCGCAGGCCCGGAGGAAACCTGTGCCGACGGCCCCCCACCCGGAACTCGTTCCGGACGGAGGGCCGTTGTGGTGTCGGCGGGGTCCGCGCGATCAGCCGCGCTGGATGCCCGAGGTGTCCTGGAGGACGCCGCGGCGGCCGTCCTGGGTCTGCGCGACCAGGTTGGCGCCGCGCTGCTCGACGGCCAGGTACCAGGTGCCCGGCGCCAGTTCGGCGATCGGCGTCGGCGAGCCGTCCTCCGCGAACAGCGGACGCGGCACCGGCACGGCGAACCAGAACGGGGAGAAGTCCCCGGCCGGCTGCGCCTGGGCCTGCTGCGGGGGCTGCGGCTGACCGGGCTGGGGCTGACCCGGCTGCGGCTGGCCGCCGTAGGACGGACCGGGCTGACCCGGCTGGGGCTGGCCCGGCTGACCGCCGTACGGCTGCTGCTGGGCGCCCGGGTAGCCGTAACCACCCTGGGGCTGGCCGCCGTAGGGCTGCGGCGCGGCCGGGCGGGGGGCCGGGATCAGGGTGCCCTTGAGGGCGGGGAGCAGCGGAGTGGCCACGGCCGCGGCGGCCATGACCAGCGTGGCGACGAGGGCGAGGATCAGGCCGATCCCGGCGCCGATGTTGTCCAGGCCCCCGTCGTTGTCGAAGGCGCCCGCCGGGTCGAAGATGTTGCCGAGCGCGCACCACGCGGCGAAGACCGTGAACGCGGTGCCGAACTGCCCGAGGTCGAGACCGGCCACCTTCCTGGGCTGCGCCAGGGCGCGGTTCACGACGACGAGCGCGGCACCGATGACGCCCGCCAGGACGACACCGAGCACGACCGAGCCACTGCCCCACAGGCTGGGGATGTCGGCGCTGTCCGGCGCACCTTCGATCGAGTAGATGTCGAGGAACGACGCGATCAACAGCAACACCGCTGCTCCGATCACCACGCCGTCGCCTCGAGTGAGCGAGCGGATATTCACTTCAGGTCCTTCGTAGGTCGTCTCGTCGTCGGTAGAGGCGTCGCTGTCACGACGGCGCCGAAAGGTTCCGGTGTGAAGCGCGGGGGTGGCCCCTCATCGTACGGACGACACTATCGTCCGGACCTCGGGGCTGTCCGCAGGGATCGGGACGCCGATCGCTACCCGCGCAGGAAACTCACGATTCCCTCAGACATCCCTTGCGCCGCCTTCTGGCGCCAACTGCCGCTGGTCAGCAGGGCCGCGTCCGCGCCGTCGCGCATGTTGCCGCACTCGATGAACACCTTGGGAACCGTTGACAGATTGAGACCGCCCAGGTCCGTGCGCGTGACCAGACCGGTGCCGTCGCCGAGGTAGTTGGCGGGGGCGGTGCCCGTGACCCGCACGAAGCCGTTCACGACGCGCTCCCCCAGTTCGGCGGAGGGCGCCACGATCGCCCGGGTGTCGGCGGCCCCGTCGTGCACCCGCCCCGGAAGGATCACGTGGAAGCCGCGGTTGCCGGACCCCGACCCGTCGGCGTGGATCGAGATCGCCGCGTCCGCCTTCGCCTCGTTGCCGATCCGGGCCCGCTCGTCCACGCAGGGTCCGTACGGGCGGTCGCCGTCCTGCGTCAGCTTCACGGTCGCGCCCCGCTTCTCCAGCAGGTCGCGCAGCCGGTGGGCCACGTCGAGGGTGAACTTCGCCTCGGGCCAGCCCGCGTTGGTGGCCGTGCCGGTCGTGTCGCACTCCTTCCAGTGCGTACCGACGTTCACTTTGCGGTTGATCTCGGAAGGGTGCTGGAAGTTGGCGGGGTTGTGGCCCGGGTCGATGACGACGACCTTGCCCTTGAGGGACCCGGGGGCGGGCAGTGGGGAGGCGGACGCCGACGGCTTCCCGGACACCGGGGCCGGGGAGGAGCCCGCGGGCTTCTCGGCGTCGCCGCCGCCCGCGTCGTTCGGGCCGCCGACCGTCGCGTACACCCCCCACCCGAGCAGCGCCCCGGGCACGAGCGCGGCGACCGCCACAGTCAGCGGGCGGCGCAGGGGGGAGCGGCGGGGCTGTGCAGGTTCGGAGTCCCGGCCTGTGTACGACACGTCAGCGACTCCCACCGCGCCCCCGGAGCCCCGTACCGCTTCGCCGCAGGACGCGCAGCGAGTCGGTCGCGGAGACCTCGGTGAAGGCGCCGGACGCGAGGGCCCTGAGGTAGACGCGGTACGGGGCCTGGCCGGTGAACTCGTCGGCCGGGTCGGGGAAGACGTCGTGGATGACCAGCAGCCCGCCGTCGGCCACGTGCGGGGCCCAGCCCTCGTAGTCGGCGTTCGCGTGCTCGTCGGTGTGGCCGCCGTCGATGAAGACGAGGCCGAGGGGTGAGTTCCAGACCGCCGCGACCTGGGGGGAGCGTCCGACGAGGGCGACCACGTGCTCCTCCAGACCGGCCCGGTGCAGGGTGCGGCGGAAGGTGGGCAGGGTGTCCATCACGCCCAGCTCCGGGTCGACCGTCTCCGGGTCGTGGTAGTCCCAGCCCGGCTGCTGCTCCTCGCTGCCCCGGTGGTGGTCGACGGTGAGCGCGGTGACCCCGGCCCGGCGGGCCGCGTCGGCGAGCAGGACGGTGGAACGCCCGCAGTACGTGCCGACCTCCAGCAGCGGCAGCCCGAGCCCGCCCGCCTCCACGGCGGCGGCGTACAGGGCCCGGCCCTCGTGCGCGGGCATGAACCCCTTCGCGGCCTCGAAGGCGGCCAGGACGTCGGGGGAGGGGGAGGGAGAGGGGGCGGGGGCGGAGCCGGGGGCCGCGGTCATGGGGGCCTTTCGGTGGTGTGGGGTGTGCCGGCGCCCCATGCTGCCGCACCCCCTGCCGCGCGGTGCGCCAGGGGGTGCGGGACCGGCGGGGCCGGGTGCGGTCAGGCCGGGTGCGGTCAGGCCGGGACCGTCTCGCCCGGCAGCGAGAGGTCCAGGTCGACCGGGCGGTCGCCGTCGTGGGTGGCAGCGTGGGCGAGCGGGGCGTGGCCCGCGGCGCGGGCGGCCAGGACGTACGGGCCGCCGGAGGGGACGGCGAGGGCGTAGCTGCCGTCGGCGGCGGAGAGGGTGGCGCCCGCCTGCCGTCCGCGCCGGTCGATCAGCGTGACCTTGGCACGGGGGACGGGGGCGCCCTCGGGGGACAGCACCCGGCCGCGGAAGCCGTGCGGCGGCTGCGCGGGCCCGGCGAGCGCCTGCTCGGCGCGGGCCAGGTTCGCGTCCCCCTCGCTGCTCGCCCGCAGCCGCGAGACCGCCGTGGTGCCGCGCGGGAGGAAGAAGGCCAGCACCAGGCCGACGGCGACGGCGCCGGCCGCGATCAGGAAGGAGACGCGGAAGCCGTGCAGGGTCGGGACGGCGACGCCGCCCACCTCGTTCGAGGTGTTGGCGAGCACCATGCCGATGACGGCGCTCGACACCGACGTACCGATGGACCGCATCAGCGTGTTGAGGCCGTTGGCCGCGCCCGTCTCCGAGGCCGGGACCGCGCTGATGATCAGCGCGGGCAGGGAGGAGTAGGCGAGGCCGATGCCCGCGCCGATCAGCACCGAGGTGACGACGGTCTGCCAGGCGGCGCTCATCAGGCCGAGGCCGCCGGCGTAACCGGCGCCGATGATCACCAGGCCGATGATGAGGGTGGTGCGGGGGCCGTAGCGGGCGGACAGGCGGGCGTAGACCGGCGCGGTGAACATCATCGTCAGGCCCAGCGGGGCCACGCACAGGCCCGCGACGACCATCGACTGCCCGAGGCCGTAACCGGTCTCGTCGGGCAGCTGGAGGAGCTGCGGCAGGACGAGGGAGATGACGAAGAAGGAGACGCCGACCATGATCGAGGCGAGGTTGGTGAGCAGCACCTCGCGGCGGGCCGTGGTGCGCAGGTCGACCAGCGGGGCGGCGACGCGCAGCTCCATCAGGCCCCACAGGAGCAGGACCACGACGGCGGCGGCGGACAGGCCGAGCGTGGTCGGCGACGACCAGCCCCAGTCGCTGCCCTTGCTGATCGGCAGGAGGAAGAGGATCAGACCCGCCGACAGGCCCAGCGCACCCGGCAGGTCGAAGGAGCCCTTGGCACGCAGCGGGGACTCCGGCACGACCAGCAGGGTCAGGGCGATGGAGAGGACACCGAGGCCGGCGGCGCCGTAGAACAGGGCGTGCCAGTCGGTGTGCTGGGCGACCAGGGCCGCGGCGGGCAGGGCGAGGCCGCCGCCGACGCCGATCGAGGAGCTCATCAGTGCCATCGCCGAGCCGAGCCGCTCACGGGGCAGCATGTCGCGCATCAGGCCGATGCCGAGGGGTATCGCGCCCATCGCGAAGCCCTGGAGCGTACGGCCGACGATCATCGGGACCAGGGCGTCGGTGAGGGCGCTGAGGAGCGCGCCGACGACCATCACCGACAGGCTGGCGATCAGCATGCGGCGCTTGCCGAACAGGTCGCCGAGCCGGCCCATGATCGGCGTGGCCACGGCTCCGGACAGGAGTGTGGAGGTCAGTACCCAGCTGGCGTTGCTGGGTGAGGTGTCCAGAAGTCGGGGCAGGTCCTTGATGACCGGTACCAGCAGGGTCTGCATCACCGCGACGACGATGCCCGCGAACGCGAGCACCGGGACGGTGGCCCCGCTCGCTCGCCGCGCGGGCTCGTCGGTCGTCGTGTGGGACATGGGGAGGGTGCCTCCAGGCCGAAGTGGGCGGATGCGGTGGGTGATCGGGATGTGTGCAGACTGAACCTCGTGCGCCCGGGCAACTATTCCGTTGCTTCGGGTCCCTAACGAATTCTTGACCTTCTCTTGGCCCGGCAACCGCCCGGAACACCCCGAAAAGGGGCGCGTCGCGGGGAAGGACGCGAGCAAACTCCCACCGGGCCCGTGGCCGATGCCTTGCCCCGCCGGGCCCGTGGCCGATGCCTTGCCCCGCCGGGCCCGTGGCCGACGTCCCGCTCCGCAGACCGGTGGCCGACGCCCTGTCCCACCGGCCCGTGGCCGACGTCCCGCCCCACCGACCCGTGGCCGACGTCCCGCCCCACCGACCGGCGGCCGACGCCCTGCCCCGCCGGCCCGTGGCCGACGCCCTGCCCCGAGGACGGTCAGAGCCACCCCTGCCGTCGAGCCGCGCGGAGCGCCTCCGTGCGGTTGCGGGTGGCGGTCTTGCCGATCGCGGCGGAGAGGTAGTTGCGGACCGTGGACTCGGACAGGTGCAGCGCCCCGGCGATGTCGGCGACCGTCGCGCCGTCCGCCGAGGCCCGCAGGACGTCGCACTCCCGCGCGGTGAGCGGGTTGGGACCCGCGCTGAGCGCGGCGGCGGCCAGCGCGGGGTCGACGACCGTCTCACCGGCCAGCACCCGGCGGATCGCGCCGGCCAGCTCCTCCACCGGGCCGTCCTTGACCAGGAAGCCCGCGGCGCCCGCCTCCATGGCCCGCCGGAGATACCCGGGGCGGCCGAAGGTGGTCAGGATCAGCACCCGGCAGCCCGGCGTCCGCTCCCGCAGCTCGGCGGCCGCGTCCAGACCGCTCAGGCCCGGCAGCTCGATGTCCAGGAGCGCGATGTCGGGGCGGTGCGCGAGCGCGGCGGGGACGATCTCGTCACCGGCCGACACCTGCGCGACCACCTCGATGTCCGCCTCCATCCCGAGCAGCAGCGCGAGCGCGCCCCGCATCATGCCCTGGTCCTCGGCGAGCAGGACGCGGACGGGGTGGGCGCGGGGCGTCGGGTCGGTCACGGGGCAAGGGTAGAGGGGCAAGGGTAGAGGGCGGGCGGTGCGGAAACCGGGGCGTCGCAGGGGGCGAGGACCAGGTGGTGCGAGGACTACGCCGGTGCGCCCACCGGTTCCCCCTCCGCCCGCACCGGCAGCTCCGCCGTCACCGAGAACCCGCCGCGCGGCTCCGCCCCCGCCGTCAGCGAACCGCCCGCCGTGGCGAGGCGTTCCCTGAGCCCGGTCAGACCGGTGCCGGGGCCCCGGGTGGAGGGGGCGGCGCCCGTACCGTTGTCCGTGACCGTCAGCCGGACCCGGTCCCCGCTGCCCACCACCGCGATCTCGCACCGGCTCGCCCCGCTGTGCCGTACGACGTTGGTGACCGCCTCCCGCACCACCCACCCCAGCAGTGCCTCCGCCTGCGGGGGCAGCGGCGGGCCGGAGCGGCGCACCACCGGGTCCACGTCCGCCGCGCTCAGGGCGGAGCGCGCCCGGTCCAGTTCGGTGCCCAGGCTGCCCTCCCGGTAGCCGGTGACCGCCTCGCGGACCTCGGTCAGCGCCTGGCGGCCGACCGACTCGATGTCCGTGATCTGGGTCAGCGCCGCGTCCAGGTCGCGGCGGGCCAGTCGGCGGGCGGCCTCCGACTTGACCACGATCACCGAGAGCGTGTGCCCCAGCAGGTCGTGCAGGTCCCGCGAGAACCGCAGCCGCTCCTCCGCCACCGCCCGCGTGGCCAGTTCCTCCCGCGCGGCACGCAACTGCCGTACGGCGTCGGACAGGCTCAGGATCGCGGCCGTCACCATCGTCGACAGGAAGGTCCCGTAGGCGATGTTCAGACCGTTCCAGCCGTCCTTGACGCCCGCCACGACACCCGCCACCACCGCCAGCGACCAGCCCCAGCGGCCCAGCCACCGGCCGCGCAGCGCCGCCCCCGCGGCCAGGCCGAGCAGCGGGAAGAACAGCAGCCAACTGCCCCCGTACGCCAGGGCCAGACCACAGGTCACCATCGCCATGGCGGCCAGGGACAGCCGCGTGTTCAGCGACTCGCGCAACTCCTTGTGGAAGGAGCGGAAGGCGACGTGGATGTAGAGCGAGTTGAAGACGATCAGCCCCGCGCCGCCGATCCACGGGTTCGAGCTGTCGCCCTGGAAGATGTTGGCGAGACTGCCCAGGCCCAGCAGCAGCCACGGCAGGAGCGTGAAACCGGTGGGCGGCGGCCCCATCCGCTCCGACGGCTCGGCGGTCCCGGCCGGATCGGCCCGCCGCGCCAGCTGCCACGCGTCCAGGCGGCACGACATCCTGCGCAGCCGCCCTCGGGTCCCGGTCATGGGCGTCGGCTCCCTTCCACCTGGGCGTTCGGGGCGCTCGGGGCGCTCAGTCGGTCGCCGCACCGCGGCGGTAGGACAGGACGGCGTACCCGCCGAAGGCCAGCAGCCATGCCGTCAGGACGAGAATGGCACCCGCGGGAGGCGCGTGTCCCGTAGCGACCGAGGTGCCCAGCTGCGCGAAGCGGTGGGTCGGGGTGTACGCCGACACCGTGCGCAGCCACGGGGGGAACAACGCCAAAGGGAACCACAGCCCGCCGAGCACCGCGAGCCCCAGGTTGGCCACCATGTTCGCCACACCCGTGGTCTGCCCGGTCAGCCGGTAGCCGTTGCCCAGCCCCAGCAGCGTGAACGGCACCGACCCGAGCCACAGCAGCAGCGCCAGCGCCGCCCACTGCCAGGCGTCCAGCCGTACGCCGTTGAGCAGACCGCCCGCCGCCAGCACGGCCGTGATCGCGGGCAGCACGGTGATGGAGCCGGTCAGGGCACGGCCCACGACCACCTGGTGCGGGCGCATCGGAGTCACCCGCAACTGCCGCAGCCAGCCGATGGCACGGTCCTCGGCGACCCCGCCGCCGGTGTTGAGGGCGGAGCCGACCGCTCCGTAGGCGGCCATGCCGACCATCGCACCCGTCTTCCACTCGCCCGCGTCGCCCCCGAGGTTGGTGAACAGCAGGTACATCAGCACCGGCACGGCGACACCGCCCACGACGAAGCCGGGGTCGCGCAGCGTGCGGCGCGTTTCGAGAACCAGGTAGTCCCTCATCGGGCGTTCTCCTTCACGGGCACCGGCGCCGGAGTCGTCAGGGCCAGGAACGCGTCGTCCAGGGACGCGGGGGCGACCTCCAGGCCGCGTATCGCACCGAGCCGGGCGAGGGCGACCACGGTCGCGTCGGAGTCCTCGGTGCGCAGCACCGCGCGGTCCCCGCGCACCTCCGTCGCGCGGACCCCGGGCAGCAGCCCCAGGTCCTCGATGGGCCGTCCGGCCAGGTCGAAGGAGACGCGGCTGCCGCCCGCCGCCCGGCGCAGCTCGTCGCCGGTGCCGTCGGCGACGATCCGCCCCCGGTCGACGACCAGGATCCGGTCGGCGTGCGCCTCGGCCTCCTCCAGGTAGTGGGTGGAGAACAGGACTGTGCTGCCGCCCCGGGCGTAGGCCCGCATCGAGCGCCAGAAGGCGTGCCGGGCCTCCACGTCCAGGGCCGCCGTCGGCTCGTCCAGGACCAGCAGGTCGGGCCGGCCGGCCAGGGCGAGCGCGAACCGCACGCGCTGGGTCTGCCCGCCGGACAGCCGGTCCACGCGCCGCCCGGCCAGCGGCGCGATCCCGGCCAGCTCCAGGGCCTGTTCCACGGGCATCGGCGCCGGATAGCGGCCGGCCACGAAGGCGACCAGCTCGCCCACGGTGACCCGGGGCACCGCCCGCGCCTCCTGGAGCATGGCGCCCACCCGGCCGGCCCGTACGGCACGCTCCGGGTCCCCGCCGAACAGCTCGACGGTGCCCGCGTCCGGCGGGCACAGTCCGAGCAGCAGCGCGATCGCCGTCGACTTGCCCGCGCCGTTGCGGCCGAGCAGCGCGACCGTCTCGCCGCGCGCGATGCGCAGGTCCACGCCGTCGACGGCGCGGACGTCGCCGTAGGCCTTGGCCGCTGCCGTGAGCTGGACGGCGGGGGTGGTGCCCTCTGTCGGTCTCATACCGGTGACGCTACGGAGCCGGCGGGGACGGGCGGCAGATGCGGTTGTCCGGAGTTCGGGAGGACAAATGTCACGGGTGGTCCGCGTCCCTCCCGCGTCCCGTACGGTCGGGGCTGTCCGTGATCGTCGTCGTGACCGGGAGGAGCAGCAGGGCCATGCCCATCGACGCAGCCGGGGCACTCGGCGCCGCACCCCGGGTCCGGGAGATCGTCTGGGACCACAAGGACGTCCAGCTCTACCACCTCGGCATCGGCGCCGGCCGGCCCGCCACCGACCCGCACGAGCTGCGCTACACCCTGGAGTCCCGCCTGCACGTCCTGCCGAGCTTCGCGACGGTGGCCGGTGGCGGCGCCCCCGGCGTGATCGGCGCCCTGTCCGTGCCCGGCGTCGACGTCGACCTCGCCGACGTCCTGCACGGCGGGCAGCGGCTGCGCCTGCACCGGCCCGTCCCGGTGCGCGGCCGGGCGAGCGCGGCCTCACGCGTCGTCGCCGTGTACGACAAGGGCACGGCGGCCGTCCTCGTGCTGCGCACCGAGGTCACCGACGCGCACGGGCCGCTGTGGACCGACGAGGCCGAGGTCTACGTGCGCGGGGAGGGCGGCTGGGGCGGCGAGCGGGGACCCTCCGCACGCCCCTCGCCACCGCCCGCCGGGCCACCGGACCACGTGGCCGAACGGGCCCTGAGGGAGGACCAGGCGCTGCTCTACCGGCTCACCGGCGACTTCAACCCCCTGCACGCCGACCCGGAGTTCGCCGCGCGCGCCGGCTTCCGGCGGCCCGTCCTGCACGGGCTGTGCACCTACGGCGCCACGCTCAAGACCGTCGTGGACACGCTGCTGGACGGCGACGTGTCCCGGGTGCGCGCGTACCGGACGCGGTTCGCCGGGGTGGTGTACCCGGGGGAGACGCTGCGGGTGCGGATGTGGCGGCCCGCGGGGGCGGGTGGTGCCGGTGCCGGAGAGGTCCGCGTGAGCGTGAGCGCCGTCGAGCGCGACGACGCGCCCGTCCTAGCCGACACGGTCGTCCGGTACGGGTGAACGGCGACGGCCCCGTCCGCCGGATGCGACGAACGGGGCCGAGCCGCTTGCTTTTTCGAGAGTGCCGGTGCCTGTCCGTACCGGTCAGGCGGCCGTCCCGGACTGTTCGGCCGGCTTGCGGTGGCGGCCCCTGGGAGTCGCCACGCCCTCCTGGCTGGAGACCGGTCCACGGTGCTTGCCGTGGCCGGTGTCGGTCTCGGAAACGTCGGCACCGGCGGCCTGCATCGGCTGGGTCGTGCTGGCGTCGTTCATCGGAAGGAATTCACCCCGTCAACATGATCTTTCCTACAGCCGGGCGAGTCTAACCGGCACACTGCGGGCGGAATCCAGGCGGCGGCGCCAACCGGCACTACTTCGTTACAAGCCGTGCCAGCGGGGCCTGTTGCAGGGGCACGGGGCGGGACCGGGCGGATGTCGGAGCGGACGTCGGGGTGTCCGCCGCGCCGGGTTCGCCGGGTCCCCCCGGAGCCGATTCCTCCGTATCCGCCGCGCCCGCCGTACCCGCCGCGCCCCCGGCGCCCTTCGCCGCCCCGGTGTCTCCCACGCCCCCCGTCCGCCCGCCGTCCGGGTCGGGTGCGGCCAGCCGGGCCACGCCGCACGGCGACTGCGGAGTGGAGCAGGGCAGCCGCAGCTCGCCCTCCGGGGTCCACAGCCCGGCGCCGGTCAACCACCCCTCGGGCGCCGGAAGATGCCGCACGTGCCGCTCGGCGGGCCGCCACACTCCGACCCAGCTGCCGAACGCGCCGTCCACCCGCAGGGCCACCGCGCAGCGTTCCGGGGTCAGCACCTGCCCCGGCTGGACGGCGAACGGCGTCACGACGCAGTCCGGCAGCCGCAGGCACTCCGGGAAGCGCACCGGCAGGGTGCTGCCCAGCACGCCCCAGCCGAGCCGCTCCCGCCCCGGCGAGGGGGCGTCCGAGCGGATCAGTACCAGCCCGCTGTCGGGGTCGGCCAGCAGGAGCCGGTCGTCGCTGTCCGCGGCGATCTGCAACAGCGGCGACACCTCGCCCTCCCGCTCCAGGTCCACCACGACCGCCTTGGTGCGCCCGCCGGTCTCCCGGTCCACCGCCAGCATCCGGCCGGCGCGGTCCAGCCAGACCCCGCCCGAGCAACGGCCGGGGATCTCGGCCACCCGCTCGGGCCCGAAGGCGCCGCCCGCCACCTGCCACAGCACCGTCGACCGCGCACCGGCCGCGAGGGCGTACGCCCGCTCCCCGCCCGGGGCCGGCGGCAGCAGCCGCAGCCCGGTGCCGTCCGCCGGGCACTCGACCGCGCCGAGCGGCAGCTCGCCGGTACCCGGCCCGGTCGGGTACAGCAGCGCGAAGACGTGCCGTCCGGCCGCGACCCGGTGGACCAGGACCCGCCCGTCGCCCATCGGCTGCACCTCGGTGCAGGGCTCCTCGGGCTGGTTGCCCGGCAGCGGCACCGCGTACGGCTCCGGGCCGTCCAGGGTCCAGCGCTCCGGGTACCAGGAGTCGCCGCCCTCCCCGCTCCGGGCCAGACGCGCGGCGTAGGCACCCTCCGCGGTGATGCTGCACTCCGCCCGGGGAGCCCCGCTGTTCCCGGGGTCCGCGGAAGGCTCGATCACACAGGCCGTCATCGTTCGGTCACCTCCGGTGACGAAGCTAGTTTTCGTACGCACGGGCGGGGGACCGGCAGCCGTCCCCCTCACACAAACGTGTGTCACAGGAACGATTCGCCTGAGGGAAGGGCACGGTGTGTGCTGTACCGCGGCGGACGGCGGCGACGGCCGCGAGGGCTGCGGGCGGGCGGGTGCATCGGCGGGTACAACGGCGGGTACAACGGCGGGTACAACGGCGCAGAACCTCCAGGTAGCCTTGCACGCGTGCCCCGTCTGTCAGAAGTCATCGCCGCGCTGGACGACCTGTGGCCCGCCGAGCGGGCCGAGTCCTGGGACGCGGTCGGCACCGTCGTGGGCGAGCCCGACCAGGAGGTCTCCCGCGTCCTGTTCGCCGTGGACCCCGTCCAGGAGATCGCCGACGAGGCGGTGAAGCTGGGCGCCGACCTGCTCGTCACCCACCACCCGCTCTATCTGCGCGGGACGACCACGGTCGCGGCGTCCACCTCCAAGGGCCGCGTGGTGCACACGCTCATCAGGAACGACATCGCCCTGCACGTCGCCCACACCAACGCCGACACCGCCGACCCGGGCGTCTCCGACGCGCTGGCCGGCGCCCTCGACCTGAACGTCGTACGGCCCCTGGTGCCGGACCCGGCCGACCCCGGCGGGCGCCGCGGCCTGGGCAGGGTGTGCGAGCTGCCGCACCCCCTGACGGTCCGCGAGCTGGCCGCCCGCGCCGCCGAGCGGCTGCCCGCCACGGCACAGGGCATCCGCGTCGCCGGCGACCCGGAGGCGATCGTGCGCACCGTCGCCGTCAGCGGCGGCTCCGGCGACAGCCTCTTCGCACACGTGCGGGCGGCCGGAGTCGACGCCTTCCTCACCGCGGACCTGCGGCACCACCCCGTGTCCGAGTTCTCCGCGGACCGTGCCCGCAGTCCCCTCGCGCTGCTCGACGCGGCGCACTGGGCCACCGAGTGGCCCTGGTGCGAGCTGGGCGCGGCCCAGCTCGACGAGATCTCCGACCGCAACGGCTGGGACCTCCGGGTCCACGTCTCGAAGACGGTCACCGACCCCTGGACCGCCCACGTGGCGTCCGCCCCGACCTCTAACGCAATGGGAGCCCCCAACTGAAAGCCGCGCCCGCCGACCAGATCCGACTCCTCGACGTCCAGGGCCTCGACACGCGTCTCCAGCAGCTCGCGCACAAGCGCCGGTCCCTGCCCGAGCACGCCGAGATCGAGTCGCTGACCAAGGACCACACCCAGCTGCGCGACCTGCTCGTGGCCGCGCAGACCGAGGAGAGCGACTGCGCCCGCGAGCAGACCAAGGCCGAGCAGGACGTGGACCAGGTGCGCCAGCGCGCCGGCCGCGACCAGCAGCGCCTGGACTCCGGCGCCGTCACCTCCCCGAAGGACCTGGAGAACCTCCAGCGCGAGATCGCCTCCCTCGCCAAGCGCCAGGGCGACCTCGAGGACGTCGTCCTGGAGGTGATGGAGCGCCGCGAGTCCGCGCAGGAGCGGGTCACCGAGCTGACCGAGCGGGTCGGTGCGGTGCAGGGCAGGATCGACGACGCCACCGCGCGCCGGGACTCGGCCGTCGAGGAGCTGGACGGCGAGGTGGCCTCGGTGACCAAGGAGCGCGAGGTCATCGCGGGCTCCGTCCCCGAGGACCTGCTGAAGCTCTACGACAAGCTGCGCGAGCAGCAGGGCGGCGTCGGCGCGGCCAAGCTGTACCAGCGCAGCTGCCAGGGGTGCCGTCAGGAACTGGCCATCACCGAGCTGAGCGAGATCCGCTCCACGGCGCCCGACACGGTCGTACGCTGCGAGAACTGCCGCCGCATCCTGGTGCGCACGGCGGACTCCGGGCTGTAGGCGGCCGGTCGGTGGCTGAGCGGTGGGAGACGCGGTGACCGGCTCCGCGCGGGAGTTCGTGGTCGAGGCCGACGGCGGGTCCCGGGGCAACCCGGGACCCGCGGGCTACGGCGCGGTGGTGCGGGACGCGGCGACGGGTCAGACCCTGGTGGAGGCCGCCGAGTACCTCGGGGTCGTCACCAACAACGTGGCCGAGTACCGGGGGCTGCTGGCCGGACTGCGCGCGGCGGGGGAACTGGACCCGGACGCCACCGTTCACGTCCGCATGGACTCCAAGCTCGTCGTCGAGCAGATGTCGGGCCGCTGGAAGATCAAGCACCCGGACATGAAGCCCCTGGCGGCCGAGGCGGCCCGCGTCTTCCCGCCGGGGCGCGTGACGTACGAGTGGATCCCCCGCGCCGACAACAAGCACGCCGACCGCCTGGCCAACGAGGCGATGGACGCGGGGGCGCGCGGCGAACCGTGGTCGCCGTCCACGTCGACGGCGGAACCGGACGCGGGCGGCGCCGCCGGTCGTCGGGCCCGGGGCAGCCGTACCGGGGACCGGTCGGCCGCCGCGTCCGCGGGCGCCGCGGAGGGCGCCGGCGGGAGCGCGGTGGCGGCCGGGCTGGACCCGCGTGGTGCCGCCGGTCGTGCGGGCGGGGACCGTCGGAGCGGGGACGGGCCGACCGTGGCACCCGTCGGCACCGGAGGCGGTGCTGAGGGGGAGGCCATGGGCGGGCGGCACGCGCGAGCGGCCCGGACCGGCACTGCCGACCCCGGCGCCGCCGATGCCCGTGCTGACGCACCGGCTGCCGATGCCCGTGCTGACGCACCGGCCGCCGATGCCCGTGCTGACGCACCGGCTGCCGCCGACGACGACGTGCGCGCCGCGAAGGCCGTGGCCTCGCCCGGCTGGGGACCCCCCGACATGGGCGCCCCCGCCACCTTCGTCCTCCTGCGGCACGGGGAAACGCCCCTCACCCCGCAGAAGCGGTTCTCCGGGAGCGGCGGCAGCGATTCGTCCCTGTCGGCCATCGGCCGCGAGCAGGCCGAGAAGGTCGCCGAGAGCCTCGCCCGGCGCGGCACGATCGAGGCGGTCGTCGCCTCGCCCCTGGCCCGCACCCGCGAGACCGCCGGCATCGTCGCCGCCCGCCTGGGCCTGGAGGTGACGGTCGAGGAGGGGCTGCGCGAGACCGACTTCGGCGCGTGGGAGGGGCTCACCTTCGGCGAGGTGCGCGACCGCTACCCCGCCGACCTGGACGCCTGGCTGGCCTCCCCGGACGCGGAACCGACCGGCGGCGGCGAGAGCTTCGCGGCCACCGGCACCCGGATCGCCGCCACCCGCGACCGGCTCGTCGCGGCGTACGCGGGCCGCACGGTGCTGCTGGTCTCCCACGTCACGCCGATCAAGACGTTCCTGCGACTCGCCCTGGGCGCCCCGCCCGAGTCGCTGTTCCGGATGGAGCTGTCGGCGGCCTCGCTGTCGGCGGTGGCGTACTACGCGGACGGCGGCGCGAGCGTCCGCCTGTTCAACGAGACGTCCCACCTGCGCTGAGCGCCGCCGCCGCGCGGGCCAGCGCCTCGACGCGCCCCCAGTCCCGCCCCGCCACCGCGTCCTTGGGCAGCATCCAACTGCCCCCGACGCAGCCGACGTTGGGCAGCGCCAGATACTCCGGCGCCGAGTCCGGCCCGATGCCGCCGGTCGGGCAGAAGCGGGCCTGCGGCAGCGGCGCGGCGAGCGCCTTGAGATAGGCGGTGCCGCCCGCGGCCTCGGCCGGGAAGAACTTCATCTCCCGCACCCCGCGCTCCAGCAGCGCCACCACCTCCGACGTGGTCGACACCCCCGGCAGGAACGGCACCCCGGACGCCCGCATCGCCTCCAGCAGCGCGTCCGTCCACCCCGGGCTGACCAGGAACCGCGCCCCGGCCGCCACGACCTGTGCGACCTGCTCCGCCGTGATGACCGTGCCCGCGCCGACCACCGCGTCCGGCACCTCACCGGCGATGGCCCGGATCGCGTCGAGGGCGACCGGCGTCCGCAGCGTCACCTCGATCGCGGGCAGCCCCCCGGCGACGAGCGCCCTGGCGAGCGGCACGGCGTCGGCGAGGTCGTCGACGACCACGACGGGCACGACGGGCGCGAGATCCAGCACCGAGGCGGCGGGGGAGGAGGGCAGCGGAGAACTCATGCCCTCATCGTGCCGCCGAAACGCACTCTCTGCAATCATCGTTGCAAGCAGTGCAATGGTTTTAATGGCTGCAACGGCCGCAACGGCTGCAACGGCCGCAACGGCCGCAGCGGCTGCAATGGCCGGGAGGCCGGCGGCGGGAAGGGGTCAGTGGACCTCGTCCACGAGCACGTCCAGCGACCACGGCCGCCCGGCCTTCGCGGGTGCCTCCGCCTCCACCGCGTAGCCCAGGTCCCGCAGGGCCTCCACCAGCTCCGCCGGTCCCGCGGGCGCGGTCCCGGACGCCAGCAGACTCCGTACGATCCGCCCCTTGGTCGCCTTGTTGAAGTGGCTGACCACCTTCCGGGTCGGCGCGTGCAGCACCCGCACGGTCGCCGTCCGCGAGGCGACCTCGCCCTTCGGCTTCCACGCCGCCGCGTACGCCGCCGAACGCAGGTCCAGCACCAGCCCGTTCCCGGCCGCCTCCGGCAGCACCTCGGCCATCGGCGCCCGCCAGTGCGCGCCCAGTGCCCCGAGGCCGGGCAGCCTCACGCCCATCGAGCACCGGTAGGAGGGGATCCGGTCGGTCACCCGCACGGCACCCCACAACCCCGAGAACACCAGCAGCGACCTGGCCGCCCGCCGCTTGGCGGCGGCGTCCAGCGAGGCCAGGTCCAGGGCGTCGTACAGCACACCGGTGTAGATCTCCCCGGCCGGACGCGCGCCCGCCGTCAGCAACTCCACGTTTTTGGCGACCTCGCCGCGCAGCCCCACGCTCAGTCCGAGCACCTCGCGCGCCTTCTCCTCGTCCCCGGCGCACAGCTCCACCAGCTCGCCGAGGACGGCCTCCCGGGCGGCGGTGAGCCCCGGCAGGGACAGCGACCCGGTCTTCAGCGGGGTGCCCCGGCCGGACGCGGCCTTCCCCTCGGACGGCGGCAGCAGGACAAGCACACGTACTCCTTCACTCGTGAGCCCCAGGCTCCCGATCAGGGTACGGCCTACCCCTCCCGTGCCTTCGTGCCCGCTCGTTCCCGTCGTGCCTGCTCGACGGTGACGGAGGTCCGGGACCCGACGGCGAGCTCCGGCCGGCAGGGGCGCGGACGGGTGGCTCAGGCGAGGGCGAGGAAGAGCTTCTCCAGCTTCCTGGTGTCGATGCTGTCGCGTCCCCCCTCGGCCAGGCACTGCTCCAGACCGGTGGCGACCAGGGCGTAACCGCCGCGGCTGATGGCCTTGTTGACCGCGGCCAGTTGAGTCAGGGCCTCCTCGCACTCCGAGCCCTCTTCGAGCATGCGGATCACGGACGCCAGGTGCCCGTTGGCCCGCTTGAGGCGGGTGATCGTGGCTTTGATCTCGTCAGGCTCCAGCCGCATCGCGGGCCTCCGTGTCGTCGTCGGTCAGCTCGGCCATCATGCCGGTGAGGCGCTCACGGGCCTCTGCCGCCACCGCCTCGAGGGCGGGTGCGTCGCTGAGAGACCTCATGACGTCGGGATCCAGCACCTCGACCCGGGTCCGCGCCTCGCCCTCGGACGCCACGACGACGTTGCACGGCAGCAGCGCGGCGACCCTGGGGTCGGCCTCCAGGGCCTGGTGGGCGAGGTGCGGTCGACAGGCGCCCAGGATCACCTGCGGCGGCATCCGCACGCCCAGCTTGGTGTGAAGGGTGGCCTGAAGGTCGATTTCGGTGAGGACGCCGAACCCGGCGTCGCCCAGCAGTTCCCGCACGCGGGCGACGGTGGCGGCGTACGGCGCCGCGACCGTCGCGCTCATGGTGAAGTCGGTCATCTTCGTCCTTTCTGCCAGTCGAACCGTCGGTGGCGCCTCCATCGTACATCCCCCCGGGGGGATATGTTAGGTTCCTTGGGACATCCCCCCTGGGGGATAAGTGAGAGGAGGCGTCCGATGGCGCAGGCGACGTACGAGAACGGGCCGGTTGCGCCCCCGTCGGCAGAGGCGGCGCGGGAGGTGCGGGAGGTGCGCCCCGGCCCGCTGGGGCGGCTGGGCATCTGGGTCGCCGACCGCGGCCGACTGGTGACGGTGGCGTGGATGGTGCTCGTCATCGGCCTGGGGATCTTCGCGCCGTCGGTGGAGAAGAGCCTGTCCGGTGCGGGCTGGCAGGCGGACGGTTCGCAGTCGGTCGCGGCGCGCCGGCTTGCGCAGGAGCATTTCGCCGGCAACGCCAGCCACGCGATCCAGGTCGTCGTACGCAGTGACGACGGACCGGTCACCCAGGGCGCGGGCCGCGGTGTGCTGGCCGACGTCACCCGGATACTCAAGGACGAGCCGCGCCTGGCCGAGGTGGTCGCGCCCACGCCGGGGGCGACCCTGTCCCAGGACGGCCGCACCGCGGTGGTGCTCGCCGGGGCCGGTGTCGACACCAACGAGATGGTCAGGGTCGCCACCGACCTCAAGGGCGAGCTGGAGGGCCTGTCCACCGACACGGTCCAGGTGAACCCGACCGGTTCCTCGCTGCTGTGGTCGGACTTCAACGAGGCCAACCTGAAAGCGATGATGACCTCGGAGCTGGTCTCCTGGCCGGTCACCCTCGCCATCCTCGTCCTCGCCTTCGGCGCCCTGGTCGCCGCCGGACTTCCGCTGATCCTCACCCTCGCCGGCCTGGTGGCCTCCGCGGGCTCCCTGGTACTGATCAACCACTTCGTGCCGGTGTCCATCTGGGCGATGAACTTCGCGATGATGTTCGCCCTCGCCCTCGGCATCGACTACGCCCTCTTCCTCGTCGTGCGCTACCGCGCCGCGCGGATGGGCGAAGGCCGCAGCGCACGCGAGGCGATCGCCTCGACCATGGACACCGCCGGCAAGGCCGTGCTGCTCTCCGGCGGCACGGTGCTGGTCTCGCTGTCCGCGGTGATGCTGGTGCCGTCGCCGTCCTTCAGGTCGATGGCGGGCGGCATCATGCTCTCGGTCCTCTTCGTGCTCGCCGCCACCCTCACGCTGCTGCCGCTGGTGCTGGTCAAGCTCGACCAGAAGATCAACCGGTTCGCGCTGCCCTGGGCCAGGACCAGCCAACACCGCTCGCCGCTGTTCGAGCGCTGGGGAGCGCATCTGTGGCGCCGCCCCGTCGCGTGGGGCGTGGGCGCCCTGGTGGTCCTGGTCGCGCTCGCCGCGCCGCTCGCCGGCCTGCGCACGGCGATGCCCTCGATCAAGGTGCTGCCCGACAGCGCCAGCGCGCGGATCGGATACGACCAGGTGCAGGAGGCCTTCGGCCCCGGTGCCCCCGGCGCGCTCCAGATCGTCGTCGACGAGAAGGACGGCACCGCCGCGGCCCGGGTACTGCGGGACGATCACGGCATCGCCGCCGTCATGCCCGCGGCCCCCGCGGCCGACGGCAGCCACTACCGGATGATCCAGGCCGTGCCCGCGGTCGATCCCTCGGACGCCCGCCTGCCGGACACGGTCGAACGGCTCCGTGCCGAGCTGCCCGCATCCGCGCTGGTCGGCGGCGCCGCGGTGGAGAACATCGACCTGAAGAACCAACTCGACGAGTCGACCCCGCTGGTGATCGGTGTCGTCCTGGTCCTGGGCTTCCTGCTCCTGCTCGTCGCCCTGCAAGCCCCCTTGATCTCGCTGCTCGGCACCCTCGCCAGCCTGCTGTCGACCGCCGCCGCCTTCGGAGTCGCCCGGCTGATCTTCCAGGACGGCCACGGCTCCGGCCTGTTCGGCTTCGAGCACCAGGGCTTCCTCGACGCCTGGGCACCGGTCTTCTTCTTCGCGATGATCTTCGCCATCGCGATGGACTACACCGTGTTCCTGCTCGCCTCCGCCAAGGAGCACTGGGAGAAGACGGGCGACGCCCGAGCGGCCATGGTCGGCGCCGTCGCCGACTCCGGCCGGGTCATCTTCGCCGCCGGCGGCGTCATGGTGGCGGTCTTCTTCACCTTCGCCCTGTCCGGACCGCTCCCGCCCAAGGAGATGGGCATCATCCTCGGCGTGGCCGTACTCCTCGACGCCTTCCTGATCCGGCTCGTACTGCTGCCGGTCATGCTCCGCCTCACCGGCCGCGCCGCCTGGGCCACCCCCGGATGGCTGCGACGCGTCCTGCCCACCATCACCTTCTCCCACGGCTGAAAGGAACCCCCGCCATGTGCCGTCCCGTCCGCTGCAAGACCTGCGACAAGACCACCTGGGCCGGCTGCGGCCAACACATCGCCGCCGTCAAGAACTCGGTACCCGCCGACCGCTGGTGCCCCGGCCACCCGCACGACACCAACACCGGCAAGAGCTGGCTGAGCCGACTCCTCGGCCGGTAGGCCGCGGCGTCGGGCGAGCCTAACCGGCTTCTGCCCGGCCGCCGCCGCCCCGCGTGGACTCGCCGCGCGCCGCTCGCGCCCACCGCCGATCCGCTTCGCGACCGGATCGGCAAGGCTGTTGAGCGGGGCGCCGCCCTGGATGCGCCGTCCGAGGGCGTCACCCCGGTGCCGGAGGTGGCGCCCCCGCCCCCGCCCCCTTCTCCTTCGACCTGACACCAGGGGCTTCCTCTGATCCCGTAGGGGCAGGGGGTGGTGGCGGTGGACGCACGCGGTGAGCAGGCACGCTGGACGAGGGCACGGCTGGGGGCGGCCGGTCCGCCCCTCGACCTCCTCACCGCCCTCCCCCACCCTCGGCTCCGCTCGCGCGGGAGGTGCCCCCACCGGCCGGCACGTCTACGCCCCGCACGCCAAACTCCTTCGGGCCTTCCGTCGTACGGCGACGGGGGATGCCGCCGTACGCCTGGCTCGCCCAGCACCGGGTGGCCAGGGCGCGCGGACTCCTGGAAGCGGGCCTGCGCCCCGCCGAGGTGTCGGCGCTGGTGGGCTTCGCCGACCAGGCACACCTCACGCGCTGGTTCCGGTGGGTGCTCGGTGTGACCCCGGCGGTGCACCGCAACAGCGTTCAGGACCGCACCCTCTGCCTCACCCTGGCCGGCCTCGGCCTCGTCCGCACCGCGATCGCCTTCGTGGCCTTCCTGGAACTGATCAAGGAGATCGGCCCGACCCGGGCCGGCGTCATCACCTACGTCACCCCGGCCGTCGCCGTCGCTGCGGGCGCCCCCTTCCCAAACGAGGACCTACCCTCGGCATCGGCGTCGCCTTCACCCTGATCCTGGCCGGCTCGGTCCTCGCAAGGGCCGCCGCCGGTCCGCGGCGGGAGGTCCGCCGGGTACGATGGTCGACACGGCAGACGAGCCGGGCGGGCGGCCGCGTGGAGTCCCTCACGGGACTTCCCGAGGAACGTCCGGGCTCCACAGGGCAGGGTGATGGCTAACGGCCACCCGGGGTGACCCGCGGGACAGTGCCACAGAAAGCAGACCGCCCGGGACCTCGGTCCCGGGTAAGGGTGAAACGGTGGTGTAAGAGACCACCAGTGCCCAGGGCGACCTGGGCAGCTAGGTAAACCCCACCCGGAGCAAGGTCAAGAGGGGGCACTCCGGTGCCCCTGCGCGGACGTTCGAGGGCTGCCCGCCCGAGTCCGCGGGTAGACCGCTGGAGGCCGGTGGCAACGCCGGCCCTAGATGGATGGCCGTCGCCGACGGGACCGCGAGGCCCCGTCGGAACAGAACCCGGCGTACAGCCCGACTCGTCTGCCGCCAAGGGCACCTGGCCAAGGAACGTACTGGTCAGAGGCCTTTTTTGCCAGGTCAGGAGCTTGATCGAACCCCGGTCCGTACCGGTTCAAGCCGGACCTCACGGTTTCGAACGTAGCCACCCACGCGGCCCCTGTGGGCACTCGCCCTGATCACTGGGCTGCGGTGATTCTCTGTGCACTGCTGCCCGGCTTGCCCGAATGCAAGGCACCTTCCATCAGCGGACGACTGCAATTTCTAGGGTAGGCCGTTTTACGCGGGGCGGGGGACAACGCCCTGCACGCACCGGGGCGTCAGGTAATCGGTGGGTCCGTAGACTTGGTTTTTCAGGACCTGGGAGTAGGCGTTGGGGAGTTGGTGGGGCAGTGAGACCTGGGGACGGTGAAAGCCGGTGGTGGAGCTGGCGCGCTACCATCCCTCTGAGTCTGGCTCGGTGTGGTGGCAGGCGGTTCGGGGGAGTGGATGACATTCGCACAACCAAGGCGGGCAGAGTTACTGTCTCCGGCACGATCGCCGCGGCTGGCGGTCCTCACCCCCGCCACAGGCTTGCTCAGTCTCCTGGATCGGGACCCCACCGGGGAGAGGTCCTACTCTCAGACCTGTCGTGACTGGCCCGAAGTCAAGTCGCATCTAGCGATCCTGCTCGCTCCTCCCGACCAGCAGAGCGATGAACCTGGCCACGAGGACAGGCAGCGGATCTGGGGACTGGGCATAGTCCGTCCCGCTCACGAGACCGACTTGGACCGAAAGGTCTTCGTCACTCATGCTCGAAGGTTGCGGAAGCCGGTTCCTGTCTCAGAGCTCTGGTCCGCCACTGGAGTGGGAGATGACTCACTCTCCGTATCGTTACCGGAAAGCGGCCCTGTCACGGTCGGCGCGGACGTCGTGTTCGCCGGTCTCCAGCGGATCTCCGCTGCCTTAGCAGAGGAAGTCCAGAGGCTGATGCCTCTGCTCGACGATGGCGAAGGCTCGACGGACCAGGAGCTTCGCTGGCGCGATGAGCGCGATGCGTTGCTGCTCTTCGCCAAGATTGCCGGGTTGACTGCGAAGGATTTCACACGGGCACACGGCTGGGACAGGACAGCCGCCGAGGAGAGCTACATCAGCGGGCTCAACGGGGTTGCGGTGCAGCCGACGTTCGACGACAAGCGCGAACGGGTAGCGGAGCGGCTCAGAGGTATCGGAGTCGCCGTCGTGAAGGCGTTCGCGAGCCGCGACAATCGCCGAAGTTATGACCTGGAAGCCACGTCGATCATCGATCCGCGGGTGGTCGGCGGCGCTGAGGGCTCCCTCGACGCCTTCTACTACCACTACGACACCGGAACGCTTGTCGTGTTGCGCTACTTGAGTCCCGGGCCGAACGGGATCTTCTCGCCCGCCGCTCGGCGCAGCCTGCACGAACTCCACAGCCGAGTCCACAGGCCGGAACAAGGTACACGGCACAGGACCGACGATTACAGCTTGCTGGAGGATCCCCTCTTTCTCCGCATTCATGACCAGGTGCCTTTCACCTCTGCCCTGCACCGGACGAGTTCCGGCGCGATATACCCCTACGGCCAGTTCGCGGCGGCGATCCCGGTCGCGGCGGAGACCGGTCTCCCCGGTCCTTCCGCGGATGTGCTCACCCGCCACCTGGTACCGACCGACTTTGCAAGCTTGGTCCGCGACGGTTGGTTCGGCGCTCGTGGCGTGCCCTTGGAGGCCGCCTCGGACTGGGTGAAGGCCTCTGTCGAAGCGGTCGGCGCCGTGTTGGTGGTTGTCGACTTCAACGGGCGGGCGCGTGGCAACGGTTCAGGGCTCGGCATAGGGTCTTAGGCCATCACAAGACACAATCAGTGGGAGAGCGGCTATCCATGGTCACCTCGGGGGCGGACACACCTCGCCAGGTCACGCAGGTGCGCGAGCAGCTGCATGAGACGTTTGACGGGGTCATAGACGTCAGCGACATCGCCCACTTTCGAGGCGACAGCTACGAACAGCGTTTTCTCTCCCGCGCCCTTGCAGCCCTCGCGGTACGACGCGTGGCCAAGTGCAGCGTGGCCGAGGCGGCTCGGTTCGTCACGGACGGCATTGCGGACCAGGGAATGGACGCCATTGCTCCCCTGCCAGACAGCGGACGGGCTCTGCTCGTCCAGGCAAAGTGGAGCGACAAGGGCTCGGCGACCTTCGACGTGGGCGCCGCCAAGGCGATGGTGGACGGTCTGAACCGCATCGAGAACGAGTTGTACGACCAGTTCAACCAGCGTGCCGGCGCGCTCGCCCTGCAGGCCAGGCCGTTCATCGTCAACGAGAGAACCACTCTGGTCGTCGCTCTGATGGGCACCGTGGAGCCATCTCCACCCGCACGCGAGGTTCTCGACAATGCTCTCGACGAGTTCAACAAACATGGCGCCCGCATGAGCGTCGAGGTGCTGTACGCCGCAGACTTCCATGATCAGATCCATGCGGATCTTCGGCCGGAGCCCATCTGCTTGGACGTACGCCTTGACGACTGGTATCAGCAACAGGGACCACTGAAGGCCTATCAGGGGACGGTCTCCGCCGAGAGCGTCGCCGAGTGGTACGAGACGTACGGTACCGGTCTGTTCGAGCAGAATCTCCGGGCCCCGCTCGGACCCACCGTCACCAATGCGGAGATCGGTCTGACCCTTACCTCCGATCCGACCAGATTCTGGCACCTGAACAACGGCATCACCATGATCTGCGACTCGCTCACGGCGAGGAACGACAGTGCCAGGGCACCGCAGAGCAAGCCGACCACTCTCACCGTGACGGGGGCGAGCATCGTCAACGGCGCGCAGACGGTACGGGCTGTCGCCAGGGCCATGCACGAGGACGGTGAGGCCGCGGCCAACGCCACTGTGAGCATTAAGGTCATCAACACGCAGAATGACCGGGAATTCGGTGTCCAGGTCTCGCAGGCGGCAAACCGGCAAAACGCTATCGAGCAGCGCGATCACATCGCGCTGGAACCGGTGCACCAGGCAATCAAGGCCAACCTGCGCGCCGAACTGCGCAAGCAGTACGTGATCAAGCGGGGCGAGCCGGTTGCCGCGCCCGAGACCGGTTGTTCACTGGACGAACTCGCTCTCGCACTCGCGTGCCTGTACCCGGATGCGGAACAGGCCGCCCGGGCCGCCAGTTCGACGGAGAACCTCTGGGAGCAGGGCCCCAAGGGCAGCCACACCCTGTTGTTCAAACGCGAACCCTCGCCGCAGAAGGTGTGGCGCTCCGTGCTCACGCTGCGCGCGGCACGGAGCGCGGTCTACGAACTGGGCAGTGGTCAGAACAGCCGCGAGGCCGCGACCACCGAGCATGGTGGCTTTCTCGTCACCCACCTGCTCTTTCAGCATCTCGGCGCCACGAGTATCGATGACCCCGACTTCGACTGGGACAGCGAGGTCCTGGAGAAGATTCCCGCCCTCGTGCCGGATTTGGTACGACGGCTGACGCACGAAATCGTGACTCGTTACGGGCCGCGTCCCCAGATCAGGACCGCCTTCCAGACCGCGGGGACGTGCCGGGAGCTCGCGAAGCATGTCCTCGGCGACCTGGCCGATGGCGTCGCCGTTCCCGCACCTCCCGTGAAGGAGCGCAAGCCGCGTCGTCCTAACACCGTGCCGCTCTTGGTCGACCGCCGTGTCATCAAGGACGGAGCGCCTCTCCGGTACGTGGCTCTAAACGAGCCCGAGCGCGACGCCATGGAGGAGTGGCTTGTCCAGGACGAGCGGCGGCGCCAGGCGACCTGGGTCAATCACCGGACCAAATCGATCCTGTGGGCGTACGACGAGAAGCAGTACTCGCCGTCCGGGCTGGTGTCGAAGATGTGGGCGGACGCCGACTGGGGCGACCGCCCGGTTGCCAATCAGGGAACGGCTCGCTGGTTCCAGTCGGACGGACTGAGCCTGTGGGATCTGGCTCAGCGCATCCACAGCGAAGAGGACGAGGCCGAGGACGAGGCCTGACGGCGTGTACACCGCATCGGCAGGACGTCAGTAGGGGCGCGGTCCCTCGGAGTCGCGCAGCCGGGCGAGGAGATCGGCGATCTCGCGGGTCTCCTCGTCGTCCTCGCCGAGGAGGACGCACATGTCCTCGTGGAGGGAGTCGTGGACGCCTTCGGCCTCGGTGCGGCGGCCCTCGGAGAAGAGGAGGAGGCCGATATTGCGGCGCAGGCCGAGAGCGGTCTCGGAGGCGTCTCCTGCCGCGTCGGACACTACTTCCAGGACCTCCTGGAACTCCTGCAGGGCGGCGGTGGCCTGGCCGAGGTTGGCCCGACAGTGGGCGGCGTGCCGACGGCACTCCAGCGCGCTTTCGCTGGACGCTCCCGAGGTACGGGCGTAGACGGTGGCCAGCGCGTCGAACTCCGGCAAGGTACGCCGGAAGTCCTCGCCGACCATGAGGACCGCCGCGCGCTGCCGCCGCAGACCGAGCACACGGGGGTTGTGCGCGCCGAGAGCGGTGGCCGCCGTGGCGATCACCGCCTTGAGGGCGTCCGCGGCCTGGGCGAAGCGTCCGCTTTCGGCGAGGTCCGCGGACCTGGCGTAGGCGTCCCGGATCGAGTCCCGGAGCGCGGTGTCGACGCGCGCCGGGACCGGCACCGGAGCCGTCGGCTCGGGTGAGAGAGCGGGCGTCGTGGTCCGCCGCAAGGGTGCGTTCGGCTGCCGGTAGACCACCGTCGGGTCGGGAACCTTGGAAGGGGAGCCGCCGTGGGTGGGGGCCACGGGTTCGGCTGCCGATCCCGGTTGCGGCAGGTGCGGTGACAGACGCTCGTACACCGCGTACGCGTCGGCGGGACGCTGCTCGGGCACCTTGGCCAGCAGGTCGAGGGTCAGCACCTCCAGGTCCTCCGGCACCTCGGACCGCAAGGTGCGCAACGGCTTCGGCGGCACGTCCATGTGCTGGTGCAGGAGCTGGAAGTGAGTTTCGTGATCCGCAGGTTGGACCCCGCCCAGATCCGCGACCTGGTTGCCCATACGCCTGGCGGTGGACGGACCGATATCACCCTCGTGCCCGGCGGCACTCCGGTCTGGAGCCTGGGTGTCCAGGAGCACGCGCAGATCGTCCGTCGGCTGGGTGGCCGGCTGGACGGGATGCGGCTCACGATCGGACAGGACAACCGTACGAAGATCTCCAGCGTCGAGGGCGGTACCGGGCTGCGGATGCGGCTCGGCGTCGACGCCGCGGACCTGGTCGCGGACATCCGGGCCATCGCCGGTGTTCTCCGGGACGAGACCCCGAGCCCGGCACTGGAATTCGTCGAGCACAGCGTCCCGGTCAAGGACGACGACCTCGCCACGCGGCTTGAGGAGCGGCTCGACGACATGCTCGGTGAGCAGCCGGATGGACGGGTTCGCTCGCGAGGTGGCCATGGCCCGGTCCGGTGGGGGCTGACGGAAGGCTTCCGGCCTTCGAAGGTCACTTTCGCGATCCTGCTGAAGAACGGAACCGACCTCACCGCCGACACGCTCTCCCCGTTTTCGCAGGTCACCCTCGTACAGACGACCAAGCTCCTTGAGGCGTGGGGCGTCGCGGTCGAGGTCACCGGGATCCAGGCCGAGACGGCGACTCCGGGCCGGGCGGGCATCCGTCACCTGGCCGCGTAGTGGGCCCGTCTGACACGTCCATGGGTAACTAAGATCACCCGCACGAGTCACTCATCCCCTGGGGGATCACCTCGTGTCAATGCTCCTGCCGAGGCTCCGCTCGAGTTGATGGGCTCGCGGTCTACGTGGCCACCGTCGGGTTCGCTGCAGTATGCGAAGGTGGCCGAAACCGAAGTCGAGCAGCAGACAACGGCTGACGGGTCCGAAGCGCAACTCCGCGACAACCAGACAGAGGAGACCGTGCAGGGCGTTCTCGGCGCGCCGCCTTTCTGGGAACCGGCGCACTCCATTTCGGCCTGACACGTGCCAGACAATAGGCGCCGCGCCTGCCGGTCGGGACACAGAGGTGTCACCCCGTGTTGGTGATGAGCTCGTCGAGTACCTGCTCCAACAGGCTGTTGTCACCGAGGAAGCTCTTCACCGAGGCGTCCTCGTTGCGCTCGGGGTCCATGCCTGACCAGTTCAGGTCATATCCCGCATCGGTGCTGAGCTGGGCCAGGAACGCCCGCTGGGCGCGGCCGTTGCCCTCACGGAACGGGTGGAGGACGTTCATGTCGCCGTACAGCTGGGCCAGTCGGACGACGATTTCCTGCCGGGGGAGATCCCGCAGATGACCGGAGGAGGCGAGACGGCCGAAGACCTCTCCGGCGTAGGACACCAGGTTTCTCGCCGGGCAGAACGGTGTGCGCTTGGCGATGTTTACGGTGCGTAACTCGCCTGCCCACGGATAGATGTCGCCGAAGATTGCAGCATGGAACGCCTGGAGATGGCCGAGGTCGTACGCGCCGGGCAGGGGGCGTTCGGCGAGCATGATAAGGCGCGCCCGGGTGATGTCCGCCTCCGCTGCATCGAGCAGCTGATGGTCGGTGATGCCGAGCTTGTTGCGCAGCACGCCGTTGGGCATGGCGTAAGGATCGTTCACCCTGCCCGCCGCTCCGAAGTCTGTCCGTGGCGGGCCACCGCGCGGGCGACAAGGGTGTCCGCGTCGAGGTCGCCCTTTACGTACGCCTCGGTGTCGCGGTCGGATGCCTCGGAGGCATGGAGCCCCTCGGCCTCGATGGAGCCGGTAGCTGAGGCGACGGCCGCCCGCCGTGCGGCTCGGCCGGTTAGTGCCTCGAAGGCCTCGACGGACAGAAGGACTCCCTGAGGCTTGCGGTGGGCGCCGATCAGGACCGGGTCGGCATCCGCGCCGGACTCCGATAGGTCGGTCAGGATCCGCGACAGTCTGGCGCGGGCGTCGCTGACGGTCACGACCTCGGGGATCTCCATACTGTCACCGTACCCCTATAGAGTCTTGATTTTGTACAAATTCTAGTACGGATTCTGATGGGATGTCGCCATACCCGCCCGCCGTCCCGGCGTGCCTCCGCATTCGGTGAACAAGGTGCCGCAGACCTTCCGCCCCAGAGCTCGTACGACGTACGCGCCGGCCGTAACACGGTCCTGGAGTACGGAGCCTTCGGTCAGCATCTGCAGGTGTGCGCGGCCATGGGCGACATCGACGGCTGCGCCCGGGTCCTCGACGAAGCCCAGAAGGTGCACTCCCTCGACGGCCACTCCCGCAACGGCCGCTGGTTCCGCTTCGACGGTTCCCGCCTCGCCGAGGAACGGAGGCTTGCTATCTCCAGCTCGGCCGTCCCGACCTCGCGGAAGACGCCCTCACCGTAGCCCTCGCCCAACCGCTGTCCCTGCCGCGTCGCGCAGCCGTATTAAGCGATCTTGCCGTCCTCGGGGCCCATCGGGGTGACGTAGATCAGGTCGTGCAGTACGCGGAGACGGTGCTTGTTCTGGCCGGCCGGCTGAACTCGGCATTCATCGGCAAGAAGCTGGACGGACGACCTGGCAGCAGGAGACGGACTCGGCCATCTTCGAGTGCATTGAGCAGACCGTCTGAACTCCGAAAACGACGAAGCCTCCGTCCGGACCGCTCCGGCGCGGGGGCGCCTTCTTACGTAGCCATCGAGGTAGCCACGGAAGCGCCCACCCTGAACGTTTGCGCAGGTCATCGCGTTGCGATGATTCTCCCCGGCGTACAGCCCGACTCGTCTGCCGCCCCCCCCGGGCAGGGGCAGGGGTGGCGCCCAGCCGGTTCAGTCCTTGCGGCCCGTCGCGGCGACGGTGATGCCCAGGCCGATCATCGTCAGCCCGCCGAGCCCGCCGACCAGGGAGAGCCGCCGGGGTGAGCGGGCGAACCAGTCCCGTCCGGTCGCCGCGGCCAGGCCCCACACGCTGTCGCAGGCCACCGCGATGAGGTTGAAGACCGCGCCCAGCAACAGCATCTGGACCGCCACGTGCCCCTGGGCGCGGTCCACGAACTGGGGGAGCACGGCGGCGAAGAACACCATCGTCTTGGGGTTGGCCACGCCGACCGCGAACCCCTCCCACAGGGTGCGCAGACCGCCTCCGCGCGCGCTCCCGTCCGCGGTGACCGCGGTGACCGCGGACTGCGACGAGCCGCGCTTCCGCCAGGCCCGTACGCCCAGGTGCACCAGGTAGGCCGCGCCGACGAGCTTCAGCGCCGTGAAGACGAGGACCGAGCGCTCCACGACCGACCCGACGCCGAGCGCCACCGCCACGACGAGCACACAGGCGCCCGCCGTGTTCCCCACGACCGTGGTCAGCGCCGCCCGGCGCCCCTGGGCCAGCGCCCGTCCGATCACGAACAGCACGCTGGGCCCGGGGATCACGATCAGCAGGAACGACATCGCCGCGAAGGCGAGCAAGCGCTCGGAGGACACCATGGCCTCATCGAAGCACGGCCGGGTGCCGGGCTTCAGCCCTTTTCCGTGGGCCTCGCGCCACCCGGCCCCGCCCTCATCCGAACCCCGCCCTCACCCGAACCCCGCCCTCACCCGAACCCCGGCATCACCCGCTCCGCGATCAGCCGCAGCTGCGTGTCCACGTCCGCCGCGCCCTCCAGGTCCCGGCCCGTGAAGGTCTTCACCAGGGTGCGGTCGGTGATGGCGCAGATCATGTGGTTGACGCCGCTGGGCGCGATGTCCCGTTCGATCTTCTCCCGGCACTCCTCGGGCGTGCCCGCGACCGAGAGGCGGTCGGCGATCTCCGGCGGCGTGAGTTCGATACCGCGGGCCAGGTCGCCGGCGGCGATCGCGTCGATGACCGGCTTCAGGTCGGCCGGGTCGACGCCGTTGCGGCGCAGTTGCTCCTCCGGCATCGAGGAGGCGTAGATGCCGACCATGCTGCGCGCCGCCTCCTTGGCGAGAGCCGAGTCGGGGCCGGTGGCGAAGACCACCCAGGCACCGATGTCCAGCGCGCGCCAGTCCTTGCCGGCCCGTTCCGCGCCCGCCCTGATGTGCCGCACCGCGTAGTCGTAGGCCTCGCGGGTGTAGCTCAGGGCGTGGTGGCAGCCGTCCGACAACTCCCCGGCCGCTTCGAAGGACCTGGGTCCGCGCATCGCGCCGAGCTTCAGCGGCAGCCGGTCCTGGACGGGCCGGGCGAAGGTGAACAGGCCGTCGTAGGAGAAGAACTCGCCCTCGTAGGTGAGGGCGCCCTCGTCGAGGAAGGTGCGCATCACGTGCAGGGCTTCCTTGACCCGGGTCAGCGGCCTGGTGCGGGCCCAGTCGATGCGGTACTGGGCCAGGAGACCGAAGTTGCCGCTGGACAGGACGCCTTCGGCGCGGCCGCCGGAGAGTTCGTCGAGGGTGGCGAGGGCCTGGGCGATCAGCGTCGGCTCGCGCAGCGTCACGGGGGAGACGCTCGGGCCGAGCCGGATGCGGCTGGTGCGGCCGGCCGCGGCGGCGAAGAGGAGCCAGAGGTCCTTGTGCCAGGTCTCGTCGGCGGCGTAACAGGCGTGGAAGCCGAGTTCGTCGGCGAGGCGGATGGACTCCAGGGACTCGGCGAGCGGGTAGTCGGGGAGCATCGCGTAGCTGAACTTCACGAGCGCCAACCTCCGGTGTGGGGAACGGTGCTCTGCCCCTACCGAGGATGTGAGGCCGCGCTGCGGCTGTCCAGAGAGGGGGGCTTCGAAATTTTCGGGGCCCTTCGTCATCCTTTCCGGGGGTGGGGGGTGGTGGTCGTACGGAAGGACCCTCTCACCAGGGGTGGATGGGGGCTGGTCTGCAACTTCCGTTCTTCGAGGGTGTCTTGCGGCGGGCCGAAGGTTTCGAAACATCTACCGAAACTGTTGACGCTTGATGAGTGCAGGTCAACACTGACGCCGTTGTCCGTACCCGCAGGAGAGGAACACCCCCCATGAACCTGCTCGTCCAACCCAGGCGTCGCAGACGCGGTCCCGTCACCCTGCTCATCAGGAGCGCCTGGGCCGTCGCCCTCGCCGCGCTCGCGGCGCTGATGCTGCCGGGCACCGCGCAGGCGGACACGGTCGTCACGACCAACCAGGAGGGCACCAACAACGGCTACTACTACTCGTTCTGGACCGACAGCCAGGGCACCGTCTCCATGAACATGGGCTCCGGCGGTCAGTACAGCACCTCGTGGCGCAACACCGGCAACTTCGTCGCGGGCAAGGGCTGGAGCAACGGCGGGCGCAGGACCGTGCAGTACTCGGGCAGCTTCAACCCGTCCGGCAACGCGTACCTGGCGCTCTACGGGTGGACGTCGAACCCGCTCGTCGAGTACTACATCGTCGACAACTGGGGCACCTACCGGCCCACGGGCGAGTTCAAGGGCACCGTCACCACCGACGGCGGTACGTACGACATCTACAAGACGACGCGGTACAACGCCCCCTCCGTCGAGGGCACCCGCACCTTCGACCAGTACTGGAGCGTCCGGCAGTCGAAGCGGACCGGCGGCACCATCACCACCGGCAACCACTTCGACGCGTGGTCGCGCGCCGGGATGCCGCTCGGCAACTTCAGCTACTACATGATCATGGCCACCGAGGGCTACCAGAGCAGCGGCAGCTCCAACATCAACGTCGGGGGCACCAGCGGCGGTGGCGGCGACAACGGTGGCGGCGGTGGCGGCGGGTGCACCGCGACGCTGTCCGCCGGGCAGAAGTGGGACGACCGGTACAACCTCAACGTCTCCGTCAGCGGTGCCGGCAGCTGGACGGTGACGATGAACGTGCCGTCCCCGGCGAAGGTCCTGTCGACCTGGAACGTC